>JBGSVD010000017.1:0-98247 GCA_041753135.1 Planctomycetaceae bacterium
GCGAGAATCACTCTTATCCGCACTCTTATCCGCACTCTTATCCGCACTCTTATCCGCACTCTTATCCGCACTCTTATCCGCACTCTTATCCGCACTCTTATCCGCACTCTTATCCGCACTCTTATCCGCACTCTTATCCGCACGTGGTGGTTCATACTCTGTCCCCATCGACGGTCTTTGTCAATTGCTTTACATTAATTGTGCTGAGATTTTCTTCCCTTTGCCGAGATAAGGTCGCTGACCGTTTGAAGATCGTCGTGGCCGCATGAATGGCTTCGCAATATGATTTGAACCATCGCGGGACTGCCGAAAAAGGGTGTCGAGTCACCACTGCACCTGACATCACCGGTGGAGCCGATCCACGACCTCCTGGCTGAACCAAAAGTTCTCCTAAAGCGACAGCTGCGAGGTTGTGTACCCTGTGTGTTGACCCTGTTCGCCTGTGATCGTCGCAAGACGGCGATCAGGATGATACTCTGACCGTCCCGCAAGGCTCCTCCCTGCACTTTGAAAAGCTGCGACCCTATGTTGTCATCGCTTTTGCCCACACGATTATCCGCTCGACTTTCCGTACCGGTGCGAATCCTGGCGATCGCGATTCTGTTTGCGTTCGACCATTGCGACGCTGACGAGCTGAAGCAACCGACTGGAACCTCAACCGCGGGGATCGAATTCTTCGAATCGGAGGTTCGCCCGCTTCTCGCAAAACGTTGCTTCGAATGTCATTCGTCTGAAAAGGGTGCTGAAAACGGCGGTTTGATTCTTGATAAACTCGCGGGAATCGCTGCGGGTGGCAGTCGAGGGACAATGTTCTCTAAGGAGGATCCTGCAAAGAGTTTGCTTCTCCAGACGGTGCGATATGCGGATGTCGATTTGCAGATGCCTCCCGAAGGCAAACTGCCGGACGCGGAAATCGCTGTCCTCGAACGCTGGGTTCTGGATGGAGCGGTACTACCGGAGTACAAGGTGACTCCACGACCGACAACTCATGCCATCGATTATGATTCCGCGAGAGAGTTCTGGTCGTTTCGGCCACTGGCATCTTCACCGATACCGCCTGTCAATCGTAGTGGTTGGACTCGAAAACCACTTGACGCGTTTGTCCTCGCGAAGCTGGAAGAACACCAGCTCACTCCCAATCCCGAAGCACCACGCGCGGCTTTGTTGCGACGATTATCATTCGACGTAATCGGATTGCCGCCGACTCCGGAAGAACTCGATTCTTTTTTGATCGACGATAGTGCGGACGCTGTTGAGAAGGTTGTTGATCGCTTGCTCGCTTCGCCACAATTTGGTGAACGCTGGGCTCGCGTCTGGCTTGATCTGGCGCGGTATACCGACTTCACTCCTGACTGGCAAAGCCCGACCGATCGAGGCTGGATCTATCGTGACTGGGTCGTACAGTCGCTCAATCAGAACATGCCTTACGATCGATTCCTGAAGTTGCAGTTGGCAGCCGATTTGATGCCCGATACGCAACCGGAGGATCTGGCCGCACTTGGATTTATTGGACTCAGCCCGACCTACTGGAAAGAACTTCAGCTCGCACCATCAGTGATTGAACAGATTGTCGCTGAT
Source organism: Planctomycetaceae bacterium (assembly GCA_041753135.1). Taxonomy (GTDB): domain Bacteria; phylum Planctomycetota; class Planctomycetia; order Planctomycetales; family Planctomycetaceae; genus SXXK01. Next base: position 1,579 of record JBGSVD010000017.1, read on the forward strand.
GAATGGGATGAACGGATCGATGCGGTGTCGAGAACGTTTCTGGGACTGACGGTTGCGTGTGCTCGCTGCCATGACCATAAGTTCGATCCGATTTCGGCGGAAGACTACTATGGGCTCGCCGGTGTGTTCGCCAGTTCTCAGCTCGCTGAACAACCTCTTCTGCCGTCGGCCGATGTGGCGATTGTTAAAGCTGCAGGGCAGCAGATAAAAGAACTTGAAGCGAGGCTGAAAGCGCTCAAGGAGCAAGAGTCTTTCGAAGCTGAAGCCGTCGAAAAGCAGATCGCCGACGTTCGAGCGGCCCATCCGAATGTGGATCTTCCATGGGCTCATGTGCTGCGTGAGGCCAGTCTGTACGTTCAGCCTGACGGCGCCGATCGGACTCGCCTGGAGTATCGCGAAGGTGAGTTCCGTGATCTTTCCGTCTTCCGTCGCGGCAACCCTTCGAATCCTGGTGAAATCATACCTCGTCGCTTCCTGAGAGTCTTTCTGTCGGCTGAAACGGAACGGTTTCACCACGGAAGTGGGCGTGCGGAACTGGCGGATGCTCTTCTGAAACAGTCTCGCGGTCTGGTTGCGCGAGTCATTGTGAATCGGATCTGGGATCAGCATTTCACTGCGGGACTTGTCCGAACTCCAAGCGACTTCGGGGCTCAGGGAGATCGGCCGACGCATCCGGAGTTGCTCGAGTACCTTGCAGCAGAATTTGTGAAACACGACTGGGACCTGAAGTGGCTTCATCGAGAAATACTGTTGTCGGCCACGTATCGGCAGTCTGCCGAATTTCGAGACGAAGCCCATGCGATTGATCCGGCCAATCTTTTTCTCTGGCGTGCCAATCGCCGTCGGCTGGACATAGAAATGTGGCGTGATGCGACTCTGGCTGTTTGCGGTAAACTGGATATTTCAATGGGTGGCCCTTCGCGTCCGATTGACGACCTGAGCAATTTTCGCCGGACACTTTATGTGAGGGTCGAGCGTGAAGAATTACACCCGATGCTGCGTATGCACGATTTCCCGGAAGCCAGCTCGCACAGTCCTCGCCGTGAACCAACGACGACTCCGCTGCAGCAATTGTTTGTGTTGAATTCCGCCTGGATGGAGCAGCAGTCAACCTCGCTGTATCAACGTCTGGAACCAATTGGTGATGCCAATCGGAAACTGGTGGCGAGCTACCGTCTGCTGTTTTCACGCGAGCCGACGGTCCAGGAAATGGACCTTGCTAAACAATTTGTGACATCTCAATCCGAATCCGCAGGAACGGACCATGAGGCACGCTGGAAAGATCTGTTTCAAGCCTTGCTGGGGTTGAATGAGTTTCATTTTGTTGACTAATGCCATCGAACAGTATTCATTTTCTGAAGGGACGACCTGCCGCAACGGCAGGCTGTTGAGTTAGTTCTCTGCGATATTTCGCCAACTGCCGCCTTCAGGAGTCTTGGGAAATTCCACGCGACTTCCCAGCAATCGTGCTCGCGGCCGCTCGAAAAATTTGTTGAAGCCATCAATCGGGTGAAGCCGATAAGGGGACATTCTGCTTTGATCAATAAGTACAATGGCCCCTTTCGCGATTCCTGCTCAACGGCAACGATCCGTTCCCCGGCACCGATTATTCAGCAACGGTGGTTCCGGAGCACTCCGGGCCAAGCCCATTCACTGGCATCGGAGCTTTCGGCTACGGAGCCTGGGACGTGGTGACGTTTGGGCATTTCGATACCGTCTTTCGCACACACGGCGCCCAAGCGATGGCGGCTCAGCATGGAGCCTATTATGCTGGGTTGGCATTTGGTATCGCGGCGAATTTTGCGGTGGGCTCGATTGTCGGTGCCGCTGCTGGAGCCGCTAACGCCTCCAGAGGAAGTCTACTCGCTGCACGAGCCTTCGTGGCGTACAACGTTGCCGGTGACGCTGTGGGCGTATATGACAGCTATTCAGCGTATCGCAATGGGACGTTCGGGGTGTTGGATGCCATTGGATTGGCCTCATCCACCGCAGGGCTTGCTGGGTTCGCCCATGGATTAGGTCGTGGAGCCCGGTCCGGGAGGATCGTGGGGAATGTGGCCGACGCGGCCCAGGCATCACGGCTGGCAAGTCAACTGAATGTGAATCCCTCACAACTGCCCTCGAACCCGGTCGTCGCATCGGCAGTGGAGGGCGTTATTCCTCGGTGCTTCACAGCGAATACGGAAGTATTGGTTCGACTCCCTGAGGATTATGAAACCGACAATGACTTGATCGCTTCTCTGCCAGTAACTGTTTCGCCTCCTGATTCAGAAGACTCAGGCAGCAGCTTCTGGATAGTGACAGGAGCCACGTTAGTTGCTGTGGGAGTACATTCTCTGGCCTCTTCTGTGGCACAGAAGAGAAAGACCAAACGTCAACAACAGGAATTGAGCAATCTCGATCTGGCGTTCTGTGACTATGAAAGGATGGAAGCAGCCGTGGTGTAGTTCAAATGCCTCGGTTTGCAGTTGCGTGACAATTTACTCCTCGTAACACTTCATCAAGGAACGCTTCCATGAAATCCATCAATAGCAATCAGACACGGTTGAAAACGCTCTTTTTCGGCCTGCTCTGTCTTCTGGCCGGAGTGGTGTGTTTTGCGAAAGGCTATTCACACCGTTCGATAGAACGATCGATGATGGCCTCCGTCACACCGGGCGAGCAGCAGGGCTTTTCGAAATGCCCTCCGAGTGCTTTCATTCGTGATGTCGGCAAGCCTCAGTTCACGTCTCTCACTGATCGTTACGTCACCAAACGCATTGCCGATCTGGAAGTTGGCGAAGAGGTCGTTGCGAAGGATCCCGAATCGGGTGAAGTCACGACGAAGCGAGTGGCGAATGTGTTTCGCAAGGTCTCGGATCATTTGCGAATCCTTCAGGTTCGCAATCCGCTGACCAACGAGTTGCAGACGATCGAGACCACGGACGACCACCCGTTCTGGGTTTCTTCACTCGGCCAATGGATCGATGCGAAGGATCTGAAGCTCGGCGATCGACTCAACGATGTCGACAACGGCACCGCGATTCTGGAATCCACAAGCCGAGAACTGCACCCGGACGGCGTCCCGGTCTTCAACTTTGAGGTCGAAGACTTCCACACCTATTTCGTCCGCGCCCACGGCTCCCGCGGTCCGCCCGTGCTCACGCACAATACCGAGTGTGGTTTCGTCTCACTCGCGGCAGTAGAACAGGCTGCTCAGGATGCAAGTGCTCGATACTCACTTGCTACGCGATTCATAGAAGAGAATTCCACGCTGATAGCATTCGGAAAGAAAAATGGCCTGAGTCCAGAGCAAGCGAGAGACGTTTTCTCCGCCGCCGAGGAATTGACAGGAGGTGTGGTGACAGGAGTTCACCAAGGAAGTGGTCGACACTTTGCATTGGGTATTCGCGAAACCAAAGGTGGACGTCTCTATGGCTTTGCCAACGATTTAGATGCCGAGCATCTGCTGTTTGCACACGAGGCTCATTGGCAGGACGAATTCCTTGGTCTTGTGAAGGACCGTTCTGTTCGATTTAGCGTCGATTTGGAAGGGTTCAAGCCACGCACGAGTCGGAGCGTGGAGGAGATCATTCGATTCGAGATGCAGAACGGTGGCAATACAGCTTGGGAATTGAAAAAACTCCACGATGCAGGCCGACTTGGAGAAGTGGATTTCTGGATGTTTGACTCACCGGTAGCGAATCCTTTCAGATGACTTCGATCATAGAGCACCATCGACCTTTTTCCTTGAACTCCTATGAGCCGAACCGTGGCACACTTGTCTTCGGAACGCTTCGGGCGACCGATAATGAAACAGAGGTCGACATTATCTTCGTAGACGTTAGTGCCGTGGAGTGCCGGTGCTACACGAAGATGTTGCGGGTAGTCGAAACGGACTGGAGTTTCGTCGCAGAATCACGGAGTCGGCCGTCGATTGCAGATCGCCTGGGGCATAAGGTCTACAGCCTTGACGGCAGTGACTGGAAAGGGTTTGTCGTCTGCGGTGCCGTTTACGTCCACGAGACCAAAGAACAGACGGTGCTTGCTGCCTTCGAAAGTGCGGCGTCGCTGTTCATTGAGTCGCTTCGCTCCCCAGATAAGATCGATTCCGATTTTTTTGATCTTTTCTATGTTTCACTGTTGCCGTGTGTGGAAGACTGGGATGTCTGGAATCAAATTCCCAACCGGGCTGCGGTACTTGTGATGGACGTGCTATGTTGCATCTCCGATCGTGTGAAAGCGGCCAACGCAAATGACCAGGAATTGTTGCAATCTTGGCAGACGTCCATCATCAAGGCGATGCGGAGCACCGTGAAATCGCTGTGAGCAATGCTTCCATGAGATCCACTAAAAATATTCAGATGCAACTGCGAACGCTTTTCATCGGTGGGCTGTGCTTGCTCGCCGGAGTCGTGTGTTTTGCGAAAGGCTATCCACATCGTTCGGTCGATTCGTCGACGCTTGCTTCGTTTGCACCCGGCGAGCGGCAGGGCGTCAGCCCTCCGTGTCCTTCGCCCTTGTTGGACAGTGCGGGCAATCCTCGATTCACATCTCTCGCCCCTCGTTACGTCACCAAACGCATTTCCGATCTGAAAGTTGGCGAAGAGGTCGTTGCGAAGGATCCCGAATCGGGCGAAATCACAACGAAGCGAGTGGCGAATGTGTTTCGCAAGGACTCGGATCATTTGCGAATCCTTCAGGTTCGCAATCCGCGGACGGACGAGTTGCAGACGATCGAGACCACGGACGACCATCCGTTCTGGGTTCGTGCTCTCGGCCAGTGGATCGATGCGAAGGATCTGAAACTCGGCGATCGACTCGACGATGTCGACGGCGGCACTGCGATTCTGGAATCCACCAGCCGCGAACTGCACCCGGACGGCATCCCGGTCTTCAACTTTGAGGTCGAAGACTTCCACACCTACTTCGTTCGCGCCCACGGCTCCCGCGGACCGCCTGTGCTCACGCACAATGTCGACTGCAACAAGTTCCAGACGATCATTAACGCCTCACCCACAAACAGCGTCGGACTTGGTTCGTCCATCACGGTTGGCACGCCAGGCATCGACGGTTTGCCTGGCACAGGAGTGTTTGGGGATGGGGTTTTACCTCAGATCAATGTAGATACGGGTACAGCAGTCGCGTTTGTATCAGAAGGTTCACCGATACGGCATTCACTAAAATCTGAGGTTGCCGGACAGCAAATGGTGATGAGTCAAACTGCCGCGAATGAATTTCAAGTGAATCTTCGATCGGCTGGCCCACTGGAGAAGGCAAGGGCTGATCGATTCATGAATCGGGTGCAAGTTATTCCCGATACACCCTCGCCGGGTGCCTTGGGGCTTCGTGTGACAGGCAGTGTAGGCTCAAATGACAAAATTATATTTGGAACAGGTGACTACTTCGGTATTACGACAATGACAGCGGACGCGAAATTCTTGAGGGGAGCAAAGGAACAGGGAGTTGCCTTTCAGTCGCTCCTTCATCCATCCGTACCATTCAAAGGAATGTAGAATGGCTTTCGTCTTGCCATTGCACCTCCAATCCACGGACGCACTTGTTACTCGCGCTTACCCCAACGGTGTCGATTCGAAGACATATGAATTGTTGTTGAGAGTTTTCTATAATCACCTCTGTGACGAGAACTTGGCGATTCTTGCGGTACATTGGTCAGGAAAGGATCTTGGCATCACGATGAATGATGTGCTTGCCGCCGGAGACGACTGCTCTGCTCAAGACTTTTCGATTCCAGAGCCACTAATGCGGGCAGGATTTACAGACTGGTCAAAAACTGTTGATCTTCCAGCATGATGATCGGACGTTTTCGATCCATGACGGGTATCTCAAGCTACATAGCAACCACAGTGTGTCGACATGGCACGTTTCTGTTCAATCGTAATGACACGTTTATTGGGCGGTCACTGGAGTTGTACGGCGAATGGTGTGAGGCGGAGATTGAGTTGTTGGCTCAGGTTATAAAGCCCGGCGATGTGGTTTTGGATGTGGGGGCGAATATTGGGACTCATGCAGTGCCGTTTTCGCGGATGGTCGGGGACAGTGGCTGTGTCGTTGCTTTCGAACCGCAGCGGTTGGTGTTTCAAAACCTGTGTGCGAATCTGGCTCTGAACGGACTCAGCAATGTGGTCGCCCATGAAGTCGGAGTTGGGCGTGAAGCGGGGAGGATACCAGTACCGGTGCTTGATCCTCGGCAGGAGTTTAACTTTGCGGCGTTGGCGATCTCGGGGCATGCTTCCGGAGCGATGGTGAAGATCATCCGAATCGATGACCTGAAGTTGACTCGCTGCAATCTGATCAAGGTGGACGTCGAAGGTATGGAGGTCGATGTGCTCACCGGAGCAGCCGCGACAATTGAACGGTTCCGCCCCGTGCTGTTTGTCGAGAATAATACGATCGAGCGTTCTCACCCACTGCTGGAGATGTTGCAGTCTCTGAACTATGTCGCCTGGTGGCATATCCGCAGTTACTTCAATCCCGCCAATTTCTTTGGTAACACGCAGAACGTCTTTGAGTCCATTCAACCAGAAGCTAACTTGCTGTGCTTTCACAAAGACACACCTGCCGATGTTGACGGGCTGGTTCGTGTTGTGGACGTGGACGATGACTGGCAGAAGGCGTTGCGACGATCAATATGAGCATCTCCGATCCCAAAGCCTGTGTCGTCCTGGTTCCGTGTGGTGACGCCATTGCTGCTCCCTGCGAAGACTCATTGCGAGTCCTCGAATCCCGAGGCTACGAAGTTCGGCGGATTCGAGGTTTCTCGCAGATCGATGTGGCCCGAAACACCATCGCCAGCAATGCCGTGCGAGATGGGTTTGCAGAAACTCTCTGGATCGATTCGGACGTCGGTTTCAATCCTGATGATGTCGAGAAGCTTCGTAATCATCAAATGCCGATCGTGGCGGGAATCTATGCGAAGAAGGCGAAACGCGAACTGGCCTGCAAGTTTCTCGACGATACGAAGGGAATTCAGTTTGGCAAGAAGGGTGGCCTGATTGAACTGATGTACGCCGCGACCGGGTTTCTGCACGTCCGGCGAGAGGTGTATCTGGACATTCAGCACAAACTGAATCTGCCCACCTGTAACCTCAGTTTCGGCGAAGCCATAGTTCCCTGGTTCCAGCCACTGATTCGAGAATACCAAGGCAACCCCTGGTACCTCGGCGAAGACTTTGCATTCTGCGAGAGAGCTCGCCAGGCTGGCTTTAAGATCATGGCCGACGCGTCGATCCGTCCCTGGCACATCGGCAGCTACCCCTACGGCTGGGAAGACGCCTCGGGGCCAACTCTGCGTTACTCCGCATTCGAACTAAAGTTCGAAGCCAGCCCCAGCAATCCCACCTGAAGCATGCGGCGCAGTTGCCTCGTCCAGGCCCTCCCGCAAAAACGCCCGCCCGCAGCACACACACGAGCCGACTTTCTACCGTATCAACAACTCGCCGAGCCCTTTTGCGTCCCCATCGTTCGACGCTCCGGTGGTCACGACCGATGTGAAAAACGGGCATTCGGTTCATTACTCCAGTCCGACACACCGGAGTACTGAACGTCCTGTGTTGAGTACGGCCAAAACGAGGGTGAGTTGGTCTCTGCCTTTCATGAACGCAACGTCCAGCGTTGCTGTTGTGAAGTTTCCCGGTGACAGGCGGGGTTTGATATCGTATTGATGGTGTCATGTTACGCATCATCCAAAATCGGTCGGCTGCGCAGGCGAAGTCGTACTATGCTCACTCGGATTACCTGTGGCAACGTGCTGGGAGAGCGGGCTCAGTTTTGAGGGGTTTCAAAACGAGTCGATCGGCTGGGATCTTTGGCGGTCGATGGCAGGTCACGCCGCCTCTTCCGGCCTGAGGCTGCCTTCTTCCCCGATCTCATGAGTAGCACGGCAATCACGACTTTGCTGATCAGCAAACACGTCAATAGTGTCAGTGTTCTTTGCTGCCATGTCGTGCTTGCCCTGCGCATGCTGCGTTCATCCGTCCGAAATTCTCTTCCACGATTCGGCTATTCGACTTCGTACGTGACCACTCCATGTCGTTGTGCGCGGCTGATGCGTTCTGTGGCGTAGAGACCCGCCAGAACGAATTCGACACATGAGGCTCGGACCGCCGCACTTTCGCTGGCGTTGATTTCGAAAGCTTTGTCCCAGACTGGTGGTACTCGCTTGAGCAGCGATTCGTAGTGAACACTCGGCAACATATCGCCAACTTCGATTTTTACTCCCTTTGCAAAGATCTGCGAGATCGCTTCAAGTCCATGCTGTTCCACATATTCCGCAAACACTGTCTTGATGGCTTCCGCGATGACAGCATCCAACACCTGACGTTCACTCATCTGATGGCTGCTCATCAAGTCCACTTCCAGCTTGCCAAGCGATGATGAATACAAGTGGCCAAGGTCGCTGATTCGGGGTACGGCTGGCTTCTCGCCCAGCACGGCTCCTCGTCGTCGAGCACTGGCGATCATCGTTTGATAGTTGGCGATGCTGAAGCGCGCACTAACACCGGAACTCTGATCGATGTAACGACTCTTGCGAGCGACTCGGCTGGCTTCTTCGATAATCTGCTTCATGAAGAATGGCACGATCACCGGAAAATCGCCATCCAGAGGAATCTCACATTCCTGCTCCATGATCTGAATTCCGGCATCGCGTTCCGCCGGATAATGAGTCTGAATCAAGCTTCCTATGCGATCCTTCAGCTGGGGTATGACCTTACCACTTCGGTTGTACGTCGACGGATTTGCTGAGAACAGAATCATGACGTCCAGGTCAAACTGAATCGGGTAACCTCGGATCTGCACGTCTCGTTCTTCGAGAATATTGAACAGCCCGACCTGAACGAGTTCATCAAGTTCCGGCAATTCGTTCATTGCAAACAAGCCGCGATGCATTCGAGGAATCAGGCCGAAGTGCAGAGCCTCCTCCGCCGACATGCTGGTTCCGCCAGCGAGTTTTGCGGGGTCGATTTCTCCTACGATATCGGCAAACTTTGTTCCCGGTGCCAGACGTTCGGCGTATCGTTCCTCGCGCGGCCACCATCGAATGGGTATCTGATCAGCCGGTGTTTCTGCGAGGCACCGTTTCCCCTGGGCGGTTATCGGCTTATAGGGATCCTCATGCACCGGGCATCCGGGCAGATCCAGATAGGGTATCGCCTCGTCCAGAAATCGTGGCAGTGCCCGCATCATGCGGCTTTTGCCCTGCCCTTTTTCCCCAAGGAACAGGATGTCATGACCGGCAAGCAACGCGAGACTGATCTCCGGGATTACGGTGTTTTCGTAACCTACGATCCCGGGAAACAGCTCCTCACCTGAAGCGAGCAGTTTTAGAAAATTCTCTCTGATTTCTGACTTTACGGTCCTGGATTGCCAGCCGCTGGAGCGAAGTTCCGAGAGCGTTGCCGGTCGGGATTGTTGAGTTGTCATGTTCCGAGTGTTCCCTTGTCTGTTATTCAACACCCGGACATCCGGGCTCTACGCATTATTGACAACTTTGCCCTCCCGGACAGGGCTCCCGAAGGAAAAACAGCTACTGCGTGTGGCTCAGTCTTGCTTTAAGCAAAGATTCCATCACTTCTTTTTGGCCGGGAATCGGAAACGTGGCAGCGATTTCCAGAGCTACATAATCACCTGATGATGGCATTTTTACCAGATCCTTGAGCGTCGTCATGATTCGTCTGGCACCAAGCTCCTGACGCTGCTTCTCGATCTCCGCCCGATCATTTTCTGTGTAATGATGATGATCGGGAAACCAGCGTGTTCCAGCAATCTTTTGATTCGCTCGCCGACAAGTGTCTGCGAAGGCTTCTGGATTTCCTATGCCGCTAACCAGCATCGTTGGCTCCTGGCTGAGTTCCTCCATCGAAAATCGTTCCCCTCTGCCATTGATACAGCTGACGGCTCTGAAGTCTATACGAAATAATCGCTCGCGCAGCTCTGGAGCAATCTGGCAGATGCGACGTTCGATACTCTCTATCGTTCCCTGCGGTACCATGTCGGAACGAGTGACCAATACGACATCTGCTCGCCTCAGGGCTGACAACGGCTCTCGAAGCAAACCCCGGGGAAGCTGGTGTCCGTAACCAAAAGGGTTCGTCGCGTCGATGAGCACGACGTTCATGTCTCGATGAAGCTGACGATGCTGAAAACCATCATCCATCACGATCACGTTGACGCTGCTGTTCGCCGTCACACGGGCTGCTGCTTCGATTCGCAAGGCATTTTGTTCATGTGGAACATCGGGACATAACCGCTCCAGCACAAGTTTTTCGTCGTTGGAGACACCGTCGACGGATCTGTAACCGCGGCTGATTATGCCTGGACTCATGCCATGTTTTTGAAGCATCGTCACCAAAAGCGCGACCACGGGCGTCTTCCCTGTACCTCCGGTGGTGACATTTCCTACGCTGATCACTGGTACCGTCGCTCTTTTGCTCCTTCGCAATCCCATGTCAAACATTTGGTTGCGGGCTGCGATCACGATTTGATAAGCGATTTCGAGGACCGACAGCGCCAGCCTCGCTAATGCTGCTGCGAGGCCTTTCGTGTTTCCGCTGATCAGATTTTTGTAGGCAACTTCATTCAAGCGAACCAGCCCTATGAGGAACAGGTGAATTTGATGAGCTTCGCGTTACCCCGTGAAAGCTCCGACTTCTTGTTGAGCTCAGCCCGAATGATCGTCGACTGCTGGCCCTGTCGTCCGTCCTGGATCCTACCAGAAGTCTGGTTCTTTTGGACGATACCCGGTACTTTCCCGGCAAATACGGCTTTTCCTTCGATGTTTAGTACTCGGTGCCGAATTCTAACGGTTCCGGCTACTGCTCTTTGCTCACCACTCAAAGTCTCTGTATCGCAAATGATGCTACCTTGATTGAACTCATTTGTTTCGGTCACGATGTGGACTACGATGGCTTGCAAAGTCTCCTGGTTGCTCTACTCGTTTGTTGTTTCGGAGTCGGACGCGTATGTCCCACCTTTCCACCGCTCCCGCTTTTGATCTGCGACAGGTCACTCTACGGTATCCCGAATCTGAACGAGCGATTCTGGAGCATCTGTCACTCACTGTCGTAGACGGTGAATTTTTATCGATTGTCGGTCCTTCCGGTTGCGGTAAATCCACCCTGTTGAAACTACTCGCCGGATTAATACTTCCCTCCGCTGGCGAAGTCATCAGATCTGATTCTGCCCGCGCGTCTACGAATCGTACGGGATTCGTCTTTCAACATCCCACTTTGCTTCCCTGGCGTACAGCAAAGGCCAATCTGCTTTTGCCTTTGGAATTGGGACGTTCACGAAATCACGCTCCTTTGTCGTCCACTGAGTGTGACGAACTGCTGGCTCAAGTTGGTTTAACGGCTGCTGACTCTTCCAAGAGACCCCAACAGTTGTCTGGCGGTATGCAGATGCGGTTGTCGCTCGCCAGGGCTCTTGCGACCAAACCTGATGTCCTGCTGCTCGATGAACCTTTTGCCGCCGTGGATGATTTGTTACGGCTTAAGCTTCAGGAAGATGTTCGCCGAATTCATGATGATCGTCGATTAACTTCTGTTCTTGTGACTCACAATCTGCACGAAGCCGTTTTTCTAAGCGACCGTGTGATCGTACTAAGCGGCACTCCTTCTCGTTTAGTCGCTTCGGTGGCGGTCTCCTGTACCGGAAGCCGAACCGCTGATTTCAGAGAATCCGCCGGTTTTTATGAGTCTATCAGCACGATCAGTGCGGCCTTGTTTCGTACGTCCGATACGGTCACTGAGGTGCCAGCATGAGCCAGAATAATAAAACCGATGTGACTCGTCGTTCCTGGCCAGTACTCAACTGGCTTGCTCCTGTGTTCGTATTCTTTCTTGTGCTGCTCTTTTGGCAACTGGCCGTGGTCGTTGGGAAAATCAATCCCATTTTGCTGCCGAGTCCCCTGCTCTGCCGCCTGAACGCTGATTCCTGGCCTGAACCGTTGGTAAAAGCCACAGCCGATTTTCCTGTCAATTCGGTTGCTTCTTCGGCCTGGAAAATCAAGAACGATTTGCTGGAAGCGACCACGCGTACTTCGTTTGCGGCTTTGACTGGTTTGTTGATGAGTGTCGTGCTGGGCACTTTGCTGGCTTTCCTTTTTTCTCAATCCACTCTGATTCGTCGGGCGTTGTATCCTTACGCTGTTCTTCTGCAAACGATCCCGATTATCGCTATCGCGCCCATTGTTATTGTTTCTTTTGGTCGAGGCTTTTTTAGTATTACTCTGGTTTCCTGTGTAATTAGTTTGTTTCCTATTATCACCAATACAACGACCGGGCTGCTGCTGATCGATCCTAACCTACTGGATTTCTTCCGACTCAATGGGGCTACGCGGCTTCAGACGTTGATCAAGCTCCGAGTTCCTTCTTCCCTGCCTTACCTTTTTGCTGGTATACGAATTGCGTGCGGATCCGCGATCGTTGGTGCGATTGTTGGCGAGTTCTTCGTTGGTGCGGGTCAACCTGGTCTTGGTGCCATGATTCAGCGAAAGTCGGCGTCTTTAGACCTGTCCGAACTTTATGCCACTGTGCTGACTTCGACCGCGTTGGGGACTTTGTGCTTCGCCGCCGTGACTGCTTTGGGCGAATTCATTCTGCGTCGCTGGTTTGGTATGAGTCTCGATGGTCGCAAGTAGCCACTCTCGAACATCTCCTTCGATGTTGCTTGCTCGATTCATTTTCTAAACACATACAGCACCGGTGATTCTTCGTTATCTTCTGAACCCGGTATGATATCGACCTTGATCCCAGCGGCGGCGTGTTTTTGAGCTTGTTGTTGCACAGCTTCAGCTTCCGTCTTCCCGCCTGGATGACCGCGGTAGGCCACTACGGTCATCACCCCTCCTTTGCTCAGCAATTCTATTCCTGCCTCCAAAGCGGCGGTTGTTGTCTCTGGTTTCGTCGTCCACAGCTTATCGCCGCCTGGCCTGTAACCCAGATTCAGCATGATCGCCTGCACGCTTTCGTTCGCCTGTACCTGGCGACGCAGAACGACGCTGTGATCCTCCTCGTAAAGTTCTACGTTCTCTATTCCCTCTGCATGCAATCTTGTTTTGGTTGATTCTATTGCTTCGCTTTGGTTGTCGACGGCTAACACTCGCCCCTGGCTTCCTACACTTTTAGCTAAAAATATGGTGTCGTTGCCGTTCCCCGCGGTTCCGTCGAGTGCCGTATCGCCTGCTCTAAGCGTCCTTCCTACTATCGTATGAGCCAACTTCGTTAACGCTTTGGGCTTCGACGGCTCTCTCACGTTAGCTGCCTTCTGTGAAAGACTTTCCACCAACTTCTTCGCGATCAATGGCGCCATCAATGAACCCTTTGACCCCAGACCATTCATGATTCCCAATTGGCTGTATTCTGGGTGCATCATTGCTATCGCCTGACCGCCCCTTGTCGTTGCTCGTACGGCCGATGCCTGTCCTATCACCACGACTTCTTCTTCTGTAAAGCGTTTTAATGCTGCTAGTAGTTCCTCTCGTCCTGACGCTGTTATCGTCTCCCCTAGGTTGTCTCGGTCATAGGTCGCCCCGATAACGTAAGTTCTGTTATTCCTGTCTGCTACTTTCGCTGCGATAGGAGCCAGCCAATAACCTTGATGAACGACGTCCTTTGTTTCTCGCGACGGTATTGTCACCGTGAGTGTTTCGCCACGCACGGGTGCATCTGGTATTCCTGGAAACCATGGGTTTTGTTGCGACTGATAACCCTGGCAAAAGAATAACCTTGTCCCGTCCAACTTTATGTGTCTTATGCTTACCCCGTCCGCTCTCACCTCGATGTCGCTTCCTGCGTCTACGTTTGCTTCGTGATACTGACCTCGCTCTTGAAAGTACCTCTGTGTTCCTTCCAGGTAGTCCTGCACCCTAAGTCGAGCGGCTTTGAGCATTCTTATCCCGATCACTTGCTGGCGATCATTTCTCAGCAGTTCTATTTCTTCGCCTATCAATTCCGCGCGTTCTTCGAGAAAAGTGTCGCGTTCACTGTCGCTTTCGAAATATCTTAAGGCTGCTCTTTTCTCCTGGAGCGTTGTCCCGATGGTCGCTTCTACCTTCCCGTAAAACTCTTCTGCTACGCGATTTGCTTCATCGAAGTCTGCTGCCTTGGTGAGCCGTTTGCCCGTGATTGGTGTTATCAAACCGGCCGCTACTCGCGACGCTGATTGACCTTCTTTTCTTTCCACGAGATGCACTTCGTGCCCGGCCCAGTGCAGCTCCCATGCGAGTGTTGACCCCGCTATGCCCTGACCAATGATGATACTTTTGTTCATTTCCTTAGAACTCTCCCGTCCACTCTACCTTTGCCTCTCTCCACGGTCTCTGCCGGCCTCCGATGCCACTTTTCTCTCACTGTCATTGTTTTTCCCTTAACGTTCTGTCTATCCTGACACCGAATTTCGTTTCACTTAACTCTCTATTTCCGGCCTTTTCTTTGAAGGTTCCCGCCCATGGCTTTACTGCCCTCTCCCAATCGTCGTCGCTTCCTCTGCTCTACCGCCGCTGGATCTGCTGCGGCTTTGAGTGCTTCACTTTACGTTTCTGAAAGCTCTGCCAAGCCTTCTCGCAGCATCCTTGAAAAGCTCAACATCGCCTGCATCGGTACCGCTAATCGCGCTGCTGAAGATGTTAACGGGGTGATGAGCGAGAACATTGTTGCTATTGTCGACGTTGATTCGAATTACCTCGACAAAGCGAAAAAAATGCTGACCGAGAAAAATCATCTCGAACCACGGTGTTACGCCGACTACAGAGAAATGATTATCGCTGAAAGCGACAAAATCGATGCTGTTGTTATCGGCACTGCCGACCATCATCATGCTCCGGCTGCTATTCGTGCCATCAACGCCGGGAAACATGTGTACTGCGAAAAGCCGCTAACTCACACCGTTTCCGAAGCTAGAATCATTGCCAAAGCTGCTGCTGAAAAAGGCGTCGCTACTCAACTTGGTACTCAAATTCATGCCGAAAACAATTATCGTCGCGTGGTTGAAATCATCCGCGCTGGCGTTATCGGTGGCGTGACCGAAGTGCACGTTTGGGTTGGTAAAGGCTGGGGTGGCGGCGAGCGACCTGCTAACGCCGATCCGGTACCGTCCAATCTTAACTGGGATCTTTGGCTCGGCCCTGCTCCTGAGCGTCCATACGCTAATGGTATGTATCATCCTGCCAACTGGCGACGATGGTGGGATTTCGGTCAAGGCACTCTTGGCGACATGGCCTGCCATTACATGGACCTCCCTTTCTGGGCTCTTGATCTTCGTCATCCTACTCGCTGCGAAGCTGAGGGCCCTGCTGTTCACCCTGAGACCTGTCCTCTTGGCCTTATCGTTAAATATGACTTCCCTGCCCGTGGTTCGATGCCAGCGTTGAAGCTCACGTGGTACGACGGCGAACTGATCCCAAAAAAGGTGGCCGGTCAGGCTGTTCCTCCAAATGGCGTGATGTTCGTTGGTACAGAAGGTTCTATGTTTGCTGATTACAGCAAATACAAACTTTTCCCCGGTGAAAAGTTTTCCGGGTTCAAGCCACCCGAACAAACCATACCGAACTCGATTGGGCACCACGCGGAATGGATCAAGGCTTGTAAAGATGGTTCGCCGACGACCTGTAACTTTGATTATTCCGGTGCCCTGACCGAAACTGTTTTGCTGGGGAATGTGGCGTACAGGACCGGCAAAGCCTTAGAGTGGGATGCCGAGAATCTGGTCGCCACCAATGCGCCTGAGGCCGCGAAACTGATCTCCAAAGAGTATCGTTCGGGTTGGGAAGTGGCGTAGCTCAAACAAGTCGATGGTGAAGTCATGAACCTCATGTGCAGGATCATGAATCACGAAGAACAAAGAAGCCCGGTTGAATCACATCAACCGGGCTTTTCTCGTTGATTGGTTTTGTGTTTCAGTAAAGAGTTATTTGAAAGTAGAAGTACTAACAGGCACAAACCAAATTGTTGATAACTCAAAGTGTGCAAGTTGTAAGTGCTTGCAGCAAAACCTTTTACAGAGAAGCAGTGAAAGTGAATAAGGGCAGGGAAACAGTCGGAAAACGGGGGGCAGAGTGGACGATAAATCGGCAACCATCAACACGCAGGTAGAAAGCAGCAACGGAGGGTGCGGAAACAGTAAGCGAAGAACCAGTCGACCAACCAGTGACTATCAACAAGTTATCAACAAACGACTATTCGGCTTCAACGTATTCGGTTTGAATAGCCGTGTCAGGGAGGTTCTTCTTCAAATCCGCGACGGCAGTATCGCTGGCACCAAGAGCAGTTCTTGTGAGCTTAAGATCCTTAAGCGTCTTAAGATGAAAGAGAGCGGAAGCGCCGGCTTCGGTGACTTGGGTGGAACCAATGTGCAGAAAGGTAAGAGCGTTCATGTTCTTCAGCAAAGGAAGACCACGATCGCCAAGTTTGCTGTTATCGAGGTTGAGCCAGTTCAATTTAGTCAGTGGAGCAAGCAGCAAAGCACCATCATCAGAAATCTGAACACGCCAAAGGTTAAGTTTCTTTAAAGAAGTCAACTTAGCAAGGTGAACCATACCAGCGTCAGTGATCAGTGAATTTTCGCTGAGATCAAGATCTTCAAGTGACGAACAGGTGGAGAGAGTAGCAAGCCCATCGTCGCTGACCTGAGTCCTGGCAAGACGCAACTTCTTGAGTCGAGGGAAGCCGGCAATGGTCTTGCAGGTATCGTCATCAATCACGGTACCAGCGAGATAAAGCTCTTCGAGATTCTTGAGTGCAGCGAGAGCTTCAATACCCGTCGAACCGATCCAAAGGTCATCCAAAGCAAGCACCTTTAGATTTTTGAGTGCGGCGAGAGCAGCGAGACCATCATCTCCAATAGAAGTCTTGCCATTTTTCCCAGAAAATCGCAGTGCCCGGAGTTCAGTGAAACGAGCGATCATGGGCGTGGCGATGTCAGACAATTGACAACCACGAAGATCAAGGTTCGTAAGACGATCAGTGACCTTTTCAAGAACAGCCAAAGAGTCATCATTAAAGGACGAGTCACTGAGATTGAGTGACCGGAGTGACTTGAGTTCGGCAAGCAGAAGTAAATTATCAGACGTAGGAGAAAGCTTTTGAAAACTGACCTCGGTGGCCGAACCCCCTTCATCCGTTTTCACAACAGCTTCAGCCAGCAGTAGTTCTTTGATAGCAGAGACTTCAGCTTCGCTGGCCTTGGGAACAACAGGTCGCGGCGGCGTAGATTCAGCACAACCGAAGGACAGAAGGGCCAAAAAAGCAAAGAAGGAAGAACGGTAAACAGTCACAGAAAGGCTCCAAGGCAAACAAATAAGGCAGGAAAATCGAAGTGGGATGACAAATAGGAAGGTGAAGCGATCAAAGGCCAGGAGTATTGATAACCGGCAATACCACACACGCAGCTTCAATTTCACTGCGAACTAGTAATCGATTTCCGGTGAGACAGAGAGTATTCCAGCAGACACCCTGAATAGTTTTGATCACGCCAAGTTCGCGATATTCATCAGGAGTAGCGTCAAGGAGGAAGAGTTCGCCGGATTCGCTATGCAGCAAAATATGGTGACCAACTAACAGGACCTGACCATGTCCAAAACGACCTCGACGCTTCCAGATCTGTTTGCCATCAGTCAGATTGACACACTCCATAAATCCGTTCGAAAGCGAATACGCGTGACCATCGTAAATAACGGGACTGGTCAGTTTGGTCTTTAACACTCGAGTGCTTTGCCACACAGGGGATGCAGTGGTTTTCCCATCCAGGGAAGCGAGATTGATGCGATCGCCGCCACCATCTGGGTACCCTTTGGAGATGAGCACATCAGTATCGGAAATCACGGTGACTTGGGACGTATTTGCGGCTCCGTCAGATTGTCCGGGTCTGGCATAGGACCAGAGTAAATCGCCGCGAGCAGGTTCGAAACCCATCGCAAGAGTTTCGCCAGTGAGCAGAATTTGCTGTTTTCCGGCGACGGTACCGAGTACAGGCGAACCATAGGCGATCATTTCTTTACCGCCCTTCCAGACCAATTCCCCAGTGAGTAAGTCGAAGGCCAACAAAGTCGCTCTTTTGTCTCCGGCGGGGCCACCACCAGGAACGACGACAGTATTTTCAACAATTAACGGTGCACCAGACCGTCCCCAGGCAAGCGTGGTATTGCTTTCAAAAAAAGTGTTGAAGCCGTCCCCGTCAACAGCCTGACCAAACGTAATGCCAAGGATCTCATTCAGGTCCTTTTGCCAAACAACCGAACCATCGGATCCGTTAAGACAGACAAAATTTCCTACAGCACCGACGGCGTACACACGTCCATCATGAATCGTAGGCGTGGCCCGAGGTCCAACTCGACCAAGGTTGATGGTATCCCTGTGGCGGGCAGGATGACTATAGATCCACTTGAGTTCGCCATTCAAAAGATCGTAGCACGTGACACATTCGAGGTCGCTGCGTTGTTCCATCGTGACAGCGTAGCCGTTACGTGAGGAGAAGCCCGACCATCCCAGTCCGATGGGTTGTTTCCAGAGTACTTTGGAGCCACTCGCGAAAGTCACCGGATCAATTTCGATTCCTGAAGTGATGGAGCCATTCTGATTTGATCCAAGAAACCGAGGGAAGTCGGTAGAGGATTCGACACTAAGATCAACGCCAGCCGAAGGTAAAAGTTCAGCGGAAAGAGGAGCGGGACGCTGACACCAGATGGGTTCAAATCTCACGACATTGGTATCGCCACCATGAACCGGGCGAAAAATCTTCAGGAAGCCGATAGGAAGCAGCACCAAAATGACAGAAGCAGTAATCCGCTTTGGCCAGCTCCAGCGGCTCAAGAATAGGAACCAGCCTAACCACAACAACATGAGAACACTCATGGCAATAATGGTGAGCACCATGATGACGTCGAGTCCTACATGTACGGCATCTTCGATTTCGCTGACAAACACCTGGGCGAGAATCGCCGCCGAGAAAACAAACACTGTGAGCAGGGCGAGAAAATAGGGGAGGCGAGGCCTTTTCTTTGTGTCAGCAGACTCCGCGTGAGCAGGGTATAGTCCGGCAGACGGCGTCAAAGGGGTTGAGGTCATGGTTCATTTTCAATGCGAGAGGGAAAAAAGTGAGCGGAGAGCTCACTCAATAAGAGTATCGATACGGCCAAAAATGCCAAGAAAGGGGAATGAAGAAGTGACAACTGTTACGAAGTCAAGACCCTTGGAGTCAGGCAAAACCACCGTTGGTCGGTTGAAACCGGGAATGAGAACCAGCCAGAAGACGAGAACATGATCACACAGAAAATGCTCTATTCGCAGACGAAACGATGAACCAGGGTGCCATCACACAAAACGCGATGATCCACCGAGCTAATCCAGCAGGTAAAGAATAAGCGTTCAGGGAAAAACGTGAATCTTAGCAGCAATCACGACCGACATGGCGAAGAAGGCGGAACAGACAACGTGACGTGGAAATAGCCGTCGTGGAAAGTCATAAACCAGAAAATCTGAGAACAAAAACGGGTCAGAGAAACCACCAAAAGCGAGAATATCGCCTAAGAGCTGTCATAGCCGCAGGTTGAAGCGACACGGATGTTGTGTTACCGTCTCATTTTGGTGTCAGCGAACGTCCGCGCAGTCCACTAGGTTCAGGAAAAACGAAGAGCAACAATGCACAAGGTAACCCTTCTTCCAGGTGATGGTGTAGGTCCGGAAATCGCAGAAGCCACACGAAAGTGTGTGGAGGCCACCGGAGTGAAGATTCAATGGGATGTGCAGGAATGCGGCATCGAAGTCATTGAGGCCACAGGGGGAGTTCCGGCCAGTGTGCTTGAATCGATTCGAGCCAACGGGGTCGCTCTGAAGGCACCGATTACGACGCCGATCGG
Source organism: Planctomycetaceae bacterium (assembly GCA_041753135.1). Lineage (GTDB taxonomy): Bacteria > Planctomycetota > Planctomycetia > Planctomycetales > Planctomycetaceae > SXXK01. The sequence goes on from JBGSVD010000017.1 coordinate 21,431, forward strand.
CAAGGGTTTCCGCAGCGTCAACGTCTATTTGCGGCAGGAACTCGGACTCTACGCCTGCGTTCGTCCGTGCAAAACATACAAGGGCGTACGCACGTTCTTTGAATCGTGCAATGTGGACCTGGTCATCGTGCGAGAAAACACGGAAGACCTCTATGCTGGCGTGGAATTCAAGGCTGGCGAAGCGGTTACAGAAAAGCTGATCGGACAGATCAACGAAGCAGCGACCGGCAAGAAGATTACAACAGGTCTGGACACTACAGGTATCAGTATTAAACCGATGTCTGTGGAAGGCACAACACGCATCGCCGACTACGCTTTCAAATACGCGGTCGAAAACAATCGCAAGTCTGTCACATCGATTTCCAAGGCGAACATCATGAAGTTCACCGACGGTCTTTGGTATGACGTTACGCGGGCAGTGGCGAACGCCTATCACGCAAAGCACGAGTGGGCGGAACTGGCGAAGAATGTCGCTCCCTCGGAAACATCAAATGCAGACAAACTCGATGCTGGCAACATCACCTATATGGAACGTTTGATCGACAATATGTGTATGCAGCTGGTACAGAAACCGGAACAGTACGACGTTCTTGTCATGGGCAACCTTTACGGTGACATTCTGAGCGATCTTTGTGCTGGACTTGTCGGCGGTCTTGGGGTTGCTCCAGGGGCCAATATCGGTGTTGACGGAGCGATTTTTGAAGCGACTCATGGAAGTGCTCCAAAGTACAAGGGCCTGAACAAAGTGAATCCAACCGCCTTGATCCTGTCAGCCAAGCTGATGCTGGAACACCTCGGCGAAGCAAAAGCCGCAGCAAGGCTGGAACAGGCTGTCGCGGATGTGATCGCGGAAGGCAAAGATGTGACCTACGACATGAAAGCGGATCGCAACGACCCAACGGCCGTGGGAACTCAGGAGATGGCCGAAGCCATTTGCCGCAGAGTTCAGCAGCTATAGAACTGAACCAGCGAAAGCCCGGCTTAAAAAGAGTCGGGCTTTTTTCTTGCGCGGACCGCTTCCACAGGACAACCGAAACCCAGGAGCTGGCATGATAACGTTCTTGAAACTGGTCGCCGCGTTCATCGTCGCCATTATCGTTCTGGTGATAGCGGTGCTGATCTTCATACGATGGAAGTTCCGATCGTTCTTGAAGAACATGATGGACGCCGCAGCCTCAGCGAGCGGAACGGTACCGCCATATCGCATAACGCTTCAGCCAAAAGATGACGACGATGACGATGAAGATTGGATGCACGAAAGCGAAGTGGAACAGCTGAGCCACGAATTCGCGGAGGCGGGTTTTACCGTGATCGGTGACTACGACGTCGAAGGCTTGCCGCTTCAGGTGCGAGCTTTTCAGCATCAGGAATATCAGGCCTATGGCGTGATCTATGATCACGCGGTTGTCGGAACGTGGAGTGATGTGGTTCGTCGATATGCAGATGACACGTCCTGGACGGTCAGCTCAACCAAACAGCACGGCATGGATGCGGCTCCCTGGCATACCGCCTGGTATCTTTCGGGAGAACCAGTAGCGACGTTATTGAAGAAGTTGCTGGAGACCTCCCCTGGTTCCGGCTATCAGAAAGCTGGTGCCGACCATTTCGTCGATCGGTTTGAGACAGCCTATAAGCGAGAAATGGACTGGCGAATTGAACGAGGTGGCGCGACCGAACAGGAGATCCGCCGAATCGCCGAGATGAACAACAAGGAGTGTTCAGAGGAAGAAGTCCAACAAATTCAGCATCTGTGGAAGTCGGCGATCGGCGACTTCCTTTCTGAACGAGCTCTGAACTCGTGGCGAAAAGTAAGCGGCATACCATCCCGAGAATACAATCGTATTGTCGAGCAACTGATTGTGGTTCACGATCGCTTAACAGCCGATCAGATCTTCGACCTCGCCTATGATCCTGATTTCGACGACGAAGAAGAGGACGAAGACAGTCGGCGCAACATGGTGAAGGAATCCTGCTCCGCCGAATCTCCGACGGTAGCTTTCAAAAGAATTCTGGAGCACCAGAAGTCGGAGTCGAATTGGAAGCAGTTGGGCGAAGTTCAAAAGCCCCTGAAAGCAGAGATTTGGGAGCATCAGGAAGAAGAAGATGAAGATGATAACGGCCGGCAGAACGAAGATGACGATTTTTAGAGTCCCAGTCTCGAAGCAACGTGAAAGGGCCAACTCAGCAATCGCCAATCAAACTATTTGGCCTTCAGATGTTTTTCATCCAGCCGATCACACGACCACAACAATCCACGAGTGACCAGGTCCAGGTACCGCGCATCACCGACAGTTGCATTGTTATGGCCGAGCGTCGTAGCAAAGACTCGGGTTTTGGAACGGTAGTTATTCGTCCAGACTACAGCAGCATCATTCGATTCTTCCTGCTGTCCAATTGCCAAAGCGGTCGCGGTGTCCAGCAGTTTGCCTTCACTGTTGTTGTAGAGCTCTTCGTTGACCGTAGTCCAGTCAGCCAGCCCTCTGGTCAAAAGATGATCGGGGGCCGTGAAGCCGATGTTGATCGGCTTCTGACGACCATGACCAGTAGATTGCAGCCCTGTGAATTCGAACCACGGCGTTACGGACTTTGGATAGCCCTCGCTGCGATAGCTGTGCATTCCGCAATGCAAAATAACGGCAGGCAAGCCCTGGCGATGCGGCTCAAGGATTCGATCGATGATGGCAAGGTCCTTGACATCCGATGAGCATTCATCATGAATGATGACATCGAAACCCTCCGCCCAGTCTGCTTTTTCATAGACGGGATTCATGTGCCCGGTGGTTGTGTCCTTGTCCAGAGCGATGACAACGTCCACATGGGCTCGTTCAGAAATCCCTTTCGCCAGCAGATCTTTCTGAGCGTTGTAGTCGTGGCAACATCCACCGAGCACCAGTAGTGCTCGGACAGGCTTGATCTTGGCTTCGTCAGCAACAGCAGTACCGAGAAAAGCGGACGCCATCAGAAACAGACTCAGCGTGGTCACAGCGGACGTTTTCATCAAAGGACTCCACAATAAAAAGTAGGCCGATCTGTCTCAGATCGGCATCAATGCAGCGAAGCGTCAGGTCAATCGCTGTTTCTGTCCAGCAGACAAGTTTGCAGACAAGATCGAACAAGTAGAGAACCCGAGTTTCCGGATCAAAGCCGGTCCTTGCTCTGCTCGGTTCTACAAAAACAAAAGCTGGGCGATCTGTCATCAAATCGGCCCAGCGTTGCGTTAGATCAACCGCTATTCCAGCGTGTGCACAAGCAGTCCGCTGCGTAGTTTGGGTTCAAACCAGGTACTTTTCGGCGGCATGATCTCACCCGCGTCAGACACAGCCATGAGTTGATCCAGGGTCGTCGGATACATTGAGATGGCTACGGCCCAGTCGCCGCCAATGCACAATTTTTGCAGCTCAGATGTACCGCGAATCCCACCAACGAAGTCGATGCGGGGATCTGTGCGAACGTCTTCAATGCCGAAGATCGGGTGAAGGACCAGACGCTCCAGAATCGAAACATCCAGAGACCGTATCGGATCCTTAACGAACAGTGGATCCGGAGGAATTGTCAGCTTCCACCAGTCATGGTCGATGAGAAAGCAGAATGATCCGGCAGAATCGGGAACAGGATTGTCAGTTCGTTCAAGATCACCAAGGGCGTCAAGCTTCTCAAGCAGAACGCTGACGGTCAGGCCGTTCATATCCTTGAGCACACGGTTGTAGGCCAGAATATTCAGCTGATTTGAGGGAAACAGAACGGAGAGAAACCAGTTGCACTCTTCGTTGCCCGTGCCTCCGTCAGGCAATCGACGACGCAGCTCCTTGCCCGATCGCCAGGCACTGGCCGCTCGATGATGACCGTCGGCGATGTAAAACGCTGGAACAGCTGACAGGGCATCAACAAATGGCTGAGCATCTTCGATTCGCCAAACGGTATGCTGGACACCGTCGGCTGCGACGAAATCATACAGAGGCGTCTGTTTAACGACGTCGGCGACCTTTTGATCAATGTCCTCTTCGCCGCGGTAGGTGAGAAACACAGGGCCGGCGTTGGCGTTCAAAGCCAACACGTGGTGTGTACGGTCATCCTCTTTACTCTTCCGAGTCTTTTCGTGTTTGAGGATCAGGTTGTTTTCGTAGTCATCAATATGGCAGCAGCAAACCACTCCCACTTGAGATCGTCCGTTCATGGTCTGACGATACGCATAGACGCAGTCCGCCGGGTCTCGCTTCAAAACGCCGCCACTGATCAGCTTCTGAAAGTTGTCGGACGCCTTTTCGTAGATGTCCGGATCGTGAGGATTTTTCTCCGGAGGGAAGTCAATATCCGGGCGAACAACGTGCAGGAAGCTCAGCGGATTTCCCTCCGCCAAAGCCGCCGCTTCGTCGCGGTTGACCACGTCATAAGGAACCGAAGCCACCTTGGCCGCCAGTTCTTCAACCGGTCGCAGAGCCTGAAACGCCTTAATACGGGGCATGAATGCAGCACTTTCCCAAAATACGAAGCGTCAGCGTCGATTTTCAGTTTCGTCGGTACTCGCTGACAAGTGAATCCCTGACATTCTAACGCAGCCTGCCCGGCTTCGTAAGTATCCCGTCGACAGATGTCCCGTCGACAGAGGCTCCTTCCAGGTAAGGTTCCGGACTCCACCAAAACACACGCAGCCTCAATCTCAGTCCAGAGAACGTCCTTTTGCAGAAACTCCGCGCGGTACTGGTTGAAGGGGTGTCGGGAAACACGCATCATGCGTGAACCTCAGCATTTTCCCGCCCGACAACTATTCAGCAGAAAGCGTCGCATGTCGACTGCTCCGAATCCGTTTGAATCGCAGGAAAATGCTGCGACATCGCAGAGTGGTCGGACTCAAACATGGATCTGGTGGATCAGCGGATTGCTGTTGCTGGCTACGATGCTGAATTACATGGATCGGCAAACGCTCGCCAATCTCAAGGTACGCATCACGACGGAGCTTTCGCTCACCAACGAAGATTATGGCGATCTGGAATGGTTGTTTGGCTGGGCATTTGCCGCCGGATCATTGTTTTTCGGATATCTGTCTGACCGGATTTCAGTCAGGTTTCTTTACCCCGCCGTGCTCGTCATCTGGTCATTAATCGGAGTCTTGACCGGTTACTGCAATGGGTATGAATCCATGCTGGCGTGCCGGATTCTGCTGGGTTTCTTTGAAGCCGGGCACTGGCCATGTGCGCTTCGCACGACAAAAATCGTTCTGGACCGCTCGAACCGCACGATGGGTAACAGCATACTGCAAAGCGGAGGCGCTTTGGGAGCAATTCTCACACCGCCAGTCATCCTGATGATTGTTGGCACCACTGGCGACACAGTTGAGGGAGCCTGGCGGTCGCCGTTTATTATCATAGGTTCGCTCGGGATAGTCTGGGCGATGGCGTGGCTGTTCACTGTTCGTAAAGGCGATCTGCCTGCACCGTCAAAAATCGCGGAGCCAAAAAAGTTCTCGGCCTCGAGGTGGCTGACATTTCTCCTCGTTGCAGGGGTCTGCTGCGTAAGCTTTTATCTCATGAATAGCAACGGCATCGGATCAGTGCCATCCATCACAAAAATTCGCGAGTATTTCGATAGCCATCTGATCCAGACCACGATCGCAGCCTGTTTTCTGTTTCTGGTTATCGCGGGTGCCAGTGACCGACATTTCTTTTGGGAGTCTCTCACAAATCGCCGGTTCTGGACCCTGATCCCTGTCGTGATCTGCATCAATCTGACGTGGCAGTTGATTCGCGCGTGGCTGCCCGCTTTTCTGCAGGAGGGCCGTGGAGCAAGCGAGCGGGAGGCACTGTGGTTCAACTCAGCTTATTATGTCGCGGCGGATGCGGGATGCATTGCAGCAGGCCTGGTCTCCTTGTGGCTGGCGCGGCGGGGGCTTCGCGTGCATAACGCCAGGCTGCTTGTTTTTGGCGTTTGTGCCGGGATGACTTTACTGACCATGATTGCCGCCAGCTTGCCCCTGGGCTGGGGATTATACGGGGTGCTGCTGATCATAGCCGCCGGATCGCTTGGTCTGTTCCCCTGCTATTACTCGCTGTCTCAGGAAGTCAGCGAGCGTCATATGGGGAAGGCCGCCGGACTTCTGGGAGCTCTCGCATGGCTAGTAACATCTCCCGTCCAAAAGGTCTTCGGGATATCGGTAGACAAAGCGATTGCTGCCGCCAGAAAGTTGAAAGAGTCCGCGCCTCTTGAGGACACGGTCGCGTCTATCGCTCAGGAGAGCAACGCGTTTGAGAAATTTGCCTGGGTGGGCATCGCGCCGACCGTCGCGTTGATCATATTGTTCCTCGTCTGGCCCCATGAAGGAACGGCGACCGCAGTCGACGATGAACTGAAACCGAGTTAAATAGTTGATATGCTGTCCCAGCAGAACGTTGCACCACGTACTGGCTCGGCTGCGGAGTCTACGCTCGATGTTGCACCGCTTTTGCGTTAATCAATCCTTCTGAGATCAAAGCAAAACACACCGCAGAATCCACCGTCGCCATGCGTGATCGCTGGCGGAGATAACAACCGACACTTCGACCCAGGGTTTTCCACATGAACTTGTCAGATTTGACGTGGCCGGAAATCAAAGCACTTGCTCCGGACACGCCACTGGTGATTCCGGTCGCTGCGATTGAGCAACACGGTCATCATCTCCCTGTGGCTACGGACAGCATGTTGCTGGGCGAGGTTGTCCGCCGGGTTTCGGAAGAAATGAGCGATCGAGTGCTGTTCGCTCCGCTGCAGTGGTTGGGGAATTCGGATCATCACATGGACTTTGCCGGGACGCTGTCCGCGCGGCCACGAACATATCTCGATGTTCTCAACGAATCGATCGACAACGGTATTCTCCATGGCTTCAAGCGGATCGTGTTCATTAACGGCCATGGGGGAAACATTATCCCCGGCAAACAGGCCGTGTTTGAAGCTCGCCAGCGGTACCGGGATCGCAATGATCTGCTGCTGTTGTTCGCAACCTACTGGGACTTCGCGAAGCCGTGGGAAACCAACAGCGATCTTTTTCAGCGATCCATGGGGCACGCATGCGAATTCGAAACATCAATGATCCAGCGTATTGCTCCGCACCTGGTCAAGAAAGATGTCAGGACACTGGAAACAGTCAGCGTTGAATTTGGATATGAACCAGCCTACCGCGGATGGACAACAAAGGATCGCACCATTCCAGGCCACATGGGTTCGCCTCAACTTGCGACCCCGGAAAAAGGCGAACATCTGTTTGCAGAATTCTCAAAAGGCTTCGTGGAGTTCCTTCTCCAGGTCATCGCCTGGGACGGAAAAGGCTGGATAACAGGCGAGTCACGAATCTGAAAACAGCATCGCACCGGTAGACCATTCAGTCCCAGGTCCCGCAGCGAATTGACCCACTTTCAAAATGGCATTCGATACCTGACAGAGGCGACTTATGATGAAAAAAATGTTCTCCGCTTTGTACTTACTCAGCGCCACTTGTTTCGCGGCAGATCCCATACCAGGGATCGGACCGGTGGGTGAAGTGAAGCAGTTAAAGACGGGCTTTGAATTCACCGAAGGGCCGACGTCTGATGCCGATGGGAACCTGTACTTCACAGACATCCCCATGAACAGAATTCACAAGTTGGACGCTACCGGGCAACTGTCGGTATTTGCAGAACCGTCGGGTCACTGTAACGGACTCATGGTTGTTGGGGATCGCCTGCTGGCCTGCGAAATGGACGGTCGGCTGAAGCAATTCAGTTTGAACGACGCCAGGGAAACGGCACTCGCCGAACAGTACGAAGGCAAACGCTTCAATGCGCCCAATGATCTGGTGATTGATCAATCTGGGGGCATCTACTTTACAGATCCGCGTTTTCGAGCCCCTGATCCATGGCCACAGGGAAAAGAAGCCGTCTACTATCGATCAGCCGATGGTAAGGTGACACGTCTGATTGAGGATCGGAAAGCACCAAATGGAGTGATCCTGTCCCCAGACGAACGAACGCTCTATGTCATACCGAGTATGGAAAAAGAGATGTGGGCCTATCCGATCGAAGCACCAGGGAAACTCGGCGCCGGGAAGGTGCTCTGCGAACTTCTTCAGCCAGCCGGAACATCAAGTGGTGGCGGAGATGGGCTGACAATCGACACGGCAGGCAACCTCTACATCACTTCAGCGTTGGGAGTTCAGGTCGTCAGTCCGGATGGGAAAGTGCTCGGGGTCATCGCATTTCCAGAACAGCCAGCGAACGTCACATTCGCCGGGGCCGATCGAAAGACGCTGTATGTGACGGCTCGAAAGTCGCTCTATTCTGTTCCCATGGAAGCGACCGGGCATTTGTTCTCAGGGCCACCAGCAACAGAAAAAACAGAGTGACCCACAAGAAAAAGCCAGGCTCAAAAAAGAGCCTGGCCTTCTTGCAGTGGTCGCTAAGCGATGGTCGCAAAGACTAACCCGGGCTTGACCAGCCATAGCCGTTCAGCGACAGCACCAGAAATACAATTCCGATGATTACTGCGCCAAGAGAGACAAACATCAGGCCGTCGTAGATTGTTGGATCAGAGTTTTGTTGTGACATTGTCGCCTCGTTCAATAGAGCCATTACGTGTGTTTTCAATTACTCGGCCTACCGAAACGTCCGGATAGACCTCTGTCACTTCAATTTCACAAATGAATTTGGCACCCCGGAAGACAATCAGTCGCATTGTCTTTGCGATATTGTCATCACTGCCGACCGAAATCTCAACCAGCTCGGCACTTCGCGATTCATTCTTTCGCGACGCATTCACTAACCCGTTGACTCTTTCGATTGGCGGCGGAACCGGGCCGATAATCGCGTCATTTGGATCAATCTTGTTGATACGAAGCAAGCTTGTCAGGCGAGTCAGCTCAGTCAGCATCTGACGTTCCCGCTGATTTGCTTCATCAATTCGCCCCTGCTTGTCCAGAAGTTCGTCTTCAAGCGTTCGACGCAGGGCGATGCCTTCAACCACTCGATCATTCAGTCGCAGGTTCTCGCTGCGAGCTTCGTTAGTTTCCGCAATTCTGGCCTGAGCTTCCTGCTGAGCAACGCCGAGATCAGCGAGATGCTTATCACGTTGTTGCTCGGCATTGGCAAGATTGCCGATCGCCTGCTGGAGACTTGTATCAATACCGGTGACTTTCGCCTCTGCCATCTTGGCGCGGTTTTCCATGGCCACCAGATCGGCCTTCAGCACTTCAGTTTCCTGCTGTCGCTGCGTCTGCTGTTCTGTCAGCTGCTGCTGCGTATTGTTCAGCTTGGACTGCAGCTCATCGGCCTTCTTCTTCCACCCTTCGTGAAAAGTAAAAGCCGCACCAGCAAAGCACATAAAGCACAGGCTGAAGACAAGCTGTAAAACAATCAAAATCTTGCCGACGACATTGTTCATCGAGCTGCTCCGCACAAACCTGAGCCAGGTTCAAAAACGATCGAGTGAAATACTTAACGTTGAATACTGCCGAATCATCGCCACCAACAGAAGATTACTGTTCCTGAACAGGATCTTCCTGGTAGGCCTCTCCAGCTGATTGCCCAGTCACCTGAGCCTGACGGGTTGTCAGTTCCTGATTCTCTATCTCCAGCCGAACAAGTCGATCCATCAGGTCTCGTCGTACCGCTGTCAAACGAAAGAGATCAGTTCGTGCCTCTTCAAGTTCATGACGGAGTCGAAGGACGTCGGTCCTGCGAGCCGCAGTCTCTTCTCTGGTTTCTCGTGACTTCACAGACGACGCCTGAAGTTCTTCGGAACGAGTCTGCAGTGTTGCCATCAATTGATCTGAAAAACCCTTGAGCTGCTGAGCACGGAGATCAACTGCCACAACATCCTGAGCCTGACTGGCCGCAAAAAGCTTAGCTTCATCGTCCGCTTTCGTCTTCTCAGTCAACATCGTGCCGGTTTGCTGAGTCAGGTAGTTCTTAAGGTCCCCATGTGCCTTGGTCAAAGCCTCATACGGCGAAGGAAATGTTCCCACGGTCCCGCGATCCTGCGCATTTGCCGGGTCCGTACTGAACCGACGCGTCACCTTCCATTGAGGCTTCTCACCGGGGATTTCTTCAAAAGTGTAATTCAGCATCGCTGGGGTGTTCATTTCCGCCCGGGTGTCGGGGTGGACGAAAAACGTCGCCAACGAAGCGCCCATCATGGAAACAGCCACCACGGTGATGAAAACCGCAAAGACTTTGAAGAGGACTCGCATCATGGGAACCACAAACCCCTATTCGGGATGAACCGGACAACGGCGAAAAAGCCTGGACACAATAGCCACTTTGCCCAAACGGAATATAAGAAGCTCTGGAAAAAACAGAGTCAAATAGAAACCGGTCAGACTACGCCAATTCGCCAAAGACACTTCACAGCGCGCGGAGTAACGGTCCACACACCGAGAATCCTGAGATCTCATATCGGCCAATACCCTGCCCCCTTCTGTCCACGGTCTGGGATTCCAGACAGCAAACAGCAACGTCCAATCCCTGTGGATCAGCATATTCGCTACAGTCCGAACAGATCCGCTGTCGTCGGAACCAATAACTGATCACAGGTATACTATTGCCTGCGCCTAGCAACGCAACTCAGCCAGAGATCCGATTGTGAAGACCGTTATGGAACCAAGAGTCTGGCCCGGAAGGCCGAATCCGCTGGGAGCGACCTGGGATGGTGGAGGAGTTAACTTCGCCCTGTTCTCGGAGCATGCGACCAAAGTTGAGCTGTGTCTCTTCAATTCCGCAACCGATCGGACAGAAGCCCACACCGTCGTTCTCAAGGAGCAAACCGACCGTGTCTGGCACGGATATCTGCCGGATGTCAGGCCCGGGCAGTTGTACGGTTACCGGGTCCACGGACCCTATGACCCCAACGCCGGTCATCGCTTTAATCCGCATAAGGTGTTGCTCGATCCGTATGCGAAGGCAATTGGACGCGGTATCGGCTGGTCAGACACGATGTTCGGCTATCGTGTCGGTGATCGAGCAGAGGACCTGAGTTTCGATGATCGCGATAACGCCTGGTGCGCGCCGCTGGGTGTAGTGGTCGACGCCCAGTTTCGCTGGGGAAATGATCGGCCCCCAAAAACACCATGGCATCGGACGCTGATCTACGAAATGCATGTCAAAGGCCAGACAAAGCTCCATCCGAAAATACCTCAGGCGTTGAGAGGAACGTATTCCGGGCTGGCTTCCGGAGCGTCGATTGAACATTTAAAAAAACTTGGCATCACCGCTGTTGAGTTGATGCCTGTCCACTATCATGTCGACGACCGTCATCTGGTTTCGCACGGACTTTCGAACTACTGGGGATATAACACCCTTTCGTTTTTCGCTCCTGACACCAGATACTCTTCGGCCGGAGAGCCGGAGGAAGTCATCCATGAGTTCAAGAGTATGGTGAAGCGGCTGCATGAAGCCGGCATCGAAGTGATTCTGGACGTCGTCTACAACCACACGGGTGAGGGAAACGAAAAAGGTCCAACCCTGTCGATGCGAGGAATCGACAATGCTTCATACTATCGTTTGATGCCCAGCAATCGACGTTACTATCAGGATTTCACAGGCTGCGGCAATACGCTCAATATGCAGACGCCCAGAGTTCTGCAACTAATCATGGACAGCCTGCGTTATTGGGTGCAGGAGATGCATGTCGACGGCTTCCGATTTGATCTCGCCAGTGCGCTGGCTCGAGAACTACACGATGTCGACAAGCTAAGCGCCTTCTTTGACATCATTCTGCAGGATCCGGTTTTGTCGCAGGTCAAACTCATTGCAGAGCCGTGGGATCTGGGCAGCGGCGGATACCAGGTCGGCAATTTTCCTCACTTATGGTCCGAGTGGAATGGCCGATACCGCGATACCGTCCGACGCTTCTGGGCCGGTGACGGAGGGCTGATTTCCGAAGTGGCGACACGTCTGACGGGCAGCAGCGATCTCTATCAGCACAACGGCCGCAAACCCTATGCGAGTATCAACTTCGTCACGGCGCATGATGGATTCAGTCTGCGAGATCTGGTGACGTACCACGAGAAACGTAACCACGCAAATCTGGAAGACAATCGAGATGGCGACAGCCATAACAACAACTGGAACTGTGGTCTCGAAGGAGAGTCTGCGGATGCAACGATCCGAGCATTGAGGCTGAAACAGAGAAAGAATCTGATGGCAACACTGCTGCTCTCGCAGGGTGTACCCATGATTCGAAGCGGTGATGAACTCAGCCAGACGCAGTCAGGCAACAATAATCCCTATTGCCAGGACAACGAGATCAGCTGGCTGAATTGGGAACTCGACGAGGAGCAGCTTCATTTCCTGGAGTTTTGCCAGAAAATGACGGCCTTGTGTCGTCAGCAGCCAGTATTGAATCGACGCAACTTCTTCCTTGGGCGTCGTATTCGTGGGGTCGGCGTGAAAGACATTTCGTGGCTCACGCAGGACGGAAACGAGATCGCCGACGCCGACTGGCACATGGGGCTGCGTGCTCTTGGCATGCGGTTGAACGGCGAATCTATCGACGAGGCCGATGAGCGTGGCCAGGCAATTGTGGGCGACAGTCTTTTGGTTTTGTTGAATTCGCAATCCGAAGCAGCGTTGTTTCGATTGCCGCGACACATGCCTTCCGAACGCTGGGTACCGTATGTTGATACCGGCTTATGGTCAGTGGATTCTACCGCATGGTCTCACGAAGATCGTTATCCACTGCAGGCGCGAAGCGTTGTGGTCTTTGTGCTGAAGGCAGGCTGGTCATCAACCAGAAACCTTGTTCATTCGGCACACCCGATACCAAAGTCGGACGTGCATCTGCCAACGGACGCGTTGAAGCAGTAATCAGCCATTGATCATTTGAGGAAGCAAAGTACGCAGCCATGGTCGAACCATCCGTGGTCGACCGCTGCATACGTTATTTGCAGGCGATGACTATCAGATCAGGTCTATCCGCGAAGTGAGAGACTTGCCTGAAGTGAGGAATAACCCATTAGTCGACGATAGCGATGCTCGGCACTGAGCATGTCTTTGACGAGCTCAAGAGAGACGGTTCGCAAATCGACGTTGGCCTGAATCAGAGCATCATAGACGGCCTGACCGGCGTCTGATTCCAACAGGTGGCGTTCGAGCTGAAGATTGCTGATCGACATGATCAAATCCTTTCGTGGCATTTCAGCGCAGAGGAAACACAGAAGAGAGCAGAGGTTCGGCAGATTCTCGGAATCTGCCAGGGGGTTTGGTCAGTTCTTTAGCAGCCTTCAGGTGGGGCCTCATCCCGGAATGAACCATTCGGGATGATCATGGATTGAGCCTTGTGTCGCTGAAATGCTGTTTCACAACTTGACACTTTGCATTTCAAGCATCCTCTGTGCCAACAGATCGACAATCTCTGCCGAAATCTTTGACACAGTCGTAACTCCTTGCCGGACTTGCATCAAACGCTCTATGAGTATCGGCATCACATGCCGCAGATGCGAAGGCTCCGATCATTTCGCGCTCACACTATGACACCAGATGTTGTCAGGCTGATGACAAAAAAGACAATAGCCTCAAAAACCGGCTCTGATTGGTTGGTGAGGCTAATCAAACTTGGTGCGAGTGGTTGAAGAACATTCAATCACGCCAGCAATTTCGACAGGTGTGAAACAGGCCTGCATTGTGAGACCAGCAGTTTGACGCCTGCGCCGACTGCACCTTGAGATAGTCTGCTGCGTAAAGCGGTCAGATTCGCCAGGGCTATCAGTCGTGGATCAAAATTCTCCCAACGTTTCCCCACCCTGAATGGTGGCCAGAGACTGATAGACGCCACCATCTATGTTTTCCGAGATGAATCGGATTGATCCATCTCCCAGGCAAAACTGAGCACCGCCAACGTGATGGCTGCTGAAGTCATCAAAATGAGTATGAGGGTCATTGGGCACGTGATCAGCCGAGCCGCAAACTCTTTGGAAGGCTTCTTCGCCAGTGGCAATCATTCCAGGCCACGATGTAAACCAGTCCAATTCCTTCCTGGTCTTCCTTTCACCGACCAGCAAAGAATTTGATGTCCCATCGCTGACTGAAGCAATTCGCACATTACTGTTGTGATAAAAGACACCGCTGCCCTTGCATGTGCCATCAGGCAGCACAGGGAGATTTCCAGGAGAGAGTTCACAATCATCAAGGTTCTCTGGCCCGAAAACACCAACATAGTTGGCGATTGGTAGCTCCGCCAGCACTGGCCCACCGCCTTCCTCGTGGATCTGAAAGTAATCTGGTTGAGGATCCGACGGACACTTGTACCCGGAGATTTGGGATCGAAGAAACGCGGCATTCGCAGGATGGGTCAGCGGCAGGCTGGCGTTGAACAATCGATAGACCGCATCCTGCTCAACGTAAGGGAGAATACCGGTTCCCCAGCCAACACCGCTGGTTCCGTCGTGCGCGCTGGGCAGGCCGAATGCGTTGACGGCGATCCATCCTGGCGGAAAAACGCGGTGAGTGTCGTGGTAGTTGTGAAGAGCCAACCCGATTTGCTTCAGGTTATTCTTGCATTGGGTTCGCCGAGCTGCCTCCCGGGCTTGCTGCACAGCGGGCAGCAACAAGGCAATAAGCACTGCGATAATCGCGATCACGACAAGTAGTTCGACGAGAGTGAATCCGCGCAAACGCCGCTTTGAGAATAGAAGATGAAGATTCATAGATAGGCGCTCCAGAGACAGACACCCGACAAATAAACGGGTGAAGAGAAAGTTCGCAAGATGCCGCGCATGCGGCAAGACGCAGAGCGTGCAACAGGTCCGAGACTCTGTTTGGCAAAGAATCTTGATCGGTGAGGATTTCGCGTTCGTTCCGCAGGGAGACTGACGTTTCAATCGTCAACGACGGCTCACGGCTCAGGCTCCACGCGGCGGTCCGCGAGCCTCGTCAAAATGGCGCGAACGGCGATCGCAGATATCGCTGGCAATAACGACTACACGTTCCACAATCACGAGCCCCACGGACAATTGGATTGTCTCGGGACTTATCGCAGCGATGCATAACACATTGCATGTATTGCAATTGTGGGGGTCGTGTGGTGTTTTACGGTTCTGGTGATCGGTCCTGCCGTCGTTCTCTCCGCAACCACAGCAACGGTCGTGCAGGAGTTTGCACTGCGGCTCTGACTGATTGGCCGTGGCCCGGTCTGCCAGAGCGTGTTGCATGTCGTGTAGGGTTTTCCCAAAGAACGAGCATGCAAGAAATGCTGTACAGGCAGCAAGTCGGGCAAATTTCTCGAATGTCGATTGGGAAGTGACCACTTCGGAGACCTGAGCAGAAGTCTGCGGCTATGTCGAACCGAACGAAAGAGTATGGACGGACTGCAAATGCGATACAAGCGCCGTCCATTCGCTGAGCTTAGAAACAGTATCAGAGAAAATCTTGCACAAAAAACGCATTGTTTGGGCAAAAGACCTAAGTGGAATTTTGGTAACACGAGGAGTAATCAGGACAACCGGCAGCTGTATATCTCTCATAGCGGGCACAAACCATACCACAGCGGCAATTTGTCAGCCGCACCCAGTCGGCTTGCCGCTCGCAGGCGTTGGAGTGGTTTTTGGGAGTTAAGTTTCCATTGACGAGCGCGTCGTGCGACAGATCTGGAACCTCGGGTCCAAGCAATAACATCGACCTCTGCAGCAAACTGAGACACTGACCCATGCGAATTCAGATCATCACCAACGAAGCCGGCTACTTCCAAAAGCTTCATCAGATTGCGCGTCAGATTCAGCCTTCTGTGTCAATTGGCCATGTGAGCGAAGAACAATGGGCCGCCTATTCGGGCGAAAATGGTCAAATCGGTGACGTGTACATTCTGCAGCCTTCAGTGGTGAGGATCGCTGAAGATGAACAAAATACCCAAAATGCGTTTGCAGTGATCGGGCGCGTCTGTCAAAACAACGTTCATTCGATCAATTGGAATTCGATTTCCCGCAACGATTTCGTCCTTTGGCTCAGGGAACAGTCGCCCATGACAACGGAAGCGACCATACTCGAAGATGTCGTAGTTCAGTCACCACACATGCGACTGGCGCAGTTTCGCGTACCAACGCGATGCAAGCTGATTCCATTGCTCAGAGATCGCCTGATGCGAGGAATTCAGGACTATCATGTGGTTCAGGGAACACGGGAAAATCATTTCTGTATGGCGTTGGAAGAAACGCTGAACAACGCTTTCTACCATGGTAACCTTGAAATCAGTTCCGAATTGAAAGAAGACGGTTCCTCACGCTTTGTTGAGTTGGCAGCCGAGAGAGAGCTGCTTTCTCCCTGGTGCCATCGGGTTGTCAACGTCACGGAGCTCGTAAGTTCTTTCGGCTTGTGGATCACGGTTCAGGACGAAGGGAA
The DNA here is from genome assembly GCA_041753135.1 of Planctomycetaceae bacterium. GTDB lineage: Bacteria > Planctomycetota > Planctomycetia > Planctomycetales > Planctomycetaceae > SXXK01. Next base: position 37,759 of record JBGSVD010000017.1, read on the forward strand.
AGGCTTTGATGTCGCGGCGGCACTTGAACGCTGCAATGATCCCGAGGCTCTTCTGGCAAGCGGACGTGGTCTGCTGCTGATGCGTGGATTTTCTGATGAGTTGTTCTTCAACACCTCAGGGAATGAAGTGACGCTGGTTCTTTACGGCGAAGGTCAGGATCGCGAATTGCCCCTTGGAACAAGCGAGTCCGTTGGATCAGAGCGTCGATTGGTGCTCAACTAAAAGACAAAAACGACGAGAAGGACCAGGCGGAATCCCGCAGAAATAATCTTCTGGGGCAGCTTGAACTGGGAACATATGGTTAAGGAGGCTTCAGAGTTGTCAGGGGTAAGATCCCTGGCAGAAACTCATACAGAAGGGCTGCAGTTCTTTGCACCCGAGCCTGCTGCAGCCGGTCGTGGCTGCCTGCTTCAGATCTATCCAGCCGCGTTTCACGCCGAGATGATTCGCCTGACGAAGCGCCGCACATTGCTCGGTCGTGACATGTCATGCGACGCTGCCTTAGACGATACTTCCGTATCAAGGGTCCATGCGGCGTTTGATACGGATGACCAGGGTTACGTTCTGGTCGACCTTGGCAGTCGAAACGGAACCTTTGTCGACGATCATCAGGTCCAGGACCGAATTCGACTCAAGGGCGGTGAGCTGATCAGAGTTGGCTCCACAATACTGAAGTTCATGGCGTCCATGGATGAAGAGGCTCAGTATCACACGGTGGTTCATGAATTAATGACCCGTGATTCTCTCACCAGTACATTCAACCGCAGCTACCTGATGTCAACATTGGAGAAGCTGCTTCCGCGATGTCGGCGCACCGGCTGTGAGTTATCAGTCATCCTCATTGACATAGACCACTTCAAAAATGTCAACGACAGTCACGGGCACCTGGTCGGAGATGAAGTCCTTCGCACGTTCAGTGAACGGCTTCGTGGAGTCCTTCGGCCTAATGACGTACTGTGCCGTCTTGGCGGAGAAGAGTTCGTTGTGATTGCCGAAAAGACAGGGCTGCGCGACGCCGTTCGCGTGGCTGAGCGGTTACGGCTGGCCGTGTCATCGCAGGCGTTCGGAACATTGGCCGGTTTGCTGCGAATCACTTGCAGCCTGGGCGTGGCCGCATACGATCATGCTGAGGAATTGGCGACTGTTGACGGTCTCTTGTCGGTGGCCGATCAGCGGCTCTATTCAGCAAAAAAAGCTGGTCGCAACTGCGTTCACTCAGCCGTGGATGTTGAAACTCGCGTCTGAATTGTGGTCGCTGAAAGCACACGCCACGAACGCTCATTCCGCAGGAAGCAGGCAGCGGCGATTGCGGTCGAATTGCGGAATAGTGGCAATGGTATCCAGCTGACTGCAAAGCTCGATATCGGCCTCGTAACCAAGAGCCAGAAGGTTACGACCGCCCTTTGTGCGTAACATCGTTTCTGAAATGCGTCGAGCCGATTGGAATCGATCGAACTCAGCGACGCTTCCTGAATCTTGAGCGGCGGTGATGTTTTGTCGCCAAAAGCCCAGGGCAATTTCGGCGCAGTCATTCAACTGCCAGACAGCTGCGGAATTCTCAGTCTGGGAGTCCAAAGCCAGAAGTCCATCGACAACCGCGCCAGCAAAGAGCACATCTTCCCCAGTGATCACGCCATCAGTTCCCGCGCAGATCAGGTGCGTTGGTTTCCGGTCGCGCTCGAGACGCTCAATGATCGCCCGTCGATTAAGAAACGCGCCAACCAGAATTTCGCTGGCTTCCAATGCGCTCAGTAGAGCCTTGGTGCCATTTGTGGTTGTGAAAAGGACCGTGCGTCCGTGGACCGCTTCAGAACGGTATTCTGCCGGAGAATTGCCGAAGTGAAATCCGGGAATTCGAATGCCTCCGCGTTCTCCACCAAGAACGAAGCTTTCAGGAGTCTCCGACCGATCTCGGATTGCGAACGCATCGTCCGGCGTACTGCACGGGATGACCTGCGCTGCTCCATTGTGGAGCGCGGTCACCATAGTCGACGATGCTCGCAGGATATCGATGATGATCGCTGTTCCGCCGCGAAGAACGTCAGCCTCCATCAACAACGGAAGTAGATGAACGCAAAGTGGTTGAGGCATAATGGCTTCTAAGCGGTATTTGGCGACCTCCGTCTGACAGAGGGTTCGCGTTGAGTGCTTTTGGTCGAACAATCTTCTACGCTTTCGCTCCGCGCAGGGTTTTGTACATCGTACTGCAGTGTTGCATTCCCGCCTCGCTTCCTCAACGCTCGCCTCAATAATCTTTTTGGAGACCGACTATGACCTGCAAAACAGAATTCCGAATTCTCCTTGCAATCACGATTGGCTGTCTTTCGGTGCCCCGTGCTGCTTCTGCCGACGAACCCGGTTCAGCGATCGCTCCAACAACAGCGAAAGCCGCAGTCATTGATGGGACAGGACTCGGGTGGCGTCCGCTGGGAAAAGAGGATTTCGTTAACGTGAATTGCGACGAAAATACCTGGAGCTTTCCGGAAGGGGAAATTCACTGCACGGGTAGTCCGGTCGGCGTAATGCGTACAAAGACGGAAGTGACGAACTTTGAGTTGGTCGTCGAATGGAGACACCTGAAGGCTGCAGGGAACTCAGGCGTCTTTCTCTGGGCAACAGAGCAGTCGTTGTCATCGCTGAAGCGTGGTGGTCTGCCGGCCGGGATCGAAGTGCAGATTCTGGATCATGGTTATGCAGAGTCCTACAAAAAGCAGACCGGCAAAGAACCCGATTGGTTTACGACGAACGGGGATGTCTTTCCGACCGGGAACGCCACGATGACACCGTTTCCTCCCGTAGCACCAGGCGGAAGCCGCAGCTTTCCACGGAAAAACCTGAGCCTCGGATTTGGCGAATGGAATCACTACTACATCCGCGCCATCAACGGCGAAGTTCGGTTGTGGGTGAACGGTGAAGAAGTCTCCGGCGGGACGAACTGTCAGCCAGCGAAAGGATTTCTTTGCCTGGAATCCGAAGGCTCACCGATCGAATTCCGCGGCCTTCGCATTCGCGAATTACCATAGTCATTGTTCGATCAACAACTCGGCCCATACAAGCTCGAAGCGCCAGCGAGTGGGCGTCTGTTGTTAATCAGGGCGTGAAACGCCCAGCGATTCCCTCGCAGACGGTTCGAGCTTGCAAAATGGCACAGTCTCTCCGTGCCATTATTCTTTTGGCGGCGTGATCCCGAAATCTTCAATCGTTAGCAGCGCGGAAAAAGGAATTCCGCGAGCCTCAAAAGCTGCGCGGCCGCCCTGGAGACGATCGACGATGCCAACAGCGTGGACGACTTTGCAGCCGAATTCTTCGACTCGGTCCACCGCCTGCAACGCACTTCCGCCCGTGGTGACGACGTCGTCAACGATCACGACTTTGTCACCCGGCTGAATCGGCCCCTCGATAAATCTCTGAGTTCCATGCCCTTTGGCTTCTTTGCGAACCATGAACCCCTGCATCGGGCGATTCTGGGACGCCGCAGCGACCAAAACGCCGCCGATAATGGGATCTGCACCGATTGACATGCCACCAAACCCGCTGAATTCCACGTCCTTCATCAGATCGAGCAGGCCATAGGAGATCTGCATTAAGCCCTCCGCGCTCAGCGTGACTTGTTTGCCGTCGAGGTAATACGTGGACTTTTTTCCAGAAGCCAGAGTGAAGTCCCCAAACTTGAGGGCTCGTTCTCGAACCAATTCCATCAGTCGCGCGCGGTTGAACATGGGAGATTCCAGACAAAATTTCGGACGGCCAAAGTGAGCCGCATGGTATCGGTCGAACCACCAACTTCAACCAGAACGTCGTTTGCGTAGAAAAACGAGACAGAGTTCTGCACACTACCGAAAGACACGCAGAATCGTCCTCCGCCGGTGGATACTTTCGTTTCAGTCAGCGTGTCGCTCAGAACAATTGGTCCGCGATCTATGCACGCTTCTGAATTTTTGTCTGCCAAAGCTCCGACGCTGCCTTCATCCGTTTTGGTGATGTACGGTTCGGAACGCTATTTTCGGCAGGAAATCCTGCACCGACTTCCGGGTGCCAGTGGTGATGACGCGGAACTCTCGCTCACTCGTTTGGTTGGAGATAAAGCCGAGATTCGAGACGTGATGGCTGAACTAAAAACGGTCTCCATGTTCGGCGACCAAAGAATCGTTTTGATCGAAGATGCAGACGACTTCGTTTCCAAGAACCGAGCGGTGCTCGAAAAGTATGTGACGCAGCCAGCCAAAGGGTCACTGCTGATACTCGATGTGAAAAGCTGGCCGAAAAATACCAAGCTGTTCAAGCTGGTCGAACAGCACGCCATGTCGCTGGAATGCGGTGAACTCACCGGAGCCGCCCTCCAGAAGTGGTTGCAGAAATTAGCCAAAGAAGAATACGGCAAGCAGCTCGATCGTGAGTCGGCCGCTTTGATCATAGCCCTTGCAGGCGATGGCCTGAACTTGTTACAGCAGGAAATCGGGAAGCTGGCTGCCCTGGTGGGAGAGAATGACACGATCACTCGTGAAGACGTGCCCAAAGTTGTTGGAGGATGGCGGACGGAAACAACCTGGGTCATGCTCGATGCGGTCCGTGATGGAAAACCTGGCCACGCGATCGAAGCTCTGGAGAAGTTGCTGAAATCGGGCGAAGCGCCTCAGAAAGTCCTTGGTGGCGTCACATTTGTTTTCCGAAAATTCGCGGAAGCAGCCGAACGCGCCAGGACGGGTACGCCGCTCCGTGAAGCTATCGCGGCGTCAGGCGTCTTTTCCAACGCGATTGGTCAGGCGGAATCTTACCTGCGTCGTATCGGGTTCGAACGTGCCAGCAGAATCCTGCAATTGCTGATTGAGGCGGATTCGGAAATGAAGGGAGGAAGCCGAGTTGATCCGGCGATACTTCTTGAGCGACTGTTCGTTCGATTGGCCGGTGAACTTACCGTCTTGCCGATGGCGAAGTAGGTTCTCATGAAGCTCACGGAACTGATTTGCAGCAACAATTCGGACACTTGCTCCGACCAAGGCCAGACAGGATCCGGGCGGGGCTCGAAAGCCCTCCCAGGGAGAATCGCTCGTCTTGCAAAGAACGCTCGTCGCCGAAGAAACGCTGGTCGCTTGAGCATCGCAGCAGTGATCCTTCTGGTGCTTGTTCCTGTTGTTTCCGTCGCACGGGGTCGAGACGCGGCGCTGGCAACCGTCTGCAAAAAGCTGACAACTTCGACAGTGCGAGTCGTGTCCGGAGCGGATACTTCTTCCGGAGTCATCATCACGGCTGATGGACTCGTGTTGACCGTAGCTCATGGGCTGCATCGGGAACCCGAAGTCGTGACAGTGATTTTTTACGACGGAACGACGTCCGAGGCTAAGGTTCTTCATCAGGACAAAGACGCTGATGTTGCGGTATTGCGAATCCAGAACATATCAACAAGTCACCAATTTATGCCGTTGGAGATTGCCTCTTCATCGTCAGCGATGAAAGGCACGGGCGTGCTGGCCGCAGGTTATCCTGGCCGCGAAAAGAACGGACGAACTCCAGTCCTCCGCTTAGGCGAATTGCTGGCGGTGGATGCCGGAACGCAGCGATCCTCATGCACTCTCACGGCTGGCGATTCCGGCGGGCCATTGGTGAATTTTCAGGGGCAACTGATCGGCTTGCATCGACAAATCGGATTGAGTGCCGAGTCGAACCATCATATCTCGATCGATCTGATCGCGGATAAAATCAAAGGTTCGACAGACTTGAGCAAGTTGTTGGTGCAATCGCCAAACAGCAGCCCTGCCCTGCCCCATCAGCTGTCTGCGATCAGTGAAGACGCTTCAAAAAAATGTTATGCACGTACCGTCGAAATCTTTCTGGGAGAAGGAAGTCAACGTGTTGCGCTGGGAACAGTGCTTGATCAGGATCATGTGGCCACAAAACTCAGCGAGCTTGTGCCAGCGATGCTGATCCGGTGCCGATCGAATTCCGGGGATGACACGAAAGCCGTGATTCTGAAAGCTGACGTTGCGATGGATATCGCCATCCTGAAACTGGAGACGTCATTGCCTTCGACGACTTCGATTGGAATCAATACGAATGAAAAGAACGGGCCTTTGTATTCAATCGTGTTTGCGGCGATCGGAGAGAATTCGGTAAGCCGTCATGGTTTGGTAACCAGAGATAATTCTTCGGAACCAAGTCAGGCCGGAAAACTGGGCGCGGTGTTGGAATACGCGGATTCAGAGAAAGTCGTTCGAGTGAAAGACGTGGCTCCCAACAGCACCGCCTCGGTCGGGTTGTTGAAGGTCGGTGACCGACTGACGGCGATGAACGATAAAGGACTGGCGAGCATCGAAGATGTCGGCGCCGTGCTGAAGACGGTGGAGCCGGGCGATTGGCTTCATTTACAATATCAGAGGCAGGAAGAAAGGCTGACGTCGTCGGCTCGATTGCAGCATGATCCAGGCCAGCAATTTGAACGGACCGAGTTTCTGGACGGCCGGTCTGGTCGAGTGAGTGAACGCCGCAGCGGGTTTCGGGCGGTTCTCCAGCACGATGTGCCTTTGGCTCCCAACGATTGCGGTGGCCCGTTGTGTGACATTTCAGGACGCGTGATCGCAATCAACGTGGCTCGGCGTGCACGGGAATCTTCCCTGGCGATTCCTATCACGGCGGTTTTAGAACTTCGAAAGTGAACTTGAGGCGGATCACAATTCATAAACGTAGCGGTCAGGAGATGACCTTTGAGCCCGCCGGTAGGCTCTGTGCCAAAGTGCTTGCGAGACGTTTGCTCGCGTGCCGCGTCCATTTTTCGGCCAGCGATAAAGCGAAGCAATTTCGTTGGAGTCGGGCCGGCAGGCCAAAAAGATCAAGCAGAACGGCGTTGTTTGGTTGATCTGCCCACCGGTCAACGGATGCGAGACTGGACAGGCGAATTGCAAAAGATGCGAAAAAACGAAGTCCCGCCTGTGTGAAATCCCTTCGAACCAGCGATCACCACTTTGTGTCGGGGTACAACCTCCTTAGAATGGCTGCCTTTCGTCCCTTGGTCCATTAGACGACAACGAATTCGAATGACTCTCAATCGCCCTGATATCCGCGAACTTCTCGAACAACGTATCCTCGTCATCGACGGCTCGATGGGGGCGTTGATCATGTCGAACAACCCGACGGAAGAGGGTTATCGGGGCGAGCGGTTCAAAAACCACAACGTGGATATTCGAAACGCGACGGACTTGCTCGTGCTGACTCAGCCGGAGCTGATCTCCGGCATTCATCAGCAGTATCTCGATGCCGGCGCGGATATTATTGAAACGGACACGTTCAATGCGAACATCGTGTCGATGGAAGAGTTCGGTCTGGCTCATCTGACTTACGAAATCAATAAGACCGGTGCCGAGCTGGCTCGCGCCGTGGCGGACAAGGAGACGCTTCGAAATCCAAACAAGCCGCGATACGTCGCCGGCAGCATCGGGCCGACCAAAGTTCAGTTGTCGATGAATGCTGACAAGCCGGGAAGTCGGCCGTTTCAGTTTGACCAGATGGTTGCATCGTACGCCGAACAAATGCGAGGCCTGATGGATGGCGGTTGCGATTTGTTGCTGCCGGAAACCAGCTTCGACACGCTCAATATGAAAGCCTGTCTGTTTGCGATCGGGCAAGTGTTCGAAGAGAAAGGCCGGGAGATTCCCGTGATGATCTCCGGCACTGTGTTCACCGGCGGAGTGACTCTGCTGGGCCAGTCCGTCGAAGCGTTCTACGCGGCCGTCGAACATTTTCCGGCACTCAGCATCGGCTTCAACTGCGCGCTGGGTCCGAAGCAGATCAAACCGTATCTTGAAACGCTGTCGAACATGGCAACGAAGTATGTCAGCTGCTATCCGAACGCCGGCATGCCGGACGGAATGGGCGGCTTTGACACGAGTGCCGAAGACTTCGCAGAGATCGTGCGGTCATTGGCCACGGCAGGTTTACTCAACATCGTCGGTGGATGCTGCGGCACAACTCCTGCATACATTCGCGCGGTTGTGGAAGTTGTGAAGGACATTCCGCCGCGAAAAATTCCTCAGGGCAACGGCTGGTCAACGTACTCAGGGTTCGACTACCTGGCACTGCGTCCCGAATCCAATTTCATGAATGTCGGTGAACGAACCAACGTGGCAGGATCGCGCAAGTTCCTGAGGCTCGTGCGAGAAGACAAGTTCGATGAAGCGATCAGCATTGCTCGCGATCAGGTCGAAGGTGGCGCGCAGGTGATCGACGTCAACATGGACGAAGGCCTGCTGGACGGGCCTCGGTGCATGGAGAAATTCCTGTGGCTTCTGCACGATGACAACATCCGCGTGCCGATCATGATCGACAGCTCGGACTGGAAAGTTCTGGAAGCCGGTCTGAAATGCGTGCACGGCAAAAGCATCGTCAACAGCATCAGCCTGAAGGAAGGCGAAGCCGAATTTCTGCACAAAGCGAAGCTCATTCGACGCTACGGTGCGGCGGTCATCGTGATGGCGTTTGACGAAGTCGGACAAGCTGCGACATGCGAAGAGAAGGTTCGCATCTGCAAACGAGCGTTCAAATTGCTGACCGAGAAAGTTGGCTTCCCGCCGACGGATATCATCTTCGACGCGAACATCTTGACCGTCGGCACTGGGATGGAAGAGCATTCGAATTACGCAGTCGAATTTATCGAAGCGGTTCGACAGATCAAGAAAGAATGTCCCGGAGCAAAGACTTCGGGCGGCGTGAGCAATGTATCGTTCTCCTTCCGAGGCAACGATGTTGTTCGTGAAGCGATGAATGCGGTCTTCCTGTATCACGCGGTTCAGGCGGGGCTCGATATGGGCATCGTCAATCCGCAGCAGCTGGAAGTGTACGACGAAATCGACAAGGACTTGTTGGTCTATATCGAAGACGTTGTGCTCAATCGACGTCCCGATGCGACCGAGCGACTGATAGACTTCGCCGAAAAGGTCAAAGCCAAAGCCAGCGGTAAGGAGAAGGTCGAAGAATGGCGAAACGGGACCGTTGAACAGCGTCTGCAGCATGCTCTGCTGAAGGGAATCACCGATTATATCGACGGCGATACGGAGGAAGCTCGGCTGAAGTACGGGCGTCCTCTGGACATCATTCAGGGCCCGCTGATGGACGGCATGAACGTCGTCGGCGAATTGTTCGGCGCTGGCAAGATGTTTCTGCCTCAGGTCGTCAAATCCGCGCGAGTGATGAAGAAGTCCGTGGCGTGGCTTGAGCCGTTTATGGAAGCCGAAAAAGCGATCAAAGTAGCGGCAGGGCGCGAGCCCACCGGTCAGCCTGTCGCCCAGATGTCGACACCGGAGGGCTCGCGCCCTACCGCTTTATTGAATGCAAGTGGTTTCTTCACCGGGACTCGCGAAGAAGCCGTCGCTCTGGCCGCAGCTGCCGAAAAACTGGCTGATCCAAACGCAATCGCCAGCAGCAATCGTGGTACGTTCCTGATCGCTACGGTCAAGGGCGACGTGCATGACATCGGCAAGAACATTGTTGCCGTCGTGCTTCGCTGTAATAACTTCAAGGTGATCGACCTTGGAGTCATGGTGCCGTGCGAGAGGATCCTTGAGGAAGCAATCAAGCACAAGGCCGACATCATCGGACTTAGCGGGCTGATCACGCCGTCTCTGGAAGAAATGATCATTGTCGCTCGCACGATGAAGGAGCAGGGCTTCACCGTTCCTCTGCTCATCGGCGGAGCGACCACCAGTGCGAAGCACACGGCGGTGAAGATTGCACCGGTGTACGATCAGCCGGTCGTCCATGTTGGCGATGCGTCGCTGTCGGTGGGCGTGGTCGAAGCGCTGCTCGATGCGGATCAGAAGGCGGATTACGTCGCGAAGAACCTGGAAGCTCAGGCAAAAGCGCGAGCTTCCTTCGATCAGCGTCAGCAGGTGACTTTGATTCCTTACGCCGACGCTCTTGCAAAGCGAATGACGATCGACTGGGCGAATTACTCGCCGCCGAGGCCGGAGTTCCTGGGGACACGAGTCATCGAAGATTTGCCGCTGGAGGAACTGGTTCCGTACATCGACTGGTCACCGTTCTTCAGCTCATGGCAGTTGATCGGCAAGTATCCAAAGATTCTGAACGACGCGGTTGTGGGCGAGGAAGCTCGCAAGCTGTTCGCGGATGCACAGGCGGAACTGCAGCTGATGCTGAAGGACAAGAGCATCAAAGCTCGTGCAGTTTACGGCTTCTGGCCAGCGAACTCCGACGGCGATGACATCGTGCTGTGGACCGATGAAACGCGTACAAAGGAACTGATGCGTTTCCCAATGCTGCGTCAGCAGTGGGAACGAGTCGGCCAGACGACTTATCGATCGCTGGCAGACTACGTCGCGCCGTTGGCGAATATTCCCGACTACATTGGCGCGTTCGCGGTCACGGCCGGTCACGGCTGCGATGAACTCGCGAAGAAGATCGAAGCGGCGGGCGATGATTATCGAGCCATCATGATCAAAGCTCTGGCCGATCGTTGTGCGGAAGCGTTCGCGGAGTATCTGCATGCAAAAGTCAGGCGAGAATGGAGCTATGGCAAGTCCGAGACACTGACGAACGATCAGCTCATTGAGGAACAATACGATGGCATTCGTCCGGCGTTTGGTTATCCATCCTGTCCCGACCATTTGCCGAAAGGCCCGCTCTGGGAATTGCTCGACGCCGAAAAAGCGACCGGCATGAGCCTGACGAGCAGCTTTGCCATGTGGCCAGCGGCATCGGTCAGTGGCATGTACTTCAGTCTGCCGGATCGCATGATCCCAGGCTCCAAGTATTTCGCAGTCGACCGAATCAGCAAGGACCAGGTCGAGAACTATGCATCTCGCATGAAGATGTCGGTCAAAGACATCGAACGCTGGTTGGCACCGAATCTGGGGTACAATCCGTAACATCATGGAGTCTGGATATGCCCACAGCTGAAAAGGTCTACACCATGCTGGGCAACGCGAGTCTCTGGCAGGCCACGACGTATTGTCATCAGGTGTTGGAAGATGCGGAGATTCCTCATTTGGTGTGTGATGGGGTTGCCGTTTGTCTGCATGGATACCAGCGAAACACCACCGACTTGGATCTGATTATTGAGCGCGAACGTGCAAATGACGTTCGGCAGCGACTGGAGTCTGCGGGCCTGCAATGGGATAGCGTGAATAAAGAGTTTCGCACCAGTGGCGGTATTGCAGTGCAGTTTCTGATGACAGGTGATCGAGCTGGCAAGGACTCTGAAGTACGGCTGCCTTCTCCCGCAGGAGAACCGAATGTTGAAACTATTGAAGGTCTTCCTGTCCTTCGGCTGTCGCGGTTGATCGAAATCAAAATTGCCTGCGGTGCGGAAAATGTTCGGCGAATGCACAAGGACTTTGCCGATGTGGTGGAACTTATTGCGATCCGAAAGCTGGACGGCACGTTCGCAAAACACCTGCACAAGTCCGTCCGCGAGATTTACCGCAAGCTGGTTCGGAATGCTCAGGGTGAATCGTAGCAGAAAGCGGCGCCGTGTCTGAAAAGTGCGGTAAGAAACGGCTGACACACAAAATTCCTACAAATCTGCCGCGCCTCCGCTCTGGTTGTCACATCCTGTCTAACACAAGTAGCGCCCCGAATTTTTACATGACCAACGTATTCCCCGACAAGTTTCCAGGTTCAGGCTGGGAGAAGCAGTTCGACGTGGAAGCTGCAAGACAACTGCTTCCTGAAATCGATGAACTGGTCATGCATCCTCGATATGGCAAGGCGCCATCGCTGTCGGGCAAGAAACTTTCTCAGGCCGCGAAGTTCGGGGTCTATCAGTTTCAACCGGCATGGATCTTTCCAGCATCTCGAATCTCCGCCGACGAATCGAAGCAGAATTACTCCGTCTTTCCCAGAGGGGAATACTTCGACGTCCTCTGCCGCTGCCGAGACTGCCGTCGTTGGTTTATCTTTTTTGCCAGGGAACAGCAGTACTGGTTTGAAGAATTGCGATTTTTCGTCGACAGTTGCTGCGTTCACTGTCCGGAATGCAGACACCAGCGACGTCAACGCCATCGCGAAGAGCAGGAGTTCGCATCGCTGCAGAAATTGACACACCCAACGCCCGAGCAGATCACGCGACTGCTGGAACTGACCATTGCCCTCTGGAAACGACGATTCATCACGAAGCGGCATCAACTGGACTCGACTATCAGAATTGTATCGGTCCATAATCCGTCCAGTGCGCTGCTGGAGGAGGTCCGCAATCTCCGACGGACCCTGGATTCCCCACAGTCATTCGGGGCAAACCAATAGCACTCTTCGAAAACGTTATTCTCGAACTTCAGTTCCAGGCGAACAGGAACGGCAACCATGGCTGCTACACTCTTGAAAATCGCAACGTGGATTGTTGTCTCCGCGTCATTGTCCACTGCGACTCTGCGGCAGGACGAGATCAACGGCAAATCCACCGAAGCAGCTCAGCAAGTAGACGATGACGATCCGCTGACTGCAGAGATGCGGAAGCAGATGCTGACGTTCGAACCACAAACGAACCCGATGATAGTGTCGGCATTAGCACCGGTCTTCCACTTTGGGAGTTTTGCTGAAGAGCATGGGCTGGCCAAAAGTCGCAAGGCGGTCTTGCCTTTGCTCACGGATTCCGAGGAAGAAGTTCGAGAGCAGGCGGCCAGAGCGGCTTTGGAATGGCTCACAGCGAAAGAGCTTGGCGATGGTCTGATCGCGACGATGCTGAAAGACAATTCGTGGTCTGTAAAGAAGGTCGCCCTTCACTTTGTCCCGGATTCGAATATTGATCCTGAAGTACTATTTGCGTACGTGCGTCGCCCGCGATCGTCGCTGCATATTGCGGCCATGAATGAGCTGCCTCGTCTAATCATCGCAGGCAATGAAAAGGCTCAATCGCTTCTGCTGGGAAAAATTGGAAGCTGGAATTCGCAATCAGCAGCGAATGCAATCATCCTCACAGGAACCCTCGGTGCCAACGGGCGATTCGCCGAAGCAAAGTTGAGAGAAGCTTTGTCGGATCATCGAAACCATTATGAATCTCTCTCATTGTGCATGACCGTTCCAGTTCAGAATAGCGCCACGGCGGTTGAAGCATTGCGTCGAATTGGTTTCAGGGCGGATGCGACGGCCGAGGCGTTGCGGGATCTTTGCAGGAAGGAGAGCGCGAAGTATCTCAAGCTTGGTGACGACGAGTACATGGACAATCAGACGTGGGTGAATGCAGCCATCGCACTGGCGACATGTCGACAGGAATATGAACCCGTGCGCGAGGCAATCTTTATTCTCAATGACCAGACCGAAGTCGCAAGTGCTCCTGTCGCCAACACAATCAGTACTTTGCTGGAGTTTGCGCCGGCTGCGATCACCGAATGGGAGCATGGGTTGATGATGTGCCGTCGGCTTCTGGGGGACCCCTTTCTTCGAAGCCACCCAGAAAACTGGGTTGCACTGCGGCGATATCCGAACGCAGCGAAGGTATTCGAACCCGAGATACAGCAATACGCCAACGACGAAGTTGATCGTGCATTCGTAGCTGACGACTGTGCAATTGCGGAAGTAGTCGCAATCCTGGCGATGGATGGTTTTTCGAACGAGGAACTGGACTTCTCGCTCAGGTTCATCGGTCTGCAGCAGCGTTCACCGGATGATTACGATTCCGAAGGAGTAGCGGACAAGTTTGCGGAACAGGTTCGTGATCATCATAAGGAACACATCGCTGAAATGATGATGCTGGACTTGCTGAATTCAACATCCGTCAATCCCGAGCATTTCCGCCGGATCTTAAAACGGTTAGCGCCACAGGACGGAAAATCGAAACTTCGCCAGCGACTCGAGAAGTTGCTGAAAGATCTGGAAACCCCCGCAGCCGTAGAATAGCGGCAGCACCAATACAAGCTCGAAGCGCCAGCGAGTGGGCTTTGCGTGTTGGATGAGAACCAGAGTGGCCAGGGCGGCAGGGCTCACTCGCTGGCGCTTCGAGCTTGTATGGGGAGATTCAGGCGATACGTTGGACTATCAAATCAGGAGCATGTCCTGTTTCACGGATTTGAATGGCGTTGCGAATGACCGAGGTGACCTGTTCCGGTGACTTCGAAAAGATGCGGACCAGCGGTGTTCCTTGGGTAACGCGGTCGCCGATGCGGACGAGCATTTCAAGGCCGACGGAGTGATCGATCGGATCGCCCATTTTTCTGCGGCCACCACCAAGTGAGATAATCGCAAGGCCAAGCGCCTCGGTATCGATTTCGGCGATGATGCCATCCTGATCGGACGCAAGATCTGTTGCCCGAGCGACAGGCAGCACGGCTTCGGGATCTCCGCCCTGAGCCGTAATCATACGACAGTAACGTTCGAAGGCCGCTCCATTGTCGAGCAGCGTTTCGCAGCGAAGGCGGGCATCTGCCAGCGTCTGATCGATGCCAGTGGAAATCAGCAGTTCTGCGCACAGTTCGATAGTCAGTAGTCGTACGTCGAACGGTCCGCCGCCTTTCAGCACGTCGATGGATTCCAGCACTTCCACCGCATTGCCGCACATGCGGCCGAGCGGTTGATTCATATCCGTCAGCAGTGCGGTCGTGCGGACGCCCATCCGGTCGCCAGTGTTGACGAGCGAATGAGCCAGCAGCGTTGCCTGCTCACGAGTCTTCATAAACGCACCACTGCCGAACTTGACGTCCAGAACCAGAGCGTTGAGTGATTCCGCCAGCTTCTTGCTCATGATGCTGCCGGTGATCAGGGGGATGGATGGCACCGTGGCCGTCACGTCGCGAAGTGCGTACAGCTTGCGATCGGCCGGAGCAAGTTCTGCGGATGCACCGGTGATGACGCATCCGACCGATTGAGTTAGTCGAGTGATTTCACCAAGCGATAAGTTCGTCCGAAAGCCGGGGATGGCTTCGAGCTTGTCCAATGTTCCGCCGGTAGCACCAAGACCACGTCCGGACAGCATCGGATTCTGAAGGCCGCATTCGGCCAGCAATGGGGCCAGAATCAAAGACGTCTTGTCGCCGATGCCGCCGGTAGAGTGCTTGTCGACTCGCGGAATGCTGTCTGCTGGCCAGGCAAGCCGAGTTCCCGAACGCAGCATTTCGGAAGTGAGCGTAGCAATCTCTCGCGGCGTCATACCGTTGAGATAGATGGCCATCGCCATCGCCGACATCTGGTATTCGGGAATAGAGCCCGTGGCAAAGCCCTGAATGAAGAAGCTGATTTCTTCGTCGGTCAGTTCGTGATGATCTCGTTTGGAGGCGATCAAGGATGCGGGCAGCATGGCGATGTTCCGATGATGCAGTTCGATCTGAGAAAAAATGTGGACCGCCCAGCCGGAGATGCTGGCTTTCGAACGTCCCGAAGTGACGAGGAACCGACGTCAAAGAAGGAAACAAAGTTTGCAAGGCTTCGCACTCACCTTCGTTCGCTTCGCATCCTTCTGTTCCCTCTCCGATTCCTGGCCAGGCTGATTTCTGAAATCGCCAAGCCACCGTTATTCAGAGACGCCGCCGAAACGCGGAAATACAATCCCTCACGGACGTTTCGATGGGGGATGGTTGGAAACTCGCAACTTCAAACTCGGAGCCTCCGCATGGGCCGAAAACGCCCCCCCATTCAGACTATAAAAAAAACAATCTTTGATGTCTGCGAGTTACGTCTGAGCCATCAGTTCACGTTTCCATGCGATGATATCGTCGAGGATTTGATCGAGCGAAGACACGGGTTTCTGGCCGATCGTCTCGAACAAACGATTCACGTTGGGAACGCGTCGCTGTACGTCTTCAAAGTCTTCACTGTAGGCCTGAGCATACGGGACAAACTGGACTTCAACCGCTGGATTCGTTTTCGCGATGACTCGTTTTGCCAGGTCCAGAATCGAAACGGGCTGATCGCTCCCGATGTTGAAGACTCGACCTTCGGCAGCGTCCGTTGACATGAGCTTCGCGATGCACTGAGTAATCTCGCGCACGTGCGCGAAGCAGCGGATCTGTGAGCCGTCATCATAGACGATCACAGGACCACCCCGCAGAGCAGACTCGACAAAACGCGGGACCACCATGCCGTAGTTGCCCACCTGGCGGGGCCCGACGACATTAAAGAACCGTCCGACGGTGACTCCCAGACCGAACTTTTTGTGATACGCCAGTGCGAGGAATTCGTCGATGGCTTTTGAACAGCCGTAGGCCCAACGCGGTCGGCTGGTTGGACCGAGATGCAGGTCGTCGTCTTCGACCCATGATTCGCCCGGGTGCTTTCCGTAGACCTCGCTGGTCGAGGCGAGGAAAAACTTTTTGACGTTGCCCTGAACGGCCAAACGCAGCAGTTGGTCAGTGGGATAGATGTTGGTCTCGATGGTGCGCACCGGGTCGTCGGCAACCAGCTTCACTCCCACTGCGGCGGCCAGATGAAAGATCATGTCGACGCCGTGGACTGCTTCGCTCAGCGCGACAGGGTCAGTGATGGAGCCGTTGCGGATTTCAAGACGATTGTTGTGCTTAACGTCTTCCAGGTTGTTGGCTCGGCCAGTGGACAGATTGTCAAGAACGACAACGACGTGTCCCTGACTCAGAAGCAGCTCTGTTAGATGGCTGCCAATAAAGCCGGCTCCGCCTGTGACCAAACACTTCGCCATGTTCGCTGAGGTCCTATGTTGATGTCTCTGTCTGCCGCAGTCTCCGCAGTCAGGAGGATACCAGTATCGCGATTCTGACGCGAACGAACCTCGGATTCAGGCAGCTTTTTGTAGCGAAGTGCGGGCGTTCCGACCTGGGACAGATCGGACAACGTAGGTCGGCCTGTCTCAGGTCGACAAGGTTGCACGCAGCAGTGTTTGGCCGTGTGGATCA
The DNA here is from genome assembly GCA_041753135.1 of Planctomycetaceae bacterium. Lineage (GTDB taxonomy): Bacteria > Planctomycetota > Planctomycetia > Planctomycetales > Planctomycetaceae > SXXK01. Next base: position 54,556 of record JBGSVD010000017.1, read on the forward strand.
CGTTTGAGCTCGGTATAGGGCTGTTTTTTATTCGTAGTGCGGCCATTCCGATCTGGGACAGATCGGACTACATGAGACAGATCGAACTGCAGGCCTCACGTCCGCTACATTCAGACCCCTTGTCATAATCGCTAAACAAAGCGCAAGCGATTCTTTGCGCATAACTGGGCGCTCAGCCGAGTGCCGAGAAGCCGCCGCTAGAGGTAAGGGCAATGCTGGACGGTACTTAGCAAAACATCCGGCTGTGCCGATTGTGCTGATTGTGGCATTGGCACGGGCTATGCTAATTCTTTCTTTCGTTGTGACGTTAACGATTGTGGTAATCGTGAGGAATGAGAGACCAGTTCTGGCTGCTACTTACAGAGAGCCATCCGGAGCTGTCCCGAGAGAGACATTCCATCACATACGGCAATCCGCTCTGTTCATAGCGAGAGAGAGGGAGAAGGTGGCCTGAGAAACCACCTCCAGCGGCCTGAGAAACCGCCCGCGACTGAAATGACTTCAGTCGTTTTGTTCGTCCGACGCGAGAAGGGGTTGTGAGAGACCCCTTTCTCGCCTCGGGTGAGCGAATCTGTCTCACAAAAGCCTTTCGGCTCATGCTTCGAAACACATTGCCCTGACTGCGTCGCAGACCGTTGACTGATCACCGTCAAATGGTCGCCGCTTCAATCGGGCTCCAACTGAAATCACTGAAACACGGACCGGCTGGCAGACCCGTTGATCGTCTGCCAACGAACACCGCAGCATGTCGTTGCGGATCTCATTCCCTCTGGTGTTGGTATTGGAGAAATTAATATGTTGAATCTGCTGAACGCTCTTCGGCAGGATGAGCACGGAGTGATCCTGTCTACTGAAATCGTGATCATTGGATCTTTGCTGGTCATTGGATTGATCACAGGCTTGACCTGTCTGCAAAAATCCGTCAATGGTGAACTGCATGATCTTGCCGGCGCTATTGGTGCGTTGGATCAGACCTATTCGTTCTCGGCCCATCGCAAACCTGGAAACGCTGGCCAGTGTTGTGCTTACACCGCCGGATCTGCTTACAGAAATTGTGAGAATCAGGATCAGAAATGCGGCGACATCGTTGGGTGTGTCGACAACTGTCAGACACCATCAACGGGCTGTGGTAGCTGCGGAAGTTGCAGCTCATGCACCGGAGCAGTTGCGTCAGGTCATGTTTGTGGAAGCTGCGGAGGACGTGGCACGGGCTGCTCCACCTGCGGAAGCGGCGTACAAAGCCGGACAAATGATGTTCGATGCATCGATACTGGCGTGCCAGGAATGAAGGTCACTGAATGGCGTGGTCTGGAGCACTCAAACCCCGTACCAGAAGTCGTCTATCCATCCAGTGAGGCTGTGCGGGTTTCACCACATAGCGGACATGCTCATCCGTCGGAGCCCGTCATTCAATACGGCCCCGGCACCGAGCCCCATGCAGTGCCTCAGAATAATGAGATCCCACCAGTACCGGCGGGCAGTTTGATTCCGGTGCCGGAAACACAGAGCCTTCCGGCCCAACCATCGACAACTTGAAAAGAGTGTTGTTCGTCACCCGGTTAAACTGCCTCTGAGTTTGTCAGGTTTCTGTGAGTCGATTCCCAAAGACGATTCCCAGAGACAGTTTGCTTGCTGAGAAATGCTCGGACCAGGCAGCATCGAGCGTGGAGAAAACGTCAAACCAAAGCCCGGCGTCCCAAAGTGGGGCGCGCGGGCTTTTTTCTTTTTTGGAAGGATCGCTAGCCCAGAACTTTAGTCAGACTGAAGCTGTTACTCACGATTCTGGAAAACAACCGAATCCGGGCCGCTACATTTGATGCATCTTCATTAGCTTTCGCCGTTGATGTGACCGGTCGTTTGGGGAAGTTTCCCTGTTAGAACCGGCGCGACCCGCGTGACAGAATTCTGCGGAGTCATGGCTGTTGCCGATACGATCTGGAGATCCCTCTTAATTGCTACCGCTTTGGCCAGCAGTTATCGGGGATGAAAGTCGAATTCGGAAGGTTGAACCGATGGCACACACACGCAAGTTCATCAATGGTGGCATGGCGCTGATTCTGATCTCCAGTTCCGGTTGTGCTGGAAACGGGCTCAGAAACATGTTCTCTCGGAACGAAACCGCCGGGTACAAGACGCTGGAAGAATTGGAAGCTGAAAACGCAAAAAAGGAATCGGCCGCCGAGTCCGAACAAGAGACTCGATTTGCGTCATGGCTGCCCTTCGGAAAGAAGAGCACCGATGGGGCAGAAGCAGAAGTCGTCGCCGCCACCGATTCGGAGAGTTCTGAATCAGCATCGACCGGATGGTGGAAGAATCCATTTCGTCGACAGGAAACTGTTGAGGTGGATCCATTCCTGACGGACGAATCAGAAACACCTGTCGCAAAACGCGCGAATCCCAAAACTCAGGGCGAGATGGAGTCGGTGGCGTCAGCGGGTTCAAGTACTAATAAGTCTAAGACGGCCGACCTCAATGCAGTTCGAGCAGTCAGCAAAACCAGCGATGACGTGGAAGATGACGCGCTTCTTGTCGACAAGTTTGAGAAGCACTTCCAGAAGAATACGGTTGATGCTGTTGATGCTGTCGAAAGTGCCGCTCCGCTGATCGTCGCCGGAAAGCAAGATGTCGCATCTTCGAAGAAGAAGGTGTTGGCGCATGCCGCAGATTTGGATAGATCCGGGGACGACAAACTGCAGGAATTTGAGAGACTGCTGGCCGAAAAGAAAGCCTCGGCTCGAAATGCAAAACGAGACGCCGTCTTTGCAAAGGAGTCTGCAGCGGAAGATGTTGCAAAAGAATTCTCTGATATCGCGCACGACACCGAAGCGACCGTTCAGAAGAAGAGCCAGTCCGCCAAATCGATTGCGCGAAATTCAACCGACAGTTTTGACAGCCTTTTGGCAGAAACAGCTGCTCCCGTAGCTGTAAGAAAACCAAAGAACTCCGCCAGTCGGGCAGAGAGTTTTGATGACGACATGGACGTTGAAGTTGCCAATGCGGACGGCATTTTCGGACCATCGCAGCCAACAAAGAACAAACAAAGCCGAGCTTCCGCAGCTTCAGGTGCCAAGGGGGGATGGTCGGCCGGTTCAGCAGATACGGACGGTTTCGGGTGGGCTCGGGGTGACAAGCCAGCCAATCCGCCGCGACCCGACCTGGCGCGAAAAGTGATGGATGCAACCGTCGACCAATTCGCCTCGATGTTTAATGCGTCACGCTCAAGCGAAGCCACGCCGCCAGCCTATGTGAAGGATCCTCCTGAAACAGGAGCGTGGTCATCCGACTCAGGATCATCTCGCAAATTCGACGATGGTGCCGTCGCTCGTCGATCTGCTCCGATTCATGTCGCTTCTACTAACCGGTCGATGGCAACTGACCTCGATAAGCCAGAAGGGTTGAAGAGAGACTCGTTCTTCTCAAACGTTTCTGCGTCGGAGGTTGTCGGAAATCCGGGTACCAATGAAGCAGGCTTGCGTCCGACAGCGGATCTTGATGTCCTGATGGCCGAAGAGGCTCCGAAGGCCCCGAATGAAATACGGACCGTTAACGTCTCTGCATTCAGGCCACGCAACTGGCTGATGCTCCTTGGCGGCATAATCGTTGTGGCCCTCCTGTTTGCTCCAGGTCGGAAAAAACCGATCCATGCGACACAATTGCCCGTCCAGGGGTAGTAGATTCCCTGGTTTTCCGGGAACAGTGCTGACGGACTGCTTTCCTGCGACCTACTGTTCTAAAAGTGCGTGGCGGCTTTGTTTAACGCCGACATGCAATTTTGACAGGAAATTCGTAGCCCCAAAGCGCTGTGTCGCTCGCAAGAGGACAACAGCAGGAGTCAGTCATGACGCAGGATCCCTGGAGCCGTCCGACAATCGAAGACCTTCGCCGCATTCTTGAGAGCATCGGCAAACCGGAGACGGCTAATCACCGCGCCAATGAACGGCTTGAACTCTCTGTGCCTGCCGAAATTCGAACGCCCCGCGGGAACACGATTTCTTCGATGACGCGGGAGATCAGCCGGACAGGAATCGGCTTGCTCCATCGTGGATCAGTTGCACCAGGCGAAGTTGTCGTGCGTATGGCCAGTGAGACTCGCGAGTTTCAGTACAATGTTCAGATCGAATGGTGCTCCCCTTGTGACAATGGAATGTTCATGAGCGGCGGACGATTTCTGCCGAGTGCCTCAGAAGCGTAATGCTCGCCTGCCGCTTGCTGTGGGTTCTTTTCGAACGCCGCGGAAGCCGCACTAAGAACACAGTTGAGTTCCTCGCGTCACCAGGGGACAATGGCTTTCGGCCAGTGAACCGTTCGGTTTGCTGGTTCCCGCCTTTTTGACGCCAGGATATCTCCATGCCGCGATCGCACTGCCAGCAATTTCGTCCCCTGCCCCAGTCTCGTCGCGAACTTCTTCAAACGGCGGCTTGTGGGTTTGGTTCCGTCGCGCTGAGCCACTTGTTTGGAGACGCGCGCGCTGTCGCTGGTCAAGATTCAAAAGAGCATGCTGGTGAACTAGGCTCGAAACCCACGCACTTCGCTCCCAAAGCTTTGAGCGTGATCTTCCTTTACATGGATGGAGGCGTGTCGCAGGTCGATTCGTTTGACCCGAAGCCGCGATTGGCGGAGCAGCACGGAAAGCCGTTTCCAACAAAGATCGAACCCACGCAGTTCAACAACATCGGCAACACTCTCGCGAGTCCGTGGAAGTTCCGACAGTATGGTCAAAGCGGCATTCCCGTCAGCGATCTGTTTCCCGAAACCGCGAAGCACGTCGACGATCTTGCTGTGATTCGTTCGATGACATCGAATTTTCCGGAGCACACGAACGCGAATTATTTTCTGCATACGGGCTCAGGACTTCAGGGACGCCCTTCGATGGGAGCCTGGTTTGGATACGGGCTGGGAACGGAGTGTCAGGATCTGCCTCACTTCGTGGTCCTGAATGGCGGCCTGATACCACCCGGTGGGCTCGATAATTTCGGCAGCGGGTTTCTACCAGCCAGTTTCCAGGGATCGGTGTTTGGGCTTGGTGATTCGCCGGTGGCCGACATCAGACCTCGAGAAGCATCCTCCGATCTTCAGCGTCGAAAGCTGGAACTCATTCGCAGGCTGGATCTGGCAACCGCTGAGCGATACGGGCACGACGACCAAGTCGAATCTGCGATCGTGAATTATGAACTGGCGGCCAAAATGCAGCTGGCGGTTCCAGACCTGATGGACCTCAGCGGTGAAACGCGAGAGACCCAGGACATGTATGGGATGAATGATGATTTCCCCAACACAAAAACCTTTGGTCGCGAATGTTTGCTGGCCCGACGCCTGGTCGAACGGGGAGTGCGATTCATCGAACTTACCTGCCCCGCCGGAAACGGTGATCGGTGGGATCAGCACAGCAACCTTGTTGACGGACATACCAAAAATGCAAGAAGCGTGGATAAACCGATTGCCGGTCTGCTGGCTGACCTGAAGCAACGCGGGTTATTGCACCGAACCCTGGTCGTGTGGTCGGGCGAGTTCGGTCGCACGCCATTCGCGCAGGGATCCGACGGTCGTGATCACAATCAATACGGCTTTTCAATGTGGATGGCTGGAGGTGGAATCAAGGGCGGCACGATCTACGGCGCAACGGATGAATTTGGTTACAAGGCCGTCGAAAATAAGGCCGAGATTCATGATCTGCATGCCACGATGCTGCATTTGATGGGGATGGATCATGAACGCGTGACCTATCGATTCGGCGGACGCGACATGCGGCTTACCGACGTACACGGAGTTGTCCTGAAGGACATTCTGACCTGATCACTTCCAGACGGAACGCGTTCATCAGGACCGCGAACGATCATTTCAACACGGTACGTGACTGATTCTTTTGGGCCACAGGCGATTGTTCGGTTGGCGTCCCGTCGGTCAGCACCACTGAGAAGCCGGCCGGCAGGCGTCCCTGGGAGTTGTCGATCGTCATCACACATCGAAAAGTGTTACTGGCAGAATCGATGACAGGTGATACCGATCGTACCGTGGCAGTCAGAACCTGATCCACGGGACTGCCCGCCATCACGTTGGTTTTGCGACCAACCTGAAGTGTGCCAAAACGATCAACAGGCACATACATTTCGATTTCCAGTATGTCGAGGTTCGCAATCGTAATGACCGGCATTGAGCCGTCGACCGTGGTTCCCGGCTTTTGATGAACCTGAACCACCACTCCCGAAAACGGAGCATAGAACGTATTACGTCGAAGTTGTTCTTCTGCCAGATGGAGGTTTGCTTCTGACACTGCCCGAGCTTCTTTCGCAGCATCGCGTTCCGCCTGAGCTTGTTCCATTAACGATCGAGCTTCCTCAAGTTCAAAACCAGCCGTAGCACTTCTAAGGCTGGCCTGTTGAAGACGATTCAGCCGTCGTTCGGATTGCAGAAAGGCCTGCTCTGCTCGATGAAGACTTCCAACACGGCTTGCTTCAATCCGCGCAGCATCGACTTGAGCCTGGGCAAGTCGGTCGTCCAGGGAAATCAAACGATCGCCTGCCGACACTCGAGTGCCTTCTTCTGCATGGATCGTCATGATCCGACCAGGCACAAGTGACGACATCACCGCGTTGCGAGACGGTCTGGCGATGCCGTGCAACTGGCTGCGTATTTCCAGAATCGACGAGTCGTATTGCAATTCGCGACGATAATCTCGACGACCGGAAGATGCGGCAGAAGAGGCGTTGGATTGTTGCTGGCTCAGCCCCGGTTTGTTCAACGAACGGGACACATTTGAATCGCTGTCGTTCGTTCCTGCAGCAGCATCGCGGTTGGCTGTGAACTCGTCGGCTGCTGAGAGCCGATCAGCAAATGCCCACAAAACATAAGGTCCACTGATGACCAGAGCGAGACCAGCAAGTATTCGATTCATAGCGACGATCCAGCTCAGAAGTTCAACAGAGGGTCAGCGACTGCCAGTGCTCCGTCAAGATTAAAAATCAGGTTTGGCGGTAGTGGATCTTGCTAAAGATCCCGTGACTGCAGGACTTTTAGCAGGGTCCACGACCCCAAAATCAAACCTGGACAAAGCACTAGGCCAGCAGTGTTTTTTGCACAAAACGAGTCACTCGACGAACCACCCAGGACGCAATTGGCTCATAGCGGCGCGGCAGATTCAGACTGACTCGCATGCCATGGTTGGAAAGATGCAGAGCCGACTGTTCATTTGGCTCAATGTCCAACTGGAACATCGGGTCCATTGATAAGCCTGTCTGCGGATTCAGAAGTATTTCACCACCGGCCAGATAGGTCAGTGCGTGACTCAGATTAGAATGCTCCGCAGCGGGTTCGATACTCAGGAGTCGACCCGTCTGCGTTGATTCGGACTGGCCCGGGATTCGAAACGCGACAGTTGTTCCCGCTTCGACCTTAACGCTGCCAAGCTGGTCCTCGCTGAGCCACGTTCGAAGCACTGGTCGGCCGTTGACGACGATAGCGATTGTTTCACCTGTCTGGATATATCGGCCATGTTGGGACCCGGGCAAAGCCCTCGCTACAAGACCTGGTCCTGGTGCGACGAGTTCCAGTTCGGCGACCTGTCGCTGAGTTTCAAGAAGTTGATGTTTCAACTCCTTGATTCTGGGCTCGTACCGAGAAGCCTCCACAACGTTCTGACCGTGCGTGACTTCCCATTGCAGCAGAACTTCCTGAAGCGATGCCTGAGTCAACCGATAATTTGCGGTGACGTCGGCATTGCTCAGTGTGGCGAGAACGTCGTCTTGATTGACGAAAGTTCCTGGTTCCACATTCACGGATTCAAAAACTCCTGGCGTATCCGCATTCAGATAGTGTTCATTCTGTGCCGCAACGACTCCCTGAACCACGACGCCAAAAGGCATTGGTGCAACCAACGTGGCAAGTGGAAGAACAATCAGAGTAATCGCAGCGAGCACCGTCGCGCGAAGACGCACCGAGGAAGTCTCCGGACTCTTCAGCAGATACTGTCCAAGCTTAATTGCGGAGGACACGATTGTCGTCGACAGATGGAAGGCGGCAAGTGCCAGACCAATCAGAGGAAATTTCATCGCAATCATGACTGCGATACCAATCACCAGCAAGGTCTTGTAGATCGTTGCCGCAATGCCATACGTTGCCAGAATGAACTGCTCACGATACGTCGCAGTGCTTGAACCAGATTTAAGCCCCAGGAAGATCCGATTGAGCCAGTTCTTGATGTACAGATCCGATCGACCTCGCAGATTCTGAATACCCAGAAGTTCTCCGGCGATAAAATAACCGTCGTACTTCATCAGAGGATTCGCGTTGAACAGAACCGTAATCAAACTGGCCATCATCACCAGTTGATAAGCGCAGGAGGACAGCATTGGACTGGCGGAAAATGCCCAGATAAAGACGGCCGGTATGGCCACAATGGATTCGAAGTACATTCCGCCCAGCATGACCACCAGTCGCTTCCATCTTTCGGGGAAGCTCCACGCCGCAGTAGCATCAACATAAGCGGCCGGTGTGCCAGCGATCAGGATCATGCCCATTTCGGGCACTGCACCGCCATAGACTTTGCAGGCGTATCCATGGCCCAGCTCGTGCCATATTTTGAGGGCAACAAACGCGAGCCAGAGGAAGAGAAGATTCTCAGTCGCTAACAGGTTATTGAACGGCTTCGAAAACTCTTCCGTGCGACTACTGATCAGCCAGACGGCAACCATCGCCGACATCGCCCAGATTGCGACGAACGCACGCGAAAACAACCACTTCATTCGAGGCGCGGTGCGTGTCAGGAACATGTCTGGTTGAGCAAGAGGGATCTGCATGAACAAAGCGCCAAGAATCTTGCTGCGACGCTTGGTTGCTGAAATCTTCTGATGCTGTTCAAACAGCTTGTTGCCGTTGGCGACAGGCAGCACGATCAGCCCCAGTTGATGCAACTGCATGACAAACTGATAGAAGAAGTTCTGATCGTCTTCCGAAACGTGCTTCTGCTGCACAAGCGTAGCGAAGTTCTCACCGAGCTTTTTTGAAGAATCAAGTCGTACGAGAACCTGATAGTTCTGCAGAGTCAGTCGATGGGTTCGAAAAGAGATCGGATCATGCACAACATATACTGGCTGCCCCTGATGCAGCTGTCGGCTGACATGCAGATCAGAACGCAACACCACGGGCAGATCTTTCAGTTGATCAGCCAGGTTATTATGCGTTGAACATTTTGGGGCGGTTGCGGGTTGCATAAGACTTATTAATGCGATTCGCCGGATGAGTTTTCAAACGCGTCCGGCAAGGTTCAAACAGGAAGATCAGATCCAGAAGCTCAATCGGCACCAGTCAACAACTCGATGCAGGGCGACCCACCATACCGGCCTTGAAACAGTCGTCACTCGCGCTGTGCCTTCCATTCCCGATTTCATCCATTCGGGGCGTTCTGCCAGCGGAGCTCGCGCGATGAACACATTCTGAGCGTTCAGCACCTGAGTCGTACCTTCCACATGAGCAATCTGAAACGGCATTGAATGCGAGGAAAACGATGCGGATGCAAATGAGCCCGACTGTTCTGGCTGCACCAGCGTTCCGATGTCGTCGGGAATCTGAATTTCCAATGTCCATCCACCGGCAGAGGCAAATTCCAGTACTGGCTCACCAGTTGAAAACACCTGACCGATTCGTTTCTCCAGGTCCGCCCGCACGATGGTGCCGTCTTCCGGAGCAACCATGCGAGCCTGCTCCATCCGATCCTGAATGGCCGCCGCCTGGGTCATCAACACACCGACTCGTGCCTTATGCAAAGCCGCCGCGCTGGTGTCTCGACCATCGATCGCGCGTCGCACATCCAGTTCACTGGAGGCGATTTCTCTTTCCAGACTCTGAAGTTGTAAAGCCAGTTCGGTGGTGTCAAATTCGACCAGCAATTGCCCGGCTTTGACATGTTGTCCAGGCTGAACGTTGACCATCATCAGGCGGCCGTTCAGTGGTGAAGTCATCTGAAGCATGTTGTCGGCGATGACTTTCGCCTTGCACATAGGTTTGTAGGTCAGAGTACCGAACGCGAACCATGCAAAAAAAAGAATCACCGCGCCGATGATGGCTTTTCGCCCCACTGACTTTGTACCGAAGTTGCGATGGATGGACTCTTTGGCCGCGATTCGCATCTGCTGTTGCAGTGGTTGAGTGGCCTTCTCCAGGACCCGCAATGCCGAGCCGTAGGGCTGCAGCATCTGCATCAATCCGCCAATTTCTTCTTTCGAGAATGGCCGCGTGGCCGAGCGGCGCACGCTGATCACGGCGACAACTCCGTCAGTGTCCTTCAGTGGAATGGAGCAGAGACAGGATCCACCAGACTCTGCAGCCCACCGTCGATGAATGGCAAATTGTGTCCCGTCGGGCCCGACCATTCCAGGCTGTTGAATCACCAGGTTTTCGTGGTCAAGGCATTCTTCCATCGCCTGCTGCATCAAGGCCACGCCGGGGCTGGCCGCTTTGAAATCCGGCAAACCAGAAATGGCGAGCACTCGAATTCGGCTGGCCGTGTTCATGCCAAAGCCAACTTGTTCCGCTTCCAGTTGATTAGAGATTGAATTCACCAGGGAAAAGGAAAATTCCTTAGGTGAACTGCTGGTCGCGACTTTTCCCAGCGCAGCATTGTGTTGTGATTGTTGATTCGAAACCGCGTTGGCGGACGGCTTTTCGTCGCTCCGGGCCGTGGCGGACGTTTTCACCGACGACAGCATTGCCAGCTCAGCAAACTTCATCGTAGCAACAGACGCTAGCGCATCAACGCACGCCAGTACAAGATCCACGCTGGACGGTCGCCCAGTCAGCATGATCGTGATTGCGCCCTCAGCAAGCTCAGAGTCCGCATCCAGGAAAGGGGCGGAGAAGACCGACAAAATCTGGTCGTCTCTTTTGTAGTGCTTTGACTTGGCGGAATGGTCGGTGTCTGTTTGAACTTCGATCGCTAAAGGGGCCAACCATTTTTCACAAAACTTTTGCGCCAGCTCTGGCGAAATTGACGGCCCATGGGCAACCAATGTTCTGGATTGGATGCCATCGCGAAAATGAACCTGCGTGACCGCGGCGGAAAGTTGCGTCGAAGCGCAGTTCAAAAGGGTCTGAGCAATTTCGGCAGCCGTCGAACAGTTCTTCAGAGAGGACCGCAGCCCAGACGTCAACGAGGATAATGACACTGCTGGCTGGAGAGACGGTTTCGCGACTGCTGCAGGCTGAGGATTGGAGTTACGCTGAGTATCGCTCTGCATTGCATGGTTTCTGCTAGATGGCACCTGCTGGCGGACGGTCTTCGTCTGATTCGGCAGGCTGATCGGGAAACTTGAGCAGAAACGACAGCCCGGGCTTGCTGTGTGGCAGATTTTGCCGGTTCATCCGGACAATTCAGAAACGTGAGTAGTGGCAGCATCCGGTAATTCGTCATTGCGAAACATTGTGCGGCCACTCGCTCACGTTGAATCTAAGTCAGCCGATCGTGTGAAAATCAGTCACGAGAGTTCGGCCAGGTTCGAAAGCCAGCCAGCATGAGTATTCGGAGAAGCTGCAGCGGTGATTCGACTTGCATCTTATCCAGACCATCCTTCCGCCATTTTTCGATGGACCTGAGAGAAACATTGAGTTCAGCAGCGATCTGTTTGTTGGCGAATCCATCCGCCATCAGCTTCAAGACCTGGAGTTCGCGTTCGGACAACTGGGAAATCAGCGAAAGAACTTTCCGTTGAGCGGAGCCTGCGATGCGGCGATCGCGGTTGATCTGAAGGGCTCGCTCAACAGCCTCCAGGGCAGTCTGGGTATCGCAAGAAGTTGTCAGCAAAGTTACGGCCCCTTCGGAAACCGCAGTCAGGGCAAGCGACATGTCAGCCATCGACGAGGCCAGAATGACTGGCAAATCGGTCTGTCTTTCCCGCAGCGATCGTAAAAGGAGAAAACCGGATGAGCCTGTTTTGAATGCCACATCAGAAATGACGCATCCCGAACAATTCAGGTCCACTTCTGCAAGAAACTCTTCCGGGGAAGCAAATGACTGAGTGGCTAGCCGCATCGAACCCAGCAACTGCGTCATTCGATCGTCTAGTCCGATCAAAAATAAAGTCGGCTCAGCGTTTTCAGTTTGAGTGATTTGTTCCTTGATCATGGTTCTGTCAATACTGCTTGCGAATGGACTTTGATATCCGTTTGCTGAAACGGATGTCATCGATGATCTGAATGCGGAATGAACTCAAATACAATGCGAAACATGGTTGCGCAGCGGTTGATCTCACAACTACTACACTGCAAAAAGACGAGTCTTGTGGACAGGGAGACTGCGAAGAGTTTGTTCATCTGAATTCCTGGTTGTCGAAACTCCACAACGTTCTTGTGGAAGTGAATTCATCGGCTTGTTTCCGAATAGCATCAGGTGGTTCAGAGTGGCCACGTTGAGGAACGTTGATGCGAATGCGCCGTGAACATTAAAGTTCAGGGTTGGATGTCGTGGATCTGGCTAAAGAGCCGCTGACTGCAGGACCTTTAGTAAGGACTACTACCCAAAATCAAATCTGGACAAAGCACGAGCGGTCATTATTCAGGCCCGCGCAAAACTGTTCGCACAAGCGAATTGCCGATTTGCCAGAATGCGAGATCTGGAGAAAACAGATCGTTCAGGCGATGGCCATGCGATGCATTGACTTATGGGCTGTCAGCGCAGCGGCAAGACAGACGGTCGGCTTTGAAAAAAGAAGAAAAGGGTTGTCAGTCTTTCGACTGACAACCCTTTGAGCGAACGACGCGGTTTGTCAAGCAAGCTTAGTAACCGGTCTCCAGAGCTTCTTCGAATGGCATGAATGGATCACCGCCGTCACGACCAACAGCCGGAAGGACGAAGTCGTTATCCAGAGCCACTCCGTTTTCGACACCCGAGTGACCGTTGGGAAGCACAATCTCCGGATGATCAAACGGAGCCTTGCGGAACTTCACTCGTTCGTCGGTCAGATGCTTCATGAATTCCACCAGAGCCAACTGGTCTTCTTCATTACCCTGAAGCTCCGAAATACCGCCGACATCTGGATCAAGATCCTGAATGTTGGCTTTCTTGAAGTCTGCACCACGAGTGTAGAACTCAACCACTTCAAGCAGGTTCTTCGCACCACCGTTGTGGAAGTATGGACCCGTCAGTTCGATGTTACGCAGTGTTGGTGTCTTGAAGGCACCATTCACAGCAATTCGAGCACCTTGTGGGACATCGATATGTCCGACATCTCGTCCATTCTGACGCTGCTTTGAGTAAGACAGCGGTCCGAATTGTGGATGGGATGCACCAATACCAATATCTTCTTCAGTCTGGCGAACACCGATGTTGTAGAAGCCGCCGTCATAGAATGCGACACCCTTTGCCATAGCCATCAGCTCAACGCCGCCGTCGTTGCTGAGCACGCCGCGCAGTTGGCTGACAGTCGCTCCGGCAAATTCGGGCCCACCGTGACAGTTAATGCATTTGCCTTCGTGAAGGAAAATGTCCAGGCCGCGTTTGGCGGTGTCGGACAGAGCTCCTTCGTCGCCTTTGCGGTAACGGTCGAACGGAGTGTCGTCAGAAACGAGAGTCGCTTCATACAACATAATGGACAGGCCCCAGTACAGTGAGAAGTTGGCTTCCATCTGTGTATAGCCGTCTTCAGTTGGTGATGGTGCTGACCACCATTCGGGCTGAAACGCTTCTCGAACCATAGCAGCATACGAGTGATCGTTCTTCAGGCCTCGACCGCTGTGAGAAGCATAACTTCCCAGTACGCTGTCGTCAGAATGTACTGCCTGCAGAGCCAGTGGGTGCAGCGAGAACATCTTCCGACCAAGTTCGCTGAAAGTTCGGCCGTTCCAGCTCATTTCCACTTCGTTATTTGGCGGTCCAACAGCTTGTGAGGCCAAAGCGGCATTGTCAATCAGGATGCTGACTGGTTCCAGAGACTGAGTTTCTTCATATGTTGTGGAAACGATCGGTTCATAGGACCATGTCGGCCACCAGCCCCACCATTTAATAACCCAGCGATACCCCGTGATTTTCGACGTCTCTTTCTGAGTGGTGGAATACTTCAAGACCTTTGCGTCAGGGTCGAGGTTACCGAATGGATTCACACCGTTGAAGTAACGATTCGCTCGACCGTCCCAGAAGCTTCGATCAAAGAAGACTGCGTTGATCGTCGTCGGAGCGTTTCTGCCAGTGACCTGCCGAACGTTTGTGCCGTCGATATTAAAGACGGGATGTACGGTCGTCTGTCCGTTGTCGACAGGATTGCCCTCAACAATGTTGACGAAGTTCTTGCTGACAACACCTTGTGATCCAACGACCTTTTTTGAATCGAAGATGACAGGGTTTGAGTCGCTTTCCGGAAAGTCCATGTTCTCCAGACGATGAAACGGAAAGTCGCCGGATTCCAGCTTCAGGTTCACACCAGGGAAGTTTGCCAGGGCATCAGCCGCGAGGTCGGGCCCTTCTGATGTTTGATGTCCGAATGCGCTTCCCGGTGCTCCGGGATTCAGGGTGTTTTTTGTACGAACATCTGCACCAGCGTGCCAGTGACATGTTGCACAGGCTGTCTTGCCATCGCCGCCGACCTGCATGTCCCAGAACAAGGCTTTGCCGAGTGCAATAGCTGCGTCCTTATTGGCGACGTATTTGTCCAGATCATGCGGAGTCGGAACTGGAATTGTCTCCAATGCTTTGGGTGCTTCAATTTCTGCTGAAACACTGACATCGGCAATCACGACACCACCAGATCCGCTGTTCAGTGATTTAAACGAAATCTGAGTGCTGGTGGAAGTTGCAATGAACGGATAGCTCAGTGTCTTCCACTTCATGTTGCTGCGCGACCAGCCTGTTGGCATCTTGACAGCCAGGCTCTTGTTGAGAATGCCAGCCTTCAGATTAACTGCTCGGTTCGTTGCACTGCTTTCCCAGTTACCCGAGATAAGAAACTTCACTGTGTAAACTTTGCCAGGCACGGTTTCCATGACCTGACTAATTCCGCCAGCTTTCGTTCCATTGAGGTCGACAGAGTTGCTGCCTTCGTTGGGTGTCGCAAAATAATCGACGTTGATGTCGATCTCCCCAGTATCCACTTTCCAGCTGCCAACCGTTTGTCCAGCGTGGTAAGTGGTAAATGGACCGGAGGGTTGCCCCAGGACAAACAGGCCGTCTTTGCAGACGTTACCGGGGTTTGTCGCTGACGCGGTTCCCGCAAGCATCACGATTGCGGCCACAACCGCAAGTGCCTGTTTTCCCGGGGCACAGCGCAGGCACCATTGGATGCTGGCCCGTAACAAATTCACCATCGAAAAACTCCCCAACGTCAAGAACATTCACAGGACTGTTGATGCATCACCGGATGCATCCGATGGCCCATGGCATGACACCGATCATTGGGTGCCACAGATTGAGCCCAGCCTCTGTCGAGTTGTGGAAATAGATACCCGCAAATTCTCCGTTCCAAAGAGTTGTTGGTGGGTTGAGGGGGATTTCGATTGTTCCAAAACGCAACACTTTGGAATCGCGTGAGGTGAACCGACGAATCGGTCTGAGATGCTCAAATGCTGCGAAAACAGAGCTTTTATCTGTCCCCATAATTCACTCTAAAAGTTCGCAAAAACGAATGGCGGATCAGCCTTGCGAAGGATTTCATGCGGGCGAAATGCAGGAACGCATGACTCCTTCGGCGAATCGTGCCGATGCGCCTAAGCAGGTGATGCTCACCCGGAAAACTTGAGTCTGATTCAGCAACAGGATCGAGATTACAACTGCCAAGTGCCGATTGTGACGATTGTGGGGACTGTGGATGTACCGGGTGCGTCGACGTGTGATCAGTTTCGCTGATCCTGCGACCCAGTCCGGAGCCTCTATTCCTGATTATTTGTTCCGTACTTGAGGATCGTTGAGACCACGTTGTGAATTGGATTCCTCAATCAATTCGAGCTCCGGTTACCGTGCTGCTTTTGCTGTCACAGACAGCACTTGCACAGCAGGGTTCGGAACGGCCATTCACACCAGTTCTGAAGACACCAGGTGGTCATAGTTTCGCTGCGCAGACGCCAGTGCCAGCGGTGCCGATTACAGAGAACTCTGATGAAGCGGTGGTGCAGGAAATACCCTTTGAGTCACAATCGGGCGAAATCGGTCCCGTGGAAGGGCAGAGTTTTCCGCCGGTGATAGTCCCGCGGGATCCAACGGGTCTCAGATTCTCCCCACCATTGCCGCCGTCTCCGTTACCTCCTTCGACACAATCTGTACCTCAGCCGTTTTCACCACCGCAGTTTTCGCAGCCGCAGTTGTCCCAGCCTTTTCAGCAGTCGTTTCCGCCTGCCGATGTTCCGCAGAATTTTAACGGACCAACTGCCGGGAACGATCGACGCTGGTCGTTCAGTTTTCAGGATGCGCCCTGGATCACGGTGCTGAGATCCTTCGCCAAAGAAGCGGGATTCTCATTACAGGTTACTGCTGAGCCCGAGGGCGAGTTCACGTACTTCGATGAGAATCTTTATACCGCCACTGAGACGATCGATCTTC
This sequence comes from Planctomycetaceae bacterium, assembly GCA_041753135.1. GTDB lineage: Bacteria > Planctomycetota > Planctomycetia > Planctomycetales > Planctomycetaceae > SXXK01. The sequence goes on from JBGSVD010000017.1 coordinate 71,066, forward strand.
TCAATGATTACCTGCTGACCGCTGGCCGGATTCTGGTCCGCGATGGCAATCGTCTGACGCTGACGAATGCCACGGCAGAGATTCCGAGCAACCTCATTCCATTTGTTCCGATTCACCAGATTGACAGTCTTGGCAGAAACGAACTCGCCAGTGTGGCCATCCCGCTGCGAAACACGGATCCGAATCTGGCAGTGCAGGAAATTCAGCAGCTTCAGAGCCAGCTGGGACAAGTCAAAGCTCTGACAAATTCAGGCCGCGTCATCGTCACTGATACCGGAAGTTACTTGCGTCGTATGCGAGACCTGTTGTTGGGTTCTGGTGTCGCGGCGGGTGATGGGCAGGCTTACGTTTATCAACTCCGACATGCACAGGCGGAAGATGTCGCAAAAGCCATCACCGATTTTCTTGGTCAGTCCGGGGGAGCAGTCTCGGCCGATGGCGGGATGATGGGCGGTGGATCCTCGGATTCGAGTCAGCGCGTGGTCGCGGAAAAAACAACCAACAGTCTGCTCGTACGCGGTTCCACAGAGGAAATGGGGACCATTCAGCGCATCATTGATGAATTGGATCGTGCCCCGCGTGAGGTTTTGGTGCAGGCTCTGCTGGTTGAAGTAGAGCTTGGCAATACCAATGAGCTTGGCGTTGAACTGGGCTTTCAGGACTCCGTGCTGTTTGACCGCAGCGTTGTCGACAAGCTTGTGACGGTTTCGCAAACCACGACGGCTCCGAATGGGACACAGACGACCAATCAGAATATTGTTTCTCAGACAGCAGCGCCAGGATTTAACTTCAACACGCCGGTTCTTGGAAACAATATTGCCGCCAGCCCGTCTCGAGTTGGTGCTCAAAGTCTTTCCAACTTTGGTGTGGGTCGAGTGAATGGCGATCTCGGGTTTGGTGGTCTGGTTCTGTCGGCGGGATCTGAATCTGTCAACGTTCTGCTGCGAGCGCTCGACGCCCATTTCAACATTGACGTTCTCAGCCGACCTCAGGTGCGAGCGATTGAGAATCATGAAGCCTTCATTCAAATCGGGCAGCAGGTTCCAGTTGTGGACGGCGTCGCCATCACTCCGGTCGGCAGCGCGAATCCGGTGATTCGCCAGGATCAGGCCGGGATCATTTTGAAGGTGACGCCGCGGATCAGTCCGGATGGTCGCGTGCAACTGGATGTGAACGCCGAAAAAAGCGCTTTCAATCTGACGCCTGGGACTGGTGTTCCCATCTTTACCGATGCCACCAATGGCAATGTCATTGAAGCGCCAATCAAAGATATCACGACTGCCGACACGACAGTCAGCATTCAATCGGGGCAGACGATTGTGCTCGGCGGAATGATCACGAATGATCAGACCAACGTGACTCGCAAAGTTCCCTGGTTGGGAGACATTCCGCTTCTTGGCCGACTGTTTCGGTATGACCTGAATCGTCACAAACGCAAGGAACTGCTGGTTTTCCTGACACCGACAGTGATCGAAGGTGAAGGCCACGCGGAGTACATTAAGGCGCATGAGGCCGAGCTGATTCATATGCCAGCAGAGGCTTTCAGTTTTGGCGATAACCTGAGTGGTACTTATTCCAGCGGAATGGAATCTCAGTTTGTGGCGCCGCCGATCATGGGCCAGAGTAAATCTTCGGCCGGGAAAGACGGTTTGTTCCCGGAATCCAGTTCAAATGTTCGTCCCGCCTCAAGGACCAATGGTGGCCCGGCACCTCGCACCTATGTTCCTTCTGCAGGACATTCGGGAAGTCTGAAGCAAGTGTCTGGTACTCAGTCGAACGGCATTCGTCGCGCATCGTTCCAGAATGGGAACGAGGATAACACCGGCGCTGGCGTTCGACCTGCTGGCTATGCCGTGCCACGGTCTGAAGTGCCACAGTATGACGCGACTCAGGATGAAGTGCCCGAGTCTGCGGAGCCTCCGAAGCCGAAGTCTTTGTGGGGACGGTCGCCCAACTTTCGAGGTTTCGGCCGAAGCAAACCCGAAACGAAAGCTCCAGTGCCGAGCGGGCAGTGGCCGTCAGCCACGTCGCGAAACAGCACGGAGCCGACACGCGAGTTTCCGCAACCGCAGCTTTCACCTGAGGTCCTGCAGTATCAGCAGTCTCGGAACGCGACTCCACGTCGGCGATAGAGACGCGATGTGAACGTGATGGTTTTAGTCCGCTTCAATTGGGCAGACTCGAACCAGTTCGTCGAGCGAAGTCTCTCCGGCCAGAACTCGCTGCCATCCCATTTCGCGAAGAGTCTGCATTCCCTGTTGAACAGCCATCGCCCGAATTTCTGAAGCCGGAGCCTGCTCCATACACAGTCGACGGATACGACTGTTGGTCATCAGCAGTTCAAAGATCGCCACTCGACCGGCATAGCCCGAATGATTGCAGTCCCGACAACCAACAGCGCGAAAGAGTGTCTGACCTTCGGGCAGCGGGAGATCAACGGGAAGCTCGTTTCGATCGGGTTGATGTTCTGCGCGACAGGTCGTACACAGTCGCCGAACAAGTCTCTGCGCCAGTATTCCTTCAACGGTGCTGGACACGAGATAGGGTTCAATTCCCATGTCGACAAGTCGAGTAAACGCGCTTGGGGCGTCGTTGGTATGGATGGTGCTCAACACCAGATGGCCCGTCAGAGACGCCTGAATCGCACTGGTCGCGGTTTCGGAATCGCGAATTTCCCCGATCAGCACAACGTCCGGGTCATGACGCAGAATGCTGCGAAGGCCGGCAGCAAACGTCAGGCCGATCTGGCTCTGAACCTGAATCTGGCTAATTTGCCTGAGGTTGTATTCGACGGGATCTTCAACCGTAATAATCTTCAGATCGGGCCGCCGAATTTCGCACAACGAGCTGTAAAGCGTGGTTGTTTTTCCGCTGCCTGTCGGGCCGGTCACCAGCAACAGTCCATGGGGCCGACGTATTAACTGGTCCCAGCTCCTGCGAATGTTGACCGGAAACTGGACCGCATCAAGGCTTAACGTGGATCTGGATTTGTCCAGAAGACGCATCACAACGCCTTCGCCATGCAGCATCGGGATGATCGACAGTCGAACGTCGATGTCACGACCGCGAACGGACAGCCGAATTCGACCGTCCTGAGGCAGTCGCTTCTCGGCAATGTTGAGCTTCGCCATGATCTTCAGGCGGCTCACGATCGCGGCTCGAAATCGCTGGATCTCAGGAGGCATCGGTTGAATTCGGAGCATTCCATCCACACGATAACGAACGCTCAGATCTTCTTCATCCGGTTCGATATGAATGTCGCTGGCTCGCTGTTCGACAGCTTCCAGAATCAGTTCATTCACCAGCTTGACCACCGACGACGCTTTGGAAACATCATCGATTTCATCGCCGGCCGCTGCCTGCAGAGCTTCTGCATCGTCCGTTGACATTGCAACTAGCTCTCGCACGGTGCCGCCGCCGACGCCAAAGGCATTCTTCAGATGGCGTTGAATTTGTTCGGCGGAGGCCAGCACGGCGTCAAGGTAGAAGCCTGATCGGGAAGTGAGCTCGTCCAGGGCTTCGAGGTTCAATGGATCAGCGACGGCCACTCGGACTCGGTTGTCAGCCAAATTCAGCGGCAGGATTGATTCGCGGAACAGATCCTGACTGGGGAATCTGCTCAGTAGTTCCGGATCGATGACGAACGATTCGAGATCCACAAACTCCATCCCGTACCTTCGGGCGACGGCGGCTGGTGTTTGTGGTTCCGCTGAAGTCAGGCGATTGCGACTGATCATAAGAGCCCTCTTTTAAACCTGACAAAGCGATGGACACCGTAACGAGAAATACCGCGCGAGCCCTGGCAGCAAGAACTGCCAGGATTCGGCGGAGAGTTTGAATGACAATTCGGTTGTTACTCAATAGTCGCGATCAGGCAACTCCATGATTGGAGCTGCCTGGCGGACTACGTTTCGATTACCAGCACCATCCGCTGAAGATGCCGCTGAAGAGTCCACCCAGCAGACCACAACCGCTTGAGCTGTAGCTATAACTTGGTGCGGTATAGCAGTAGTTGCTGTAATCCGGTGCGCAGTAGCTGCTTGTGACAGGTGTGCAGTAGCTTGGTGCTGGTTCACAGAAGCTGCTGTAGTCTGGTGTGCAGATCGTCGGTGTACACAGGGAAGTGACACAGTCCCAGAGTCCGTCCAGGATGCCACATCCACCAGTGTTGTGCGTGATGGTGTCAATCCACTCACAAACGACGACAACTGGCTCCTCTTCATCTTCATCGAGCTCGACAACTTCGACTTCGTCTTCCATATCCTGGTTGTCGATCTCATTGACTTCCACAACGTCTGCTTCGTCATCGATAGTCTCATCGTCGTTCATTTCGACGTCATCGTTTTCGTCGAGGTCGATCACTTCAACGTCGTTTTCATCTTCGGTCTCTGGAACGTCATCGGTTTCTGGTGCAGCGTCTGTCTCTGGTGCATCGTCCATAGACGGATCGTCTCCGGTGGCATTGTCGTCAGCTCCTGCGTATCCAGGGCTCACACCGCTCACAACAATGACCGCTTCCTTGGTGACCATTTCGCCAAGTGAGTTGGTGATTGTGTAGGAGAACGTGACCTGACCTTCAAAACCCGGTTCGGCGTGATAGTCGAAAGAACCGTTTCCGTAGAAGTTCAGAGATCCCGTGGTGGGTACAGACTTCAGTTCGTGAACGAAGTCGTCGCCTTCGCCCACGCTGGCATAAAGGTCACCTGAGATGTGGATCGTGAACGCGTTCTGGTCATTTGCTGGGACATCGTCTTCGAGATCCACGACTTCAGTTTCGTCGTCGATCACGACCGGTTCGTCAATAACCACTGGCGGTTCCACGATGACTGGTGGCTCAACGACAACAGGTGGTTCTTCAACGACAGGTGTTTCTTCTTCAAGATCCACCACTTCGACTTCGTCGTCGATCACGACCGGTTCGTCAATAACCACTGGCGGTTCCACGATGACTGGTGGTTCAACAACCACTGGTGGTTCCACGATGACTGGTGGTTCAATAACCACTGGCGGTTCCACGATGACTGGTGGTTCAACAACCACTGGCGGTTCCACGATTACAGGTGGCTCAACAACAACCGGTGGTTCTACGATTACTGGCGGCTCAACAACAACCGGTGGTTCTACGATGACTGGCGGCTCAACAACAACTGGTGGAGCTGAGAGCTCAACAACACCGTCCTGGAACGACAGGGTTTCGACATTGGCAATCAGGTCTGCGCCGTTGCTGCTTGATACCGAAGTCCAGCCAGCTTCAGCAGGGGCGATCGTATAGTCGGCTTTTACTCCGTTGGAGTAGATCACAGTGTCATTGCCGGTGCCGCCGTCGATGATGTTACTCCCGCCCGCAGTCAGAATGACATCATCGCCGCTACCGCCGCTGATCTGATTGCCATTTCCGAGGCTCACGATGGTGTCGTCACCAGCCAGCGCGTCGATCGACTCACCAGGTTCGTTGACGACCAGAACATCGTCACCAGCAGTTGGTGTTTTCAGGGAATCGAGTGTCTGGAGGCCTGAATCTTCTGTAACGAGTTCACCGGTGGCTGGTTCTTTGGCCACACCGGACAGAAGTTCCGCTATCGAGTAAGAACCGTCACGAAACTCGACTTGCTCAATGTTTGTCAGGAAGTCAGAGTGATTGTTGCCGCTTTGAACTTCAATGATTCCAAAGCCAAGATCGGTGACAATGTAGTCGGCTCGGTTTCCGCCCCAGTATACGGCTTTATCAATTCCGTTGCCGCCGTCCAGAACATTGTCACCTCGAACCGAGATCAAAGTATCGTGACCTTCACCACCACGCAGGACATTGCTGCCGCCAAGGCCAATCAAAATGTCGTGACCAGCTCCGCCATCGATCAGTTCATCAGGAGTCAGGGAAATTACCAGGTCATTACCGCTGGTTGAATTTTCCAGCTCGGCAGCCGTCAGCTCAGCGGCCGAAGCCGACATCAAAATCATAGGCTCAAGAGATTCAGGAAGCTGCGACTTCAGGTTGTGGGCGGCACGGTTCATCTTCAATGGCTTTCGTAAACGTGATTCACTAGATGGCAATCGCTGTCTAATACAAGGACTGCGATACTTGACTATCTCTTAATGCCGCAATCATGCGCGATAAGGGACTGGTGACCAGGCGAATCGATGAGAAAGAATTGCATGAGATCGTTCGAGCATTTGTTGGTATGGAAACGGTGTCAGCGAACATCAATCTTTGGCTGAACGTGCGCGTGTCAGTCATCGTGGCCGCGCATTCGGTACAACGAGGCTGTTTGATCGCGGGTTACCGTTCGAGAATGCCGTTTTGAAGCAGAAAGCGATGCTGCGACGTGCTTCCGACAATCATGATTCTGCGTTTGTCAAAGGCTTCTTTGGAATCGCCACTCACCATGATGCATTGCCGGAGGGACTTTCCGACAACGGTGGTGCGTTGCTTTGCGGCAACATGGTCCATACGCAAGACGCCAACAATAAAACGCTGCCGGAACATCAGCCAGATAAAGACGCTCTGGCAACGCAAGTCGAGGAGGCTTGCTGGCGATCAGCAATGATGATCCATGCTGCGATAACGCCAGTGGATTCATCGGCAGCGAAAGGTCGTTCTATTTCGTGGCGGGCGGCAAACCAAAAGTTGCGTGAGTCGTCACGGGTAAATCCTGCAACGAAAGTATGCGTCGGTTTGGGCCTGAACAATCCAGCAGAAACCGAGTCGCTGCGACCGAAGTATGACCGGCTGTCTGACCGATCGCGATTCCGCTTCGGACATCACCATGCGTTGTGACATAGGGCCCGATCGTTCGCAGTTCTGCGGGCGAAACAAGTCCCCGACTCACCAGCCAGGCAACTGATGAGTAGTCGTTTCCAGACGCCGCCGTTCTGATTTCCCGCTGGATCCCAACGATGGCTCGAGCAGTCGATTCGGTAATGCCGGGGATCGAACGAAGTACAGCTTCCGATGCTTCGTTGATATTGATCCGACCTTGAAGCGAGGGGTTGTCGACTGTTGTCATCATCTGTTCGAAAAGTGGCAGCATGCGCCGCACGGTCACCGGATCGGAGGACCACGGAGACTGAAGCAGCGTGTCTGTGCCATCAATCGCAATACGCACCTCACCACCAAACAGTTCAATCAGCGACTTGAATTGAGACGATCCGGTGTCCAGAGTCAGGCCCGCTCGCTGTGTTTGATTGGCAGATAAGCTCGGACGGTTGCCGTCAACATTCCCCAACTGAGCTTCCAGTCGCAGACGAACAGACTCAAGGCGTTCCAGTCGACGGCGTTCCTGATCTTCGCCTTCGTCTGGCCGCGGCTCGTCAGAATACGTCGCTCCTCGCAATCGCCATGCTGCGATATAGACTGCGGCTTCCGTTCCCAGCACACTTTCAACCTGGTCGAACAGTTGTGCAAGAACGGGCTGATTGAGATTGATTTTGCTGCGACCGCCCGGCAACAGAGTTGTTTCGCAGCTCAGCAGAGTGATGTAGTCACTGAGGCCGCGCTGCAGAAGATGATCCGCGTTATCGCGAGGCGATGTGCGATCGCCATCATTCTCTTCCGGGTCGAGCAGTCCGTTTCCGTTCTGATCTTCACCGTAAAGCAGCTCCGCCGTGATGCCTCGAACCTGCAACAGTTCGTTCAGACTTTCAAATCGCCCCTGTCGTGGATAGCGTGGCGGCGCCTGAGCGGTGTAGAAAGAAGTTTCAGCACCGAATTCGGAAACATCATCATCAGAGTCCATCCAGTCCAGAATAGCGTCTGCTATTTGTATCGTTATGCCCGGCAAACTGGTCAGCCGTTTGCGAGCTTCCTTTCTGCGTGATAATTCCAGAGGCAGTGTGTTGAGATTGAGTTTTGCGGACTCATCACGAAGCCCAAATTCAGCCGGATTGACGTGGCTCGGTACATCTCTCAGGACGGAAATCGTCGTCTGCTGACCGTTTGGTAAGTCGAAGGGAACTGGCTGAAATAGAGAGAGAGGCCCCAGGGCAGAAGCCGCACTTTGCCTTTGTTTTTCAATGCTGGCGGCTGCAAGTTCGATTCCGGATGTTGCCAATTCGCGGCGTTGCAGATGAGTCAGACCGGTCGTGGTGGCGGAGTATTCCGCGACCATGAGACTGGAGAACGAATACACGGCGAAACTGAGCATCATGACGACGACAAGCACCAGCACGAGCACCATTGCTCTGCGGTGTGATGGTCTGCAATCTTGTCGGTGTAATCGTTTCATGGGCTCATTGCGAAGTGTGGTGTCAGCTTACGATGTAAGATTTCTGATGATGCTGCACCGGAGCTTTATCCTTGTGGTAACCAAATCACAGATGTTTCTGTTCTGTCAGGCTGCTCCGCCATCATCAAGGAGACTTCAACTGCGTGAGGCAATGCAATACGCAACGAACTGTTCCATTCGCTCACCCATTCCGATCCATCGTAGTATCGAAGCTGGATGGAAGTGACGTTGGGTGAAATCAGAATGACTTCCTGCTGTTCGGATCGCGATGAATTCTGCGCCGCGAAGGGCTTGATCAAACGCACAAGGCCATTGGGTTGACCGCTGGCCGCCAACGTGGATGGCAAAAGTTGTGGACCCTTGTGAGCCAGCGGCAACCGTACGGAGCTGCCGTCATTCTTCCACCAGACAACATGCCGCTGCCGAATCGTCGAATAGGCATCGGATGCTTGAAATCGAGGACTATCATAATGGGTCAGGACCGCAAGGGATGTGTTTGTGCCGACAAAGTGGACCGGATCGCCTTGAGGATTGCGAAGGTCCAGCAGTTGTTCCTCAACTCGCAGTGTTCTTTCTGCATGAATCGGAACGGCGGCCGTTCCGGGGATCGATTGAATTTCACCCGGCGATTGAAATTTACCCAGCGATTGGGCTCTGCTGGAGATCGTGAACATGTCAGGCATCGTCGCCATGCGCAGGTCGCATGTCATGTCTTCCATGATTCCGCGAAGAATCTGTGACGATGCCACTCGATCGCGGCTGAGTGTTCGATACCTCCAGTACAAATCGATGGATGCACCCACCGACGCCATGATCATTCCCAGTAACGCCACGGCGACCAAAGTCTCCATGAGCGTAAAACCGCCTCTGAGTGGCGAATTGGCGTCTCGGCTGCGAGCCTGTTCCAGTTGCAAACGTTTCCGTTGGCCAGCGAATCTGCCAATCATCGCGGCGTCTCCTGGCGGTCGTTCCGAACCAGTCGAGAAAGGCTGAACGTTGAAATACGGCGATTGACGCCATCGTGGTACACGACAACCGTCAGCAGCGAAAGCCCTTCGAACTGAGAGGATTTCACTGTCGCGGACCATCTCCATCGCCCATCCTCATTCATGGCCTGGTCCTGAAGACCAGTTGATGGCAGGCTTTGTGCCGTCAGTCGATTAAGCAGTGACTGGCAGCGCACTGCGGCTTCTGTTTCCAGTTGAGATCGCAGAGCCGCCTGGACTCCTGTCGAATTCTGCTGGGCCAGGACGGCCAACGCTGTCGCAAGAATGACAGAGGCCAAAAGTATTTCCAGAAGAGTCAGTCCGCTTCGATGTTCTCGGCTTCGATGCTCCCCGCCTCGATTCTGCGGCGATCGTCGCAGTTCCCCGCGCAGCGAACAGGAGGACAACGAGCAAGATGCTCGCGCTGATCGCGGAAGAAGAAAACGAGGCTGCCTAATCATCTAAGGTGAATCCTCAGGAGATGGTCGATCAGCAACACTAGCACATTTTGCTCGGGTTTTGCGTTCGCAGTTCCGCAGACACGATCATCTGGTGTTGCCGGAAAGCAACATCTCCTCGGATTGCAACGAAACACACCTCCGGAATCGCCAGAGATCGCGCTCGACCGTGATGCCGATTGACAACAAATCACTACAGAGAAGTTGTCTGTCGGCTGGTACTTCGCAACGTGAGTTTGTCTTCGATTTTTTGTCTCCGCCAAACCTTGAATTGCAGAACAGGAGATTTAGTGGACCTCGGATGTGATTTTTGTTCTGAGTGATAAAAGAAAGCGGCTTCATGACCCGTCGAAAGACTTCATCTCGACGCACGGCTGTTGCGACAATGGCGGCAGGTTTGTTTGCGGGCAGTCAGGTTCTGAGACATTCGGCCAGAGCCGTCGGGCAGGCAGCACAGGATGCCGTTGACGGCATACCGAATGATGAGCGTACGCCGTTTTCGTTCACGCCGTTCACAGTTCCCTTGCCGATACCACGCACGAAAACGCCTCTCGCAGTCGGAGCGGCACCATTTACTCCCGGAGATGTGTTCCACGGAATTGCGCCAGAATTTTCTGATCGCAGCGTTGCCGAACGGCCAGACCTGCAATGGTATGAGGCTCATCCAACCAAGTGGTATGAGATGCGAATGCAGCTCGGTGTGCAGCAGATCATACCGCGAGTTCGTACACCGCTGTTTGGGTACGATGGGATCTATCCAGGACCAACCATTCGAGCCCGAGTCGGGCAACCAGTGGTTGTGAGAGCTCACAATGATCTGAACATTGAAACGTCGATTCATCTGCACGGCGGGCACAACCCGGCACACTCGGATGGTTATCCAAATTTCTACGTTCTGCCGGGCCGGGCCAGAGATTATTTTTACACCAACACCGTCCCCATGTTGAACGGACAGCCAGACTTTTCTGAAAGTCCGTCGACGATGTGGTACCACGACCACGCGATGGATATTACGGCCGCGAATGTTTGGTATGGCTTGTCCGGGTTCTTCATTACCACGGATGACCTCGAACAGGACCTGATTGATCGCAATGTTTTGCCTGCGGAGGCCTACGACATTCCACTGAGCCTTCAGGACCGACGCTTCCGTCCGAACGGAACTCTGTTCTTCGATCCGCTCGATCACGACGGAACTTTGGGCGACGTTTGGGTCGTGAACGGAAAAGCTCAGCCGTTTATGAAAGTGCAGCGGCGAAAGTATCGCTTCCGAATTCTGAACGGATGCAACGCCCGCTTCCTGGAAATGCGTTTGAGCAATGGCCAGCCCTTTATCAGGCTGGGAAAAGATACCTGGCTCTACCCGAACGCCATTGAGCAGGAGACGCTTTTACTCAGCATGGCTCAGCGATCTGATGTCGTCATTGACTTTACGGATGCACCGAACGAATTGTTTTTGGAAAACATCCTGCTGCAGAAGGATGGTCGTGGCCCTGAAGGACAACTGGATAGTCCGGAACGTCAGATTCCGGGAGTTCCATTCATGAAGTTCATCGTTGAAGGAGAGCCTCAGGCTGACAGTGCCACGGTGGCTGTTGGAACTCCTTTGCGACCTCATGTTCCGATTAGCCCGCGTGAAATCGTGCGGACGCGCGTATTCGAGTTCACTCGACGCAACGGAGCGTGGCAGATCAACCGACAGTTCTTTGATCCGGACACTGCTCAGGCGACTCCAACGCTGGGAACGGCGGAACGCTGGATCCTGCGAAACACAAGCGGAGGCTGGTGGCACCCGATTCATATTCATCTCGAATCGCACCAGATCCGTCGCCTGAATGGCAGACTGCCAGGCCCGGCCGACCGCTTCAAAAATGATACGGTCATTCTGGACGGAAACGGTGAAGCGGAGATCTTCATGAAGTTCCGTACGTTCAAGGGACCGTTCGTCTTCCATTGTCACAACGTGGAACATGAGGACATGCGGATGATGCTCACCTTCGACCCGCGTGTCACTCCGACAAACTCGCCGCAGCCAATTCAAGCCAGCTTTCCATAGAAGCGTTCGTCACCGCTTGAACGTTCCAGTATCGACTCGAATTGAAGACCTCGACAAATCGGTGACGAGTTTCTGGAATTCACATCGGTGGCGGGAGTGTTCTTGCCAAACTGATCCAAAGGACCGATAGCATGTCCCGTCGCCAGTATCTTGTGCTGCTCGCGTTGTCTATTCCGCTCGTCATGTTTCTTGATCTGCCTGTGGCAATCCAGTGGCTGGTTTGCGGTTCGAAACAGGTTGTCTCCGACATCACGCCGGAGCCGTCAGTTCTTGATCTCGATCGAGTCGCCATGCTGGCAGATGAACCGTTGCCGTCGGTTTCCGGGCAACGACGGTCGGACGCTTTCCCAGACGTTGAACTGACCGACCAGAACGGACGGAAATACTCTTTCCGAAGAGACCTCGTCAGCGGCAAAATCGTCTGCATCGCTCTGTTTTATACGAAGTGTACCGGAACCTGCCCGGGGACCATTCAAACGATGAAACGCTTGCGGGAAACTTTGAAAGATGAGTTCCCGGCAGAGTCGGTTCGTTTCATTGCTGTGACACTTGATCCCGAGAATGATACGCCGAATGATCTTCGGGAGTACGCGGAGCAACGGCAGATCAATAATTCCGCTGACATCCCCGAATGGCTGTTTTGCACAGGTCGCTTCGAAGACATCGAGCGACTGCGGTTCAGTCTTGGGCTTTACGAACTGGACCCCGTGCTGGATGCAGATCGCACCCAACATGGCGCCGTTCTGACCATTGGCAATGATCGGACGGATCGTTGGGTGGCAATGCCCTCGGGTCTGAAATTCGATGATCTGTCCGAAACATTTCTGCGGATCGCAGGGACAACGGAACGCCAGCGCTTCGCCACTCATATCGCTCGAAGTGCTGAGTTCATGAAGACATCGGCGACAGGACCAGCGTCTCAGTCGCATTGCATTGATCTGTTGCAAAACGGCGACAAAGACTGCTGCGTGAATCCGTCAGAGTGTTGCTCCCTGCCTGATGCAGAACTCTGACGCCAAAACCTGAAAACGTGCGGCCGAGTGACGAAGAACGCAAGATCTTCAGTCCACAGAAACTGTAGGGTGTGCCAGAAAAAGTAAACAGCGACAGCCCAAAACAGCAAAAGCGCAGGCGAACGGAACTATCGAAACTGCGGAACTACGAAACCATGTCTCAATTCACTTACAGCGCGATCAATGGTTCGGGACAGAAGGTCCTCGGACAGCTGAACGTGGCCACTCGAGGCGACGCGCTGCAGGCTCTTGCGCAGCAGTCGCTGATGCCGGTGACACTGAGTGAAAGTCGCTCGATGCCGCTGCGAGTTCAGCGAGTGAAACCATCGGCGATTGCCGCCGCGTGCAGTTTGCTGGCCGATCAGCTCGACACGGGCGTGCCGCTGCTGAAGGCTCTTCGAGTCATGGAGCAGCAGACATCCAGCGCCGGACTGAAAACCGCTCTGGGTCGAATCGCCGAACGTGTGGCGGATGGCTCAACACTTGCCGATGCGATGATCGAGCATGGAGCGCTGTTCGGCGAGCTGGAAGTGAGCATGGTGCGTGCTGGCGAAGAAGGCGGATTTCTTGACGAATCTCTGCGACGTCTGGCGATTGTTCGAGAACGCCAGGAAGAGATTCGTGGCCGCCTTTTGAGCGCGCTGGCCTATCCTGCTCTGCTGGTGGTGGTCGGGTCAATGGTCGTTGTGGGAATGCTGACGTTCTTTGTCCCGAAGTTTGAACCGCTTTTCGAGTCTCTGCGTCAGTCCGATCGGATGCCCCTGCCGACGACGATTTTGCTGGCTGTGAGTGGCTTTTTGCAGTCGTGGGGATTACCTCTGCTGGTGCTGATCATTGTGGGGATCATCGCTGCGAAGTCGCTGATTCCAGTGGAAAAAATCCGTCTGTTTCGCGATCGACATTCGCTGCGAATGAAAGGCATTGGGCCGGTTGTGCAGTCTCTGGCAATTGCTCGTTTCTGTCGTGTGCTGGGAACGCTGCTGCAGAACGGAGTGCCCATGCTGAAATCGCTGGAGATCGCTCGCACCGCCACGGGAAATCGTGTTCTCAGCCAGACGATTGCTGCGGCTGCGGAAAATATCTGTGCTGGAAAAAGTCTTTCGATCCCTCTGGCGGCCAGTGGCCACTTTCCTCCCGACGTGTTGGAAATGTTGTCAGTGGCTGAACAATCGAACAAGCTGGAATCTGTCTTATTAAAACTGGCCGACAAGCTTGAAAGCCGGTCCCAGTTGCGTCTTGACATGCTGATGAAGCTACTGGAGCCCCTGATGATGGTCGTGATGGCCGTTGTCGTTGGGTTCCTTGTCATTGCGTTACTGATGCCTGTCTTTGAAGGAAATGGCCTGACATGAACCGATCCCCTGATCCTCTCGTTTCCGCGTGTGTTGTGCTGTTACTCGTGGCGGCCATTGTGGCTGTGGCAGCTTGAGATCCTATATCGAAACTCGTAGGCCGTTTGTTCACTTTATCGTTTAACGGCAAGCCACAGGCGTTGCCGAAGTTTCGCCTCCGCCTCGCCGTTAAACGAGAACGCTCAATCTGAACTCCCATCTAATCCACTCGTTGGCGTCTTGTGGCCCAAGGACTTCTCTCATGATCAAAACCAACTCTCTCAATCACACGACCTCACGTTCGCTTCGCCGCGGGTTCACGCTGATGGAAGTCCTGCTCGTGCTTGGCATTCTCGGCGTGATCATGGCCATGGTTGTGCCCAAAGTGCTGGGTCGACAAAAGCATGCCAGTATTGATGCGACAAGAATCAGCATCGGAGGCCTCTCCCAGGCGTTGAAGCTGTATTCACTGGACCACGCAGGCGATTTTCCTGCGGCCAGTGATGGACTGACGGTCCTGCTCAAGCAGTCCGCTCGCCCGGATCCTTCATGGAAGGGACCTTATCTTGAACAGGAACCAAAAGATGCGTGGGGACAGCCTTTGGTTTATTCATTCCCGGGTAAACATAACACCGACAGTTTCGATGTGAGCTCCGCCGGCCCGGACCACGTTCATGGAACGCCGGATGACATTGGCAACTGGGAGAATTGATTGATGCTTGAAGTAGGTCGTTTCTTAACCGCAGGGCACTAGCCCCCGGTTCAATTTGCCTTGTTTTTGCAGCGAAAACCGGACGCTAGCGCGTTCCGGCTGATGGAATCAACACCCTGCAAGCCGGGAAGTCCGCCTTGGCAAGGAAGACCTGCATTCAAGTGGCGAATGTACTTTGAGATGAAGTTCACGAGAACAGAAATGGACACGAGCACTGGAGACATACGCACGAAACTCGCACGGAGGGCTGACACCCAGCCGCTCGCTGGAAGTGCGCGCACGGGTTTCACGCTTGTCGAACTTCTGATGGTGCTCTGTGTTCTGGTGGTGCTCGCATCGCTGACTCTGCCGGCGATGCTGAGATGGCAACGGGGCATGCCGATGGAACAAGCAATTTCGACTCTGCAACTGCAGCTGCAGGAAACACGCCTGGCAGCCATTCGATCGGGCGAACCCTGGAGCCTGACTCTTCCGCAGGGAGGAAAAGCTGGCCACCGTCACCCGGTCAGTGCAAGTCGAACGGATGATCGGCGCATGCAGTTTCAGTGGCCGGCAGGAATTCAATGTGAAGACAAGAGCGGAGCCCGCGATGCTCGCGAAATAGTGTTTCAGGCTGATGGTGTTGTCTCAGAGCGACGACTGAAACTTGTTGACCAGCACGGCCATCAGACAATCCTGCGAATCGATCGTCTCACCGGGCAGGCAACAATCGTGAAAGAACGACAGCAGGCTTCAAGGGCAGCTGGTCGCCATCGAGGAGTCCAGACATGTTGAATCTGTTTGCTGAACGAGATCCCTACAAGCGATTTCAGGATCGACCGTTTCTGGTTGTTGACTGGATAGTCACCGGCGTCGTGCTGTCGGAAGTTTCATTCGTCGATGGATGCCCGAACATTCTGCGGTCGCATTTCGAAGAATGGCCAGCGCGAGGGAATGGTGCGTCGCATGGCCAGTCGAATGCAGAGGCGGTTGGGGAGTGGCTGAAGTCGTTGTGCATTGAACGAAAACTTCCGACGAATGCCGTAGCGATCTCAGTACCGCGACGTGACCTCAGTCTGAAGTTGCTCGAACTGCCGAACATTTCTGATGACGAACTCGGACCGCTTGTCGCTCTGCAGGTTGAATCGCGAATTCAGAGTACCGGGCTGGCTGTGGCATGGGATTGCCTGCCGCATCCGACGTCACCAGACGAGAAGCATCGATACGTCATGCTGGCCACTCTTCCGCTGGCCGTGAGCGACGCGATTCGCGCGTCTGCTGCTGCCGCAGGGTGGTCAGATCTTGTGCTGACATCCGGTGATTTGCTGGTTGGAACCCTGCAGACCACAGAATTTGTGTGGCAACTGCACGTTCAGGCCAATCGATCAAAGCTGGAACTGCTGTTGTGCCGCCACGGTCTGCCTGTGTCGTCGTATGCTACCGCAATGCCAAAAGATGGTTGTTCATCAGACAGCGCGATGGCAGACAGCGCGATGGCGGCGGCTGTGATTATTCAAACCATGTCCAGTCGCCTGATGGAGTCCTGTCCATCGGCATGGAAGGCGGAATCCATTTCGCCGACGGTTTGTCTGACCGGCTCGCGAGCTCCTTCGATTGCGGACGCTTTGAGTTCGATGGAAATACCGTCGGTCGTTCAACATGCCGACGAGCGAACCCCGCGAGCACTCGCTGTCGCCAATTCTCTGTCCGTCGCTGGTTCGACGACAGCATCGACGAAGGAGCCGGGGTCGACGAAGGAGCCGGGGTCGATTCAACAGTATCGGCTTGATCTGTTGCGGCCTCGATCGACCGATGGACGGATCGCCACTCAGCGCCAGCGACTGCTTCGGATCGGCTCAATCTGTGCGGCCACCGCCGGCGCAGGCCTTTTTGGCTTGTGGATTTGGCAGGGTTCACTGCGAAACGATTTGACCGAGCTGCACCGCGAGCGTGAACAACTGCAACAGTTTGTCGACCGCGGTGCGGAGGTCATCGACAAATGGTCATACGTCAGTCGCTGGCAGAAAGACACCATGAACGCCGCTCACGAAATTCGCGACTTTGCCGCCCTGCTGCCTGCTCGTGATCGTATGATCGTGACACGGCTGCAACTGGAAAATGTTGTCGACTCAAAAGAAGGCGTGTTGCGAATCGACGGACTGGCTCAATCGTCGGAAGACGTGCTGCAAATGAACAAGTCGATCCTGGAAAACTCGGCCCGTTATGATCTTCGACCACAGGGGATTGAGCCTTCTCCGGCTGGCAGCCTGTTTCCTTCTCAGTTCCGAATCGAAGCCATGTTCCGCGAGAACGGCGGAAGAGAAAATGGCGCAACAGAAAAGGATGCTCAATAATGCTGGACACGCGACGCGAGAAAGTGCTGGCTGTTGTCTTTGGCGGAGCGATTGCGGCATTCGGCCTGTGGGAAACCTTCGGTCAGATGGTTCTGCAGCCGTTCACGGATCTTCGCGTCCAACTGGATGCGGCGCGCAGCAACCGTGACAATCTGCAGGACCAGTCTGCAACAGTCGAGCATGCGTTGAGGAATATGAAGCAGGTGGCAGCCCAAAGCCTTCCGGCAGATCCTGGAAAGGCAACCGTTCTTTATCAGGGCTGGCTGATCCGACACCTCGAACTGAATTCGATCGCATCGGCGATCGTGACCCCCGCGCCGGCGATGGTGGAAAAGAGCATCGGGCATCGAATCCCGTTCACCGTTCAGTGTTCTGCATCCACGGCCAACATTGCGAGGTTTCTGGACGAGTTTTATGCAACGCCTCTGTTGCATCGAATTACAAATCTGAACATTACAAATTCCTCCAATGGCGAATCTGATCATCGAATCACGCTCAGTATCGAAGCCCTGGCTTTCGATTCTGCTTCAGCGATTGAAGTCTTGCCTGAACCGACAGTGTTTGCAAAAGAGTCCTCACTGGCTGCCGTGTTCGCGGGAGATGATATCTTCCGTCGCAAACGGTCGACTCCACCTCAGGTCGCGAAGGCTCCGGAAGAATCAAACCCGAAGCCAGTGATTCCTGTGAAGAAGCCAGAGCCTCCAAAACCAGATCCCCACAAGAGTGTTCGCTTTGTCGCATCCGTCTGGAACGGACAGCAAAGAGAAGCGTGGTTCGTGGATCAGCGTTCCAAAGAAGAGCAGACGCTTATTGCCTCGTCTGATCTGAGTTTCCCCGATATCGACGGCAAAGTTCTTTCGATCGACAATGATACGATGCAGCTGGAACTTGCTGGAAAGCGATGCACAATCAATCTTGGCCAGACGCTGAGCGAAGTGACGTTCGCGAGGTAGCCGCGTTGGTGCTTTTTCAGCTGCTGATTTTTGAGTGGACGGTAGCCAAAATGGATGGACCAGTGGTTACGATTTCAAATGTTGCGCGCTCATGTGGAATTCGTAGCTTCGTCCGCTGGCTGAAGAGATAGCTTTCGCCATGCTGTTCACTTCGATACCGTAAACTCAAACCATGGGCGCCAGCGGCATCACATCTGCGTCGGTACTTGTCCCTGTAATTCTGGTGGCAGTTTTCCCCTGAATTCTGGCGGCAGCTTGAGGCCATCCGGAAGTTTGGGAGTACCGTGTTTCGTTTTGGATATCGTCCCTTGTTCTTTTAATTCCTGCTCCAATTGGCTCGCCAATTTTGCTTCCTCTGCGGACAGCTTTTCTTTGGCCGAGTCGAACGTGGAGTTCAACGCCATGATGAAGCGAACCAGCTGAAGGTTCGGCACTTTCGCTGTGGATGGACCTCTTTGCGCTTCTGCAGGGAGAAGGTCCAGCAGCGACTTCATTTGCGATGTCGTGACCAGATTCTTGCGAATCGCCTCACCGATGGACGCAATTTTGGCTTGTGCGGAAAGCTTGTCTTCAGCGGCAAGCGTTAACTCCGAAATCTGTTGAGCCAGGTCCAGATTGCGTATGGCATTTGTCAGTGGGTGATCCATCTTGTCGTAAACGAATCCCGACTTCTTATACTCCTCCGTATAGTCCTTGATTCGCCCCATCAATTTATCTTTGGCTTCGACTTCTTCCGGAGTAATTTCTGCTGCTGGCTTAGTGCGTTCAGCTTTTTTGAGTGCTTCTTCCACAACTTTCAGTGTTAAATCTGCGGCCTGCTGGTGGACATTCGGATCCTTTGCGGTAATCGCCGCTTCAATCAAATCCGGCATCTGTTGAATAACTTTCTCACGCGCGCTGTCGTCCTGCACAAGCGACAACAATGCTTCAGGAGTAGTCAATTGTGCGGGAGCCCACGGACCAGTGCCGGAAACAAACATGACCGCAAAGGTCAGGACAGGCACACCGATCGAACAAGCGCCTATCACCCATTGGCGATCCAGAAATGAAGAACCATTTCGAGGACGTCGGCGACGGTCTCCCGTTTTTTGTCCGTGCGCAAATCGATTGAGAACGGTCTGCATTTCTTTGGCTGATGGATATCGATCTTCTGGCCGGGTGGAGCAGGCCTTCATAATGATGTCTGCCAGCGGCTTCGGAATAAAGGGCGCCACAGCCGACAATTCGGGAAGCTCCGCGCTTTCACGCACTTTCAGGAGCTGAGCCGTGTTTAATGAGTCCCAGGCTCGCGTGCCGGAAGCCATTTCGTACAACGTAATTCCCAGTGAATAAATATCAGATCGTTCGTCACACAAGCCTCGCATTTGTTCGGGCGACATAAATCGCGGAGTTCCGATGACGTCTCCGGAGCGGCTAAGATCATTGGCCTCATCGCGGACCTTGGCGAGACCAAAGTCTGTGACCCAGATCTTTCCACTCCCGTCGAGAATCAGATTGCCTGGCTTTATGTCGCGATGAATTGTGCCATTCTCGTGCGCATGCGTCAGAGCTGACGCAACGTCGGCACCGATTTTTGCCAGTTGTTTGAAGTCTGCTTCCGGTCCGATGAGTCGATGGAAATCGCAGCCTGTGTTTTCAGGTTTGACTGTCCGTTCGTGCGATTTCGACGACCGGCCATTTGTGGCCATGGTCAGAAGACCGGCCGATGATCGGGTACCTTGCTGCGATGAGTTTGCTGAACGATATTCTTCCAGCATCCGGTCCAGACTGTAGCCGTCAACCAGCGGCATGGCCAGGTAAGGAACGCCGTTGTGTTCACCAAAGTCAAAGACCTGGACGATGTTGGGGTGGTTGAGCCTGGAGACCGCTTCAGCTTCGCGGCGAAATCGTTCTGCGAGATCGGATTTTGACTTTCGGCCAAGCAACACCTTGATTGCCAGCTTTCTCGACAGTCGTGGATGTTCGGCTTCATAAACGACGCCCATACCGCCCTGCCCGATCTGGCGAAGCACACGGTAGCCAGCAAGTAATTCCGGGGCCTTACCTGGATCAACAACGGCAGTGATTCCGGGAGCCATCGAAATACGAGGCTTTAGTCCTTCTGCCATCAACAAGGCGGGAAAATCGGCCGTGATGCGGTCAGAGAATTCCGGATATTGCTGGGCGAACTCGCGAACAGGAATGCCCTGCCCTTTGCGAAGCAAGGACATGAACTCTTCCAGCAGTTCATAGACCTTCAGATCGACAACAGATTCTTCAGTCGTAGCCGTCATGTGTTTGTTACCCTGCGCTGGATCCGTTTAAGCCGCGGCAAAGATCCTGTAGCCGTCGTACGGCTCGGAGGTGTCGTTTCTTGGCGGCATCGGTGGTGATGCCAAGTTCAGCAGCAGCTTCGGCTATGCTGAGCTCTTCCACATGTCGCAGGACCAGAATATCACGGTCGCGCGGGTCCATTTCGGTAATCAATTCGCGAACTTTGGCTGCGAGATCCGCGTTCGCAACTTTGGATGCAGGAGAAATCATCGATTCCGCAAGCGCTTCCAGGCCTGGGTCGCTGTCAGAGTTGTTGGTTGGCTCTTCCATTGATGCGGCCCGCTTGAGCGTACCGAGATGCGTTCGATGGCAATCTCCCACAGCGAACTGGGCCTGAACTCGAAGCCAGTTGTAGACAGGCATCTCAGAAAGACGCACATACTCTTCAAACGCTGCGTCAGCACGCAGAAATGTGTCCTGCAAAATGTCTGAAGGGTCGATACGTCCGGCCAGCCGACGGTCAAGACGCATGCCGATCAGTCGGATCAGGCGATCCTTGTTTTCCTGAAACGCGGCGATCAGGTCAGATCGCGTTTGCGGGGTCGCGCTGTCTTCGGCGGAAGGATTCTCCGCCAGTAGCTTGAACTCTGCGATGGTGGTCATCGGAACGATCCTTCACGAAACTGGAGCAACATATCAGCAAACTCGGCAGCATTGTGCTCGCCTCCTTTCAGAGTCGAAGAGCAAACACTACCAATGGTCGCTAATAGAGCTCTAGGTCATGCGCGAAGGCATGGCATTGTTTGCATGGCACGCAATACTCACAGTGCGGTGAAGCGCACTGGAGCCGGCTGCGCAACTGGCTTAATCGGAAAATCCGGCACGGTTGAAATCCCGTAGATACCGCCCAAGTTGGAGTTCTGAAGAAGACCGGTTCGTTTCCACCCGTTGCTATTTCAGGCTTTCCAGATAAGCAATCAGATCGGCCAGTTGCTCGGGAGACAGGTTGCCGACGATTCCCTGAGGCATCATCGAAATTTCCTGTTTCACTCGGTCGTCGATGTCGTCCTGGATCAGGTCACGGGAAATTCCGGTGGCGTCTCTCAGTGTGACGGTCTCGGCGCTTTCGAGGACGACGAAGCCGGTGTAGACCTTGCCGTCAGCCATCGCGATGGCCCACGTATCGAATCCCTGAGCGATCTTTTTGCTCGGCTGAACGATCGATTCAATCAGCTCCGCGCGCTTGTAGCGTTTGCCGATGTCGACCAGGTGCGGACCCTTCGGTTGCTGGCCGTTGGCGAACGTGTGGCAGTTGATGCATGACTGCTGCTTGAAGAGTGCCTTGCCTTTTTCCGGGTCGCCCGGTGTTGAGGCAGCTCGTTGAGCAATCACGTCATAAACCAGATTGGCGATGGCGTTGGGGTCGTTGGGATCGGCCTTCGGCAGGACGATCGCTTTCTCTTCCTCCTTCATCGCGACATCGGCGGACAGACCGTCGAGATTCACGACGTGCTTTTTCAGTTGGTCGTTGAGATGAGCTTTCAGAGATTCGTCTGCTTCCGTCATCGCGATTTTGATGGCGTCGGCGATGCGATCGGATTCGCTCCACTTCTGGCGATCATAGTACGGACCAGTTGTATCCGGACGAGTGCCCCACCATTTCGGACTGTCGACGGTGAACTCGCCTTCGCGATGATATAGTCGAATGAGTGTCGTCCAGACATCGCGTCGCAAGGATTCGTCGCGGCTTGTGCTGAGCACCTTGAAGAGCCCATCAATCGTTTTCGGATCATGCATCTGCTTCAACGCCGCGATCGCACCAGTTCGCTGCGAACCGTTGAGGGCTTCGAGGCACGCGTCGATGGCGTTGATTTGCACCAGAGCCTTCACCGCCAGATGCGGGATGACTCGATCCGGATCGGGCAGTCGCCACGCGTCTTTTGGTGCTTCCTCGGCGAGCGGCAGGGCGTCAGCCCTCCGTGTATCACGCGCCGTCGTCAATTCCAAGAGTCCTTTCGCCGCTCTCGTTTCCCCCATACGCCCCATCGCCACAATCGCGGCTGCGACGACTCGCGGATTGCTGTCGTCGAGCTTGGAAAAGATGGGCGACAACATCCCTTTGTCGATTTGCGACTTACGATCCGTCGCCGCGCGAATGACGTGTTCACGCAGATCGGCATCGATCAGAAGTGATCCGAACGCGGCTTTGAAAGCGTCCCAGTTGGTCTGTCGCAAAGTCCACACTGCGGCGATGCGAGAGTGCAAGGATGCCGTATGATCCTTCGCGAGTGCTACGAGCGCGTCGGCGAGCGGTTGGGCGTCAGCCCTCCGTGTCACGGCGCGCGAACCACGGAGGGCTAACGCCCTGCCGCTCGCCAATCGCAGTGCATCCGACGGACTTCGCAGCATCTGCACCAATTCAGAATCATTGAGTTCGGGCAGAGAGACACGGAGGGCTGACGCCCTGCCGCTCGCCGTTGGGACGGCGACGGGATGCGCAACAAAATTTTCCGGCGTGATCATTGCCACAAATCCCACGTCGGGGCGATCGAATGAAAAGCCTCCGTTCTTCCAGCTCGTCACGAACAGTCGACCGCTGGCATCCGCGTCGGCGTCGGTCGGACGAGGAATCGTCAGGAAGGTGTCCTGCTGAGCATCAAACGTCGCACCGTTGCGTGGCAGCTTGTGGCTGAAGACTTCGCTGCGTCCCCAGTCGCACGTCAGCAGAATGTCGTTGTACGGAGCCGGCCAGCGATCGTCCTGAAAATACAAAGCCCCGCAGCCCGAGCCGCCGCCATAATCCGCCAGCGGCCGCATGATCTCATCGGTGAAGTTGATGTACTGCGAAGGGTAGCCGTAGTTGGCGGTCTGCATCACGTGCGACAGACGAATGTCCCAACCGCCGCCGTCGTTGGTGTTGTCCCGAGTAAACACGTTCATCGAAGGATCAATCGCAATGTCAACGATGTTACGCTGACCCCACGAGAAGACTTCCATCTCAGTGCCGTCCGGACGAATACGCACAACTCCGCCGCCGCGTTTGCTCAACGTCGTGCCGTCTTTGGCAACGGCTTTGTTGAAACCGAAGTCACCAACAGCAATGTAGATCCAGCCGTCGATGCCCATGCGAATGCCGTTGGTCGTATGATCGGCGCCTCGCTTGTTGACTTCTTCCGTGCTGATGCCTTCGATCAACACTTCGCTCTCATCAGACGTGCCGTCGCCATTCGTATCGCGGAAGACCGTCAGAAACGGCGGATGCAGAACCCACATTGAACCGTTGTCGTACACCAGTCCGCGAGGATGATCCATCTTCGCGAAGTCGTTGAACTTGTCGGCCTTGCCGTCGCCATCCGTGTCGATGCAACGCACAATTTTTCCTCGTCCAGGATCTTTGCCGAGCGAACCCTGCTCATCGACGCCGACGAAGACTTCTCCATCGACAGAGGTTGTAATGCAGACCGGATACGTCACTTGCGGCGGACCGGCGAACAGGCTGACATCGAAACCCTTCGGAGCCTTCACGTCTTCAATCGACGCCGCTCCTTCGGCTCCCGCGGCCACTCCTTCGGGCAAAGGGGGCAGGTCGCCGGGATACGCTTCGATTTCCCAAAGGCTGCCCCAGCCGCCTCCGTTGGAACCCAGGAACGTGACTTTCAGATAGCGAGCGTCATCGGTTGTGACGGCGTCGACGGAGAGGCCGTTGACGTCTTTCTTTTTCGTTTTCGAATGATCGGCCAGCATCGTCCAGTCGTTGCCGTCGGCTGATGATTCAATCGTGTACCGATAGGCCGTGTTCCTCGATTCCCAGTGCAGTCGCACATTGCGGATCGACTGAGGCTTTTCCATATCAATCGTAATCGATTCGCCTTCAGCCGGACCACCTGCGCACCAGCGAGTGTCCAGTCTTCCATCGACGGCGTTTTTGGCGAAGTTGTTCTTGCCGGTTTCTTCGCTTGAGGCCGTCGCTTTCTGATTGAAGACCAGGTTCCCTTCGCCGCAACAGCCCTGAGTCAGCACGGGCGAGTTCTTTTCAATCTTCACGTTGACGAGCGCTCGAAGGTCTTCATCCTGCTGAGCCGTGATCGGAGTGAAATCTTTTTCCGGATCGCGTCCCACAGCCCACAACAAACCGCGAGCCATCATGTCCATATAAACAGGTTCGACCATCGTTTCATTATAGTGGCCGACGGTTGTCGCGAAGACTCGTGTGCCATGATAGTCGTTGGTCCAGATACAGGTTTGAGGTTCGTCGTCGCCCTGACGTTTGGCAACGCCAAGCGGAGTGGCTGTCGGGAAGACTTTGGCCGAATCATAAAGCTCCCCCTTCGGTGTCACGAAACGTTCGCCGAATCCAGCCATGATCGGATGGTCGGGCTTTTCGTTGTTGATGGTGTAAGAATAATGAGGCCCATGGCCGGGTGATTGAACTCCGCAGAATTCAAACCAGCGATCGTCGCCGACTCGATAACAATGCATCGCGCAGTGAATCAAAATCGCCGGCAGACCTTCTTTGTGCGGCTTCAGAATGCGATCGACAAATTCCTTGTCGGTGACGTGAGCGAAGCACTCGTTGTGAACGACGATATCAAATCCGTCCGCCCAGTTGGGATCATCGTACAGAGGAATCTTTGTGTCGGTGCTGGTTCCGCCCTGATGCACGACAGTCCAAAGGACATTGGCTCGCGCGCTGATGCCTCGGGTGAGGATCAGCTTCTGGCGATCGTAGTCATGACAGCAGCCGCCAGTGACGAGTAACGCGCGAATTGGGCGATCGGGACTCTTCGTTACCGCGTCTTGCGCGTTGAGCGAAGTATGAGTCAGCGAGCACAAAGACAGGCAGCACAGGAATGCAGTGAACAAACGCATGGAGGGAAACTCAGGTGAGAATTTTTGTGGAAGGTTGTTCCGCGGGGATTTGAAATCTCAAATCTCAAGTTTGAAATCCCAGCGAAGGCGCGTCTGTCGCTGTGTCGCTGGACGGGAAGCGGGCAAAGCTATCACGATTTTGCTGGATTGCAAACCTAAAGTCGAAGTCTCGCGACCCCAGAAGTTCTCAAAATCCGTTTGACTGAATTCTGGTTGAAACCACAGCGATCAAAAGTGCACACCAGGCCTCGAAGTGAGAATGCTGATGAATTCTCAACAGCCGTTTGCTTTACAGGAGATTGCTGGCCAGTTCTGCCAATTCACTCCGTTCGCCCTTTTCCAGTGTCACATGAGCAAACAGGGGCTGGCCAACCATGCGATCGATAAGGAAACTGAGTCCATTCGAAAGCGAATCGAGATACGGATGATCGATCTGCTGAATGTCGCCGGTGAAGATGATTTTCGTCCCCTCTCCCGCGCGAGTGATGATGGTTTTGATTTCATGAGGTGTGAGGTTCTGGGCTTCATCGACGATGAAGAAGACCCTCTGCAGACTCCGTCCACGAATGTACGCAAGAGGAGTCACTTCCAGGTGATTGGCGGCCAGAAGGTCCTGCATTTTCGGAGCTGCAGAGCCGCCTGTGAGTCCCGAAAGAGGCTGCTGCATGACCGACATGTTGTCGTAAAGTGGCTGCATATAAGGATCAAGCTTTGCCTGAATGTCGCCGGGCAAAAAGCCGAGATCACGATTGCTCAACGGCACGGCCGGACGAGCCAGCAGGATCTGACGGTAGTGGCTCTTGCATTCCAAAGCGGCTGCGAGGGCCAGCAATGTCTTGCCTGAGCCAGCCTTACCGGTCAGTGTGACCAGCTTGATGTTTTCGTCCATCAAGGCCTTTAGTGCGAACGACTGTTCTGCATTTCGTGGATGGACCCACGAGGCAGAGATCTTGTCGATGCGAACAAACGCATTCTCTTTCGGGTTGTATGTTGCCAGCACGGACTTCGATCCGTTTCGCAGGACGAAATTCTCATTTGCAATCGGTTGAGGTATGCAGTCCAGTTGATCCGCAGAGACGTGTCCGGTTCCCGTGAAGAATTGATCAAGCGTGCCGCTTCCCAATCCTTCAATCAAACGCTTTCCTGTGTAGAGCTTGTCCATGCTCTCCACTTTGTCCGTGCTGTAGTCCTGAGCTGTCAGCCCGAGCGACTTGGCTTTCATCCGCAAGTTCGTGTCTTTGGTGACCAGAACAACGGGGCGCGGATTTTCGTCTTCCTGAAGCGTGAGTGCGACATCCAGAATTCGATGGTCGGGGCAGTCTTCAAGAAAAGCTTCTTTCAGACGCTGCTGATGCGAAGTTTTAATGACGACTCGTACGGAACCAAGACCGGGGCCAAGTGATGTGCCATCTGCCGAAAGGACGTCGCCAGTGAGTTCATCGAGTCGACGAAGAAATGCGCGGGCCTGAAAGTTGATATCTTCGTTGCCCTTCTTGAATCGATCGAGTTCTTCGAGAACTGTGATCGGCACGGCAACATCGTGCTCGTCGAAATTTCGCAGGCAACCAGCGTCATGCAGGATTACGTTTGTGTCCAGCACAAACAACTTTGATCCCGCGAGCGAAACACTCTCAGACATTTCGGTCCTCCCTGACAAGCACTCACCACTAGCATGGCGCCGCAATCCGGTTCGGCAAAGGGATCGTAACCAGACCGGCGTATATGGTCAACAAGGTTGATAGTGTCCCCCGGCAGCGGCGTTGGGTTGCATTCTCTGGCAGACGAATGCAAATCGCAGAGCTCAGGAGGTTTTGCGTGTTCGTTCAGTGAACGGTTGCACCGATGACACCAGCAAAGACAGGCATGGCAAAGTGGCATCAGATGTTGCCGTCGTGTTGCCGCCGTCGGAAGTGCTTGAGGAATAAGACTTTGACGCTGATTTCGTCACTGATGACCGTCAGTGCGTTGCGTTCAGGCATCATGCGTTTTGAGGCCGCTT
>JBGSVD010000018.1:0-4565 GCA_041753135.1 Planctomycetaceae bacterium
GAGTCAAAAGCAATTCCACCTACTGGCTCCGCGAAAACGCCGAAACCATGATCCGACTCCGAGCATGGCTCAAAGCCGGAAGAGCCGAAGAGCTTTTCAGACAAACAACTTACGCCACAAGCGATCTTGCCGCATGACACCCACAAATCAAGAATCCGCCCCATCCAACCTCTGTTGATCGCTCCGCTCAAAGCCGAGTCTGCTATCGTCAGTCTCTTAAAGGCAATACCGTTCAGCGAACGGACTGTTAAGTAGCGGAATCGGCGCAAGCCGTCCGGTGAGCCAGCATTCTGCAGGCACTCACCGGACGGCTCGCGCTGCTCCGCTACTTTTTGAACGGCATTGCTCTTAACGGAAGGGATTCAAAATGATTGCGGACAACATGAATCTGCTTCCCGACAACGAAGACGCGAAAGCACGGATCACCGTTGCTGGTAAAAACGGGGATATCATTACGGATCGGCTCGACGCTCAGAGCTCGCAATTGCAATTCCAGGGAAATTGCGTCTTCTTCTGACTCGAAGAACCCCACGCAGTGCCAGTTCTGCTGCATCTTCATGTGATGCAGGAAGAATTCACAAGCCTCCGATTCACACCGCGATCGAAAAATCGGTGGAGAATCACAACCACGTTCGGTATAGAACACGGTCCAATACTCGTCCGTAAAAACAAGACAAATGAATTCACTTCCCGTACCTCGCCCTTGAATCGAGAAACCGGTGCAGCCTTCTTCATAAAGTTGATGCTCAAGATCTGCGAGATTCATGACAACAATCTTTCGTCCGGCTAAAAATCTGAAACTGGCTTGCCGCATCTCACGCGCGCGACTTGACTATCGACGAGATTGAACCCGTTGAGCCAATTGTCGCAATGTCGCCTCATCAATCACCTGCCCCTTGGGCTGTTGCTTGATCAGATCCACTATCATCGCGATTTCTTTATCGTCCGCGACAATCGCAAGCTCCGCTAGTCGGTGAGCAACCGCTTTTCGTCCACTGTGACGGCCGAGTACCAACTGCAGATCGCCGCCGCCGACGACCTCAGGGCGAAATGGCAAATACGTATCCGGATTCTTTAACAAACCATCCTGATGTATACCGGCCTCCGTCGCGAAAATGTTGGCACCGCCGATAGGCTTCATTCGCGAAATGGAAATGCCAGTTAACCGAGCCACCAACTGGCACAAAGGAGCCAGTTTCTTCGTATCGATGTTGAACGATCGCTTGTATTGATCACCGTGCAATGCCAATGCCATTACAACTTCTTCCAGCGACGCGTTGCCAGCTCGTTCACCAATGCCATTCACAGTGCACTGCACGACATTCGCCCCTTCACGGATACAAGCCAGCGTGTTGGCCACCGCAAGGCCCAGGTCATTGTGAAAATGCACAGCCAGCAGAGCTCGATTGAGATTCGGCACGCCGTCCTGAATGGCCTTGATAAAGTCGGCAGCTTTCTCTGGTGTCAGCAAGCCCACGGTATCCGGAAACCCAACCGTCGTCGCGCCGGCATCGATCGCTTCGCGGTAGCACTGGCACAGATAATCCACTTCCGTACGACTGGCGTCCTCGGGACTGAATGCGACGATTCGAAATTTGCTGGCAGCATATCGAACAGACTCTGTAATGATCTGCAGAACTTCACTGCGGCTGCGGTTCAGCTTGTGTACACGATGCAGCGGACTCGTTCCGCAAAAAAGACTGACACCCTTTTTGTGCAACGGATTTCCTGCCAGTGCTTCTTCGGCAATGTCAATGTCTGACCGAACCGTTCGGCAAAGTGCGGTGAGCACGGGTTTCGTGACGACGCCGATCATCATTCGAATGGCTTCGAAGTCGGCTTCGGAACTTGCCGGAAAGCCAGCGTCCAGCGAATGAACTCCAGTGTCCTGCAGAGCCTTCGCGATCTGAAGTTTCTCATGTGGTTCCAGCGTTGCTCCTGGCATCTGTTCGCCATCGCGCAAAGTGGTATCGCTGAACAGCACTTTCCCACTGCGCTTGTGATGACTAATGATGGCGTGGCGCACTTTGTCCGCGATCTGGTCTGAAAAACTACTTAAAGCCGACGAACGAGGCATAGCGAGTTGTCTCAGGTTTGTTCGATGCGGAGCATGATGGGAAAAATAATTTGTGAAGAAATCCGGCCGAATTGTAGTACGTTTGGCCCATTTCAGGAAAGCAGGCTTCCAAAGCTGCAGCCAGCCTTCAGCAGGATTCTCTTCAACAGCGTCACGTCGTCGCCAGCGTTTGAAGAATCGACTCCGATAGAGCTACAATCCAGTGCCCCTGCAAACGGAGCGACAGATTCCGGTCGCATAAAATTAGGAGAAGCCCGGTGAGTATCAATTCTGAGCATGCGACGTCGATCGACGGCGTCAGCATTCATATGTTCGACCTGAAGTCCGGTGGTTCAGACGACTTGCTGATGCTGCACGGCGTTGGCCGCGCGGGAAGAACGTTTTCTTCTTACGCCACGCTGTTTCCCAATCGATTCCGAGTTCGCGCGATCGATTTTCGTGGTCACGGAAAATCCGGACGCGCGGGTGATCGATATCGTGTTGTCGATTACGTCGAAGATGCAATCGCTGCTGTCGAAGCCATTGGAAAACCGACAGCATTGTACGGACATTCGCTCGGAGCGCTTGTGGCTGTGGCCGTCGCCGCCGCTCGTCCGAAGCTCGTTACAGGAGTGGTGCTCGAAGATCCTCCGTCGCCCGGATACTGGCACCAGCTCGAAAATACCAACTATTTCCCGACATTTCAGGCGATGTATGAATGGGCAGGCCGAGCACTGACTCCGCTGGGCGAGGTTGCTCGCGGATTTGGCGAATCACCACTCAAGACTTTCCCCGACGGCCGCGTTCTGCGAATCAAGGATGTCCGGGACGGCGTGTCGATTCGATTCACTGCCGGATGCCTGAGAGATCTTGATCGTGAAGTGATGGCCACGATTCTGAGCGGACGGTGGCCGGAAAAATATCAATTCGACGAACTCCTGCGAAACATTGTGTGCCCGGTGCTTATCATGCGTGGCGACGTGGCGAAAGGCGGGATGTTGCCGCAGCCAGACGCAGCCGAATTCGTTACTCTGCTGCAGGATGGAATCTGCGTGGAATTTCCAACGGCCGGTCATTTATTGCACTGGCAGGTGCGATCTGAAGCCGCCATGCAGGCCAGCGCTTTTCTGGAATCTCTTTAGAACACCTGACAAAATCCGGGATGGCTCACGGGCAACTCTCAAAACCCAAAGCGAGAAACTCTCGCAGAAGCCTGTCGTGGTTTTGCTGGTCCTTCGCTGTTCTCGTCCTGAAATTATCTTGCACGCTCGGTCCCGTTTCGTCTTCCTCTGTTCCAAATGAACCGCGAATGTCACGTCGTATTTTGATTGGCACCGATGAAGCTGGCTACGGTCCTAATCTTGGACCGTTGACTGTTACGGCAACCGCGTGGGAGATTCCGAGCGACATCGAACCGGCGAAGTTGTGGGAGGAGTTCAGCCATATTTTGACCAACGCTCCGACTCGAGGTGACAGTCGCTTATTTGTCGCCGATTCCAAGCAGGTCTATTCCTCTGGCGACGGACTTGAGGATCTGGAAGTTCCGGTACTCGCGTTTCTGAAGACTCTGGGACACGGCACATCGTCGGTCGATGTAATCGCTCAACAGATCGCGGGAAATGAGTTCGAAGAATGTTACCGCGAGGAGATCTGGAACCCATCTCCCGGAACATCGTTGCCCTGCGATTCCAGCGAAGAACATATTCTGGAGTGGCAGGAAACTCTTGTCTCTGCCATGTCAGAACGCAACATTCGACTACTTGCTGTTCGCAGCCGCATCATGTTTCCCAAAGAATTCAACTCACTTGTGAATGCTGCTGATTCCAAGGGAGCCGTCTTGTCGTCCGTGACGCTGCAGTTGGTTCGGGCGCTAAGCGATCAGTTCAGCGCTGATTTGCCAACGTTGGTTGTCTGCGACAAGCATGGCGGTCGAAATCGTTACGATGGCTTGATTGCCTCGCATTTTGATGATCAGTTCGTCTTCCGTCTTGAAGAGGGGCGGGAGAAATCACGCTATCGAATGGGAACTATGGAGTTCTGCTTTCGCACGAAGGCCGAAGAACTTTTGCCGGTTGCGTTGGCATCGATGGTTTCGAAATACTTTCGCGAAGTGCTGATGCATCAATTCAATGATTTCTGGTGCCAGCGAGTTCCAGGACTAAAGCCGACTCAGGGATATCCTGTTGATGCAAAACGATTCCGCGACGCGATTGCGGAAGTCGCCCAAACCCTCGCTGTCGATGATGCTGTCCTTTGGCGAAGCCGCTGAAACACCCCGAGCTCGCCGCTTGGGGCCATTTTTATGCCATGAATAGTCGCCTCACGGATCGCTCTGCCTCTTCAAGGTTGCGGGTTATTGGAATTGGGGCAGGCATGGCAAAGTGGCATCAGATGTTGCCGTCGTGTTGCCGCCGTCGGAAGTGCTTGAGGAATAAGACTTTGACGCTGATTTCGTCACTGATGACCGTCAGTGCGTTGCGTTCAGGCATCATGCGTTTTGAGGCCGCTT
>JBGSVD010000019.1:0-3418 GCA_041753135.1 Planctomycetaceae bacterium
GCAGCCATCAACGCCGCCGCTGCAAGGTGACCTTTACGTTCATTCCTTCGATCGGAACTGATGCCAAACAGAGTCATCCCGAGAACGGAACACAGCGGCGGCAGAGCACTCAGCAGGCCGATTTGAAATGTACTGGCTGTCGTGAACTGCGCTTCGATGAGTTTCGGGAAATAGGCGCCGCTGGCGTTCGTACCGACTGCAGCCGTGAAGTAGATCGCGATCAGCAGCCAGACTCGCCATTGAAGAATTGCCCCCAGACGGTCGGCGTTGTGACGTTGTTGTCTTTGTTGTTCTTCGCGGTGCATACGGTCGACCAGCCAATCGCGTTCTTCGGTCGAAAGCCACGCCGCGTCCTTGGGATAATCTGTCAGGTAAGCCAGCGTGACGAATCCCAGCACAACTGACGGCATGCCTTCCAGCAGAAACAACCACTGCCATCCGTGCATTCCCTGGACTGTGTCGAGGTACTGCATAATCGCACCGGAAACCGGATTTCCGAACACGCTCGACAGCCCAATGGCTAACATAAAGAAGGCCGTCATTTTTGCCCGTTGTTGTGCGGGAAACCAATAACTCAGATAAAGAATGATGCCAGGAAAGAAGCCCGCTTCGGCCACTCCCAGCAGAACGCGAAGTCCGTAGAACGTCCACTGATCCGTCACAAACATCGTGCAGCAGGAGACCAGTCCCCAACTGATCATGATGCGAGCAATCCATTTTCGCGCCCCGAAGCGATGCAGCAACAGGTTGCTCGGCACTTCAAAGATGATATAGCCGAGATAGAAGATGCCGTAACCCAGATTGAACATTGCTTCCGTCAGGCCGAGGTCGTCCTGCATTCGCAGTCGCGCGAAGCCAAGATTGGAACGGTCCAGAATGTTGAACACATACAGGATGCAGATGAAAGGAACGAGCCGCCACGCGACCTTTCGGAGTGTTGTTGATTCGAGGCTGGGTTCGTTCATTTTTGGGTTGTCATTTGTCATTTGTCATTTGTCATTTGTCATTTGTCATTTGTCATTGGGCATTGGGCATTGGGGAAGTTGTGGTGGAGTCTTGCTTAGTCGTCGTCAAGTCAACCAATGACCAATAAACACGGACCTACGATGGCGATTTTCTGAGTGCGGGTGATCATCGGTTTGATGGGAGTTGCAGTTTTTCTGAGGCCTCACGACTGCTTTTCTCGAACAAGGCCTCGTTGCCGGGCTGCTTGAGATCGCT
This sequence comes from Planctomycetaceae bacterium, assembly GCA_041753135.1. GTDB lineage: Bacteria > Planctomycetota > Planctomycetia > Planctomycetales > Planctomycetaceae > SXXK01. Next base: position 1,222 of record JBGSVD010000019.1, read on the forward strand.
GTCGAAGGTCGGGATCATCTGCCTCATGCGCTCTCGTCCTTCGGCGCTGGCGAGCAGATGAGGCAGGCAGGTCTGGACGATTTCGAACGCGATGGACACCGAGACCGATGCGCCTGGCGAGGCTCCCAGCAGCGCCGCGAGCGAGCGGTCAACAGAGGAGAACACTTCAGTTCCGAAATACACCGCGCCGCGATCTGCTTTCTTGATGGCCTGCACGCGGATTCCCGCCTGGACGAGTCGCCACTGTTCGGAGCGTGCGTTGGGATAGTATTCACGCAGGGCCTGCATGCGATCATCCATGTTTTGTAATCCCTGCGTCACCAGATATCGCACCAGCGACCAGTTGCGCACACCTGTACGAAGCAGCGAGGCCAAATTGTTCAGGCGAATGGAGCGAGGTAGATCGCTCCATCCGCCGGAATGCTTGAGGAACCGTGTTGTCCACGAGGCAAACGGGCCAAAGAGAAGCTGTCGCTGACCATTGAGCCGCCGCACGTCGAGGTGCCCTGAGCCCAGGCTGGGCGACGATGCTGGAGTAGCGCCGTAGACCTTCGCCTCGTGCTGCGCGCAGATCGCGGGCTCATCGCACACGAGCCATTGGCCGCCGATGGGAAAGCCGCCCAGTCCCGCGACCTCTGCAAGTCCGGTCGACTGCAGCAACGGCAAACTGCCGCCCCCCGCGCCAACGAACACGAATCTCGCTCGCTGTTCGCGCACTTCACCCGTAGCGACGCAGCGCAATCCAAGCTGCCATTGGCCGTCGCCGCGGCGCAGCCGCGTGACCTTCCAACCGGTCGCGACACCACAGTGCTCTTGCTTCGCCAGCCAGCCGCAGAGTCGGCGCGCGAGCAGACCAAAATTAACCTCCGTGCCATCACCGACAGTCGCCGCCACCGGGCCGGGTTCGCGGCCTTCCATCACAAGCGGTGCCCAGTCTTGGATGACGGTTGCGTCGGTCGTGAGTTGCATGCCGCGAAAGAAATGATGGTCGGTCATCGCCGCGTGCCGAGCCTGCAGGAATTCGACATCGTCGGCGCCTTTCACAAAGCAGAGATGCGGAACCGCGTGAATGAAGTCCGTCGGGTCGCCCACCACGCCAGTGTCGGCCATCGCTCCCCAGAACTGCTTCGAGTGTTCGAACTGTTCGAAGATGCGCAGTGCCCTCGCAATCGGGACGCGACCATCGGGATCACGGGTCGGGGTGTAGCTCATCTCACACAAACCGGCGTGCCCGGTTCCCGCGTTGTTCCAGCCGTCCGAGGCTTCCCGCGCGAGCTCGGGCGCTACCTCGATCATCTGAATTCGAAGTCGCGGATCAAGCCGCTTGAGCATCACCGCCACTGTCGACGACATGATCCCACTACCGACAAGCACGACATCAGGAGCGTCAATAATCCGAGTCACGACGCCGCTGGATTCAGCAACTGCCGGTCGGGTGCTGCTCTCGGTCCCAGCGTGCGCATCCGCATCCGCAGGATCTCTGAACTTGGCATCAGGCAAGTCGGCAATTTTGGGATTCATCCCATCCTCTCAATGACTCCCGCGTTAATCTGGGCGAACTGCGTGATGACCGCATCGGCCTCGGCGACCAGCGATTTGAGAGCCGGAATTTGCTTATCGTTTCCACTTCGCAGCTCGAATCCGGCGGCGGACAGAATCGCCCGCTCGAGCTCAAGATCGGGGAACGAGTAATCGGTGATGGCGACCGTCGGCATGGCGAACTTGTTCCTCGGGGCTGGAATGGTCTGGATGAAACTTGACCCTCCCTCTGATTGTCTGATAATCTATCGACACTGCCCGTGGCTCGCAATCCTACCAAAGGAAATTCATGCAAACGCTTCGTCGCCCCAAAGTCCGCGATCAGGTTGCCGGTCAAATTCAGCAATACATCGTCGAGCAGAAACTTGCTCCCGGAGATCGGCTGCCGACGGAGACTCAGCTTGCGGAGACGTTTGGCATCAGTCGGCTGAGCCTGCGTGAAGCCACCAAGTCGCTGGAGTTTATCGGGATCGTGGAATCGAAAGCCGGCGTCGGGCTGACCGTTGGGCGCATCGATATGGAACGGCTCACGGAACATTTGAGCTTTCATGCCGGCTTGCTGGAGGCCGATCCGCAGCAGCTCATTGACAGCCGCGTGATTCTGGAAACCGGAGTGCTGCCGCATGTCGCGCGACGGATGAAGGATGACCCGGCGATT
>JBGSVD010000020.1:0-11919 GCA_041753135.1 Planctomycetaceae bacterium
GGACCCATTCCGCACGGCCTTCCGCGCGTAATGTGGGCGCATGGAACCTCACAAAAAACCCAAGTCAGATTTCGGCAGAAAATGCTGGTTGATGCGATCACGATGAGTAGATTGGCGTTACCGCGTGCGGGTTTCCGGAGACTCAACGGGAGTCTGACGATCGCACGGATTGTGCTGGGCAGTTGGATTTGCCCGCGTGGACTTCAGCAGCGATTTGGCATGGTCGCTCAGCGACTTGTCGAGGAGACAAACTACGTGTTTTTCCGCACTTCAGTGTGTTGGTGTGGAAGTCCGAATGAACGATTCGAAATCGCGGTGCATGCTCGGCAGTGCGCCGAGTCCGCAACTACAAGCGAGCGTTGAACGGTGAAACGAAATCAGCTACGTCTCAAGATCTCAATTTGGCGAGCGTGTAAAACAAAGGCGGACGAGACGTCCGCGCACCGGGAGCGCGGGCGTCTCGCCCGCTGAGCGTTCCGCAATTCAACGCCGACTCCGATTTCACGTGTGACGTCGGTCGTGCAAAAGCCCGTGATTCGAAATTCGATCGAGCATTCAGGCGAGTGCCAGTAAACGGCATACCCGCTCGTTTTATACTGATCGCGGTCACGATTGAGTTGTTTACCCGCAAGACCGTTCAACGAACGGCCTGTGAAGTAGCGGAATCGGCGCAAGCCGTCCGGTGAGCCAGCATTTTGCAGGCACTCACCGGGCAGCTCGCGCTGCGCCGCTACTATTTGAACGGTATTGCGGTTAAACGAAAACAGCTCCCTTGGGACCGTTTAGAGTACAGAGCCGTCGTCTTAACTGCTCATGAACGATTGGGACAATCGTTCGACATTGGGCAGTCGTCTTCTGCCTTACCGGTAGTTGAGTTGTCGAACAGCGGCGGAGCCGAATCCCGGATATTTCTGCTCGGCCAACATGCGGGCTGTCAGACTATTCTGAGCGGGAACAACAACCGAAAATGATCGTGCGGCCACTCCGGCCAGCGGAATGAGTTGCACTTCCCAGACCTGAACGATCCCTGAATTCACGGCCAGCATTTCCAATTGCATTATCTGAATTCGCTGATTGACCTGCGCCTGCTGGGCCAGACTTTTCTGATACTCCTGAGCGGCTGTCTGTGTCAGAAACTCTTCGCGTTTCTTTTCCGCTTCGTGAGTTGATTCAGCGTTCCAATTTTCCCAGCCCTGTTCCAGCAAGGCACGTTCCTCAGAAGAGAACAGGAACAGTGGCGCGGCGACCTTTTCGCCGTTCTCAAGAATCATCATCACGCCATCAATGTTGAACGACTTCTCTTTGCCTCGCAGCTTGCGTCCCCAAAGACCCAGGTCGTTGATCGTCATGACACTTTTGTCGTCGTACTCTGCGACAATCTTTGGCACCATAAATTGATAAAGCTGGTCCAGCTCTTCGATCGACTTACCGTTGATCTGCGTCTTGCCTCGGGCGTGTGACAGAACGACTGGCTTGCTGCCATAGCCGATGACTCGGCCGCGAAATTTTAGTCCTTCACGACCGGTCCAGGTCTGCATTTCTTCCGGTGGCTTGTTTTCCTTTTGAGATTCCAGATGCTCCTTCAGGAATGTTCGATCGGATTCGCTGAGTTGTTCTGTCCGATAAGCCTCAAGTTCGCCCGCTTTTCGGCGGAGGACAATCGTCTCATCGCTGGCTGCAATCAGATCCCCATCGAACTTGTAAGTTCCGGAAGCATCTGTCCATTCGCGGGCTGAAAGATTTTGTGCACCAGGTCCTGTGGACGACAGGCTCACAATGGCCGTCAGAATCAGCGCGGATCGAAATGGTTTTAGTAATTGCATGGCGGTTCTCGTTATGGCAAACGTCAAAACATGGCGGAGCGGAAGAAAATCCGCAGCGCCCTTGTGACCAGTGGTTGATTCTCCGCCTGATTTTCCGAATTGCCAGTGTGCAGACGCATTCCTGGCAAGATTTTTCAGGGTGATCAGGGCCATAACGCGTTGCTCATACCCTGAGCGGTCAGAAACGACGTGGTTGGGGCGAAGAAGCGGACGGGACGTCCGCGGTCCGGGAGCGAGGACGTTTCGGCCGCTTGCCGGGAGCGCGGACGTCTCGTCCGCTTGCTGGTGCCTCATCCTTTGCCGCGGGAAGAATAATCGCTAATTTCGGTTGCGATACAGAGGTGCAGGGTTTTTCGGTGGCGGACGTTGCGTTCGTCAGAGTTCTTGACGAACTTTCGTCGTACCCTTGACCTGACGCGTTTGCCAGGTCACCCTCTAACAAATCTGCAGCAGCTTTTTACGCTGCTCCACCCGCCTATGTTTCCCGCCAACTCAAGAAGGTTTTTCGATTTATGGATACACAGACTCAGCAGACTGAAAGTTCGCGACGCAATTTTCTGGCCACTTCAGCACTGGGAGTTGCCGCAGTCGCCGCAGTTCCATCGGCATTGAGCGCTGGTGCGTATGCCGGTGGCAGCGATCTTCTGAAAGTGGGACTCATTGGTGTCGGCGGTCGAGGAACTGGTGCGGCCGAGCAGGCTCTGAATGCGGATCCGGCGACCGAACTGGTGGCACTCGGAGACGTTTTCGAAGATGCAGTTGCCCGTGGTCGTCGTCAGTTGACTCGGATGTTCAATAAAGATGGCCAGGCAGCTCGAGTCACAGCAACCGACGACGATTGTTATGTTGGGTTCGACGCTTACAAGAGCGTCATCGAAAAGAGCGATGTGGTTCTGCTGGCGACTACTCCTCACTTCCGACCGGAGCATCTGCGTGCATCGGTCGAAGCTGGAAAGCACATCTTTTGCGAAAAGCCAGTGGCGGTTGACGCTCCGGGCGTTCGCTCCGTGATTGAATCTTCGAAGAAGGCTGCAGAAAAAGGTCTGGCACTGGTGTCCGGTCTTTGCTGGCGATACCACCCAGGCAAGAAAGCCACTTTTGAACAAATCCAGAATGGAGCCATTGGCGACATTGTTGCGATGCAGTGCAGTTACATGACCGGCGGAGTCTGGGATCCTCGCCGTCAGCCCGACCAGTGCAAGAGCGAAATGGAATACCAGCTTCGTAACTGGTACTACTACACGTGGCTGTCAGGTGACTTCAACGTGGAACAGCACATTCACAGTCTCGATAAAATGATGTGGGCCATGAAGGACGAGGCACCGGCCACAATCAGCGGTTCCGGTGGTCGCCAGGTCCGAACTGATGAGAAGTATGGAAACATCTATGACCACTTCGACATCGTGTACCAGTGGGCGAATGGCGTGAAGGCGTTTGCTCGCTGCCGTCACTGGGCCAATTGCGAGAATGAAGTTGACGATTACATTTTCGGTACGAAGGGTACCGTCAACGTGATGGCTCACAAGATCACTGATCATCAGGGAAATGTGATCTGGAAGTACGACGGTCCTGACGGTGACATGTATCAGCTTGAACACAACGAGCTGTTTGCCAGTATTCGTGCTGGTAAGCCAATCAACAACGGTGACTACATGAGCAAGAGTACGATGCTGGCAATTGCCGGTCGTATGGCGGCTTACACAGGTCAAAAGCTGACCTGGGATGCCGTGATGAATTCGAAGGAAGATCTCAGTCCATCATCTTATGACTGGGCCGACAATGCGGTTCCTCCGGTTGCAACACCAGGAAAGACTCCGTTCGTCTAAGACCTGCGGCAGAATGAATCGTCCATGTTCAGCCTGAGGCGTTAGGAACAGTCCCGAAATAGTCTCCGTACTTTGTTAGGAGCGGAAGGACGCAAGCGGGCTGTTGATTTACTACTGTATTGCGCGTTTTCGTTTAACGGCGAGCCGCAGGCGTAGGCGAAATAGGGCAACGACGCCTGCGGCTTGCCGTTAAGCGACTAAATCAACATCCCGCAAGCCCTCCGGTTTCGCTCCACCGGACGGCTCGCGCCGTTCCGCTAGAGTGGGAAGTTATTTCGGGACTGATCCTGAGTCGATTGGAAGGCAGAGCTCACGCCTCAGGCTCACTTGGAGTGCGTTCGAAGCCCACTCGCTGGCGCTTCGAGCTTGTATAAAATCAATGCGTCTGAGCGAATGCCAACACCTTAAACAATTGTTGTTACGCAGGTCTTGAGTGATGAGTTGTAGCCGGTTTTACAGAGGTTGCTTTATGACTCAATTTGCCAAACTTGCCGGATTGTTGTTTTGCGTTGCCTGTTGTGCAATGGGCAGAGCCGACGTGCAATCGGCGGCGGAGCAACATTTTGTTGTTACAACAAACATAACTACGGACTCTTCCAAAGAGGTATCCTGGGCACACCTTCTGAAAATTGGAACGTGGTGGAATCCGTCTCACACGTGGTCAGGATCGGCGAAGAATCTCAGCCTCACGGCGGAACCAGGTGGTGGCTTCGACGAAGCGTTGGAGAACGGTGGCTTCGTAAGACACATGCAAGTCGTCTCTTCCGATCCGGGCAAGGTCCTGCGAATGAGCGGACTGCTGGGACCGCTCCAGGAGCATGCCCTGGTGGGAACCATGTCGATTCAGCTCAAAGAAGAGAATGGCAAGACGGAGATTACGGCCACGTATCGCGTTTCCGGTTACTTCCCCGGCGGACTCGACAAGTTAGCGCCGATTGTGGACAAGGTTCTGACGGAACAGTTCCAGCGGTTGTCTCAAACGATCGATGGGAAAAATCTGCCTGAAAAGAAGTGACAGGCACTCACAAAACCGGGACAGGCACCCTTCCAGAACCTGTCTGGCAGCGTGTTCTGCTTTGCTCGGGAGCCAGTCCCGGTTTTGTTTGCAAAGAAGTAACAGGCAATCGCTCATTCAGGCCAAAATCGCTTTCACCACGTTGCCAAAAACGTCGGTGAGACTTTCGTCGCGGCCCTGGTGGAAGTAAGTGAGTTTTTCGTGATCCAGACTCATCAGGTGCAGAATGGTTGCATGCAGATCATGAAGATGAACGCGATCAACGACGGCTTCAAATCCGAATTCATCCGTTTCGCCATATGAGAATCCGCCTTTCACGCCGGCGCCGGCCATCCACATTGAAAAGCCGTACGGGTTGTGATTTCTGCCAGGAGCGTTTGGGCCCTCGCTGAACGGCATGCGTCCGAATTCACCGCCCCAGACGACAAGAGTTTCTTCCAGCAGACCTCGTTCTTCCAAATCGGCAAGCAATGCGGCGATCGGCTGATCCACTTCCGCGCCGTGGCGGCCGTGATTCTTTTCGATGCTTTCATGGGCATCCCACGTTTCTTCCAGATGGCCACCGCCCGAATAAAGTTGCACGAACCGGACGCCTTGTTCGACCAACCGCCGGGCCACAAGACAGTTGCGGCCGAACTCGTCGGTCGGCTGCTGACCAACACCGTACTGCGCCAGAGTCGTCTCCGTTTCCTGAGTCAGATCGACCGCTTCGGGTGCTTCAGTCTGCATCCGAAATGCGAGTTCGTACGAGTTGATTCTTGCGGCCAGTTCATCGCCGCCCGGTCTGGCGGCCAGATGTTTTTCATTGAGCACGGCCAGGAGATCAAGCTGTTCACGCTGCACCGCACGAGTGATGTGTTCGGGGCCACGAAGATCGAGAATAGGATCGCCCACTGGTCGGAACAGAGTTCCCTGATACGCGGCCGACATGAATCCGCTCGACCAGTTCGGCTGTCCTCCAATTGGCCCGCCGCGTTTGTCAAGAATCACAACGTAGCCCGGCAGGCTCTGGTTTTCGGTGCCAAGACCGTAGACGCACCACGAACCCAGTGACGGTCGCCCGATGAATGTTTTGCCTGTATTCATCGCGACCAGCGCAGAACCATGCGCGTGACTATCAGTATGACACGATTTGATGACGGCGAGCTTGTCGGCATGCTTTCGCACATTGGGGAAGTAATCCGAAATGAGCAGCCCGCTTTCTCCGCCCGGTTTGAACTTTCGAAAGGCGGGGGTCAGGTATCCGACTTTGCGTCCGCCGGAATTGATATAGTCTTTTCCGGACGGCAGAGGTTGCCCGGCATATTTTTCCAGGGATGGTTTGTAATCGAAAGTGTCCACCTGGCTGGGAGCGCCGTTCATCATCAGGAAGATGCAGGCCTTAGCTTTCGTCGGGATGTGGGCAGCTCGGACTGCCAGCGGTCCGGTGCTTTCAGATGCCGCTGCGTGACGACTAAAGAAGCCATCGTTGTTGAGCAACGAGGTCAGTGCAAGTCCGGTAAATCCGCCGCCCATTTGCCAGACGAATTCGCGACGAGTTCTGCCGCATGGAAATAGATTCATGGTGCGTCTTTCTCGGCTATTGCTTATTCTAGTCGTGGTCACGATTGAGATGTTTAATCGCAATACCGTTCAACGAACGGCCTGTAAAGTCGCTGAATCGGAGCAAGCCGTCCGGTGAGCCAGCATTTTGCAGGCACTCACCGGACGGCTCGCGACGCGCCGCTACTTTTTGACGGTTCAACGAAAACAGCTCCTTCGGGACCGGTTAGAGTATAACAGATGCCACTTGCTTGCGGGCGCGTTCGATGGAATCCACAACGGCCTGCACGTATTGCTGATCGGAAAATGGGCTCATGATGTAAGACTTCAGCGCCACAACTGGCTGACCATAGTCTGTTTCGCGGAAGCGGTCCGTCATGGAAATCACAACCCCGTCGCCTCGCAAAGCTTCCGTGTGCATCACCTGAAACACGCGTCGATTGTAGTCGTTGAACTGATGCAGCTTTTCCAGATAACGAGCGTCGGTTTGCTCCAGCTTTGGCATTTCGAAGGTGTCAACGCCGTCCGGGTAAACTCGAAAAAGAGTCACAGGACCGAAGTTTTCTGGATTCATCACACTGATCGCCGGTTGAGCAGTCAGGCGATTGCGGAGTGTTTCTGCCATCGTGACCAAATGCCCGAGCAACGTTCGCAGTCCTGTCTTTCCAAGCAACTGCAACGCACCGAGCGCGGACATCGGGCCGCTGCCCGCACGACTGGTTTCCAGCGTGAACTTCCCGGGATTGTAGTCGCCCGACTGAAACAGGTACGGCGTCGTCGCCTGATCACGCGACAGCATTCCCAGGTCCTTCGAATCTTTCACAAAGAACGCGCTGGAAACGTATGGGGCGAAACCAGTCTTGTGATAATCCACACCGATGGAGTCCGCCAGATCGAGATGACGAATGCGACGCTGCGCGCCGGCGAGAGCTCGCAGTGTTCGGTCGGGAAACTCCAGAGAATTCGCCGTGAAATCATAGTCGCGAAAAACGCTCCACGCCCAGCCGATCACAGCATCGGCATGCAGGTGCGGGACATAGTCCAGTGAGAATTCCTGCACAAGGTCATCGCGAAGTTCGCGGATCTTCTCGAGATTGTCGATTCCGAAAGCATCCGTTGTTCCCATCGTCGCCACGATGCAGGCGATTCGGCGTCCCTCTTTCAGCAGACGCCGCAATTCGCTTTCCAGAAGACACGTGCGGATTTCATTGTTCGGCGCCGTTGGAATCTTAACCAACTGGTTCAAACCCAGCCCCAGCCAGGAGGCCGCGGTCTTGTTGGCATAGTGAGCCTGGTCGGAACAAATCACGACCGGCAGATCGCCGCTGATGCCATTCAGCATGGCTCCGGGAAAAGCTTTTTCGATCCCGATTCGAATGGCATAAAGCAGAGTGCCTGTGCCTCCGAAGGTGAAGATGCCGCCGGACTGCGCGGGATCGTAGCCCATCAGTTGAGCCGTCATGCTGACGGCTTCGGCTTCGGCCAACGCGACACCTCGACTGGCTTCTTCACTGCAGAGATTCGGGTTATAGATCGCCGGGAGAAGATTGCCGAGAATCCCGGGAATGCAAGGTGGATTGATAACATTCACCTGAGCGCGCGGATGTCCCCAGATGAACATTCCGGCAAGATGGTCGACAAGATCGCGAGTGACCAGCTCAACGGTGCTCATGGCTTCCGGCACGCGGGATTCGATGGCTTTGGAAAAATCGATCACCTGCGGCTCACCCAGCATTGGCCGCTGAGATTTCATCGAATCCACTCGGTCGAGAGCTCGCAAAACGGAAAATACAAACCACGCGTCATGTTCCTGATCGGAAACCGGCTGAGGGAAGGCTCGACGAAGGACAGCAAGATTGTCGCGATAGTTGCTCATGGGAATTTACAAAGTGCCAGTAATTTTGGACAAACGAGACAACAGAACAGTGTCACAGATTGCGTTCGACTTCCTTTAACCGCTTCAGATGCGTACGATCAACCAGCTAGAGATTAGTTCAACCAATTTTTCGCAGAATGTGACATGAACGCGGTTTCGGAAGTACTGACACTTGGTCGGAACATCACTCTTTTTCCGGTAATTCACGGAAGTGGAGACTTTGCGGTTGAAGTGCGACGGTTGATGCTCAGTAAGAAATTCGCCTGTCTGGCGGTTCCTTTGCCTCCGTCGTTTCAGATCGATGTCGAAAATGCCGTCGAACGCCTGCCCTGCGTTTCCGTTGTGCTGCAGCGTGAGCCGCTGTCAGAATTTCCAGGCACGACTACCGAATTCCGAATGGATGGCGAAGACGACGACGAAATCGACGAGAAGCTTCCTCGAGCCAGCTACGTTCCGATTGATCCCTGTCAGCCGGTGATCGCAGCCCTGCGAATCGCGCGACAGGAACGAATGGTCCGCGCGTTCATTGATATCGAAACAGACCGTTACATTCCTCGCGAAGCGTCGCTGCCGGATCCGTATGCGTTGAAGCGAGTGCGGCCCGAACAATTTGCGGCCGCGGTGCTTCCGGCACTTCCCGCGCCGGAGGACGAAGAGCAGTTTCGCCGCATTCACTGGATGGCCAGCGAGTTGCATCGACTGTCGGCCAGGCATGAGTCTGTTTTGTGTCTTTGCAATATCATGGATTGGCCCTGGTTGCGTGACGCGTTTAACAGCGCGGTGGAGCGGCCGGCGGAACCAGACTGGTCTGAAGCGGGTACGGAAACCTATGGCGTTTCTGCCAACACATTGACGTTCATGCTGGGCGAGCTTCCGTTTATCACGGGACTCTACGAACGCGCTCGTTTCGAACTGGATGATGACGAGAACCTTTCGATCGACGGCATTAAATCGCTGCTGCTGTATTCTCGCGATCGCTATCGGGACGAATTCAAGGCGCGGGCTCGACGGATTACACCGCAGTTGTTGATGAACTGCCTGAAGTACATTCGAAATTTGTCGTTGATTGAACGTCGATTTACTCCCGACCTTTATACGCTTGTCGTGGCATCCCAGCAGACGGCGGGCGATCAGTTTGCGATTCATGTCGCCGAGACGGCTCGAGATTATCCGTTTGCACCAGCGTCCGACCTGCCGGAGATTCGATTCGGAATTGATCGAACGATTCTGCCCGATGGTTCAGAGCTCCGGCCCATTTGTCGACTGCCCGGACATCCGGTTGTGTGGCGAAGCTGTCAGTTGAAGACTCGCCCCGATCGTCGAACAAAAATTGAATGGCAGAAGTCGTGGAATCCCTTCGGTCAGTGCAGTTGGCCGCCGGAAGATATCGCGATCGAGCGTTTTCGGACGCACGTAAAAGACGTGGCGCTGGATCTGATCGGCAACGATATGGCTCGCACGGAAAAATTTTCGGCCAGCATGAAGGACGGACTCGACATTCGCGAGACGTTACGGAACTGGCATCTGGGGGAGTTGCATGTCAAAGTCTTTCCACCGGCCAGAGGAAAGATCGATTGTGTGATCATGCTGTTTGATTCGCCAGCCGATCCTCGCGAGTACCCATGGCGCATTACGTGGCATGCGGAGCATCATGACGAATCGACGTTGTCTTTGTTTGCGACAAACTTCGTGGAAGAAATGGTTGGCCCCGGCATCGCGCTGGCTCGTTACGGTGGCTGCATGTTTTTGTTTCCGCCGCGTCCGATTCAGGATATCTGGCGAGATCCGCAGTTTGATTTCGTGGATACTCTTGAGGAGCGTCTGATCGCTGCGGGTCTGCACTATTCCAACGAACGTCATATTGCGTTGATGAGCTATTCGCCTCCCGGAGCCGGCTGGCGGCGGCTGGCGAGTAAGTACAAGAAGAAGATTGTGCACGTTCCGATGAATCGATTTGGAGCGGCAACGATTGAAAAACTTCGAATGTTCCATGTTTTGAATGGTCACCACGTTCGTTCCTTTGCGGAACACTTTATTCGCAAACCATGATCTGCGTGCAGTGGCCTGATGAGAACGGCCGCGTGGGTGAAGTCGCGGATGAAAGTTGAAGTAGGTCCTTTCTGCCGGAAAGGACTTTCGCCGCAGGCGAACCTCGTGTGCAAGTGGCTGAGGAATATCGGCCCGGTTTGTTTGTTGACGTGCAAACAGGTCGCGGCAAGCCGCGAAGTCCTGCCCGGCAGGCAGGACATACGGAAATCCGCAACTGCCCACGCCGGGTTAAGTTGCGTCGCGCGCGTTGACGGAGGCCTCAGGATTCCATAAAGTGAGGACTCGAAAATGTGAAGTACTGCGGGGACGCAACGCCATTCGTCCTCAATGAGTGTCGTGCGGCATTCGACTGTTGATAGGCAACCATCGCGGGATGCGGTTGATTGGCGGTAGACTCTGGGAAATAAATTGGACGTCCTGTTGACCACTACCTTTGAGCAATTGGGGCTAAAAGCCTCCACTCTGAAACAACTTGTCAAGATCGGCTACGAAAAGCCGAGCCCGATTCAATCGGCCTTTATTCCCGTCGCTTTGACAGGCGCGGACTGCATCGGACAGGCTCGCACGGGAACGGGAAAGACGGCCGCATTCATGCTTCCGTCTTTGGAATGTGTTGACCTTCACATGCCCAAAGTGCAAGTGCTCGTGCTCGCACCGACTCGTGAATTGAGCGAGCAGGTTTACGCCGAGTCGAAAAAACTGGCCGGCGGCGACAAATTACGATTGGCACTCGCAACGGGCGGTCGTCCCATCGGCAAGCAGATTGATGAACTTCAGGGCGGTGCTCAGGCTGTTATTGGTACGCCCGGTCGAGTGATCGATTTGTTGCGTCGGCAGCATCTGCAACTCAAGGATCTGAAGGTTGTTGTTCTGGACGAAGCCGACCGAATGCTGGACATCGGATTTCGGCCGGACATTGAACGAATTCTGAAATCCTGTCCGGAAGATCGTCAGACATTGCTGCTGTCGGCAACGCTGCCGCCGCCGGTTGAAAAATTGGCTCAGCGATACATGGCCAGTCCGCAGATGGTGGACTTGTCTGAAGATCGAGTCGTCGTGGACACCATCGAGCAGTATTACATTACTGTTGATGAAGATCGCAAAACAGCATTGCTGCTCAGAGTCCTTGCGAAAGAAAAGCCAAGTCAGGCAATCGTATTTACTCGAACAAAACGCGGTGCTGATGCTTTGCATATGAAGTTTTCGAAGCGTCTGAAGTCCGATCGAATTGCCGCCATTCACGGTGACTTGCCGCAGCGGAAACGAGACCGAGTCATCAAATCGTTAAGAGCTGGCGAGATTCGACTGTTGATTGCCACGGATGTTGTCGGACGCGGGATCGATGTCAGCGGCATTTCGCACATCATCAATTTTGACATCCCGGAATACTGTGACGATTACGTGCATCGCGTTGGTCGAACAGGTCGACTTTCTTCTGCGGAAAACGGTCGAGCAATTACGTTCGTAACGTTGCAGCAGGGTGGTGAACTCACCAACATCGAAAAACGCATCAATACGGTGCTGCCGGAATACAAGGTTGAGGATTTCGAAGCGTTTCGCGGCCGAACTCGACCAACTCGAACGATCAAAAAATTCGGTGGTTCCGGCCAGTAACGCAACCGGCAATTAAGAATTGTTTCCCATACAAGCTCGACGCGCCAGCGAGTGAGCTGCAAACTCGCTGGCTCAACAGCTCTCTTGCGCTGCGAGCTAATGCGATGTCGTTTGTGAATTGAGGAATGCTCAGCGGGCGAGACGCCCGTGCTCCAGGAGCGCGGGCGTCTCGCC
>JBGSVD010000021.1:0-22897 GCA_041753135.1 Planctomycetaceae bacterium
GTAATCGAATCAACCCCCGAGTCATCAAACGAAAAATGTCCCGCTGGAACAAATGCCGTCCGGAACACAGAAAACGCAAAGCCCTGACGAAAACCTTTGCACAGACTGTGGTTGTGGATAATTGAACGGTATTGCGGTTAAACAACTCAATCGTGACGGCGATTGGTATAAGTAAACACAACCCATCGTGCATTTATTGGCAATCGATCATGATCGGGCACGTTCTAATTCATCTGAACATCGAATGGCAGAATCATCAGCACCGGTTCTTCTGCGATCAGCTTCAGTGTCTTTAGATGCCGTAAAGCTGGACGAACCTGTGTCGGAAGGGCGTTCAACCAAACATCGAACGGCTGCTTCGGCGATTCGGTTTGCCCCATCAGCATTTCGAGCGGACTTTGCGGACGCGGCAGATCTTCCAATTCCAGTTTTCCGTCCGTGTCCCCAACCAGCTTGCGAGCGTGAGAAATTGCGTCCGCCAAAGTGCCGAGTTCATCCACGAGACCAAGCTCCCTGGCCTGACGTCCTGTATAAACTCGTCCTCGAGCCATCGCTTCCAACTTGGCGTGGTCCATTTTTCGCCCAGCTGCAGCCTTTTGAGTAAACTGTTCGTAGATCGTGTTCAGCATCCCCTGCATGGCGTCGCGTTCTGAATCGCTGAATCCCTCGGTGATGCTCATGACTCCGCTGTTCTTGCCGCGACCGATGACCGACGTTGTGACGCCGACCTTCTTCATTAAACCGTCAAACGCGATCTTGCCTCCGACAACTCCAATGGAGCCGGTCAATGTTCCCGGTTCCGCAAAGATCGCTTCCGCTCCCATCGAAATGTAATAACCGCCGCTCGCGGCAGTATCACCCATGCTTGCCACAACCGGCTTGCCGCTGGCTTCGAGCGCACGCCAAATCAAATCACTCGCCAGCGCACTGCCGCCGGGGCTGTCGACGCGAAGCACAATGGCTTTCACATTGGCGTCTTTTGAAAGCTTATGAATCAGCGGTACGATTTTGTCAGAGCTGATCGATGCCTCTGAAAACAGGCTCATGGCATCACCACCTGAAACAATCGGTCCTTCAAGTCGAACCACAGCAATTCGAGGTCGCGTGCTGCCCTTGTCGGACGAACCGCCGGAAAGCAATTCCATCAGCGAAAAGATATCCAGCTCGGTATTCACTTTCTTCTTGCGATAATCATCCTGGATGCGAACATCCATGGATTCGTCTCCGCCGGAAATCAGCGAAACAATTTGATCCTCGTAAGCAACTTCGTCGATCAGGCCAATCTCTTTCGCTCGAGCAACACTGATCAGTCCTTCATCAATCATTCCCTTGACGGCATCTTCCGTGAGCTTACGCGACGCCGCGATCTGCTTAACCATGGTTGCGTAATAGTCGTCCAGGATCGTTTCCATCTCCAAACGGAACTCATCGCTCATTTCGGTTCGCGTATAGGGTTCTGCCGCCGACTTGAACGCACCGACTCGCAGCATATCTGCTTTGATGTCCAGTTTCTCGAACAGGTTCTTGTAGAATGTGACTTCTGCACGCAGCCCGGTCATCATCAGCGTGCCGGATTCAGGCATCAGAATCCGATCGCAGGCAGAAGCCAGCAGGTAATCTTTATTTCCTGCGTCGTTCATGCATGCCCAGACAGGCTTTCCCGCTGCGCGAATCTCACCGATCGCAACCTGCAGTTCGTTCAGTCGAGCCCACCCAATTTCAAGGCCGTCGATCTGAAGCAGTACGCCCTTGATGGATTTATCTTTTGCCGCTTGTTGAAGTCGGTTCAGACAAGTTGGCAAACCTTCCACAAGGTCGCCAAACAGACCTGGCATTTGTGCTGACTCGGGATAACTTCCTCCCAATTTGATCCGCGCCCAATCTGCTCGAATCTTTTTTGTCGCGGCCGGCTTCTCTTTTCCGTCTCCGGCTTTCCCTTCATCCGCCGTTGCACCATTGACACTCAAGAGAAGTAGACCACAACCGATTATGAGTTCACAGATTCGCCGGATCATCATTCACCACCTACCATTCGTCTTGAAAAGAAAGAACTCCGCCCGCCCGAAGTCTAGGAGTTCGCCGCAAAACCATCCACGTCATTTCATGTCCGGCTGACGTTTTGCTTGAATTGACTTGCACAGTCGATTGAGCCAAACGTTCACCGCTGCCGCCTGTTGACCATGCACTGGCCGACCAGATGATCATCAGTGCCAGCCGAATCCAGGGCAACATCTGAGCGGCATCATTGCTCGATTGCAGATTCGTGCTTCGAGGAAAAAGCTTAGCACAACTCCCAAAATACGTGAGGCAGGTTCTCAGTCTGCCATCGATAAAGCAGCGAGGTTAAAAGCCTGTCCCACGGAGATTGATTCGGAACAAGTCCCTGAAATCAGTAGCCGTCGAAATAATTGAACGAGTCGGCTAGCTCTCTGCTGTTCGCATATTCTAACGCTGCACGGTAGACGATTCGCCTGCGTAACCTCAGAATGCAGAGCCCTGACCGTCCCTCCGATCAAAACCGCACGAAGGCTTACGATGAAATCCCACGCCGGTACATTGGTGATTCGCAATGGTCAGCTTGTTGATGGAAACGGCGGACCGCCCGTTTCGGACGCCACCGTGATGGCCATCGACGGCCGAATTACCTTTGCCGGAGCATCCAGTTCAGCACCAGCGATTGGTCCCGATGCAAAGATTGTTGATGCACGAGGTGGAACGATTCTTCCGGGGCTTGTTGAGGCCCATTTTCATCCGACCTATTTCAATGTCGCCGCGCTGGAAGATCTGGATATTAAGTATCCAGTGGAGTACGTCACTTTGCTGGCCGCCGCAAATGCCAGGCTTGCTCTGGAATGCGGATACACGTCCGCTCGCAGCGGAGGAAGTTTGTTCAACATCGACGTGTGGTTGAAGAAGGCCATTGAATCTGACATCGCTCTGGGACCACGCATGGCAACGAGCGGTCGAGAGATCTGCGGAGTTGGTGGCCTGATGGATTGGAATCCGGACTTCCGCAAGATCGGAATGGAAGGACTGGTGCTGCTCATCAACGGACCGGTGGAAGCTCGTTCTGCCGTTCGCAAGCTGGTGAAGGATGGCATCGAGTGGGTCAAGACTTATCCCACAGGCGATGCCGCTGCCCCGGACACGAACGACCATCACACGTTGTGCATGACTTTCGAAGAAATGCACGCCGTCGTCGGCACGGCGCACAATCATGGACTGAAAGTGACAGGACACTGCCGGGCAACGGAGGGAATCAAGAACGCACTCAAGGCCGGATATGACGCGATCGAGCATGGCACGTTCATGGATGACGAATGCATGGACCTGTTGCTGGAACGTGATGTCCCGTGCGTGCCGGCTTTGTATTTTGAATATGCGAGTATTCAGCTTGGTCCATCGTTCGGGATGTCTCAACAAGTGATCGATGGCCACCAGGAAACGCTCGACGGCGGCGCTGAAAGTGCGCGGCGCATCTTGAAGGCTGGCGGGACTCTTGGCATGGGCGGCGACTATGGCTTTGCCTGGAATCCACATGGAGACTACGCTCGAGAGCTTTCGTTCTTCGTAAACTTTGTCGGCTTTACTCCGATGGAAGTACTGACTTGTGCCACGAAGAACGGCGCAAAGATTCTGGGACGAAGCCATGAACTGGGCACTATCGAAGTCGGCAAGCTTGCCGATTTTCTTATTGTCGATGGTGACCCATTATCGGACATCACACTCCTGGAGGATCGCAGTCGGTTCATCGCGGTGATTCAGGGCGGCCTGATTAAAGCTGGCCAGTTGGCCGCCCCTGCGAACTGATGTTTATTGATATTCCGATCGCGGGGTTCGATCAGAGACTCGATTTCACTGTCTGGACGTGATCATGAATTCTCAGACTAATCCACTCACCAATGCTGGTCGTAGTCTTCTTGATCGGCGTCAGTTCTTCGGCCAAACGGTGTCGTCGCTCAGTGCCGTTGCGTTGACGCAGTTATTGGCTCAGCAACAACTACTTGCGAACGATTCCGATCCGCCGCTGTTAATCGATCCGTCTCGACCGCATTCTCCGCGACACGCTCATTTTGAGGCGAAGGCAAAGAACGTCCTTGTGATCTTCTGCGCCGGCGCGTGTAGCCAACTGGAAACCTGGGACTACAAGCCGGAGCTGATTCGCCAGGACGGCAAACCAATGCCCGGTGGTCCCACGGTGACGTTTCAGGGCCCCGCAGGCAACCTCGCGAAGCCGCAGTATCGGTTTCGTCCTTATGGTGAAACAGGAAAGATGGTTTCCGATATGATTCCGCATCTGGCGGAACTAGTCGACGATTTCGCGTTCGTGCATACACTCACCAGCAAGACGAACACGCACGGACCGGCCGAAAATTTTCTTTCCACCGGCTTTGTGCAGGACGGCTTCCCCAGCATTGGCGCGTGGGTCACTTACGCACTCGGGACCGAGAACCAGGAATTGCCTTCGTTCGTGGCGATTCCCGATCCTCGCGGTATCCCGCAGGCCAGCATCAACAATTGGGGCCCCGGATTCCTTCCGGCTGTGTTCCAGGGAACGCCATTCAGTTCGACTCAGCCCATTCGTAATTTGTCCGTGCCAGGATCGATCGGCAAAGATGCTGATCTGGCCGCGCGGGATCTCCTGAAACGAATCAATAGCGAACACCTGCAAAAGAATCCAGGTGACTCTGATCTGGCCGCGCGCATTGCGAGTTATGAGCTGGCTGCCAAAATGCAGTTGTCCGTTCCGGAGATCAGCGACCTGTCCACGGAACCGGAACATGTTTTGAAGATGTACGGAGCCGACGATCCGACGGATACCGTGAAAGTCGAATACGCGCGCAACTGCATTCTTGCAAGGCGGCTGATTGAAAAGGGAGTCCGCTTCGTTCAGTTGTTTAACGGAGCCTACGCGAGTGCCGGGCGATTGAACTGGGACGGACATCAAGCGCTTCGTCAGCAGTACGATATTCATGGACGCATTATGGATCAGCCGTCTGCTGCATTGATTCGGGATTTGCGACAGCGTGGACTTTTGGAAAATACGCTGGTCGTCTGGTGTACCGAATTTGGTCGAATGCCCATGTTTCAGAAAGGTGCACTGGGGCGAGACCATAACCCTAACGGCTTCACTGCTGTTCTGACCGGAGCTGGCGTCAAGCGAGGTGTCAGCTATGGCCAAACCGATGAGCTTGGTTTCAAAGCTGTGGAGAACGTGCTATCCGTTCATGATCTCAACGCAACAATTCTGCATCTATTGGGGCTGGATCATCAGCGATTAACGTTCACCCACAACGGAATCGCACGAAGACTGACCGACGTGCATGGCCATGTGATTCGAGAAGTGCTGTCGTGATACGTCCTGGCGTCATCTCACCGCAGCATTGTGAGTCGCGGCATCGTGATTCGCAGCATCGTGAGTCGCCGTCCGCCTAAGCCGCGTGAGTTCCGGTGTCTTGCGACATTGCCGGAACCCGCTCCGCTCGGTCAGGCCTGTGTCCAGCTCAGCATCATTGCCACTAAACAAGTCTTATCGTGACTGGGAGACCAACGCGGCTTGCTGGTAATTTCGAAAGGACACATCTTTCACTGCTCCGGAGCTCAATGCTTCTTCCCAGCGGGCAATCCGCTGGTGATCACTGTCACTCAGCTTCTGAGTCAGTTGATGTTCGGCTCGCAGTCGAAACTGCTCGCCCGGTCGCATGTCCAGTTCCACACTGACCGGCATTCGGTCCTTCAATTCACGCAGAGCCTTGTTCAACTCGATGCGTGGCTCCGGGCACAGACTTCCCGGGTGAAGAATTGTATTCAACTGCGCGGTCCAGTCGGCGTACGTAAGATAACGCTCCACCTGTATCGGATCATTCCATTTTCTAGTTTCAACGCGATAGGTGAATGATGGCGATGAGAGAACCAGCGAACCTTTCATCGGGTCAAAACTCTGACTGAACTTCGGGTTCAATTGAAACTGCAGTGACGACGCGATTCTCTTCGAAGTCACCTTATCGCTCGCCATGAGTTCTTCAATGTACTCGGACATTCTTGGCTGACGGCTGTCCATCAGATGTCGAATTTCGTCGAATGTAATGCGCGTTGAAATTCCACGAGTTTCATTAAGAACGGTGAATCGTTTTTCCACCTGATCAAAAATAATCACTTCATCCGCCGAAGTGACGTAGTCGTAGACGCGACCGTTGTGAATCAGGCTCAAGCTGCTGCCAACAATCTGCGACGGGGTGCGGCCATCGGTTTTGGCGATGTCATAAACGTGAGTTGATATCCGCAGCCCCTGAGCGAAACAGTTCGAGCCGACCGCCAGCAGGATCGCAATCAAGATTCCTCGCAACACCATCGTGAGCCTCCTGCTCAAAAATCACACCGGAGTCTTCCGCAGAAACATGCAGACACGTTGATTGTTTGCTTTCACAAACGATCAGCGAAATTGGAATATCCGGAATCGGGCCATGAGGCCACTTAGGACAGGGACGACTTCCTTGTCGAGTTCCCTGGTCGCGGCGACTTCTAAAATCCTTTGCAGCATTCCATCAACGCTGCAAATGAGTCTTCCTGAATTCCGTTCTTACACTAGCAGGAATTCAGGACTGCGTTCAACGCAAGTCTGTTAATCATGGAGGAGTTGAAAAGCTCAAATCGTCAACATCACGATCTGTCGGCAGTTTTTGCCGATATCGTGATGTTCATGTCCTGATCAGCAATTCAGGCATCCCTATGGATGCCGTCACAGGCAATACCGTTCAACGAACGGCCTGTAAAGTAGCGGAATCGGCGCAAGCCGTCGGTGAGCCAGCATTTTGCCGGCACTCACCGGGCAGCTCGCGCTGCACCGCTACTTTTTGAACGGTATTGCCGTCACAGGGATGCCTTTAAACACGCACTTCTTCCGTTTCGACGCCAAGATCGGCTGCATATTTTTTTCTGACGGGCTCCACACAGTTCGCTACAAAAGAATCAACCTGCTCGGGTGCTCGACCAATGTAGAGCCTGGCATCCAGCGCACCGGCCAGATCGACCGCTGCAAAGGAAGGTTCACTCTGCAGTCGCTCCATCAGGTCATTTTCCCCACCCTGTGTCTTGACCTGATCGGCGGCCTTCTGGCTATGAACGCGGATGACTTCGTGGAGTTCCTGTCGATCTCCGCCCGCCTGAACACCGGCCATCAGGATTTCTTCTGTCGCCATGAACGGCAATTCTGAATTCAGATTCCGTTCGATCACTTTCGGATAGACGACCATCCCGTCAGTGATGTTTCGATACAGAATCAAACAGGCATCCACGGCCAGAAACGCCTGCGGCATTGAGAGTCGACGAATCGCGCTATCGTCCAGCGTGCGTTCCATCCATTGTGTGGCCATTGTATTGTCGATACCAGACTGCAGGCTCATTGCAAATCTGGCCAGGGCACACATGCGTTCGCTTCGCATCGGATTGCGTTTGTAGGCCATCGCCGAAGAACCGATTTGTTCTTTTCCAAAAGGCTCTTCAACTTCTTTGCGGTGCTGCAAAATTCGAACATCCGATCCCGCTTTGTGGCAGGTCTGAGCGATGCCGTTCAACACGGCCATCACCTGCGAATCGACCTTGCGCGAATACGTCTGCCCTGTCACTGGATGGTATTCGGAGAACCCCATGCGTTCGGTGACCATGCGGTCCAGTTCTTCAACCTTGCCATGATCTCCCTTGAAAAGGGAAAGGAACGTGGCCTGAGTACCGGTCGTGCCTTTGACTCCGCGAAATCGTAACGTCGCCAGTCGATGTTCGATCTCTTCAAGATCCAGCAACAAATCCCAGCACCAGAGCGTTGCGCGTTTTCCAACGGTCGTCGGTTGAGCTGGCTGCAGATGAGTGAACCCAAGACACGGAAGATCCCGATAGCTGACGGCAAAATTCGCGAGCTGGTCAATCACCTGAACAAGCCGGCGTCTGACAAGAAGCAGTGACTCCTTCATCTGCACGAGTTCAGAATTGTCCGTCACGAAGCAGCTGGTTGCTCCCAGATGCACAATCGGCCTGGCGATCGGACACTGGTCGCCCCACGCATGCACATGCGCCATGACGTCATGCCGCAGCTTTCTTTCGTATCGTTCTGCGGCTTCGAAATCGACATCGTCAACAGTCGCTCGCATTTCCGCGATCTGTTCGTCCGTGATTTTCAGGCCTAGCTTTTGCTGACATTCCGCGAGGGCAATCCAGAGTCTTCGCCAGGTGGAATGCTTCTTCTGCGCCGACCAGATTGACGCCATGTCGCGCGAGGCGTAGCGAGTAATAAGCGGATTTTCGTAAATTTCGTGAGACACTGAATCAACCTTTTGTCAGCTCATCTGACGCAATTGCATGGGGAATGCGACGAATGGGATCTGGCGAAGGACGCTGCGGCGGTTCCACTATCCGGAGTGACCGAAAATCGGGGTGACCAGGATTCGGTCCGCACAATGCGTTCTTATGCCGTCTAGTGATGGAGTTGTTCTGAAACGGCAGAAGTTTAGCAAGGGATTCGTCACTGTTCGCGGTTGACGCTGTCCGTTATTGATTTTGCACAACTCCGGAAACACGAGGAGACAAAGTCTTCCGTCTGTGTCGTGTCTCACGCAATGGTTGAATTGGTCGGCCGCGAAATGCGTAAGAATTCCCTGAGAGATTCTGGCGAATCCGGCGAAGCGTCCGGCGGGAACAACAAAAGACCAGTGGCGAAATCTGCTCTAAACGGTTCCGCCGAAAATGTTTTCGTTTAACCGCAATACCGTTCAACGAGCGGCCTGTAAAGTCGCGGAATCGGCGCAAGCCGTCCGGTGAGCCAGCATTTTGCAGGCACTCACCGGGCAGCTCGCGCTGCTCCGCTACTATTTGAACGGTATTGCGTTTAACCGTTAGCCGGAGGCGTACGTTGGTGGCGGCATCCGCGTTCGCCTCCGGCTGACGGTTAAACAATTGATGGATGTATACCGGAACTTGCTGCCGCTCGGCCCGGCCTGCGAAATACCACTCCTCAATTCACGGTTGCCTGTGCACTTGTGTTTTGCCGCGGCACTGCTGAGGGGATTTTTTCGGGCGTGGCTGCGTGGCTTGGGCCGCGAATGCACGGGGCCGAGGTCTTGCCGCATCAGTGGACCGAAACAAATTCGCTGCTGTTCAGGTACGCCCACAGCAAATCTTCTGTTGCTGTTTTCATCGCCTCTTCAGGCGGCAATGATCGCGTTAACGCTCGATAACGATTGCGGAAAGCCTTCTCTTCGTTTTCCGTCGGCTCGCGATTCAAAGTTGCCATCGCCAGTCGCAGCGGTGCTCCGCCTGTTGTGCCTTCACGCAGAGCTTTTGTCACGACATTCGCGGCTCTCGGGATCGCATCTTCCAGATCTTTCCCGTTCATCATCAACATCGCCTGAGCAATATTGCCATCAAATGCGAGCTGCTCATCGTTCTCGTCAGTCCCATAGGAACTCACAAACTGATCCACCCACTGACGCCGATGCGCGGTGCCAACCGATGAATCAATTGGCTGATCGGAGACAGACCGAATCGCGATGCGAATGGAATCATAAACCTGTTCGGGGCCCATGGGCCGAAGGTAAGCTCGCGAAAACAGAGGCGTTCCGCCTTCCTGCGGATCATCAGCAGCAATCGCTTCGGCTGATTGTAAGCTGGAAAGCTGATAAGCCTGAGTCATCGACAGCCATCGCATCAACCGCCGAAGATCATAGTCGGACTTCACGAACGCAGTGGTCAGGTGATCCAAAAGTTCCGGATGGCTGACAGGATTGTGTGGACCAATGTCGTCAACCGGATTTGTAAATCCGTACCCAAAGAAATGAGCCCACATGCGATTGATCATCGCACGAGCAACCTGATGATTGTTGTCGGCCGCAAGCAACCGAACCAGCTCTTTCCGACGAGATTGCTGTGAATCCGAGGCGAGACTCTCACCCGCGAACTCTGGCAAAACGAACTTCTTTTGGCCTCGCAGAGTGTCATAGAAAGTCATTCCCGGCTTCCCGGAATCCGCCAACGTCCAGATCTGTCTCGGTTTTCCATCCTTGCCGGTAATGCTGATCTGTTTTCGTTCTGCCTGCTTAAAGAACGCATTCAGGCTCCAGAATTCCTGCTGCTGGCGCTCTTTTGAAAATGGATGGTCGTGGCACTGCGTGCAATGGACCTGTTGTCCCAAAAATAGTCTGGCTGTCACAGCCGTTGCTGGTGTTGCCTGATCGTTCAAATGAGCCAGCAGAAAATTGGTTGCACCATTTTCGTCGCTTCGACCCTCCGCAGCGACCAATTGTCCAACCGTTTCCATCCACGGTCGATTCTCGGAAAACTGCTCCATCAGAAATGAATACAGTGACTCCTGATCGACTCCGCGCGGATTGGATCGACCCACCAGCAGATTGGTCCAGCTGACCGCAAGATTTTCCGCCACCTGTGGACTCTCCAGAAGTTGATCAATCAATTGATCACGTTTTCGTGGTGAATCAAGGGACACGAAAGACGTGGCCTGTTCGATCGATGGAATACGGCCCGTCAATGTGAGATACGCACGTCTGACCCATTCGTGGTCATCCGCCCGGGATGCTGGAAGAACGCTATTCTCTTCCCAGCCAACTTTCAGCAGGCGATCAATATCTGCAACGACTTCGGAGTCGTTCAACACGGAGTCGCCGACAGGATTTTTGGCATCCTGAGGAAACGGTGTCAGCACCTCGGAATTGATGGCCACGGGATTCTGATTGCGAATACCGTCCAGTCGTAACGGAGTCAATGAGTCAACCGGAGAGGCAGAGTCTGGAATCAAATCTCCCGGAGTCTGAGCCATCGAGCCATCGACAAGACTCTGGCCAGAAGTGCCGTCGTCAACGACCGGCGCCAGGCCATTCAGATTTCGGAAGGCCAGTCCAAGGATGAAGACTGCCGTCAAGCAGGCGACGGCCGTCGTCATTCGACGAATACGAGTCGACCGTGAACGCGGCTGTGAGAGAACTTCGGATTTGCGGAACTTCACCGCAGCATGAGCCTCGTCGATCGTCTGAAGCTCTCCGTCATCCTCCAGGGAATTCAGCTCCAGAGAATTCAGATGGAGTCCAGGCGTCAAGCCTCCGCTCCAGGTCAGCTGCCCATGAAGCTGAACAAATTCGATGAACAGCGATCGGCACTTCGCGTCGGAACGCAGAAGAATTTGCAATCGAGCAAACTGCAACTCATCCAGTTGCTCTTCGCAATGGAGATTGGCAAGCAGCACCAATTCTTCATGGACAGAACTCATTGTGCGCCTCCCAGTGCCAGGCGGCGGCGAACACATTCGATCAATGTCTTTCGAACTCTGCCCAAAGACTGGTAAACAGAATTGGCAGGGCGGCCAAGTTGATGGGCCACTTCATCTCCGGTAACTCCACCGGCATATCGTCGTCGGAGTAATTCCTGATCCGATTCCCGCAACTTACTAATGCATTCCGAGAGCGCGTCACGACGCTGTTCCGTGTCAACCGGCTGCTCTTCAATATGCTTTGAAAGTAATTCAACCACATCATCACCCAATAACTGCAATTTGTGATGACGACCTCGGCGGAATCGAAACACTTCCAGCCGGGCAATCGCTCGACACCAGGCGACAAAATTTGTCCCCGGTTCAAATTGCTTCCACTTACTCAAAATCACAACGTTCGTTTCCTGGAGCACTTCTTCTGCATCAGCCGCTGTTCGAACCAGCGGCAGAACAAACAGAAAGATGGATCTTTGAGCCTGAGTGAACAGCCTCACGAAATCCTCGCCGGGCCCCGCATCCCTTTCCGGCTGGGTATGTCCTTCAGGCTGAACAGGAGAAGTCGTCATCCATCTACTCGCAGCAGTCTTGTCGCGGAGTCATTGACACACAATCGAAAATTAAAGCCACCTGCGTTCAGAGCCACAGTGGTTGTAATAAAGATTGCCTGTCACCTGTGAAGTCGGGTCTCCAGACAGAGCAGAAGCCCGGTTCTGCAGCGAACCGGGCTTCCGAAAGCTCTGTCTACACTATCGCAAACCAGTGCTTTTACACTAGCCAATCAATTCCTGAATTGGCGTGCCGCCGTTGGCCAGCTTCATTGGTCGACCGCGCTTCGATGTGTGAACTGTGTTCACAGGAATTCCCATTGCCATCGCAACGGTTGCCCAGATATCGCCAGGCAAGTAAGCCTTGCTTCCATCTGCAATCTGCACGCCGTCTTTATCAGTCGCACCAACAGCCTGACCATTCTTCAGACCACCGCCGCCCATCATGACGCTCCATGATGCGGCCCAGTGATCGCGACCGACATCCTGATTGATGCGCGGCGTACGACCGAATTCACCCATCCATACGAGAACAGTATTATCCAGCATGCCACGCTGCTTCAGGTCCGCTGTGATCGCAGAGATGCCCTTGTCGAGCTGCGGCAATCGCTGATTCTTCAGAGTATCAAACACGCCAGCGTGAAGGTCCCATCCGCCCATGTTGACTTCCACGAACGGGACGCCAACCTGGACCAATCGGCGAGCCATAAGCAGCCCCTGGCCAAAGCCATTTGTGCCGTACAGATCCTTTGTTGCCTGAGATTCTGCTTCGAGCCCAAGACCTGGGTCCGACTTTGCGACGTCGAATGCCGCCATCTGGCGTGAAGTCATCAGGTTTTTCGCGTTCAAGTACACGTCCTGATGAGCCTTCGGCAGATCGCCTCGACCCGACTTGATGAAACCAGATTCGATCTCATCAAGCATCGTCAGGCGTGCGCCCAATCGCTGCTTGCCTTCTTCTGTTGGTGCGTTTCGAATTCGTCCTGTGTTATCCACGACGAACGGAGCGTGGGTCATGCCCAGGAAGCCAGCCTGACCGGAGCCGCCATCGACAGACACGAACGCTGGAATCTCCAGAGCTTTGCGGCTCTTTCCGATTTCATAGCTGACCACGGAACCGAAAGTTGGATGCACCACGGTTGGGTTAGGGACGTAGGACGTCTGCATGTAGTAGCGACCGCGACCATGATCCGCCTCGCGAGTGCTCATTGAACGCACCAACGACAGATCGTTGAACACCTTGGCCGTCTCTGGCATGTGCTCGCTGATCTGAACGCCTGAAGCCGCGGTATCAATCGGACGGAACTCGCCGCCATTCTTGGATTCTGGCTTCAGGTCCCAAATGTCGATTGTAGGAGGACCACCACCCATCCACATGAGGATGCAGGCTTTTTGCTTCGACTTGATCACATCCGCATTTGCCTGCAGATGGGAAAGAAAGTTCATCGCAGGAACTGTCGCTGCAGCGGTCGCCATGTGCTGCATGAAGTGTCGGCGATTCATACCGTAGTTGTTCCAAAGCGACATTGAAATCTCTCCCGATTGAAAGTGAATGTGGCAGGCAGAATAGCCAACCAAAGAACAGGGCAAGTAGGTGAAAGGTCAGACCAATTGAAATACCGAAAGCCACCGTGGCCATCAGCGAAAACTAATGAATGAACACAAACTCGTTTGAATTCAACAGAGCCCAGAACAAATCCTGATAGCCGTTCAGCTTTTGAGTTCCATAGCGGCTTAACATCTTCTGGACTTTGCCGATCTCCGTTTTGGTCGGTTTGCGGCTGAGTGCGGCCAGATACAGCTCCTGAATTTTCTGAGCTTCGTTGCCGGGTGAACTCATCGATTCAAACAGAAAACTTCCACGCTCGACACTGCAGGCTTTGTCCATCAGTTCACTGTTCATCATCATCAGAGCCTGCGGAATCGTCCCGTTGAAGGTTGTCGATTCGTCATTTTCATCGTTTTCAAACGCCACGACGAATTGCTGCATCCATCGGCGTCGTTGCTCTTCCTGAGCTCCCCAGCCTCCACGGCCGGATTTGTGAGCATTGCTTGCGACGATCAGCGAGTCGTACATCTGCTCGGCCTGCATCGACTTCAGATACATGTGACTGAACAGTGGCATTTCACCAGCAGATGGGTCATCAATCTTGTTCTTCGCACCATACTGACTGGTCAATCCATAAGACTCACTGGAAACAATCCATCGAATCAACTGCTTCACGTCATAGTTAGCCGCCATGAACTCCCGAGCCAGTCGCTCCAGCAACTCTGGATGGCTGGATGGATTGTGCGGCCCCATGTCGTCAACAGGGCGAGTAAATCCGTAACCGAAGAAATGGCTCCAAGTGCGATTCACCATTGCCTGAGCAATCTGAGTCGGTTGACCATCCGTTGATTCGGTCAACAACTTGCCCAACTCAACTCGACGGTCAACACCAACGCCTGGATCTACCTCATGCCCCTGGAAGCGAGGGAATGCAACCTGCATCACACCACTGCGTTTTTCGAAGAACACAGGCCCGGTAAATTCACGCCAGACAACTTCCGAGTAATCATCCACCATGCGACCGGTGTTGGGATCCACTTTGCGGTGGTCAATCTTACCAACCTGTCGAAAGAAACTGTTGTACTCCCAGAACTGATCCTGCTGCCACTTATTGAATGGGTGATTGTGACACTGAGTACACTGGACCTGCAGACCCAGGAACAGACGAGTCGTCATTGCTGTCAGCTGCACGCCTTCGTCGGCATTCTGCATCTGAGCAAGCACGTAGTTGACTGCACCGTTCTCTTCGTAATGGCCAGAAGCCGTCACCAGATCGACAACGATCTCATTCCATGGACGATTCTTTGCAAACGCCTCGCGGAAGAATTTCTCCATCCCAGTGCGGCTGACTCGTTGAGGCGCACCTCGACCAATACAATTATTGGCCCAAATCGTTGTAAAGTTACGAACGTAGTCTTCGTTCTCCAGAAGGGATTCTACCAGGACAGGTCTCTTTCGAGGACTCTCGTCTTCAAGGAACGAACGAGCTTCTTCGAGCGTTGGAATTCGACCCACCAGGTCGAGATAAATCCGTCGCACCCACTCCTCGTCTGTGGCGGCCTCTGAGGGAACGATTTCGTTATCGCTCCAACCCTGCCGAATTTGCTGATCGATAAAGTCGGCCAGGGGCACTTCAGCGGAAGTCGCAGATTCTTGTGCCAGCTTAGCCTCATCAGCTGCCAGATACGATCCCGTACCCGAAACTGCCATGACAAAGCCAAGGCTGCCGATCAGTTGAAAAAACGTTGTTCTGAATTGCATTGCCTTGCCGCTCCTGATTTTCATAAGGCTCGCATTTGCCCCTGTTCAACTCTACA
This sequence comes from Planctomycetaceae bacterium, assembly GCA_041753135.1. GTDB lineage: Bacteria > Planctomycetota > Planctomycetia > Planctomycetales > Planctomycetaceae > SXXK01. The sequence goes on from JBGSVD010000021.1 coordinate 15,181, forward strand.
ACACCAGAGTGCCGGGATGTTCGTAAGATTTCAGCGGAATTCCAAATTAAGTCCGAGACTTCTGCGCGATCACCCAGAGACTGGTGAAGAATAGCAACGTTTTGTTACGAAAATCCAACCAATCCAATGTTTTATACTGAGCGGCAGGGGCATGAAGATCACATTTCTTGGGGCTGCGGGTGAAGTTACCGGCAGCCAGCACCTGATTGAAACCGATTCCGCTCGACTGCTTCTGGATTGCGGACTATTTCAGGGACGAGCGGACGAGACACGACCTAAAAATGAACGTTTTCGCTGCGTTCCTCAGAAAATTGATGCTGTCATTCTGTCGCACGCTCACATTGACCACTGCGGCAACCTGCCGGGGCTCTTCAAAGCCGGATTTCGCGGACCGATTTTCTGCAGCAAGGCGACTGGTGATATTGCTTCGATCATGCTGCGAGACAGCGCGAGGATTCAGGAAGAAGACGCACGCTATTCCCGCAAAAAGCATTCGGACGGTCGCGGCCATGACGCAAAGCCGCTTTACACCGAAGAAGACGCAAAGAAGACAACGAAACTCTTCGAGGATGTTCCCTTCCACGAATGGACGGAGCTCATGGAAGGGGTTCGGCTGCGACTCCACCATGCCGGCCACATTCTTGGCGCATGCATCGTCGAACTTGATTTGCTCGATGCGGGAGAATGGAAACGTCTGGTTTTCACGGGCGATCTTGGCCGCCGGGACCAGCCGATTCTGATGGATCCGGAAACCGTCGAACGGTGCGACGTTCTCATTACCGAATCGACCTATGGTGACAGAATTCATCCCGAAGCCGGCAATGTCAAAGCCGAACTGCGGCGAGTCATCTGCGAAGCTTCACGAAAAAACGGCAAGGTCATCATTCCTGCGTTCAGTCTTGGACGAACGCAAATGCTGGTGTACCTGCTGAATGAACTTCGCAACGAAGATGCAATGTGCCGAGTGCCTGTCTTTATCGATAGTCCACTGGCGATTCGGCTGACTGATGTGCATCGCTCACACTCGGATGTGATGGACAGTGACGTTCAGGAAACACTCAAGCATGATGACGACGTTTTTGATTTTCCGGGTTTGACCTATGTCCAGTCTCAGGATGAAAGCATCGCTCTCAATCGCCGTGAAGGACCTTTCGTTGTGATCGCTGCTGGGGGGATGTGTGAAAACGGCCGAGTTGTCCACCACCTGAAACACAGCGTCGCCAACGAAAACGACACGATCATGATCATCGGGTTTCAAGCCGAACACACGCTGGGTCGAAAAATTGTCGAACGGCGGCCCGAACTTCGCATTCACGGACAGACTTTGCCACTGAAGGCAAAGGTTGAAATCATCAACGGATTGTCAGCGCATGCAGACGCTGGCGATTTCCAGTGGTGGTTCGGCGAGCTGCTCAGGAATGGCGGAGCCGGGCAGATCTTCCTCGTACACGGTGAATCGAAATCCGCAGCCGCGTTGGCGAAGATCGTGGAAGATTGTTCGGATCTGCCGCCCATCATTCCGCAATTTGGCCAGTCATTCGAAGTCTGAACGACTCCGCAAATGTTGTGGTGGCTTCCTACGACCGCTCTCTGGTGATTGCTTGCTGGTGATCTTGCGGCTCGACTGTGGGATCGTCCTATTGTTCAGCAAAAGAAGATTCGTGATCTTTTGGCTTCGCTGCTGATTACACTCTAAACGGCGCCGCTGGAGATGTTTTTCGTTTAACCGTCAGCCGGAGGCGTACGTTGGTGGCGGCATTCACGTACGCCTCCGGCTGACGGTTAAACACAATACCGTTCAACGAACGGCCTGGTGAAGTAGCGGAATCGGCGCAAGCCGTCCGGTGAGCCTGCATTTTGCAGGCACTCACCGGGCACTCGCGCTGCTCCGCTACTATTTGAACGGTATTACGGTTGAACAACTCAATCGTGCCACCGATCAATATAACATCGGTTGATGTCGCACAGTTGGATTGAGTTAGCTGCCAATTGTCGAACCCTGCCGAAGCCGCCGGCTTCTATTGGGTTTACTTTGATGGCATCGGTTTTGCCGATGGAACGCAAGGAATGCAACTCCAACGCCGCTCATGCTGACAGCCGTCAAAATTTGTGTTGCCGTTCTGCAACATGAATGATTCACTGTCAGCAGACGTGCAAAATTTGTTAATTCCGGCATTGTTTGTGGCAAAAAAACGTCCCGCCTCGTCTTCGTGTCGAATGCTATCATCGCCGGAGCCGGACTCTGGCTTCAGTGACGTTTACGGCGTCAATCAGTTGCTTCGCAAATCCGGGTAAATTGCATGTCTCGCGACCGAATCTCTGTCATTATCCCCGTCTTCAACGGTGCTGCGGAATTGCCCCGCGCAATCGACAGTGCGCTGGCACAGGTGGATTGCGATGTTGAAGTCATCGTTGTCAATGACGGTTCAAAGGACAACACCGCCGATGTGATCAATTCCTATGGAGATCGCATCAAAGGAATTCATCAGACAAACTCCGGACTGGCTGCGACTCGAAACAACGGTGTGCAGGCAGCAACCTGCGAATGGGTCGCATTCCTGGATCATGATGATTATTGGAAACCCGAGAAACTGAAACTCCAGCTTCAGGCAGCGTCTCGAACCGGGTTCGATATTGTCTATACCAACGCCGAAAATTTTGGAGATGTGAATCGAGTCGCTGAGCTTCGCAGCGTTCCTTCCGAGATGCTTGAAGGTGATCTGTTTCAGCACCTGCTTCTGGACAACTTCATTGTCGTCTCAAGCACAATGATCAGACGGTCGTTGTTGCTTGCTGCCGGTAGCTTTGATCACAAACTAGGAGTCGTCGAAGACTGGGATTTGTGGCTGCGACTCTCCTCCGAAGGCTCAATGTTCGCTGTGGTGCGAGAACCGGTCACCATGTATCAATGGCGAGCCGGTTCACTGTCCAAGAATCACGAACGCATGCGCAACATGCGACTTCAGATCCTTCACCGCGCGTTGACTACAGAGCGAGCTCAGCAATTGCCGTGGAAGCTCCGTCGGCAGGCTTTGGCCAGCGTTGAAAGTTGCTCCGCATGGTTTCTGGCTGCCAGCGAGCCTCGAAAAGCGATCGGCTGGTACGCCCGCTCGCTTGTTCATTGGCCATTTGATGTCAACTGCTGGAAGGGCATCGTTAAAGGCTGCCTGGGACGTTCGTAGTCGCCGATTGCACCGTGCCTTGGCGCGGATTCAAGTTTCGCAGGGATCGTCGCGACGAATCTTTCGTCTGCGATTCAGGCCTGGCGGGCAACGCTAATTGAATTTCTGCAGTCGCACCGTGTCAAACAAACGGCCTTCGAGATCGAACGAACGAAGTTCCAAAATGCCGCCGTTGATGTGGACCATACAGTAATGGTGCCCGTGCTTGACGTTGTTCTGGAAGAACGGACGCGAAGGGCCAGCTGTTTCAAGTCCTCCGCCAGCTCCGCCGGTGATCATGTACGTGGTGCCATCTTTGTCGACCGCACGTCCTGCGTTCACTGGCCACGTGCGTTCGTAGCTGTGAATGTGTCCGTTCCAGACAATATCAACGCCGTACTGATCGTACAGCGGTGTCAGTTGACGAGCTCTCAGGTCACCACGAGTTGACTGATTGACTTTCCAGAGATCTCCGTAATCGTTTTCATCGGACGAGTAAGGTGGATGATGATGGGCGGCGATTTTCCATACGGCTTTGGATTTCTCCAATTCGCCCTTCAACCATTCATACTGTTCTGAACCCGGTTCGATGTTGCGATTCGAATCAATCATGAAGAACTGTGTGTTCCCGTAGTTGAACGTGTAATAGTACTCCGGGTTCGGCAGCGACATGTAGTCGAAATAGTTCTTCGAATTCTGTTCATGGTTCCCCAACACCGGGTAAAACGGAACTCGCTGAGCGATCGGTTTCATGCCAGGAAAGAAGTGCTCGGTCCAGTGAGCCGGCACGGTGCCTTTGTCGACAAGGTCTCCGACGTGGACCAGAAACGAGGGCCGCTGTGCCCACGCCAGCTCCGCGAGCTTCGCAGACACCACCGGATTGGCCTGAGTGTCGCCAAAGACTGCGAATGCGAATGGTGTCTCCTGCAGCACGGCGGTTGAAAATGTAAACACGTCGCTTTCAACAAGGGAGCCATCTTCCTGAGTCGATTCGACCAGATAAAAATATTGAGTCTCCGGCTGCAGTCCTTCCAGTTTGACCTCGTGGATTTCGGTCGTTCCATCGACAACAACCTGTTTGATGCATTCGACGGTTTCGCCATAGTTGACGACCGAGGTTCCTGGCAGACCGGTTCGCCACATCACAGTCATGGATGTTTGTGTGCCAAACTGAAGATAAGGGTCAACAGCAAACCCGTTGACAGATTTCGTTGGACGTGCTTCAAGGCTGACAAGTTGTTGATTGTGCTCGAATTCCTGCTTCACCCACGCTGGCTTGGCGGCCAGATCAAACATTTTGATTTCACGAATTCTTCCGGACAGACGATAGTCTTCGTCGCGATCCTTAAAGCCTCCAATGACGAATGAAGCGGCTGACGGATAAAGAATTGGTCCGCCTTGTTCGGCAGTCATGGCTTCGCGTTCACCGTTGACGTATAGCTCGGCTGTTTTGCCATCGTAGACTGCCGCGACGTGGTAGAGACGTCCTTTTTCAAAGGCGGTCGTTCCACGCAACACGGTGTGTCGACCATCTCCATCGTCGGCACCCGTTGTGGAAAGCACCAGCGTGAAGACTCGTTCGTCGTGGCCCAGCAACCAGCCGCGTTCGGTATCCCCATTGTCTTCGATCGTACCGATAATGCCGCCCCACTCCTGTGGCTGGTCAACGGCAACCCAGCAGGAAATCGTAAACGATTCCTTTGGAAGCACCTCGCTCAATTGCTTGTAGTCGTCTGCAACAACGCAGCGAACGCGTGGCCCAAACACCATGGATTCACCATATTCGTCCTTCGCCCAACGCATCGGACCGGTAACGATTGCCGCTGGTCCAAGTTTGGCTTTGAGCTGTTGTTCTGCGGACTGAGCTTGAGAAAAATCCCAATGTGCGATCGGATCGGGTCCGTCATGACCACTGGCAGGGTGATTGACGACCGCAAGGATTGCTGCCGTCAAAATAAGCATTCGCGTTTGCATCGAGAGGATTCCAGTTTGTTGATTGACTCACCGCTGATCAACGTCCAGGCAGGCATCCCGAGCGTATCAACGATTTCGAAATAGGGTTGCGGCGATCGAGGAAGCAGCCGGAAAAAAAGCAGGCTGGCGGATCGTTCAGTTTTTCAAACGACGAACGACGAATGATGTCACCACATCTCCGCTTTGCCAGCGCTGGAAGAACGTGTTTAAAAGAATTGATACAAACTTCACGATTGCGTGAGGACTACGAACAGGCGACGAATCGCAAGCGTTTAGTTTCTAAACACAATTCTCACATAACACTCGCTAAAACCTAATACACGATTTCTAAAACTCTCCGGAGCGGAGACACATGGACCTCGGTTGTCGCAGTGTCTTATCCCGCGTTCAGTGTGTTTGCTTGAAGGGTTGTTGCATGAAAAGGGTTCGGGTGTCACGCAGACAGATGATGTTGGCGTTGGCGGGCGTTGGGCTGTTCTTCTCCGCAGGATGTGGCAAGCCACCGATGCGTCAGGTGACAGGAATGGTTCAGCTTGATGGAAAGCCTGTCGAACACTGCAAGGTTGGATTCTTCCCCGACACAACACAGTTTGATCCGGATAAGCATGGCTTCGGCTTCGGCGTAACGGATGCGAGCGGCAAGTTTGAGATTCAACATCCACAGGGTGAAAAAGGAATCTGGTCGGGGGATTACAAAGTCACTTTCACTCTTTGGGTCGACAACAAGGGCAATCCACTGCCTATGGAAACCAAGCCGAGTGAAGTCGAAGGCGGCGTAAAGAATTTGTTCCCGGAAAAGTACGAAGCTCCATCCACGACACCGGAAAAAGTGTCCGTCAGCAGCGGCGACAATCAGTTCGAGTTCAACGTGGCGTCGGCTCAGTAGGGCGAATGAACTCTTTCGTCAATTTGCGATACGCGGACTTTTGTCCGCACACTTTTGTCCGCAAGGCGATCGATTCGCTCCGAACTGGCAAGAGTACCCATCCTGAATGGGAATGCGTTTTTTGAAACATTGGGTCTGGTCATTGTTGTTTCACACTTATTATCGAAAGAAGGATGAACATGCAGGCTTTTAGAAGAAGCGCGCCGCGTGGCGAGTCACGAAGTGGGTTTACGTTAATCGAATTGTTGGTCGTCATTGCAATCATTGCCATCTTGATCGCACTGTTGCTTCCAGCTGTCCAGCAGGCAAGAGAGGCCGCGCGACGGACTCAGTGCAAGAACAATCTGAAACAGCTTGGACTTGCCTGTCACAATTTCCATGATGTTTACAATGGATGGCCGATGGCTGCCGAATTTGGTGTCGGCACGGCGTGGTCCGCGTTGCTGCTGCCATACATCGAACAGCAGAATTCCTATAGCCTGTTGACTTTGCAGGAAGACAGCGTCATCAACGCCCAATGGGCCGCACCTCTGCCGGGTCAGCCCAGCAGCGCGGCAGATGCTTCGGTTTGGAGAAACATCTTTGTCTGTGAGCAGGTCATCAGTGGCTTTCGCTGTCCTTCGGATACGTTTCCAGCACAGGTCGCCGACATTTCGGGTGACAACTGGATTGTGCAAAAGCGAGCTGCGGCCAACTACCTTGGCTGCGTTTCCGGTCGACTGGCGGATGATCGGCGCTATCGAACCGGCGTGCCAACTCCATGGGGCTCGACCGGCAGCGTAGAAGTGATCAGCGATCTGGACGGAGTCTTCAGCCAGAAAGTGAACCATCAGCGGATCAAGCGAAATAATGCTCACTACGGAATGATCGGCAAGCGAATGGCCGACATTACGGATGGAACATCCAACACGATCGCTATCGGCGAAGCTGTCCCTGATCTTTCTGCAGTTCCCGAGATGGGAACTATCCGGGAAAACAACCAGCCAACTCAGGGACGAAAAGACCACTGGGCGATTGGCAGTGATGACATCGACACAACGAACCAGGGCGATATGTCCGAAATGCTGGGTTCAACCGGCGTTCGTATGAACCTCAAGAAGCCAGCGGCTGTTGGCACTCCAGAGTTCGCTGCTTATGAGTTGAGCTTCGGTAGCCGTCACATTGGTGGAGCACAGTTCTGCTTCGCTGATGGATCTGTTCGCTTTCTGAGCGAAAACATCGACGCCGCGGTTTACAGCTCGCTTGGAACTCGGGATGGTGGTGAAGTGACCAGCGTCGAGTAAGCAACATCGCGATACAATGGCTGACGAAAATCGCGGACTGCTTCTGCTTCGCAGTGCTGCATTCTGTCGTGCAAAAAAAATCTGAGTCCCTGGTCCTGTTGCGTTGAGAGCAATCGGAACGGGGATTTTTTTGTTTCACAAGACGCGGCCTGCACGCGGCTTCAAACAGCCACCGGCATGCAATTGTCTGGCGTCAAATGAACAAACGTGCGAACTCAACCGGGCGAATGCTCTTTCACGATCACAGATCAGGGGTTGATGCCGTGGATCTTGCTAGGAGTCTGTCCTGATACATGTCACCAAACGTCGCTGAATTGTGTTGAGAAAAAGTTTTTTTTCGGCCTGCGAATTGCTGTAGAGCAGCTGACATGAAGTCGGCGGCGGAAAATGGATTTTTGGGCCAGTTAGAGATC
>JBGSVD010000022.1:0-48010 GCA_041753135.1 Planctomycetaceae bacterium
ATTTGCAGTGATTTCGGCCCAAGGGGCCATTCGATTGCCTAGCCCGGGCCATCGGCCCGGGAACAGTCACCAGCGTGATTGCAAAGGCCTGAAGGGCCGTTCGTTTGCTGTAAATACAAACCGCCGGCCCGTTGGGCCTTAGGAAACGTTGGTGCGAACAGACCCGGGCCGATGGCCCGGGCTAGGTAAATCGCTGGGCCCTTGGCCCGGAATCGCATGAAAAACACTCAGAAAAATCCTTCACAGCGTCGGCCCGCTGGGCCTGAATCGCAGACAAAATACCTCGCGGAAATCCCGACAAAATTCGAATCCGCCCCCACGCAACATTGTGCTGCCGATTTGCTGGAATCCGCACGAACGCTCCCGGCTCAGATGCCGTCGTTTGCGAGCCTGGTTTCTTGTTGCAAAAGTCGAAACAGATTTCGATTACTCCCAGTATCGAATCTCGCACCAGAACAAACGTCCATATGTTTCCTGTGGCAAGAAATCGACCGGAAATAAAAAAACGCGGTTGAAAAGCTTTCAGTGTGATTCTATCCTGTTGAGACTGAATCTCAGTATCAGACAGGCTGGCTGCTTTGGATGCTGAGCGAGCGGTCATTCAAGGGAGAAGTCGAAGTGCCTGCATTCGTTGAAAAAGACAAAGACCTAAACCGTTCGGCCGCGAACCGAATCGGATTTACTCTGATAGAACTTTTGGTGGTCATCGCCATTATTGCAATTCTGATCGCGTTGCTGCTGCCGGCCGTGCAGGCGGCTCGTGAAGCAGCCCGGAGGACTCAATGCAAAAACAACCTCAAACAATTGGGACTCGCGCTGCACAACTATCACGACGTGTTTAGCGTGTTTCCACCAGGCGGAACCTACCGAGCGGGCACTGTTCAGCCAGCTGGATGGTCAATTCAGGCTCGCCTTCTGCCTTACATTGAACAGGCCAATCTTAGGAACCTGATTGATTTCAGTCAGGGCTACTCCGTTCAGCCGCTCGTCACTCGAACGCGCGTCGCCACATTGATGTGCCCGAGCGAGATCAACGACAAAGAGTATGTTGACGGCCCAACGACTTACTGGCCGTTGAATTACGCTGCGAACTACGGTGAATGGTTTCTTTGGAATCCTGCTGGCGGCCAATTCGGAACTGGTGCGTTTGGCCCCAATTCACGAACGTCAATGCGTGACTTCACGGACGGATCAAGCAACACGCTGGCTATGGCCGAGGTCAAAGCGTTTCAGTACTACCTGCGTGACGTGGGTGCCGTCAGCAATCCTCCGGTTCCCAGCGACCCTTTGGCCGTTAGTCTCCTTGGCGGAACTCTGAAGAATTCAGGTCACTGCGAATGGGTTGACAGCAGAGCCAACCAAACGTGTTTTACGACAACGTTTTCTCCGAACACAAAAGTTCCGCACCTGGATTCCGGTATCGTTCGCGATATTGATTGGGTCAACGTCCGGGAAGGCAACAGTGCGACGGACTCAACATTCGGAGTCTTCACGGCTCGCAGCTATCACACGGGAATCGTGCAGGGTTTGCTGATGGATGGTTCCGTTCGTGGTTTTTCCGACAACATCGATCGCGGCGTCTGGCGTGCAACGGGAACGCGAGGTGGTGGAGAAGTGAACGGCGAGTTTTAGTTCGACATCTCGACGTTTTTTGAGGGCTACTCCAGACAGTAGCACGAATCGCAAGCGAGTGAACTTCGGCGCATCAGAGTCAGCCGCTTGCGAGTCGTATTGGTCAGCTGCTTCAGTGCTTCTTGTGAAGCTTATCCGCAAAACGCTTGCCGAGCGTGTTGGTTGGAAATTCAACAAGCAGGAAGAAAACGCTCGACGCGACAACCGCAACTAAAAACGTGGCGCAAAACAGCCACAGCCCATGCTTCATATGAAAACGCTGCATGAGATACATCGCGATCGGGAAGTGGAGTAAATAGAGGCTGTAACTGATAGTCCCAAGATACAAAAACGGGCTGAATTGCAGGAACGCTGCGACTCGTGGCAATCGCTTGTCATCAAGAAGACTGATGATCATGCATGTCGCTATGCTGACAACAAAATTCTGTCCAGGAATTCCTGCGAGCGTAAAGATGACGAATGCAACAAGGCTGGAGAGAACAATTCTGTCGGCGTGTTTTTGCATCCATTCCGACGGAGCCTGTCGCCATCGATAGGCCATTACGCCAATCAGGAAGAACGGGCCGTAGCTTGTCGGAAACCACTTCGCAAAAAGGCCTGGACTATTTGAGACCAGCAAATAGGCAAGCCCTTTTGTTGCAGCAACCCCAACGATTGTGGAGATGAAAGCAGCAAAAAGCCTCCTGCTGGACGTTGCCCAGGCGAGGATCGCAGGAAGCGCGGCATACCAAAAGAGCTCAATGGGAATGGTCCATTCCACTCCAAGAATTGTGTTGGCAATTGTTGGGTCGAAAGGGATCAATGCCGCAAGGTGCATCAGATAGTTGTAGATCGACAGGTCGGTCTTGAAATGGTCGATCCATCCGTTCGGCGGCAGGCACCCGTTGCGTGTAAGAAAAAAAACGAGTGTTATGACTAGCCAATACAGCGGCAGTATGCGAAACATCCTGCGCACAAAAAAATCTCGGTAGTCTGCCGCTTTAGCCCAGGTCGTCGCGATGCTGAATCCGGAAATTACGAAAAAGATTTCAACACCATAGCGACCGGCTTCGGTAACATTTTTACCAACCACACCAAAATCAGAAAACGCGCCGGTGTGTATCACAACGACCATCGTCGCCGCGATTGCCCTGAGAGACGTCACAAAATTCGTGGTGCCGTAGCTTCGCAGAAAGCCCATTTCCCCTCCATTGGAATCCAGTTTTGCCTGCGACGGAACAAGCCCCGGCGGGCAACGCCGTGAAGTATTTTTCGTAGCAGAATTCGTGAGAATTCTGATTTCTCCTTCGCCGTCGGAAGTCTCACGACTTCCGCTACAGAAAAAACTGTTGCCCTGCGGGGACATTGCCCCCTTATCATTTTACGTTTATGTTCGTGCCAGTCTTCTGATGCCCGAAGCAGAGCACGCAAAACCAGCAATGCCGCAAAACGCCGGAACTCACGCTATTTGGACCGGCCTGCGACTCTTAATCCATCATCTCGAAGATGACCATGCACTCGTTTGGAGACTGCTGCTCCGTCAAGATGAAGCTTTCAGATTGGAGGTAGCGGATCCAGCTAAAGATCCTGTGGCTGAAGGACCTTTAGCAACGTCCACTACCCGAAATTCAAAATGTGAACAAAGCACTATCTTCCTTCGCACGATCGCTCCCATCACAGCACAGCCATGCGCCGGCAAGTTATTCGATAATGACAACTTATGTAACCCCGCCGACATCGGTCGCAACCAAAATCTTAAGAGACTCCTTGCGTCAGATATTTGCGATGGTAGGAAAAGTCAGACAGCAACCATCAGGGTTTGAAAGTGATGAACTGTCTGACAAAAAGCGATGTGCGCACTCCATTGCCTTCTGACGTCGCTCAGGGTTCTTTACTGGTCAGGCAAATCACAATGCGTGCCTGAGGCAACGTCTTGCAAGCATGTGATGATCATGGTTGAATCGAGTAAGCTTTGCCCATTTCCTGACCAAGGCGAAGTGTGCCTTCCGTCCCCCAAAGGAAAGATTGACACGGCAACTGTGCAGTCTTGATCAGCGTGATTCGAGGGTCTGATTCAGACATCCTGATGAGCTGAGTATTGACTCTTTCGACGTGAGGCCACCGAAACTGCGGATGCTGCTCACTGATGAACCATCGCAGATCCGGTGCGTCAAGTTCAACACGAGATTGATCAATCAATCGCTGTAACCATTTGGCATGATTTTCAACATAGGGTCCAAAGAACGTATCGTTTTCACCTGGATGCCACCAAACACCCTCAAGGCTGCATGTCAAACCACGGTCGATTAAATCCTGCTGAGCATCGCGAATGAACTGGAGATACCGACGGAACAGATCTCGATGCGATTCCTCTGAGCCTTCCGGGCGCCAATCCGGTCCCTGGGCTCCGCTGTGAGTGAATTTCACGATGGCAATTGCGTCCTCTGCAGGAATCGATTTTCGCAACGTCGCACCAAAACTGAGCTCTGGTCCGAAGTTTCCCAGAAACCCAGTCGGCCCCAGTGGCTCCCAGTCTTTCGATGTCTGAAATCCGCCACCCATTGAATAGCGAAACATCACGTCTGGCTGATTATCTGCCAGGTGCTTGAACTCCGGGATCGTCGATATTTCGGACACAAACGAATCTTCGCCTTCAATGGTTCGCTGGCCTGCAAGAACGAACAACCGAACATGCCCTTTGGACGTGACCGGCAGTCCGTTTCGAAAGCGTCGCTCGCTTGCCGCAGCTGCCTGCCCGGAGTCGTTCAGCCAGGCGTCAGCAAAAGCCTCGCCCATCTGAAGTTGGCCTTGAGTTCCAAAGTGATAATGCGGCTGTCCGTTTTTCATGATCTCAAACGCAAGGTGCGACGTCGGCACCCATCGCGTCAAGGGATCAGAATTCAGAACCTGTTGCTGCTGTTCATGCAGGACTCCAAGGTTGCTGCGGTGATCCATTCCCCAGATCCCTTTTTCGCTGACTTCTGCGATGTACCACTTCAGCTCGGGCGAATTCAGATCCGTTCGCAGTCGGGCGATCAGCGATTGCAAGCCAGTCGCGTATTGTCGGTATAGATCTCGGTTGAGCATATCGTTCTCGCCCTGATGCCACATGACGCCTTCAAGTCGATAGCGCAGTCCGCGTTCGTCGAGTTTCCGCAGAGATTCCTGAATGAGCTGCAGCGTGCGAGGGTACAGCTTTTGCCCTTCATCAGGAGCATCCGGATTCCAGTCGAAGGCCACTGTCGTTCCGCCAACAGCCGATTTAATGATGGCAATCGGACCGGGGCTCAGCTGTTTGACTCGTCGCGCAAAAGTCAGCTCCGGCCCAAAGGATTCCAGTGGCTTCAGGTTCACCCAGCCATCGGAAGCCTCGCCACTACTCCCCAGGATGTAAGAATAGAGCACGTCGTCCTGAACTTCGCCAGCGCCGCGAAAGTTCGGATAACGATCAATCTGGTCTGCATGGGCATCAGCCCCGACCATATTCGACTGACCGGCGAACACGAAAACCCGAACAACATCGTCGGAAGCAGCAACTATCTTACTCATCACCATGACGCAAATCGTCATCCGCAGCAGAACAGTGATGAGACGCAATCTGGATTCACTCACAAAATTCACTCCCATGATGGAACAGGACATAACGTCAAAGCCGACGTTAATGTACTGCGGGAGTAGTCAGATTTTGAAGTGACATCGACGCGCCTGCGCGGCACTTGTCACACACGATGCTGACTCAAGCCTGAAAGACACGTGAGTCATGTTCGTCCCAGACTGAACGTGTCCTTCATTCGCAATTCAAATTCGATCAAGCAATGCTGGCAGATCGGTCACCGATCGAATCACATAGTCGGCACCAACAGAAAGAAATTCGGCTTCGATAATGCTCAGCCGTCGCTCCAGTTCCGCAGGTTCCAGCGATTGAACTTCTGCCTCCGAAAGACCCAAAGAATTGCCGGTCATTGAAACAGCCACGGAAACCATGCCCGATCGTTTTCCGGCTTCAATTCCAACCGGCGTGTCGTCCACAATCATAACCTGATTGAAAGGATACGCCTTGAGCAATTCAGCCGCACGAAGATTCATCCAGGGAGCCGGACGTCCCTCGGTAACTTCGTCCGAACAAACAACAACTTCGGGTTGATACCCCTGAGCGGCCGCGACCGGAACGACAACATCCATCAACTCACGGGTGTATCCTGTTGTAGAGCCGACTCTGATTCCGCGTTTTTTCAGCTCATCCATCACCTCTGGAATTCCGGGGATCACGGACGACCCCTGCTCCAGAATCCTCTTTTGCAGGGGAAGAAAATCATGATACATCGCCATCACATCTTCATCAGTCGCAGTTCTTCCGTGTTGTTCTTTCCACAGCTCAGCAATCCGCGGCAACGCGGCAACCATGGCAATGTGCTCATGCTTTGCCCGCCCCATTGGTCCACGAGCTTCCTCAACTGTAATCTCGACGCCCCGCTGATTAAAAATCTGAACAAACACGGATGTTGGGCAACGGCTGCCATAATCCACGGTTGTGCCAGCCCAGTCGAAAATCACTGCCTTGAACTCTGTATTCTGGTTCATCTCCAAATGCCTCGTCTGCTCAAAAGTTATCAATCCGTTGTCGGTAAAAATCTGGCAACAGATCTCTGATTCGGAAAAACCTGATTCATTGAAATTGCGGAAAGTCGATGTTGCTGAAACGATTCCCACCGCAAGCCAACAGGCACACTTGCGGTGTCGAAATTCAGCAGTGTGAATTCTCAATGACCGTGCGAGCATCGCAGGTTATTGAAACTTTCACGGACCAGGATTCAGCCGGCCCATTGATTCCACATCCGTTCAGCAAGCCCGAACGACATTGTCATACCAGCACCGCCCGTTCCTGTGCAGATGTGGACTGCTGGCAAAGGACTTTCGACGAAAACCGGGAGTTCAGGATGCTTTGCATACACGCCATGCCAATGCTCGGCGACTGTCCAATCGGGAAGTCGGATAATCTTCCGGAGTTCTCGAAACATCAATTCGTCGATCAGCGACTTGTCAAATGGTTCAATATCAGCGCCATACTCGTGCGAATCACCAAGAATGATTTCACCATGATTGTTTTGTGAAGCCATCACATGAATGCCGAATTGATCCAGCTCGGGCGTTTCGTCAGCAATGCGTTTCCTGAGCGCATCCAGGGCCGGGCAGATTTCAAAAATTCGATAATGTCGAAGAGTCAGCCCGCTTGCCAGATGCGGGCCTAAACTCCATTCATTGTTGCTGCTGCGTATACTCAGCATCTGCAGTTTGCAGCGCTTCAAGCCCGACTTTGCCAGCACTTCCGGAAACAAAGATTGCAGCTCTGCACCGCAGCAAACGACAACTCTGTCGAACTGCGACGATTCGCCCCTCGTCGTTTCAACTCTTGTGACATTCCCAGACGCATCATCCGACATCACCGATCGAATCTGCGTGTCAAAGTGGAATTTCACTCCATACTTTTCCATCAACCACGCAGGAAGTGCGCGAGTCGCCTCGCGAGGATTCACGCACAATTCTGTCGGGCTGTACAAGCCTCCCAGCAGCCCGTGCGGATTTGCCGCTGGCGTTCGTTGATGAATTTGTTCTGGCGTGACCAATTCACAAGCAATGCCAAGAGATTCCGCCTGTTCACTGAACTGCTGCAGAACCGCCCATTCGTCGTCCCGATGAGCCAGATGCAGAGAACCACAAGGATTCACCCAGATGCCGGCTTCTGTCGACAGTCGCATCCAGCGGGCTCGACTGAGCATCGCGGTCTCGTAGTTTTCACCATGCGGCTGGCCAATCGGCCAAACCATTCCAAAGTTTCGAATCGATGCACCGAAGGCTCTGGAACTGCGTTCAAAAACAGTGACCTGAAATCCACGTTCGGCCGCGGACCAGGCGTGTGCCAGGCCAACAATTCCCGCTCCTATCACAGCGACTTCAGTTTTCTTCACGACGTTCTTATTCCTGCCTGTGTTGTTGGTGAGAATCCGGAGTGACAACAAGTCAGGAACCGCAGGCCGCACCGAGCGACACGAATTCCGGCGGCTTTGAAACGCCGGAACTCGTTCCGTTCGATCGGGCCTGCTGAAATCGCCGACTGGACTCGCACGCAGCCATCCCGTGCGCACACGATTTCTTAACACGTTGCTGCAGACTACGATTGCAAAGAATCATAGTCGCTCACGAGGACTGGATTCTGCCAGTTGACTTGAAGATTCTGTGAATTCCGGAGCATTGAGGTCTCAGTTGAGCGACAAAATCTCTGAAACAAAAAAGCCGACCATTGAGAGCGCTGGGTCGGCCACCTCAAACAGTCCACTCTGGGCGTTGTGGGCTATGGTCGCTGCTTTTGCAACCTACTTTTGCATGTACGCTTTCCGAAAACCGTTCACCGCAGCAAGATTTGAAGACGTGACGTGGCTGGGCGTTTCATTCAAATCGGTCCTGGTGACTGCACAGGTCATCGGCTATTCGCTTTCGAAGTTCATCGGAATCAAAGTCATCTCAGAGATGGCACCTTCGCGGCGGGCGATTGTGCTGCTCGGACTGATTGGCTTCAGCGAAGTCGCACTGATTTTCTTCGGCCTTGTGCCGCCGCCATGGAACATGATCTTCATGTTCTTCAACGGCCTTCCACTGGGAATGGTCTTCGGCCTGGTGATGGGATTTCTCGAAGGTCGCCAGGTGACGGAAGCTCTGTCCGCTGGCCTTTGTGCAAGTTTCATTGTGGCGGATGGTGCGACGAAATCCGTGGGAGCATGGTTGCTGGAAGCAGGTGTCTCTGAATACTGGATGCCAGCAGTCACCGGCGGATTGTTTACCATTCCGCTGATCATTGCAGTCACCATGCTCGCAAGAATTCCGCCTCCCACAACCAAAGATATCGAAACGCGATCGAAACGAGTCCAGATGAATCGCGACGATCGCTGGTTCCTGATGAGGCGTTACGGATTTGGACTGGCGATGCTGGTGGTGATGTACCTGCTGGTCACAATCCTTCGAAGTATTCGAGCCGACTTTGCGGCCGAGATCTGGATCGGACTTGGTGAGCCTGCTGCACCGCAGACTTTTACGACATCGGAATTGATCGTGGCGTTCGGTGTTGTGGTGGTCAACGGCAGCATGGTCTTCGTGAAAAACAACAAGCTCGCCTTCCGTCTCTCACTGCTGACGTGTCTCGCAGGATTTTTGATGATTGGCGGCGCATTGGCGGGGCGATCCGTGGGGCTGCGAGGTTTTCCATTTATGGTGCTTGTCGGACTTGGACTTTATCTTCCCTATGTCGCGGTTCACGCCACCGTCTTCGAGCGATTGCTGGCGATGACTCGCGAAAAAGGCAACGTCGGCTTCCTGATGTATCTTGCGGATTCAACTGGATACCTGGGATACGTCGGCTGGCTGCTTTTCAAGGCCACGTTTCATCATAAGGGCGAGTTCCTTCCTTTCTTCACGACCGCCTGCTGGATCACGTGCGTACTTTCTGTTGTGTGTGTTCTCGGAAGCATGAGATACTTCACCAGTCGGCAGCTGGCGGAAGCTCAGTAACCGGAACCAGTCGCAATACATCACCAGACAGCTTGCGATGTTCCGTTAAAAATGACGGCCATTGGGCTCATGCCGATCGGCATTGGATTTGTCGGACCGCAGGGATTGAATCGCAGACAAAATACGTCACGGAGATTCCAGCATGATTAGAATTCGCGCGATCGTGACACAGTTGTTCTTCGAACCAGAAGGATAATGCCGAAGCTTTCGACCAGAGTCTCGCAACTTCGGCGACTCAAAAATAACACGCGACACAGCATTTCTCCTGTGTGTGATCGTTCAGCTTCCACAGAAATATTCTTTGTATGACACCCAATTCTCTCGCGGCTGTTTTTCATGGTGACGCAGGGCAGATTCAACTGCAGCATGTTCCCACACCAGTTCCATCGGGCGGCGAAATCCTGGTGAAGGTTGAAAGTTGTACATTGTGTGGCAGCGATCTCCACAGTTTTGAAGGACGTCGCAAGGTTCCGGTGCCGACAATTCTTGGCCACGAAATCGTCGGCCGCATTCAGGATTTCGGCCCCAGCGCATTACGTTGTGATCTTTCGGGACAACCACTCGAAGTTGGCAGCAGAGTTGTCTGGGGATTGGTCGCTGCCTGCGGCGAATGCTTTTACTGCACACGAGACCTGAGCCAAAAATGTGAGCGATCGATCAAGTATGGCCACGAAGCATTCCGCAGTGGATACGAACTTCTCGGCGGACTGGCTGAGCATTGCTTGCTGGTCCCCGGCACCGCCATCGTCAGAGTCCCGGACGATCTGAGCTTGAACACCATCAGCCCCAGCAGTTGTGCGACAGCCACGATCGCAGCGGCTCTGGAGTCCGTCGATACATTGCACGATCGAATCGTCTGCATCGCGGGAGCCGGTTTGCTTGGTCTCACCGCCAGCGCGATGGCACGCAGCCGCGGCGCTGCGGCGGTGGTGGTTTGTGACCTGCACGAACAGCGACGTTTGCTGGCTCAATCGTTCGGTGCCACCCACACTGTAACGCCTGACGAACTGAGTCCTCTGCTGAAACAGTTGACGAATGGACGCGGGGTCGATGTTGCACTGGAAGTCTCCGGCGCGCCGGCGGCATTCCATTCGCTGTGGCCACAATTGCGTTTAGGCGGTACTCTGGTGCTCGTCGGTGCAGTATTCCCGTCGGAAGCCATCTCACTTCCGATGGAGCAGATCGTTCGAAGAAATCTAACAATCCGAGGAATTCATAACTACGCTCCAAGGCACCTTTCCCAGGCGGTTGAGTTCCTTCGACTGACACAGAATGCTTATCCGTTTGAAGAAATCGTCAGCGAGTGGTTTTCATTGACGGACGTCGAATCTGCACTTGCGACCGCCATGAACCCAGCCAACATTCGAGTCGGCGTGAAGCCGTAGCAACGGCACTCTCATTGATGTAGTGGCGTTTATCCGAGCCTGATGCTTCGTCAGAAATGACCGCTCGCAGACGAGACTGAACAACGATCCCGAAACAAGTGGCGCATGGTCTTGGCGTGCCGGCGATGCAACAGGCGGGTCAAAGAAACTGCCCGTCGATCAGTCACCTTCGGAACCGGATCGCGGCGTGTCGGCTCCGCGAATCATGCGAAACTGGGGGCTGAGTACGATGGTCTCCAGAGCCGCTGAAAAACGGTATTCCCGCGACTTCAATTGACTGATCATCTCGTTGATCAGAGGCTCATCGGACAACTGCACAGAACGTCCCAGTGCGTAGCCAAGCAGGCGTCGGCAGAACGTCTGCAGAAAATCATCGCGACGATTGTTCAGGATATAATTTCGCAGTCCACTGACACCATTCACTGGCGTTCCATCCGGCAAAACTGCGGTGACGTCAATCTCATGGCCACTCGTATCTTCGGCACGCAAACGTCCTATGGTATCAAACTGTTCCAGAGCAAATCCGAAAGCGTCAATCCGCTCATGACACTTTGCACAGGCCGGATCACTGCTGTGGCGTTCGATCAGTTGTCGTTCAGTCAATTCGGTCGGCACTTCTTCCGGCAGAACGGGAACGCCCTTCGGTGGGCGAGGCAGCTTGTCGCCAAGCAAAAATTCAGACACCCAATTCCCGCGAAGAATCGGACTTGTTCGCGATGCACCGGACTGCTTGGCCATAGTCGCAGCCATCGTCAGAATGCCACCTCGAGAAACACCCCTGGTCCCATTGACTCGCTGCCAGCCTTCACCTTCAAGTCCTGTGATGCCATAAAACTGGGCCAGTCGACCATTCACAAACGTGTGATCCGCATCAAGCAGATCCAGGACAGAGCCATCATTTCTGAACAGATCTTCAAAGAACCGGATTGATTCTTCGTACATGTCTGCTCGAAGATCTTTGAACTCTGGAAAGTGCTGATCGCTCTTTTCATCCAGCTGATCGAAGTCACGAATGTGCAGCCACTGACAATCGAATTCAATCGCCATGCGTCGCGTTTTTGAATCGGCCACCATTCGTCGAACCTGCGCCTGCAGGACTTCGGGTTGATGCAGTTGTCCAGCCTCGGCAGCGGCGAGGAGTTCCTGATCAGGCAACGAAGACCAAAGGAAGTAGCTCAGGCGAGTCGCCAGTTCTCGATCATTCACCGGCGTCGCAACCGTTCCGCGTTCCGCGCGTTCGCCGCGGTAGAGAAAAGCCGGAGTCACAAGCACTCGTGCAATCAACATTCGAATGGATGCGTCGTGAGAAAGCTCCTGTTCTCGCAGTTTTTGATACAAGGCGGTCAACTGATTTTCTTCAGCGAGCGTGACCGGCCGTCGCCAGGCTCGTTCCGCAAACCCCAGCACAGCTCGAACATGCACGGGCTCTGCATTGCGCAGCGAGGTGCGAAATTCTTCGGCACGCAGCATGATGCCGTCACGCATGGGCGTAAACGCACTGGGGTCTGCATCCTGAGTCGCGAACTGCCAGAGTTGTTCGTACGCGTCGACCAATGCCAGCGCATCCTGGCTGACAAAGTGCATGTCATCCCAAAGCTGATCCAGCTCGGCAGCTTGTGATTCGTCCAGCATCAAACGGTTCAGGTGATCATCTTCCCGATAGTACAACGTCAGAGTAACAACTTCATCGACAGGAACAATTTTCGTATAACAAAGCGCTGCGGGAAACAGCAGCCGGAAATCATCAAACTGCGACAGCAAACGTTCCTTCGCCTTGCTGTTATCGTTCACAAGAATCGGTGTATCATGACTGACGGGTTTGTCTCCGTCTGACCAGGTTGATTTCCCACCGCGAGCTGATGCGGCACTCGCCGCAATTCCCGACAACCCCTTCGGCCGTGCTGAAAGAACCTGCAACTGCACCGTGCCTTCAGATGCGGTTTCCGCATGCAATGCCGCCGTTGCGACGAATTCGCAGCCTTCGACAAAATCGGCCGGGATGACAACTTCAATCACCGACGGCGCCTGCACACAGAGACTGGCTGCATCCACGGCACCACCATTGGGATGTCGTCCGAAGAGACTCGAGTCCAGACCGTATGCAGAATCAACAGCATTGGATGCTTCAGTTTTTTTAGCCAGCAGTTCCTTGCGAATGGCGGAGAACAATGGCCCATTCAAGGACGTCAGCTGACGATGCAGCACCGCATCCGGATTGTCGGCAGCCAGATCACCGGTCCCCATTGTCAGTAAGGCCTGCAACTTGTCGGCTAACACCGACTTCGCGTCGGCATCGAGAGCCAATTGCCATTGTGCGAGCAATGAACCGGCGGGAATAATGGACTCTGCGCCGCCTCCGGAATCCGGCTCGCTGTAGAAATGCCAGACGCCAGGATTTCCGAACCGATCGGCGTGTGGATTGCCTGCGAGAACGTCGGGAGAAACGTCTTTCGCAAGATCCCATTCGCGGGCTTGATCATCGACACTCGAAATCGATAAACCAATCGATGTCATATCACAGGAGTGCTCACCATCACGAGGCCCGATGATCAGCGAAAGCAAATCGCCAGGCTGAACAATCAGATTCTCAAACGGCCCGAAGGTGTGCTCTTCGGCACCTTCAGCAGTTCCGGCGGCCAGTCGTTGACGAGTAGTTCCGCGCCGCAGTTCCACCAGCCAGGTGACTCCATTGCCGCAACCGATATGAGCCCGCTGAACTCGCCCCGTGACTTTCACAGTTCCCGCGATTGGACTCCGCCACCCAACGATCGCTCGCAGCCGAGGCGAAGGATGAACGCCAACACTGTGAGGGTGCATGTCGCCTGGAATTCGAACGAACTCGTCGGAAGAATTGGCCAGCACACTCAATGCATCAGGCCCGGTCCAGCCTTTTACAAAATCGTAGTTCTCAGTTCGCTCCAGTTTGTTCGTGATGTAAGAATCAATCCGAGCTTCTCCGGCACCGATGCCCAGATAGGCAAACCACGACGCCAACACAAAGCGATCGACATCGTATTTTGCCGACAGCGCTTCGATCAGATTTGCATCGGCCGACACACTTGCTTCCGCCGCAGCATTCAGGCAAGCGGCCGCCGTTGCCAGAACCTGATCTCGATGAGCAGACAAAGAGGCAACAGCGTACCTTACGTCGCGTAGTAACAGATCTGGCTGACCAGGTGCGACGAAGCGAGGATTTTCCCACACGGCAAAGTCGTGATCATTGCCATCCGAGGCATCGGACGTCGCCAGATACAGCGTGACATTTTTTCCATCCTGAGGCGCGGGAAGTTTCATCCGAATCTCCTGCCGTGAAGCAAGTGGCTGCACAGGGATCTGCCAGGCTTTCGGACCATCTCGTTTACCAATATGGCCAATCGTGGTAAATCGCCAAAGAGTCTGTTGCCATTGAGCAATGGTCGCGACAAGCGCAGGCGCATCGTCAGGGCCGGCTGATCGCCACTGAGTTCGAATAACGTCCATCACGAGCGATGGTTTGGGATCATTCAATGAACTCCAAAGAGTGGTCAGATACTTTTCGTTGACGTCGTGTTCACGAGCAACATCCGCCAGAGATCTTGCACCGCTTTTGATCAGCTCTCGTTCCTTTAATGTGATTCGCAGATACTTTTCCAGAGGCAGGCGGCCTCCTCCGTTGGTTTCAAATTGAATACCCTGCAGATTGACGGCAGTGGCTCCGCCGTTGTCCGTAAACCGTGAGTAGAAGTTGCGAATTTCATCCAGCTTTTGGTTCGTCCAGTCGCGGCGAGTTGCAGCAGAGGAGAACTCAATACGATCCGACAGAAGCATCGCATGGCTTGCGACGTCCTTGCCTGCATCCAGATATTTTTGAATCAGCGCGGGTGACATCACAAGCGCGTTGCCGACGTTGGTGAAACCTTCCCCCGCCGCGCTGTCGACGGGAAATTCACGAGCAGGCTCCAGGGCAACGCCGGTGAGGTCCTGAATTGAATACGTGTACTCCGCGTTGTTTAAGCGACGCAGTACAACAGGACCTGGGTCGCCAGCATTGGCTCGTGCATCGGCATCAAGGACAGCCCGAACCCAATTTCGCAGCGACGTGTGTTCCTGCTTTGAAGGCTGCGTTTCAGCGTCCTTCGGAGGCATCTCGCCGTCGTCCATCATTTCCACAACACGCTGCCATGGCACAACATTTCGACGCATGTCGGCGACTGAGTGAAATTGCTCCAGATCCAGTTCGCCCTGTTTTTCTGCTGCGGAATGACAGCTTAGGCAGTACTTCTTCAGCGCGGATTTTTGAGCAGATTCATACTGCGTCTGCAATGGCGTGAAGTCATCCTGAGGCTGTGCACCCGCATGATTCACATGGACAAAACCAACAAGCAGCGCAGCGAAGTAGATAGTCAGGCGGGACTTCATGAGCAGCTCCGTGGTGGGAATTGAGTCAGCTCGGGAGGGAAGGTCAGGAAACAGCAACAGTCAGCATAGCGTCATTCGATCACACGGTACAGTTCACAGGCCACAGTTCAGTGGCTCGGCAGGAGCCTCGCCCTCCCAACTTCGCAATCATCGCGGTCACGATTGAGATGTTTAACCGTCAGCCGGAGGCGTACGCGGATGCCGCCACCAACGTACGCCTCCGGCTAACGCTTAAACGCAATCCCGTTCAAATAGTAGCGGAGCAGCGCGAGCTGCCCGGTGAGTGCATGCAAAAGGGCTGGCTCACCGGACGGCTTACGCCGATTCCGCTATGATTTGAAAGGTATTGCGGTAAAACGAAAACATCTCCGGCGGCATCGTTTAGAGTTTAAGGAGGTCGTTTTCTGCCGGAAAGGACTTTCGTCGAAAGGCGAACCCCGTGTGCAGGTGGCTGCAAAATATCGGCCCAATTCGTTTGTTGACATGCACACAGGCCGCGAAGTTCTCCTCGGCAAGGAAGACCTACCGAAATCTGCGGCTGTCCTTTGACGTGATCGCAACGCCAGAGCATTTGACAGATTGCAGTCGCTCGGACGAGAATCCGGAGAACTGTTGCTTTTCTTCAAATAGATTGGTGATTCCTGCGAATCAACTCGGTTCCGACCTCCGACTCAAGAAACGGGGAGCCGCAACTGGTCGCGACCTGGATAGTCGTGGCGAGTTTGGCCAGTTTTCAGTTTGACCAGGATCTGGCGGACAACGCGGTACTGCCTTGAACGCTGAAAGCCATCCTGGCAATCCGTGACAACACTATCATTGTGACCTTGACCATTTCCTGTTGAGTGGGGAAGAATTCCCCCGGCGAGGGTTCAACCCTTTTTTTCATTTCCATGACGAAGGAATTTCGATGTTTCTGGCCCGAATGAAACGAACGCTTTTGGCATCAGCCATCCTTGCAGGTGGGCTAAGCGGAATTGCAACCGCGCAGACTGCCGACACCAAGGTGCTCAGCAGTCAGATCCTGCCTAAAGACACCTATTTCTATATGTCGATGCCCAGCGTAGAAGGCATGAAGGAAGCGATGACGAACTCATCCGCTGGCCGTCTGCTTGCTGATCCAGCATTCGATGAATTCAAGGCCGAAGTCGAAACAGCGTTTTCTTCAGAGATGGAAGAAGGATTTTCACAGGTCCAGGAAGTCCTCGGACTGACCGTTGGCGAGTTGCTTGCAATTCCAACTGGTGAAGTGACGTTTGCCATTTCGAAGGCTCCGCCGAATAAAATGGGAGCTGTGATTTTCTTTGACTACGGTGCTCATGAATCCGAAATCAGCGGCTTGCTGGAAAAAGCATCCGGCGCTCTGGCGTCTGTCAGTGAACTGGAATCCGCGAATGTCGAACACGACGGCACCGAATTGGTGATGTTTACTGTCAAAGCACCGATCGCAAAGAAGACTCCGCTTGCAAAAGAGTTCGGATGGTTTCTGAAAGACGAACGTCTCGTCATCAGCAACAGCGGCGCGCTGCTGAAGCTGACACTTGATAACTGGGACGGAGCGTCTGAAAAGACTCTGGTGAACAACGATGTATTCTCTTACATCATGGATCAGTGCGAGTCTGAAGAAGGCTCCAGCCTGATGACGACTTATGTTGATCCGGTTGGTTTATTCACTCAGCTTGTTCAGACGGGTTCTCTCGGCGAAGCTGGTCTGCCAGCCGGTATGGCCATCAGCGTCTTCCCGATGCTGGGCGTCAATCAGATGAAGGCGATTGGTTCCGTTGCGGAAATGGGCGGCGAAGAATTTGAGGGAATCAGCCGTTCGTTCATCTACACAGAACAGCCGCCTCAGGGTGCCATGCAGATCTTCCAGTTGGACGTTGTTGATCAGGTTCCACCGTCATGGGTGAAAGACGGTGCGAGTGCCTGGATGGCGACAAGCTGGAAGGTTGAAGAAGCCTACACGGCAGTCGAAACTCTGGTTGATATGTTTCAGGGAGCCGGTTCGTTTGCCGGTATCATTGATGACCTTGCCGAGCAGGGACCAGAAGTTCACATTAAGAATGATGTGATCGATCAGCTCGACGGCAAAATGAATCTTGTCATGGCTCCTGGCGACGCAGAGTCCGATGGCGAAACGGACGACGTACTCATCTCCCTGGGCGTCAAAGACAACGAAAAATTTGCAGAACTGCTCGCCAAGCTGACTTCTCAGCCTGGTTTCCCAGGTGAAACACGAGAACTCGAAGGCGCCACGATTTACGAGATCGATCCAGGTAACGGAACCACGTTGGCCTTTACGGTCGCCAATAATCAACTTCTGATTGGGGTTGGTGGAACTCAGCTGGAGCAGGCCGTCCGCAACGACGACGATCTTCGACCTCTGTCAGAATCGGACGACTTCAAAGCTGTTGCAGAACACTTTGAAGAAGGTGCGTTGATGGTTGCGTTCTCTCGGCCAGCCGACAGCTACAAGCGTATCTATGAGATGCTCCGTGGCGGCGAAGCTGCAGACAGCTTCCCTGGTATGGACGAACTGTTCTCTAAAATTGACTTCAAAAAACTGCCTCCATTTGAAGTTGTTGAAAAGTACATGGCTCCAAATGGTGGATACTGGATTGGTGATGAAAATGGCGTCCTGATGGAGTCATTCTCACTGAACCCAGGTGAATAATTCGCAGAGATTTTCTCTGAATAAGTCCTGACCAACACCCAGGACTTACTTCCCAAGGCTGGTTTGTCCATTAAGGCAAACCAGCTTTTTTCGTTGGCAGTACCCAGCTATGTATTGGGATATCGAATGCTCCATTGATCTGAACTGCCGATGGTGCTGAAGGAACGCACGGGAAGACTGCATAGAGGTCGAGCGTTGCTGGTGTGTAATCGCGGATGATTGTCAATGTAGTGCTCCGTCAACCTTAGTTTGAGGAGTTGCATAAAGGCGGGCGAGACGCCCGCGCTCCTGAGGCGCGGGCGTCTCGCCCGCTGAACATCCCTAAATTTGCAAATGACACTGCTGTAGGTCCTTTTCTGCCGGAAAGGACTTTCGCCGTAAGGCGAACCCCGTGTGCAAGTGGCAGCAGAATATCGGCCCGCTTTTTTAAGCGACCGGCAGGAGACGTTTTATCAATGTAGAACGATTGTCCCAATCGTTCATGAGCAGTCGAAGCAGCTGCTCTACAAATGGGCGGGCACGCCATTTCCTGCCGCTCGCCTTATTGATGTGCACGCAGGTCGCGGCAGGCCGCCACCTCCCCTCCTCGGCAAATAGCACCGACCGAAACCCGCGACTGCACTGGCGTTGCTGTGTGATTCGCCGAAGACTGTGATTCGCCGAAGACTGTGATAAACTCTGTACATAAGTTGCGATGGTGATTGAGAGTCACGCCTGCTGGCGAGTTCGGTCTTTGGGCCAATGATCCCGCTGGCCGCCCCGAATTCATGAGATCACCGTCGCAATTCACTTGACACTGAAGCCGAATTTCGAAGACCGCTCCAATCGAGCGTCCGGCCAGGTGTCAGAGCTTTTCGCAACGAGATGACGAACGCATGACGGAATTAGGTGTCAGCCTCAATCGACTGACTTTGAAGAATCCGATCCTGGTTGCCTCAGGCACCTTCGGGTACGCCAAGGAGATGACTGCGTTCGTGGATTTCGCTCAATTGGGTGGCATCATACCGAAAACGGTGACGCCTCTGCCAAGGCCAGGAAATCCGCCACCTCGCACGGTCGAGACGGCCAGCGGGATGCTGAATTCAATCGGCCTGGATAACGACGGATTCGATCAGTTTGTCGATGAGAAGTTGCCGTACTTGACGGGACTTGGAACATCGATCATCGTCAATATTGCCGCCAAGGCGAATGATGACTTTCGGCGAATGGCCAGCCGCCTGGATTCGGTTTCCGGAGTCGCAGCCATTGAACTGAATATCTCGTGCCCGAATGTTTCCGGTGGCGTGGATTTTGGCACCGACCCTGACCTTGCCGCAGAAGTGGTCGCCGCGGTTCGAAGTTCTTGCAGCATTCCAGTCATCGCCAAGTTGACGCCGAACGTGACCAGCGTCGCACCGATCGCGAAAGCAGTGGCGGATGCCGGAGCCGATGCGATCTCGCTGATCAATACGTTTCAGGGAATGGCGATTGACTGGAAACGTCGTCGTCCGGTCCTTGGTAACGTTCTGGGTGGTCTGAGCGGCCCGGCCATTAAGCCTCTGGCACTGCGAATTGTGTGGCAGGTTTCTCAGCAAGTGAAGATCCCGATCATCGGAATTGGCGGTATCCAGTCGATTGACGATGTTATGGAATTTCTGCTGGCCGGAGCTACGGCCGTTCAGATCGGAACAGCCAACTTCTACAATCCAGGGCTCGCCAACCAATTGATTGGCGAACTTCCTGCTGCGTTGAAGACTCTTGGAGCCAGCAGTGTTGCTGAAGTCGTCGGAACGCTGCAGATTCCGAAACGTGATTAGCTGCTGCTAAGTTCTGGCTCCTTTTTTTGAACCCAACCCTCTTGCTTCCAGAATCCGCTATGAAAGTTCTTTCCGGCATTCAGCCCACAGGTCGTTTTCACTGGGGCAACTACTTCGGCGCAATCCGACAGTACATTGCGCTTCAGGGGCAGGAGCAGTCGTTCTACTTCATTGCCGATCTCCATGCGCTGACCACGGTTCGGGAGCCTGCAGTCTTGCGTCAAAACGTCACAGACGCCGCGATCGATCTGTTGGCGTTGGGTCTGGATCCGGCGAAGGCGACACTCTTCCGTCAGTCAGATGTTCCGGAAGTCACGGAACTGACCTGGTTGCTGATGACGATCACTCAAATGCATCTGCTGGAAAAGTGCCACGCCTTTAAGGACAAGAAGGCGAAAGGCATCGCGGCTGATGCCGGGCTGTTTACGTATCCGGTGCTCATGGCGGCCGATATTCTGATCTATGACAGCACAACGGTGCCCGTCGGTGCTGATCAGATTCAACATGTGGAAGTGACTCGCGATCTGGCTCAGCGATTTAATGTCACTTACGGTGAAACTCTGCACTTGCCGGAAGCTTACGTTCTGGACGACTCGGCCAAAGTTCCGGGGACGGATCGTGAGAAAATGTCGAAGAGCTACAACAACACGATCCCGATTTTTGACACGCCCAAAAAGTTGCGCAAAACGATCATGTCCATCCAGACAGATTCAACGCCGATGGAATCGCCCAAAGATCCCGAAAACTGTGCTGTGTTTCAGCTCTACAAACTGTTCGGGTCCCCGGAGCAGCAATCCGCGCTGGCCGACCGTTATCGAGCTGGTGGCATGGGTTATGGCGAAGCGAAGGAAGCTTTGTATCAGGCGGCCATGCATCATTTCGGAGAAGCGTTTGACCGACGAATTCGCCTGGAATCTGCTCCGGATGAAGTGGAAGATATTCTGAAACAGGGCGCTCGACGAGCGAGAGCGAAAGCGACTGAAGTCGTTGAACGCGTGCGATCGGCCTGCGGACTTTCCGCACGGCCTGTTTGAGTTTTCCAGTTGAATGAAGAATGTCCAGCGGGCGAGACACCGCGCTCCGGGAGCGCGGGCGTCTCGCCCGCTTTTTTGCTGCAATGTCCTGCACGCAGTGATTACTCTTCCTGAACGGGAACTTTATAGCTCAGAATACCAATCGCTTTGCCCTGCTCCACGTCGCGATAATTTTCGTGACACATGATGCACTTGTCCATGACAACCGGAATCGCGGTCGCTGCGAGCAGATATCGCTGATTGCCCTCGGTCACGACTTCGTCATAGGACGGCTTGCCGGCGAGTATTTTTGCCACAGCCTTCTTTTCGAAACCTTCTTTGGGAAGATTGAGATCGCTGTAAGGTTGTCCGGTCGCGTCGACAAGTCGAGCCTCGTGCCACCCTTTCTTTGCAACACCTTCGAACAGCGCCTTAAACGCGCTTCCGGCCGCCAGATCTGTGTCCTTGTTGACATAGTGTTCCGTCACAAGCACGATGGCGGTCTTGTAGATATCGTCCAGCATGCGGACTTCACGGCGCGTTCTTTCAACAGCAGCGTCCTTTGCTGAAATTTTCACTTTCGATTCCTGTGCCACCGTACGATGCGAAACTCCGAACACAGCCGCAGCAAAGACCAGCGAGAGCGCGACCAAAGACAAAAGGGTTCGTTTCAACATAGCAATTCCTGACAAAATATGACTCGCCAAAAACAGGATCAATGTGTCCTGTTTCAGCTTAGCGACCCATAAACAAGATGTCAATATCCTGTTTTGTCGGCACTAAAAATTGCTGCAGTTTATGTCATTGATGTTTGAGCCTATTTCAATCACCAGCCGCGTTCCAGCCTCCCATTGGGAAGGTCGAGCGCAGCGAGGGGCGGGCTGTGTTGGCCGGGTCGAGTTCAATATACGTTGACGCGGCGGCCCCTCCCCGAAAACTTGCTGCGCTCGTTTTCGACCCTCCCAAAGGGAGGGTGAAGATTCCAGATTTTACCCACCCGAAGTGAGGGGAAGACTGAGACTTTGCAATTCTTCACGAATCAAGTTAACTGGTCATTTCTTCCGGTGTCAGTCGCCCGTCGTGAAGGGCTGAGGAAATTAGCAGGCCGTCGATGCCGTGAGCCTGTGCCGAACGAAGGCAGGCGGCAGAATGAACGCCTCCGCCAGAAATCAAGCTCGTCGACGGCCAGCAGTTCTTGATCTGACGACAAAGATCGAGCGTCGGAATTCCCGTGCCGGTGCCGACTGCGGCAAGATCCAGAACCAGAAGGTTTCTCAATTGCACGTCGATCAATTTCGCAACCAGATCCAAAGGGCTGCAATCTCTGAACTGCGGGTCAGCGGTAATCAACTGACCATGCTTCAGATCAATGCTGAAGATAATGGACTCAATCTCGCAGGCCTGAAGCAGGTCTGAAATCGTTGATAGATTCGGGAGGGACTCGGACGAAACAATCACACGTTCAACACCGATATCGAGAAGCTGCTTCGCATCGTCGCTCGTTCGGACGCCGCTGTCCACAAAGAGCTTGACTCCGGTACGAACCATTTCTCCCAGAGTGCAGCGATTCGCTTTTCCTCGTTCGATTCCATCAAGATCCGCTACGTAGCAAGAACAAAACCCGAACTCGTCTCGCAAAGCTTTCAATACTTCAGCGGGCTCTGTGCTGGACGTCCATTGCGACCTGAGCGGTTGGTAACGGCCGCGGTCTCCCGCCACCGCTTGTACGGCAATGCCGTTGCGAATATCGATGACGGGAATGACCTGCATTTGAAATGAACGCTGTTGCTCGTTGTTAGACGTTTTTGGATTCTGTCGTGACTTCAGGTTTTGCAGACGCATCTGCTTCCGAAGCATCATCAGCCGAGGCATCCTGGATGTAGGACTTCTCTTTGTAGAAATATCCAACAGGCAAGAACAGAACAGCGGTAATCAGAACAGTGTAAGTCCAGAAATCGAAATACGCAGCGCCTTCAAGAGTATCCTGCCCACCGACAGTAATGTCCGTACCGATCTCAGTCGCCGAAATATTGCCACGGGCCTTGTCGACCTCACTCTTTCCTTCATCGCCCTTCAATTCAATGATTCGTTTTTCCATCCAGTCAAGAGGAGCTGTCTGCCCAGCCGTATCAGTCGTAGCTCGGCTGACGTTGCCTGTGAGAACCAGATCCCACTGAGTCGCAGGCGTCTTGTCTGCACCCGGGCTGATGATTCGGAACATGTTACGAGTTACTTGAGCGTACTTCAGAGGCTGACCGAGTGAGTCTTTCAGATCCTGAATCAGCTCTTGCCCCTTCTGAGTCGTCGGCAGGATGCGACCGTTGTCGTCCGCTGCGGATTCCATGAATGCGGCGTCAATCCGTGCAGCTGCCGTCTTCAAGACTTCGTCTTCGCTGGTCTGCACTGCTGTCAGTTTGCCATAGTCATCAAACAGCATGACCACATCATCTGCAGTTTCTGCTTTGTCATCCACTCCGACGATGCGCACTGTGTGGCCTTTGGCCGGCTTGACCTGCCCCGCATCATCAAGAAGATCGAGCTCCTGAACGGAATACTTCCATTCGCCATTCTGTGTATCGCCCTGAACTTTCAAATCCTTCGCAACGCTGGCAATCTGATTGATGCCCGGAGTCTGAATCGAATGATTCACCCAGCCGGTGAACAAGTTACCCAGTGATACCGAGAACAACCAAACCGCCATGATGACGGACTTCATCGTTTTCGGTGCCTGAGTGTACGAGAACTCAAGGCCAGTAATGGAGATCATAATTTCCGCACTGGTCAGCAGAAGGTAGGCCCAAAGCTGCCACGCGATCGAAGGCACTTCTCCTTTGTCAATCAATCGTTGAGCGAACGCGATCATCGCGAAGCTCGCTGCGGTCAGGAAAAAGCCAATCGCGATCTTTCGAATTGATGTGAGCCGATACACCTTATTCACGGCCGGATAGACGACGAATTGAAACAGCGGAATCAGGATCAAAACGAATAACGGGTTCACCACCTGAATCTGTGACTCCAACCATTCAACACCCAGAAATCGCCGGTCCATATTCTCAGCCTGCAAAACCCACGACGATCCTGTCTGATCGAAGACGCCCCAGAATACGGCGACAAAAGCGTAGATCAGAGAAAGCTTCAGCAATGCAACCACACCTTCACGACTGAATGTCTCCGTAAAGAATTTCATTCCGCCGGGCGGCACGTGAATGAACACGTTGCGTCCCATCCAGAACAGAACTGTTGCCATGGCCATCAGAACACCAGGAACGCCGAACGCTACGTGTGGTCCGTACCATTTCAGCAGCACTGGTGTCAGAGCTGTGGAGACTGTGGATCCGAAGTTGATGGCGAAATAAAACCACTGGAAGACCTTCGTCATCAAGTGACTGTTTTTGCGTCCAAACTGATCGCCCACGTGAGCCGAAACGCACGGCTTGATGCCGCCGCTACCAAAGGCGATCAGGAACAATCCTGCAACCAGCCACGACGACGGCGACATTCCAGAACCGCCCATCAATGCCAATGCCAGATGACCCAGGCAGTAGACGATCGACAGCCAGAGAATCGTGCGATACTTGCCAATGAAAATGTCAGACAGCAGCGACCCAAAGACTGGAAAAAAGTATGTCGCGGCCACAAAGTTATGATAAACCTCGTTCGCTGCGGCCCCGCTCATGGTCGTGCCGACTTCGCCATCGGACATCAGGTGCAGATACTTTGTCATGAAGACAACAAGAATCGTCCGCATGCCATAGAAGCTGAAACGCTCGGCCGCTTCATTGCCAATGATGTATTTGACGCCACGAGGCAAGCCGTCAGTTTCTTCCAGGATCGCGAGGTACTTTTTGCTCATGCGTTCTCAGCTCTCAATCTCAGCTCTCAGATAGAAATCACGCCAAATCTTTCGGCGCGGAAAACAACGACAATGATCCTGGCAGCGATCGTGCCCAAAGAATCGCTGCCGCAAAATCAGAGGCTTTCGATGCTTGTGGGCGACTCATCGTTCGATGCAAAAATCACTTCATTGCGGTCAAGTCATATTCAGCCTGCCTGCGACGAAGCTGATTTGCAGCAAAGCTTAACCATTGGGCTCGAATCGGAACAACTACAACGCACAAGAAATGCCAGATGTCTGCACATAGAACGCGCGGGGATTGAGAGATTGAATCGTTGGTGCTGCACATCGTT
Source organism: Planctomycetaceae bacterium (assembly GCA_041753135.1). Taxonomy (GTDB): domain Bacteria; phylum Planctomycetota; class Planctomycetia; order Planctomycetales; family Planctomycetaceae; genus SXXK01. The sequence continues at coordinate 24,623 of JBGSVD010000022.1, forward strand.
CCTCAAAAAGTCGCGGTCCGCGCGGTGACGCAGCAGAGATGCTGGGAATTTCGGCAAACGACGCCTCAAAACGACCAGCAGAAATCGATTCCCCAGCGCAATGGCTGCCGCTATGGCAAGTCGCTCACCGGCAGCGATGGGCTCGATCGAACTTCGCTGGCCGGCGCGATCGGATTCGCACTGCCCGGCGACGCACCGACAGAAGAAGAAGGTTCGCGGATCGGTGCCAGAATCGATCGCGGGAACGGCGGCAAGTCCTGCGCGTTCACGCCGGGAATCAAAGTGTCGCGAGCTCGCGGCAGACTGTTTGGACCAGGGATAAACAGGGTCACATCGAGATCAAACACAGAAGGTGTAATGGATGGCAACAGCATGCGGTTACCAAAGTCTCGCCACGCCGGATTCCTGCCGATCAGTTCCGGCAACACCGCTGAATTCGTGTCTTCACTGTCTGCACGATTCTGCCAAAATTGATTCCATTGAACGAAGTCCAGTCGGCGGCTCGAATAGTCGAGTGCCGACGTTTCAAGCTCCCAAAAAACGCTTTGGCCATCGTAGAGATTGGTGAAACCAATCCAGCTCACCAGAGATTCAATGTCTTCGAGATACGAATTTCCTTCCGACTTCAAAAGTCTGGAATTCGGACCCACGCCAGCATAAACTGAAGCTTCACTGCGAATAGAAATGCGCGGCAATGTTCGCCTAGTTCCACCTTTACGCTCATCGCCGTCATTCATATGCAGCATTGGTGCCGTATGAATGCAGGTCACATGATCCAGGAACACCTCGAGCGATCCGCGCGCTGGCTGCATCGACGAGTCGCCTCGAAGTTGAAGCAGAGTACCATTCAAAGCAAACCCGCTGTTCTTCAAAAGAATGCGTCCACGCGGCTGGCAGGCGATTCGAAATGCATCTGCGTCGGCTCTGCAGATCACACGATTCAATGTCAGTTCAGACTCCTGAAGACCCGAATTTTCAACAGGGCCTGAGGTCTCATCGGTCAGGTCAAAAATCACGGCTGGCTGATTATCCGGATTGCGACATTCGATCGAAACATTTTCCAGGCTGACTCGATTCGGACCTTCGCAGTGAAACAGACTCAGTCGATCCGCAGTCAGATCGTCTCTGACGATTAATCGCAGGTCGATATCGCGCATTGTCAGAGATCCCTGACTGCGAAGATTAAACATTTGGCCCGGTGTAGCGGTGTCGTCGGAAGTGCCGTCGAATTCCAGAGTCGGCCTGTATCCATCGGCTGCGCGAATGATCAGATTCATGCCGACAATTCGCACTGGCGGCTGAGCAGGAAGTTCGTCCGGATAACCATTGTATCGCAGCAAAACAACGTCGCCCGATCGTGCATCTGCTACGGCGGCCTTCAGAGTCTTGAACGACTTTGAACTTCCATCGGAAGTCTGCAGCAAAAACGGATCCGCAATGACAGCGCGCGTCGTGGCCGGGGCAGGCTTTGTCAAAACAAGATTGATGAAATCCAGGAGCGACGTATTAATCGGGCCATTGTTGGGGAGCGTCGGCAAAGGCTTTTGAGTCGACGACGACTGAGCTGCGACATTGATTCCGCCCGAGCCATTGCCTGATGAACCTGTTGAAGGAGCTCCAGACGTATTACCGGACACAGCAGTTTCAACAGACGGAGACCTTCCGATCGGGACGTTGGTCCCTTTGGAGTACTGTTCGGCCGGCACTTCAATACCTGGCGGGTCGAGTTCCACAACAGACGATTCGGGGGAAACAATAATGCGTGAGGAACGCTGCAGAAACACAGCAGTCAGGCAAATCAGCAGTACAGAAACAAAAACCCAGACTGCCCCCAGCGGTTGTCTTCCTTCCGACGCAGTCAGCTTTCTCCAGACGATGCCTTCTGCGGGGATGCTGCGCAAGCCAAGCAGCGAAGCCATTTGAATCAGATCATTCAACAGCAAGCCCGGCACGGTGTATCGATGAGCCGGACTGTTGGCCATCATCTTGCGCATGATGGCAGCCAATTCCTGCGGGATGCCGGGATTGATGAGACATGGATCCGGAGGAGATTTTCCCTGATGGTCAAGCAGCTTCTGAAGTGCCGTGCCTTCTGGATACGGCGGCTGCCCAGTCAACATGTGGTACATCGTGCAGCCGAGTGAATAAATATCACTGCGCACGTCAGCGTTTCGGGGGTCACGTGCCTGCTCGGGTGAAATATAATCGAATGTTCCGAGCGTGGTGCCCGCCACGGTGATGTCGCCAATCGAATCGGTCGTGTCGCGCCGGGCCAGCCCCAGGTCGACAACTTTTACTCGACCGGATTTGGTGAGCATGATGTTCGACGGCTTAATGTCACGATGAACAATTCCCGCGGCGGCAATATGATTCAGAGCCAGCGTCACCTGAATTGCATAGTTGACCGTGTCTTCGATACTCAGTCGACCCTGGTCGATAATGAGATCACGAATCGTGGAGCCACTGGCGTATTCATAGGCGATAAAATAAAGCCCATCCTGAGCACCCGCGTAGAAGACTCGTGCAATATTGTCATGGTTCAATTGCGCACAGGCACGAGCTTCGTTTCGGAAGCGAGCGATCAGTGAGGTGTCTTGCGAAGACGAGGGGTGCAAAATCTTCAGGGCGACATCGCGAGCCAACTCAAGATCGGTCGCTTTGAAAACCGCTCCCATTCCACCCGCACCAAGGCGCGACGTAATTTCGAAGTGCGCCAGTCGAATTCCGGCCTCGTCCCCACCTACGTTCCCGTTTGAAGGGAAAAGACGTTGTCGGTAAGCATCACCGGTCGGTGTCGATTCGCTGCGAACTTCACTACGGGCATGTTCAGGAACTGTGATGACAGTGTTCTCGTCATCGTCGGCAGCCACGAGAGGGCGCTCAGACAACGGCACATGGGCCGCGACTGTCACATTCTCTGCTGGATCGTTGACGTTATGTTGCGTCATGACTGGCCAGAATTTTCCGTTCGACGGACAAGCACTTAACGCCAGAGTGACGAAGCTTGTCACAGCCATCTTAGTTTGCTCAGTCGGGAGAGTCAAAGTCGCTCGGGACATGCGTACAGTTGTTTCAACGAAGTCCATGTTTCCGCAACGCTACGTTCGCCACAACCGGCGAGTGACTCTGTAGGGCCTGGGCAGCCGCATGTCTAACTCAGAGGAGTTTCCGGTCGATGTTGATGGCATGATTTCTGTTGAAGGAATCTCGAAAACGTACGCGCGAAACTGAGAGATTCGCAGAGGCCATTGGTTGAGCGGAATTTCGTCGAGCGGAATTTGGTTTTCGGAAAACAAGATGGTATCCGTCACACGGCCATGATCGAAACGCTTGTCGTGGAGCTCCGTCCAGAGTTGATTTTAAGTTCGTGGCCCCTGCTAAAGCTCCTGCTGTCGGGGGATCTTTAGCAAGATCCACGACCTCTCACCCGAAATTTTTGATTCTGACGGAGCACTGGTGCCGGATGCGAGTGAACCAATGAATTCTGCGTCATCTGCGGCGCCGCGTTAAGCATCGAAACTGCGGCCGTACTTAGCCTTCGTCCTGAGACTTGAATCCGTCTACTAATTTTCACCCATGTTCATCGTTTCCGTGTGCAGCGCACAGAATGCTCGGCTCTTGTGGGTTCAGGACACGCGGCTTGGTGATGTTTGGCAGCAAGTGTTGCCTTTTTGCGTCATAGCGATTCAGAGGTGGTAGATTCTGTCGGTTGCGTCAAAACGAGAACATAGGAATTCGGGGACGATACCTTTCACAATCTTTCACATTTGTGACTGAAGATGCTTGAATGATGAATGATTCGACTTCATATTAGTGACGAATATCGATCTATTATGGCGGGATGGCGATGATTCTGGATGAGCGGCGTTCGAAAATACTAAGAATCGCTGAAGAATCAGGATTTGTTTCGCTTCAGCGGCTCGTGACAGAAGTTGGGGCGAGTGAATCCACGATTCGACGGGATTTGGAGTTTCTTGACAGTTCCGGTCAAATTCAGCGAACGCGAGGCGGTGCTTCGTTTCTTGGGGATTCTCTTTCCGACTTTGATGCTCGTCGAACTCGTGCTTCGATCGAGAAGCAGCTGATTGCGAAACGGACCGCCGAGATGATCGTGCCGGGTGAGACGGTGCTTCTGGACGGTGGAACGACGACTCTGGAGGTCGCAAGGTACTTGACCGGAAAGTCTCTTCAGGTGCTGACGAACTCACTGCCGATTGCGTCGCTGCTGATGAACCGGGCAGAGATCGAGCTGATTTTTATCGGGGGTTATGTCTATCCAAAAACCGGTGTCGCGCTTGGTGAGCAGTCGGTTGAGGCTTTGAGGAAGATGCATGCGACTCGACTGGTCATGAGTACCGGGGGGATCACGGCGGATGGTTTGTTTAATAGCAACGCTCTGCTTGTTGAAACAGAACGCCAGATGATCCGCACTTCTGACCGAGTAACTCTTGTGGCGGATAGCAGCAAGTTTGGTCAGCGGGCGTTGTCGATGTTGTGTGAGCTGGGCGAGGTGGACGAACTTGTAACTGACGCTGGGATGTCGAGTGAGTGGAAGTCAGTTGTGGAGTCTGCGGGGATCCGGACGGAAGTTGTGACAATGTAGTTTTCAATGTTCAGTTTTCAGTCAGTTTGAACGCTCTGAAAATTGAACACTGGTAACCGAGCACTGAGGAGCATAGCGTGGCTTTGGGGACTTTGAATCCTTCTGACGTTGAACGAGTAGTGCGGGATGTGCTGAGTCGCCATTTGGGCTCGCCTGCGAGCAGCGAGATGGCTGGCGGCATTCCGGTGCTGCGATCGACAGTGGTTGCAGAGGCCCCCGTGTCGGCTGCACCTGTTGCTAAGCGAAATCCGCTCATTGTGAATATTTCAGCTCGCCATGTGCATCTGACTCAGGAACATGTCGAAATTCTCTTCGGTGCCGGCGCGAAGCTGACGCCCGAAAAAGATCTCTATCAGGACGGTTACTACGCGGCAAAGGAGACTGTTGCTGTCGTTGGTCCTCGTCGTCGAATGTTACCAAGCGTTCGCGTGCTGGGCCCCTGTCGTCCGGACTCACAGGTCGAGTTGGCGTTTACCGATGGCATTTCATTGGGTATCGATCTGCCGATTCGCATCAGCGGTGACGTCAAGGGAAGTCAAGGTTGTGTGCTCGTTGGGCCGCAGGGCGTTGTTGAATTGAAACAAGGTGTGATCCGCGCGATGCGTCACGTGCATATGGGGCCGGATGATCTCGAATATTACGGCGTGAAGGATGGTGATCACGTTCATCTTCGCGTTGAATCTGCTGGATGCACAACGGTTCTGGAAGATCTGGCCGTGCGTGCCGGTAAAGGAATCAAACTGGAGGTTCATCTGGATACCGATGAAGGCAATGCCTGCAATCTGGAAAAGGCCTCAAAGGTTGAACTGGTGAAGCCAGAGCTGTGTAAGTGTCAACATTAGGGGTTTTCGGTTTGAGGTTTTCAGTTCTCGGACGGGCTTTTTCCGGCGATTTCTGAAAACCGAAAACTGAAAACCGAAAACCACACCGCAAGGACTGCGGCGATCTCTTTTTTTGCCCTTGTTGCTTCTGGATCGAAGCGAACTCTGGCTGGAGTAAATTTGATATGGCGAAATCTACGGACGCATTGGGCATGATCGAAACGAAGGGCTTCGTTTGCATGATCGAAGCCATTGATGCAATGCTGAAGGCTGCCAATGTGCAGCTGGTGTCATGGGACAAAATCGGAAGCGGTCTGGTTACCGCCTTTGTGGTCGGTGACGTCGGCGCTGTGAAGGCTGCCGTTGACGCCGGGGCTGCTGCAGCTTCCAAGCTGGGCACTGTGATCAGCGTCGAAGTGATCGCTCGCCCGAATGAAGAGCTGACTGCCATCCTGCCAAAGGCCAAGGCTGCTCCAACGACTGCGAAGAAGTAATTTCAACCCGCGGCTAGCGCCCTGCGGCTCACGGTGATATTTCAAATTTGAAATTTGAAATTTGAGATTGCGTGGCCCATGCTCCCAAACCAACTCGAACTCTTTTCGGAACAAAGACCAATGAACGAAGCTATTGGAATGATTGAAACCAAGGGTCTGGTTGCCGCTGTGCAGGCATCAGACGCAATGCTGAAAGCCGCCAACGTGACACTCGTTAAGCAGCTGAACATCGGCGCTGCTTTCATTACGACGATCATCAAGGGTGACGTCGGATCCGTCCGCGCGGCTGTTGATGCTGGTGCTGCTGCGGCTTCTCAGAGCGGCGAACTGGTGTGTGCTCACTTGATCCCACGACCAGAAGCGTCACTGCTGGAATCGATTCTTTAAGTCGGTTTTTAAATGTAGAGCGGTTGTCCCAACCGCTCATGATCGCATCCAGGGCGTGAACGATTGAGACAATCGTTCTACAGAAGAGGCATCATGAAAGTTCTTGTCGCCAATCTTGGTTCGACCAGCTTCAAGTATCGTCTGTTCGATCTGACGAACGAATCCCAGCTTGCCAAAGGTGGGATCGATCGCATCGGACAGAAGGATGCTCTGAGTTCGTGTTCGGTGCAAATCGGAAGTTACAAAGCAGAGACGACTCAGTCCGTGCCTAATCATGCGGCGGCTGTGGGGATCTGCCTTGAACAACTGACGGATGCTGAACATGGCTGCCTGAAGTCGGTGAACGAAGTCGGCGGCATTGGTTTCAAAGCGGTCTTCGCTGGAGATCTCAGCGGCGTGCGAATCGTCGATGAGCCACTGCTGCAGAAGATGGAAGCCCTGTCGGACATTGCTCCAGCTCATAATCCACCATACGTGCGGGCGATGAGACAACTGCAGCAGGCGTTTCCGCAGATTCCTCTGGTGGCCGCGTTGGAAACTGGCTTTCACGAAACGATTCCGTTCGAACATCGAGCCTACGCGGTTCCTTACGAATGGTACACGGACTTTGAGATTCGTCGCTGGGGATTTCACGGTGCCAGCCATCGCTTTATCGCAGGCCGCATCGCGCAGATTCTAGCTGCCGAAAAGGGGTCAGACCCTGAAACGCAAAAGGGTCAGACCCCTTTTCGTCAGGATCTGAAGGTGATCAGTTGCCATCTCGGTGGCAGCGCGTCGATCTGTGCAATTCGCAATGGCGAAAGCTTTGCTGCTTCGATGGGCATGAGTCCTCAGGGAGGCCTGCCGAACAATAATCGAGTCGGTGATTTCGATGCCTATGCGATTCCTGTGATCATGAAACGCACGGGGCTGACTTTCGAACAGGTTCTGACGGAGATGTCTTCGAAGGGTGGTCTGCTGGGAATCAGTGGACTCAGCGGTGACTGCCGCGACCTGGAAGAAGCATCAGCGAAAGGACATGATCGAGCAGAGAAAGCTCTGAAATTGTTTGAAGCATCGATTCGCTCTTACGTCGGATCGTACATGGCATTGCTGGGCGGTGCGGATGTGATCGTCTTCACCGGCGGCATCGGTGAGAACAGCGAACGCATTCGAGCGAACGTCTGTCGCGACATGGAATGGGCCGGTGTCGAACTGTGCTCCACCAAAAACGCAGGCGTCAAAGGCGAAGCGTGCTTGAGTAAAGACAGCAGCAAGGTTCAGGTCTGGACGGTTCCAACGAACGAAGAACTCGTTGTGGCTCGGCAGACAGCGGCCGCGCTGACGCGGGTCGTTTGAGGTTCTCGGTTTAAGGTTTTCGGAAAGGCAGTTTTGGGTAGCGGTAATTGGTTGATGGTGAGTCCTGTGATTCTCCGAAAACCGAAAACCGAAAACCGAAAACGCCCAAAGGGTCCCCCGATGTTTTTAGCTCGCATCACCGGCAGCCTTGTGGCGACTCATAAAGTTGAGTCGCTCATTGGGCAAAAGCTGTTGCTCGTGGAACCACTGCGAGTCGACGAGAAGGATCAGAAGAGTCTGAAGCCAACCGGTCGTTCATTCGTAGTCGTCGACACGGTCGGAGCGGGCGAAGGCGAAGTTGTGTTGTGCGTTCAGGGGTCCAGTGCTCGGTTCACACCGGGAACAAAAGAACTTCCGATTGACGCGGCGATTATTGGAATAGTGGATACGGTGCAGGTGAAGCAGAAGATTGTGTTTAGTGCGAATGACTAATGACCAAATCTCAATGCCCAGGGGATTCATCGACTATTGGTCATTGGTGCCTGGACCTTGGTCTGCAACGGAGTTGGCGGATGGATCAGAACCCATACTCAGTCAGCGAATATAAATCGTCCGGTGATTTCCAGTCACTAGGTCCGAATTTCGATTCGCAGCTGCGAGGCATGCAGATCATCGCTGTTGCACTGATGATGGGTGTATTGATGTTTTTTGGTCTTGCGTTGGTGATTACGAAGGGAGACATCTTCCGACAGGGAAACCCAGAAATTGTCACCATGATTGCCGCTGGGTTTGCTGGATTGATGATTGTAAACCATCTGGTCATTCCAAGTCTCATCACAAAGACGCGGCTTAACCAGCTTAAGTCGCAGCATTTTGGTCAGCAGCATACTGAGTCGAAACTGGTCTTGCTGCTTGGCATCTATCGAATGCAATTGATTATTACGCTGGCACTTCTGGAAGGGGCTGCGTTTTTTAATCTGGTGTCAGTGCTGATCGAGCACCACATAATTTCGCTGATCGCAGCAATTGTACTTCTGGCATTAATGGCAGTCAGGTTTCCCACGCGAACAAAAGTGTCATGGTGGGTTCAGGATAGGTTAAGAGAATTACAAATATAGGCGAGCGGTTGGGCGTAAGCCCTCCGTGTCGATCACTGCAGATTGACGTCGGTGCCATTCAGCGAATGGCGTTGGATTGTATACATAAAAAAGAGTACCGGCGATTTGCACGGAGGGCTGACGCCCAGCCGCTCGCCGGGAATTAAGAAATGGAAACGAATATGCAAGCAACCGCTAACGAACAAACCATTCGTAACATCGTTCAGGAAGTACTGACTCAACTCACCAAAACTAACGGTGCCGCTGGGAAGGTGAATGGTTCAGCCGGCCCAGACACACGATGGGGCGTATTCAATTCCGTCGACGAAGCTGTTGTGGCGGCTCAGAAGGGCTTTGAGCAACTCAGCCGCGCGTCGCTCGACGACCGCAAGAAAGCCATCAGCATCGTCAAGCAGATTTGCGACGAGCAAGCCGAAGAGCTCGGCAAGCTGGAATTCGAAGAAACCAAGATCGGTCGACTCGAACACAAGATTGCCAAACTGAAAGCCATCAAGGATGTTCCCGGTGTGGAGTTCCTTCGCACCGACGCCATCAGCGGCTCTCACGGCCTGATGATCACCGAGTACGCTCCGTTCGGAGTCATCGGTGCGATTACTCCGGTAACGCATTCATTGCCAACTCTGGCTGGCAACTTTGTGAACATGGTGGCGGCTGGAAACACCATCGTCTGCAATCCGCATCCAAGCGGAGCGAAGATCGCCAGCGAAGGCGTGCGTCGTTTCAACAAAGCGATTCATGCAGCAACTGGCCTTGAGAACCTCGTGAACATTATTGGCACGCCAACCATCGAGACGGCTCAGCAGGTCTTCGATCATCGCGGAGTCAAGATGCTGGTCGTCACCGGCGGTCCTGCGGTGGCTCGAGCAGCTCTGCAAAGTCCCAAGCGAGCGATCGTGGCGGGGCCGGGCAATCCACCAGTCGTTGTTGACGCAACGGCCGATATCGACAACGCGGCGAAGTCAATTGTTGCCGGAGCCGCCTTCGACAACAGTCTGCTGTGTATCAGCGAAAAAGAAGTCTTCGCGGTTAAAGAGATCTTCGACCAGCTCATGACATCTGTTTCGAATCACGGCGGCTATCGACTGAATGCGGCTCAGGTTGCTGCGTTCACGGCGAAGGCGTTCGGACCTCCGAAGGAACCGGGTGGGCATTTTCAGCTCAACCGCGATTACATCGGCAAAGACGCAGCCTGGCTGGCGGCTCAGATTGGTCTGAACGTTCCAGCGAGCACTCTGATTCTGTACGGCGAAACGGATGAGCATAACCCGTTCGTGACTGAAGAACAGATGATGCCGTTCATCCCGTTCGTGCGAGCGAACTGCAGCGATCACGCAATCGCTCTGGCGAAGAAATACGAACACGGCTTCGGCCACACGGCGATCATCCATTCTCGCGACGTCCATACCATCACCAAGATGGGTCGCGTGATGAATACAACTCTGTTCGTCAAGAACGGCCCCTGCATGGCAGGACTCGGCCTTGGCGGCGAAGGTTATCTGTCATTCTCCATCGCAACTCCAACCGGCGAAGGCGTGACGAATCCGATGACGTTTACGAGACAACGACGGTGTGTGATGGTTGATGATTTGCGAATCATTTGATTCGTGTTTTAGGTTTGAGGTTTTCGGTTTTCGGAGAAATGCAGAGGGAACAGCATATGTTCCATTCATTTGAGGATCTGGAGGTTTGGAAGAGGGCGTGCAATCTTGCAGTGTTTGTTTACGAATGTCTGAAGGACTCAAGAGACTTCGGGCTGAAAGATCAAATGCAGCGAGCCGCTGTTTCTGTGGCTTCCAACATCGCAGAGGGAGCTGAAAGGGGCGGCAAGGATTTCATGCGATTTCTGACAATATCACGGGGCTCCGCCTCAGAGCTTCGCACTCAGGCCTATATCGGGTTCAAAGTCGGAGCGATCGCTTCAGAGAACATGAACCACATTGTGACCGAAACCAAAGGAATCAATCGAATGCTCTATGCTCTTTCTTTGTCACTACAAAAAACCGAGACCTGACGAAACTGCATTTCTCACTGTCTTTTCCGAAAACCTCACACCGAAAACCGAAAACCTCCGATGCAATCGGCCCGAGTCATAGGCTACGCCACCGCAACGATGAAACATCCTTCCCTGGCGGGATGGAAGCTGGTCGTGTTGCAGCCATTGGATATCAACAACGAACCGGATGAGTTTCCTCAATTGGCCATCGATCCACTGGGAGCTCGTCAGGGCGATCATGTGTTTTTTACGAGTGATACAAAATACGTACAACAATTAGTCGGCCGAAAGGATTCGCCGATTCGGTTCTCGATCCAGGGGATCATGGATGAGCAGCCAGAGTAAGGGGTTTTCGGTTTGAGGTTTTCGGTTATCAGAAGCAACAAGCCTTCTGTGATTCTCCGAAAACCGAAAACCGAAAACCAAAAACCAAATGAATTTCGACGCAGCCTACATCGATCAGATCGTGCAGAACGTGATGCGAGAAATGAAATCTCGCGTGACGGTTCCTGCCGCTGTGTCTGCGCCGGTGGCAGGTTCGCCAACCATCCCGGTGAAGGCAACTGAAGCGCCGACGCTGCTCACAATCGCGGCCAAGGTCATCAGTGAAGACATTCTGGTGGCAGCGCGAGCGGCGGGAAGAACGATCGCGCTGCAGGCTGGAGCAATCATTACGCCGTCCGGCAAAGACTACATCCGAAAGAACAGCGTGACTGTGGCTGGATCGGCTTTGAACAAGCCGGTGACTGTTTCCACAGGAAAGTTCGTCGTCGTTGGAAGCAATGCGACTTGTCAGTCGGCTGCGTCTGCAGCGGGCTGGAATTTGTCGACTGTTTCCGGCGAACACGATGCAGCTCTGGCGGCATCCGAGAATTTGAAGAACGGCATCTCCGTCACCTGTGGCGGAGAACCATCCATCATCGCCTGCCTGCTGAATCGCAACCCGGACGCACGAGCGGCTGTGATTTCGAAGGCGACGAATCTGGTCACATTGACCACCGTGATGAGCCCTCAGGTCGTGTGCCTGGATTCCTCCGGTTGGTCGTTCGGAGACATTTTGAAGCTGTTGAGATCTCTCTCGGCAGCGAACCGGCCGCAAGGTTGGAAGGAAATTTAAGGGCGAGGGTTTTCGGTTTTCGGTTTTCGGTTTTCGGACAAACGCACCAACGCGACTCTCCGAAAACCGAAAACCTCAAACCGAAAACTCGGTCGAAGACCGATATGCGAATCATGGAATGTATTGGAACTGTCACGCTGTCTCACTGGACACCACTGTTGACTGGCGCGAGCTGGAAGTTGGCGGTGCCTTTGATGCATGCGGGATTAAAAGGTGACGCATCGGGACGAACAGAACCGATCGTCATTTACGACGATATGGGAGCGGGCATCGGCAGCTTAATGGCCGTCACCGAAAGCGCTGAAGCTTCGACTCCGTTTTATCCTGACTCAAAACCGATTGATGCTTACTGTGCCGCGTTATTGGACACAGTAAGTGTGGAATAAGGGGTTTTCGGTTTGAAGTTTTCGGTTTTCGGATCGACGCAGCTGTGCGACTCTCCGAAAACCGAAAACTGAAAACCTAAAACCCGGCCTCAGAAACCTCATAGAATTGCGAAAGACGAACCATGGCCAACAAATGGAACAGCGGAATCAACGATCGAGGCCTCAAAGAAGAGATCTGCGAAATCGGTCGACGTGTTTATAACAAGGGTTTTGCAGCCGCGAACGATGGAAACATCAGCATTCGTGTCGGTGAGAACGAAGTGTTGTGTACTCCGACAATGATCTGCAAAGGTTTCATGAAGCCGGAAGACATCTGTGCCGTCGACATGGAAGGCGTTCAAATTGCCGGTGTGCGAAAGCGAACCAGCGAAGTCCTGCTGCATCTCGAGATCATGAAGAATCGTCCTGACGTTAAGGCTGTGGTTCACTGCCATCCGCCGCATGCCACGGCTTTCGCAGTCGCTGGCGAACCGATTCCTCAGTGCATTCTTCCCGAAGTGGAAGTCTTCATGGGCGAAGTCCCAATCGCTCCGTATGAAACTCCAGGCGACAAGCGATTCGCTCAGACTGTTGTGCCGTTCCTCAAAGCAACGAACACAATCATCCTGAAAAACCACGGCACCGTTTCTTTCGGCAAAGACCTGCAGGACGCGTACTGGAAGACTGAGATTCTGGATGCCTACTGCCGCATTCTGTTGCTTGCCAAGCAGATTGGACAGCCTCAGTATCTGAACGAACAGAAGAGCCGCGAACTGCTCGACCTGAAGAAGAAGTGGGGCTTCGACGATCCTCGTTTCCACAACGAAGACTGCGACCTCTGCGGCAACAGCGCGTTCCGAGAAGGCTACAAGGAAAACATCCCTGTTCAACGAGCCTTCGATCCGGCTCCGTCGTACCCCGGCATCCTGCAACAGCCATGCGGCACCTCGTGTGAAACACCTGCCGCTGGTGTCAGTGAAGATCTGGTCAAGATGATTACCAGCCAGGTGCTGGCGGCATTGGGGAAGGCGTAGGCGGGCGTTTTCGGTTTGAGGTTTTCGGTTTTCGGACAAACGCATTACTGCGACCTTTCGAAAACGGAAAGCCTGTCCTGCGAAAGCCGAATACCTCCTGTCTGAAAACCGAAAACTTAAAACCGAAAACCCGAGATTCGTATGAAAGTCAGCATTATTGGTGGTGGTGGATTGGTCGGTTCCTGTGCCGGGTTTGCGTTGCAGGCCGGCAAGATTGTCAGTGAGATCAATCTCATCGACGTCAATCAGGAACTCTGCGAAGGCCAGGCTTTGGACCTGCTGCATGGAGCCTCATTGATGGCTCCTCAGAAGATTACCAGCAGCGGAACCGAAGGCGCGAAGGATGCGGATGTGATCGTGATCACCGCCGGTCTGCGTCGCAAACCGGACGAAAGTCGCCTCGACCTGATCAACCGCAACGTGGCACTGTTTCGCAGCATTCTGGCCGACTTGAAAAAGCACACGTACAAAAAAGAAGCGATTGTCTTTGTCGTTTCCAATCCTGTTGACGTGCTGACTTATCTGGCCGTGAAAGAACTGGGCCTGCCAGCGTCACAAGTCATCGGCCTCGGCACGGTGCTCGACACCACACGATTGCGGAGCATGCTCGCTCAGCGACTGGCCGTTCCTCCGACACAGGTCAACGTCACGATCTTCGGCGAGCACGGTGACAGCATGGTTCCGATCTGGTCGGCCGCTCAGATTGCCAACTTGCCGCTCGACAAATTCCCCGGCGTGAACGCCACGGTCATCGCCGAAGTCGAAAAGAAGACACGCGGCAGCGGGGCGGAAGTCATCAAGAAGAAAGGCGGCGCTGGTTTCGCGGTCGGTGTTTCGATTGCCGACGTTGTTCACAGCATCGCTCTCGACGATCATCGCATTTTGCCTGTCAGCTCCCTGATGAGCGGCGCGTATGGGCTTCGCGACGTTTGCCTTTCGATTCCAACTGTCGTCGGCCGAACAGGCGTGAAGAGCCACATCGAGATCGATTTGTGGTCCAAAGAGAAAACGGCTCTGGTCCAAAGCGGCAACGTGCTGAAAGAGACAATCAGCAAGGTTCTAAATGGCTAAATGCCAGGTCCTTGAAATGGGTGTTGCGTTTTATCAATCTGAACTTGGTCAATTTCCATTGTTCGAACAGACAGGTTGAAAACCTGGCCCACGGCACTTGGTTTTGGACATTCCAATTTGGGACGATCCAATTTGGGACAATCCGAGGGGTTCGAATTGTTCTAAGAACAGCCATTGCGTTTAGAAAAACAAAAGCCACGATCTGCGGATGACGTTGATCGTGGCTTTTTTATTTGGAATGACTCTCTAACAGTTTCGGACAGCGCCAAACGCGGCGAAACATGAATTCTTGTGTAACAGTTCGACTCGATCGAATCCGGATCGTCGAAGCAAGTCGAGTTGCCAGGTCACAGGCCGCGGTGAGTCTTCCTTGTCGATGTACGCGAAAACTTTCTCGCGATATTCAAGTCCACCGAGTGTCGCCAAATAATCCCCATAACGGTTCCACATCATTTTATGCACCGCAGGCGTTTCGTGCGACACCAGATCTGTGATCCACACGCTTCCTCCGGGGGCTGTTAACTGAAATAGTTTGCTGAAGGCAGTCTCCCAGTCACGGTCATCTCGCAGATGATGCAGGACCGCTGCCGCAAGAATAACATCGTAAGCTTCGACCTTAAGATCGGCCTCACGAAAGTCAGAGTGCAGCAAACGGATTTCACCTGAATTCACTTCGCTCAACCTTGACTGAGCCCTGGCCAACATCGGCTGGCTGAGGTCAACGAGATCTGCGTCGAAATCGTATCCACAGGCTTGTCGCAGGCGAATGGTATTGTTGCCCGCACCACAGCCGATATCCAGGACTCGTTGAATCTTTGGCGTGGAACTCACCGCAGCTTCGGTAATCAATGTCATTGCAAGAGCCGCATCAATGGTCGCGGCCTGTCCGGTTTCCAAATTGGAAAATCGTTCCACATCGTTATCGAAGCGTTCCCGGATTTCCTGAGTGGTGGATTTCTGGTCAAGTGGTGTTGCTGACGTCATGGGCGCTGAGACCGTCGGGCTGGTGAAAGAAAACAGGTTCCGGATTCAATTGAGTCTGCAGGTTGACACGTGAACTGATGATTCAGCAGTCGCCTTCGAACATTTCACGAAGAATTCTCTCGAACGGGCAAAATCCCAACAGATTCTGGCCTTTCTGAAAAAACGCGATCCGATGTATCCTCCGCCAGGCCAGTTGCGGCAGGATCTGCCGAACGACCCAGGTGAGTGATAAATCCTGCAGGATTGGCACACGGAGTGCAACCCGTTCGATGAGTCACAGGGGAAAGTCCTGCTGCTACCGTCGCACTTGCGGGGGTTCAGCGGACGCGAGCGAATTACAGGGATTTACGCCCCTTACAAAGGGTCGTTGTTTCTCAAAAGCTCGTATCCATGCAGTCAGGACGTTGAAGAAATTGCAGAATCGGTTGTAAGACTAACAAAGGCCTTCGGGGATCGAAGAGCGTTTGAAAAATGGATTCGTCAGTGTGCGGGGAATGGATTTTCTGCAACTGGTGATGTCTTGAAGGGTCGGCTCTTACGAGTCGGGCTCAAAGCGAGTGGCTGGCGCATCTTGCCAGTCCGATTTTTCTTCAGGCATGGAAGCCCATTATGAAGATGATCAAGCTATTGACGCTGGTCCTGGTTGTGAATGCAGGCGCTGCTGCTGCAGAAACTCCTGATGTGGAGTTACTGGATTTCACGGCCAGTTACTGTCAGCCCTGCCAGCAGATGGTTCCCGTTCTGCAAAAAATGGAACGCGACCAATTCCCGATCAGAAAGATCGACATTACGGAAGAGCATGAGCTGGCTCGACAATTCAAAGTTGATCTCATCCCAACGCTTGTTCTGATGGTCGAAGGGAAAGAAGTTAAGCGATTTGTCGGTCTTACGGATGAAGCGGAACTTCGCCGCGAAATGAATCGTGCGGCTCGCCAGCTTGCAGAATCTCGCGGAGCAGTGCCTCGATCTCAGGAACAGATGGTCGCCGCGCTACCTGCCGCCGCGAAGACCGAGCCTGATAAGAGCGTCGATGCGGCAACTCCAGAAGACTCTCGCTCGTCGGTGAAAGACATCTTTCGAGGACTTCTCGGTGGCGGTGCGCGTCCGACGGCGTTTGAGTATCCGACTCTGAGAGCTCAAAGCCCTGACGAATCAGCCGAAGTTCCGGCTGGACTCGATGCGGCGTTCGCGGCGACAGTGCGAGTTCGAGTGGAGGGCGTCTCAACAAAGAACGGCACTCGAGTTCAGGATGTCGGGACAGGCACTATCGTTTACAGCGCGCCGGGGCAGGCGATTATTTTGACATGTGCTCATGTCTTTATGGATCTCTCAACGAAGGATGCTTTGATCGAAATCGAAGTCTTTGAGAACGGCAAAGCTGTTCCTTATAAGGCAAGTCTCATTGGCGGCGACCATAATTCTGACCTCGCATTTCTGAAGTTGCAGACGTCGAAGATCATGCCCGTTATTCGACTGACAGAGTCGGCTCCAAAGGTTGCCGTCGGTCAGGGACTTGTCAGTTTCGGATGCAACGGCGGAAGTGATCCAACGCCACTGGAAACGAAGGTGGCCGATATCGATCGATACAATGGCCCAAAGAATCTTGTGTGTACGACAGATCCTAAGAGCGGTCGATCGGGCGGCGGATTGTTCAGCAAAGAGGGCGAACTGGTTGGTGTTTGCAGTTGTGCAGATCGAAAACTGCATGAAGGTCTTTACATGGCCCATGCTCCAATTCTGGCCCTGGTGAAGCAGTTGAACATGACTTCGATTCTGACGACTCCTGCTGGAAGTGTGGGAGAAGATGCAGCGTCGTCATTTGCGGCTCTTCTCGAAGGCAAGTCGGATCCTGCAGAAAAAACACCAGCTCCGATTGAGACTCGATCTGAGGGCATTGCCGGAATCGAAGCTCCGGAGTTTGATGAATCTGCAGAGCCGGAACTTGAGGAGCCTCAGCCTGTTGACGTTGCGATGAATGAAACCGGCGAGCTTTCCGATGCTCCGTTGTTCAATCCACGCAGCGGCGACGCAAAGGCCTCTCAAGCAGCCGATGCAGTGGCAGTTTCCGCCAGCGGACAGGGCCCGGAGATCACAATCGTGATCGACGACAAAACGCCAGGGTCACAAAAGAAGGTCATTGTGATTCATCAGGCAAGCCCCTACATCATGGAGCTTCTGACTGGCGAATCGACTGAGTCAGCACCGTCAACCACGCGATCGATGGCTCGACCTGCCACAGCAACGACGTCGTCGAGAAAATCGGCCGCTGCGACGAAACGCACCGCTGATTTCAGGTCAACAACGCTGGCACAGTGATCGTCAGAATCAATGGCCGTTGCTGTAATGTGACCGACGTAACAATTCATTGCCTCCAGTGTTGGCATTCGCTCAGAGACAGTGGTCTTGTACGACAACGAAGCGCAGGCGATTGGGCTTCAAACACTCAATGGCCCACTCGCTGGCGCTTCGAGCTTGTATGTGATTGTTCGTAAGGCAAGAACGACTAACGAACTTTGTAGAAGGGTGAACGATTGGAACAATCGTTCTACACTGATCAAGAGCCCTTCGCCGGTCGCCCTATTGCGGAACGGTATTCGATTCAGATGCCGAGCGTTGCTCATCGCCAGTCGATGTTTTAGTAAGTACAGGAATAACGACCTCGGCTGATTCCAATTCCATTAAACCGGCCTTGTGCCGCTCCAGCGCTGAAAGGAATGGCCGTGTGAAACCGATGACCTGAAAGACTCCATCGACTTCTGACACCGCTCTGATCCGAAGTCCGGGATAGCCTCTGTGGAACTTTCGATTGATCGCAATCGCGATCACTGAAATCAGCAGCAGAGCTGGCAGACATACGGCCAGCATAAACAGTGGACCGCGACCTTCCACAATTGGCCCCAGTACAGCAGGGACAAAAACGGTCACGACGACGATCAACACATTGACCCTGTTTTGACGTCGTATGGCTTTTTCAACTTTGTCTGAAACAGACGCTGCGATGAAAGCCGTGGGACGAAGCAGAGGGATGAATGTCGATACTCCCTGAAGCAGCAATCCCGACATTAACAAGAAAAAACCGCCGAGCAGCCATTTGATATTCAACGGAGAGAATCCCGCCGCCCAATTGCATTCGAGCAGGAAGAAGAGCACGAACGCAGCCAGTCCGCCAATGAGACTGCAAATCCCGGCCACGGAAATCCAGCGGCCGACAGATGAGGGGACCACCAGTCTCAGCGGGAGTGTCTTCAAAGCGTCGACCTGCTGAGTAACAAGGCAGATTCTCGGCAGTGTCAGACCTGAACAGGAGACGATGCCGCCGTTGCTGAGCTCAAAATCTCCATGGTTCGAATGCGCAGCGGCACTCCGATCTTTGGGAGCAGCGAACGGGTTGTCGACAGCTTCCGGCGAAATGACTAAAGGTTTTTCATTGACTTCTTTCACGTTGTCTGCCTGCGATTCTTAACACAGTTAAGCTTGAGTGGTTTGCCTGCCCCATAGAAAACGCCGCTGCGAGCCGCTGGCTCTTCGCCGGTGTACTGTCATTAGTGAACTAAGGGATCGTCTATCGTAAACCGGACCGAGTAGAACGAGTTCCGGCAATTCGGCGTCCCTTGAACCAGCAGGAAATCGCTCCACTCTGTCCAGACTGCTTCGATCAGCAAATTATTGATAAAGCACTAGTGCTTCGTCAGACCAAAAAACATAGGTTGGACATTCTTGTCCGACAATCCAACGACGGGCAAGAATGCCCATTCTACCCTAAAATCAAGCCTTAACGCTGCACTAGCCTGCATTGCGCACGACGACTGGAGCAAATGGGGCTGGCTCCGATCGAAGTGTAATCTTCAAAACACGTTACAGCCGACGGGATCGGTGCCGGTCCCATTTGCGATGTGCGCACTCGATAAAACGGGACAGGCACGTCGGAGGTTGCCACAACGTCTGCACCCGAGGCAATTGACACCGACGAGCCAGTCCCGTTTTATCACACCTGGTGCGCAATACTGGCCAGCTGGGTTAGACAGCGAATCCAGCAAGGCACATCGCGCGAGAATGATCTTTTCACTCTCGCGGGATCAGTTTGCCTTTTTCAAAAAGGCAGAGACCAGAACGATCACTGTCCCATTGACGCGACCTTCGACATGCTTCGGGTTTGACGTCAGCGAAATATTCTTCACGAGTGTTCCTCGTTTGGCCGTGAAGCCGCCACCCTTGACAACCAGATCCTTAATCAGAGTCACACTGTCACCTGCATTCAGTTGCGTGCCATTACTGTCAACCGTGACTAACGGAGCATCTTCATCCAGCGGCGTCTCAGCAATTCCCGATTTGGCCCAGTTCAGAACGTCGTCGTCCAGATAAAGTGTTTCAAGAAGATCGTGTGCCCAACCTTCGGCCTTCAATCGACTGAGTATTCGCCAGGCCATCACCTGAACTGCCGGAACCTGACTCCACATGCTGTCGTTAAGGCAGCGCCAATGGTTGACGATTGTGGTTTCAGGGTTTTCAATCTGCCCACGACACGTCTCACAAAGCATCACGGATTTGTCAGCGCTGGTTTCTGAGACTGGCGGAATCTCGTAGACAGTCAATGACTCCGTAGAACTGCAGAGCTCGCAGGTTGAACCAGATCGTGCGGATAAAATGGATTGAAGACTCATCGTGAATACTCAGTTGGTCAGGACGTTGCGAGGAAGTCGTAGTGGAGTGGATATGCCCAGCATTGTATCACTTTTTGTCCGTGTTTCAGTGGTTCTGAGAGAGTTGTTCGGACAAGATAGTCTCATTCCCGTATCGCCCAATGTCTCTTGCAGTGTGGAGAAAAACTCAGTGACGATTGTTGTACGCGGCCTTTGGGTCCTGCTTGGTATTTTGAGTGGCCTGCAAACGCTGCCCCTGATTTTCCCTTCGTCCCACTGCTGCGCGGATGAGCCAGATAAAACGTCGAATGAAGTTGAGCGAGAGACTATTGATGTTGAAGGCTGGACGCTGCACATCAATGTTCAGTTGAAAAAGGACCATCCGGCGGAAACAAAGAAGGCCGTGACTCTTTTGAAGAGACAGCTTTCAGAGATCGTTCGAAAACTGCCTGCCCCGGCAGTTGCAGAGTTGAAGAAAATCCCCCTGTATTTTTCTCCCGCCTATAACAACAAAGGTGGAGCCGAATTTCATCCGGGTGCGGAGTGGTTGAGGGACAACGGTCGAGATCCGGTGATGGTGAAGTCGGTCGAGTTCTCCAACATACTGAACTTCGAAGCCGAACTGGTCCGCATGCCCAACTTTGCCTTGCATGAACTGGCTCATGGCTATCACAACATTGTGCTGCCGGATGGATTCGGAAATGGGAAAATCAGCAAGGCGTACGAAACGGCCAAAGCCAGCGGGAAATATGATCGCGTTGAACGCTGGAATGGAGTCAAGGGCCGAAACTCTTTCGAAAAAGCATACGGCATCACGAACCCCATGGAGTACTTCGCGGAAACCACGGAGGCTTATTTCACTCGCAACGACTTCTTTCCATTCACCAGCAAAGAACTCAAGGCTCATGATCCTGAGATGTTCGAGTTGCTGGGAGAACTCTGGGGTGTTGAGTGGTGAGCAAGATCGTCTCTGACTGTCGGACCGACACGACGACTTGTCCTTCGTCAGACCTAAAACCGTAGGTTGGACATTCTTGTCCGACAATCCAGCCTTGACAGAGCACTAGCCAGTTTCTCAAGACGTCGCGTGTGACAAGCGGAGCGCCGGCATACCCTGCAAGTTGCGATCATCTTTTCCTAAAACATCCGACTTTGGTTTATCGCTCAGTCCCAAGAACGCAATGTGACCGGATCTGCAATGTGCGGTATCTCGATGCGCCCTGCATCTCTGTGGCACTTCGTTCCATTGCAGTTCTCAGGACCAGTCCCGAAATAGTCTCCGTACTTTGTAAGAAGCGGAAGGGAGCGAGCCCAATGGCAGTCATTTTTAGCGGAACAGCGCAAGCTGTCCGGTGATGGTACTCAAAAAACTTGCAAAAACCGGACGGCTCGCGCCGTTCCGCTAGAGTGGGAAGTTATTTCGGGACTGATCCTTAGTTGTCGAGTGGCGAAGATCGTCGCCATCGTTGCGGTGGCGATTGTTATTGACACAACAAGCATCCCCAGGATCACTCGCAAAACAAATTTCCTCATCGAGTCGCCTTGTGACGTCCGGTACGCGTTGAATTCGTCAGAAAAAAGTGCGTGCAGTTTTACTTCAGCAGTGGCACATAGGCGTAGCCATCAGACTGCAGGTTGACGACAGCTGTCAAAGCCGAAACGGCGGTATCGACGAACACCGCAACTTCTTCTGGCTTCGAGCCTTTCGAAATCAACGTCTGTCCACAAACATAAAGTTCAACTCCGGCTTCGTGCAGTTCGTGCAGCAGATCCAGATTCGGATTGCCTTCCGTTTTGAACATGGCCGAATAAGCATCTGCGTTCAACACCAGCTGAGTCGCATCGCCGTGGAAGACGACGGCGATCTGAGCGTCCGCTGGTTCGGCTCCGCCGCCCGCGTAGATGTTCAGATACTTGGCGACTTTTTCCAGACCAGAGTTCACTTTATCCGCGTCCCCGCCTTTGGTCAGATCGACCAGCAGCTTCGTGCCGGATCGAGGCTGATGAGCAGCGTCAGCCAGCTTGACGACGGCTCCGTATTTGGCGATGACGGGGTGAGAAGGTTCGCCTGGTTTGGCCATTTCTTTGCCTGGGACGGCGTGATTTTTCATGGCTTCGGCAAAGCCACGTTCCACGAATCCAGACACAACTTTGGCGTGAGCGTGGATCAGTTTTGCGACGTACGGATCGTCCGACGTTTCGGTGACCTTCACGCCTTTGTCGGTGTCTTCGTGAACCATCTTGATCTTGTCGGTGTGCTTGAAGATCTCAGCAAACAACGGATCACGCATGCGGATCGGATTGGTGTTTTCAACGCGGTATTCCATCCATTCAACATGCTCTTTGATCTTGGCGGCGATCTCAGGCGTGTCCGATTCTGTCAGCGTTTCCACACCGTTCGGAAGTTCTTTCACAGTGCGTTTGATCTTCTGATGATTCTCCAGCAGGAACTGAAAGACTTCGTGGTCTTCGTTATGTCGGTCATCCGCGCCGTGTTGACCCTCGGCGGCCTCTCCTTGCTGTTGAGCTCCTCGTCCCATGCCGCGTCCAAAGCCTGGTCCGCCGCCACCACCGCCGGGCCCGCGACCTCTTCCAAATCCCGGGCCGGGGCCATTCTGTGCGAACGCTGAGGTCGTGATCAGCACGACGAACGAGAGGGTGAGTAAGCGTGTTGTGCGGCGATTCATAGGAGGGCTTTCATAAGGAGGGATCTTGAGTTCATTCACGAAGGTGAAAAGTTCTATTGTTTAACCGTCAGCCGCAGGCGTACGCGTTGCCATCGTTTCGCGTACGCCTGCGGCTGACGGTTAAACGAGTTTTTCCAAAGTTATGCACCAGTACTTATATTACCAGTGCTTAACTCAGCACGCTTCCATCAGGCGGGAGTGCCGGCGTCCGCCGCATCCGTTGACATGTACTTGGCGATATAAGCCGGTTCGCCCATGCGTTTCAGCAGGTCAAGCTGCAGTTCCAGCCAGCTCATGTGATGCTCTTCTTCCATGGCGATGCGTTCGAACAACTGCCGCGAACCGATGTCGCTTTCTTCCATCGCCTGCACAGATGCCTTGGTATAGAACACAATGGCGTCCTGTTCGTCCTTGAGATCCGTTTCGAACATTTCCTTCAGCGTTTGAGCTCGTACGGGTGGCTTGGCAAATTGAATTTGCGGATCGCCCTTCAGAAACAGCAGGCGGACCAAAAATTGTTCGGAATGGCCGAGCTCTTCCTGCATCTCTTCACGCATTTTCGTGGCCAATAATCCCATGCCCCATTCGTCAAGAACACAGGCATGCAGTTGATACTGATGTGCAGCCGTGAGTTCCATGGCCAGAGCGGTTTGCAGATTTTTGAGCGTGTTTGTTCGGTTCATGTTGGAATCCTTTTTGAAGAGCTCTTTCGGTGAAGTGATCCTTTGTCACGCGACAATGTGTGACCTCGGCGAGCGGCTGGGCGTCAGCCCTCCGTGGCAACATTCAGCGATCC
>JBGSVD010000023.1:0-10571 GCA_041753135.1 Planctomycetaceae bacterium
ACAACAACCGAAAACGATCAACCACTCCGCACGCAAAAACCGCATGCGACGAGTCCGGGCGGCTTGCATCCCGAAATCCCCGCACCCTCATTGCGGGCCTTGAACTTGCTGAATGTGCGGGCGACGAACGTGCTGTTCCCAATTTCCTATTTCCTTGAGGAAACGGCCCGGATCCTGAAGAAGAACCGATCTTTAATTCATGCAGTTGAGTGCATAGCGATTACCAAGCTTCGCCATCATGTTCGCTGCGAAAATCTGATCCAGTTTGCATTTCCAGAATACGATCAAGAGCACCTTGGTTCGTTGTTGTGTTCGGAATCCAACAGATCCGCCAGATTTGTCCCCGGAAACCAACTCAATTGACCATGCCGATCTTTCGCCAGTTTTAGTGTGTCGCTGTGGCCGCCATTTTAATGAGATCATTCGATGGACGAATCAAGATCAGCTGTTACTGTCAATTGTCACGGATGGTGGGAACAAGCAATGTATGGGCGACAGTCAATGACAGAGTTGGAAATCAAAATGTGCGGCGACAGATTTTCTGGACACGGGATCGACATCATTGGACCATTTACGCTCGACGGCACAATTCAAAGCAGTGGAACCGTTGTGATCGCGAAACAATACCTTGGTCAGCACCAGGTGATGTACTTTGGTTTGTATGATGGTGAAGGCACTTTCGCTGGACATTGGGAAATTGGCGGTGATCGGGGACGCTGGTTAATTTCGCTTCGCCGATCCAAAGATCAATCGAAGGTGGGTATTCAGGATCTATTTCCTGCCACGTAGGTCTCTCTCGCCAACAATCGCCAGATTCAGAACTGTGAGGACTGTGCTTTTGAGAGCCTTGTTTGTGAGTGGTGCGGATGGTCTATCAGACAATATTGACTTGCACATCGCTGCAATTCAAAGTGTCGCGAAGATATCCAGTGTCGATGTCTTCAGACAGGATCCGGATGCAGAGACCGATGAGGCCGTCGAAGAGTGTTTTCGACAGTTTCTGAGATCATTAAATGCTGCACCGTCATTGATTGTGGCTCATTCGGCCGGGGCAAGTCTAGTCGTTAGCCTGTCGTTGAACGAGATACCCTTGCTGTTGCTCAGCCCGGATCTTCGGGATTGCCAGATAAGACAATTAAGGCAGTCGTTGTCTCCATGCATGATCATCTGTGGCACCAGAGACTCGCTGATCGCCTCCATCGACTTTGATGGAATGCCAGTCGCTATCGTTGACGACGGACACGATTTGCGCGACAGTTGTAAAGTGATCGCAGAATGCCTCCAGCAGATGATTCGCAATTCTTTAGGTTGAGCCGACTGATCTCTGCGTATTGCACTTCGATTCTGGACGAACTCGGGAGCGAGTATTCTGAGTCAGATTTTACGGAAACGTTAATCGTTCGGTTCAGTATGGCAAAGTCCGTAACGTGACGAACTAAACTGCTTCGGTGAGAATGACGAATGGCACTAGTGCTCTGTCAGCGATGCCGTGATGGATGTTATCCTTGAGTTGATCGTTCATGGAAGACCGATAACTCAAGGAGGAAATCATGGAGAAGAAATACCGGGTGACGCTGACGGATGAGGAGCGTGCGGAATTGGGTGCGATGGTTTCAAGCGGTAAGTCAAACGCACGTAAGCTGGTTCGGGCAAGAATTCTGCTGCTGGCGGATCAGACTGAGGGAAGTTCGGCGAAATCAGATCCAGAGATCGTGGATGCGTTGGGATGTGGGCGGGCGACTGTGGAGCGAGTTCGACAGCAATTCGTCGAAGAGGGACTGGAGGAAACTCTTGAGCCATCTCCATCAACACGCACTTACGAAAGGAAGCTGGACGGCCGAGTCGAAGCCCATCTGGTGGCACTCGCCTGTGGTGCGCCGCCAGAAGGACGCAGTGGCTGGACACTTCGTTTGCTGGGTGATCGACTGGTGGCACTCGGACATGTGGATTCTGTGTCACATGAAACAGTGCGTCAGACGCTTAAAAAAACGACCTTAAGCCGTGGTTGAAGAAAGGATGGTGTCTTCCCGAAGGTCCGTCGTCGGATTTTGTGGCTGCGATGGAAGATGTGTTGGAGGTTTATCACAGGCCATATGATGCTCAGCGTCCAATGGTCTGCATGGATGAGGCCAGCAAACAGTTGATTGCGGAAGTCCGCGAGCCCTTGCCTGCCCGACCGGGAAGTGTTGCCAAACAGGACAGTGAATATGAACGGCGTGGGACGGCGAATGTGTTCATGGCGGTCGAACCGCTCGCAGGCAAACGGACCGTGCAGATTACCGACCGACGTACCAAAATTGACTGGGCACTCTTTATCAAGTTCCTGTTACTGACGGTTTATCCAGAGGCTGCCGTGGTTGTGCTGGTGATGGACAATCTGAACACTCACGGGATCGGCAGTTTGTACGAAGCGTTTAACCCGGCGATGGCGCGAAGTCTGGCTTCTCGACTGGAGATTCACCACACCCCAAAACATGGAAGTTGGCTTAACATGGCCGAGACGGAATTGAGTATCCTTTCTCGGCAATGCCTTGATCGTCGTATGGACTCGAAAGACTTTCTGACGACCGAAGTTGCGGCATGGGAACACGAACGCAACTCTCGTGAATGCAAAATCAACTGGCAGTTCACCACGGCTGACGCTCGCGTCAAACTCAAACGACTCTATCCCTCATTTCAGGACTGACAGAGCACTAGAGCCGTCGCGGTGGCGGTCCCGGTGGTGGAAGAAGTCGCCCTGACAAGACTTTATTGACGTCATAATACGGCTCTGACGAGACTTCCCGCAGTCACATTCTGAACTGGATGCGATTCAGAATGTGTGGCATCAATCACAACCGCTGTTCAACTGAAACACAAAATCCGGAGATGACAGGAACGGATCAATTGATATTGTCGTGATTCGATTTAACAGGAGGTAGACAAAGTGTCAGAAATCAGGAGCGAGAGCTGGCAGGTTGGCACACTGGAATTTGTCGGTTCATTCCGGAAATACAGAGTTTACAAAGACAGAAATCAGGGCGAAGTACGTGCCATTCAACGGTCCATTTTTTAGGAGATTGGGAGTATCGACGCTATTTTTCAGTGGGGGAATTGTCGCCTGATGACAGGCAGGTATCACATTAACGAGGAGAAAGATTTTGAACAGACCACTGGAAAACGATCTATTGGAACGCATGGTGGCAAGTGTGATTGTCGCCGTGGGAACAAGGTATGTCGTGGAAGTCGAACGGGAACTGCTGATATTGAGGATGCAGATCCTGGAGAAAGGCAGTGAACTCGGAAATATCGAAGTACTGGACGGTGTCAGTGATCGCTTGACTAAAGTCAGCGACCAGATGCAGGGAATGGCGGGTGAAGTTCAGAAGGTGCTGGTGGAAATGAAGAAGGAACTTTCCCGACTGAACTTCGGCAACATGATTCGGAGTGATGTCGAGTCGACAGAAAAAGGCCGACGAGGGCGACCACCGAAGAACAGTATGAATGAGGCAACAGAAGGCAGCCCGTCCGGAACGGACAAACGCCCAACGATCTGAATCCCCAGACAGGAATAACTCATGACGACCGATCAAAAACTGATGACTGTTAAAGAGGTAGCCCATTTCCTGCGGCTTTCACTGGCAGAGACCTATCGCCTGGTGAATACAAAATCCCTGACACACTTTCGCGTGGGTCCGGGGCGGGGAGCGATTCGTATTTCCGAACAGGACGTGATGGCGTTCCTTGAAAATCGTCGGCAGGGCCGTGACATGCTGCCACGGGAAGTCTTTTCGCCGCGTCGCAATTCAAAAACCCTGAAGCATATTCAGGTCAAGAAGTAGTTAAAAACGGCGCCGGTTTTGAATGCAACCGGAGCAGGCCGCATGGCTTGTTCCAGCCCCGCAGGGATGCGGGGCTTTTTTATTTCCGTTAATTGTTGCGAAACGACCTGAACAAATTGAAGTCGCGAAATAACCCGCCGCAGTGGATCCAGACTGCGGCGGGTTTTTGATTGGAACAACTACGAAGCGGCTTTCTTCGCCTGCTCCAGCAAGTGTTTAGGATTATGACTCAGGTGCTGATAAACCTTTGCCAGCTGGCTTGGATCTTTATGCCCCATCAAAATCGCAACTGTCAAAGCATCAACCCCGCGTTGCAATGCATTCGTCGCCCACGAATGTCGCAAGGCGTACAGAGAATATTTGGGGGCCGATTCCTGGGCCATTTGATAAGTCAGTTTGCGTTTTGCTTCATGCCTCAATTCCGCATCGTTCTTGGCGACGACTTTCTTTCCGACCCGGTGGGTCTTCGAAAGCGTGGGAATAAATTCCGCGATCCTTTCTTCGCCAATCGATATCCCCTGCCGTTTCATTTCCGCCATGCCCATGCGATGCTGAATTCGCTGGAACGCACAATTCACGGCATTGGTGGACCACGGCTTTCCTTTGCTGTTCAGAAAGAGTCGTCCGACCGTGCGATCACTGATCAATCTTCGCGTGATTTCGATCGCCTTGTCACTGAGGTAGACAACGCGCGGTGCCTGTTTGCCCTTGGCTTCCGACCTTGGCAGAACCCAGCGTTGATTTGCCAAATCAATGTGCCGAATTTCAATGCGAAGCGATTCCTGAGGTCTGCATCCCGTTTCGTACGTGACTTCTAGTAAGTCACGAAAATTGGCGTCTCGGGTTTCAGAGAGCAATTGAGCGAATTCCTCAGGCGTCAGATAAACATCTTTGGGTGTCGATGCCGGAATGCTGATGTGCTGGATGGGATTGGTGTCAATATATCCCAAGGTCTGCCCCCATTTGATGCACCGTTTGACGGACCGCATGTAGTTCCGTGTGGTCGTCGGACTGTGATCCGGAAAGCTGTCTACCCATTCCTGCACATGATAGGGGCGCAATTGCCCCATGGTGAGATCTGGAAATCGATCGGCAAATCGCTGCAGCCGATATTGGTACCAGACATACGTGTCCGGTGACCGGTGTTGCTTGACCCAGTCGAGGAAACGATCGAAAAGCTCCGTAAGCTTCAGGCCTTCGCCGGTACCCATTCCATGGTTCGGGCGAACTTCGGGCGGCGCCGCCATAATCGCGTGATATCGCTGAAATGCGACCTCGCGATCTTTCCCAAGGTTGATCTGGCGACCGTCGACTTCGACGTACCAGGTATCACGGGATTTGCGGTAGAACGGTTTTGGGACGTGGTAATGCATGAGCGAGTCTCCGGAAAGAAGGTTGCAACCGGAGCAGACCGGATGACTCGCAGACGGCCACCGTGAGGGCCGTCAATCTCTGACATAATCTCTGACAAGCCACTTTTGTCAAATGTGAATTTGACGTAAGTCCTTGTGGCTCTAAGTGCACCCGGTAGGGCTCGAACCTACAACCTTCGGTTCCGAAGGCCAACCCAACCGCCAAACTGAGTTGGATGACTCATGACGTAAGTCATTACTCAGAAGCACATTACGATTCAGCAATAACAAATCCCTGGACGCTCGAACGTCCGCATTTTACACAAAATCGCGCTCTGTACCACCGATTCCGTGCCACATTCTGTGCCATGTGCCGCATGATTCAACGTAGGTTTTGAACGTGCGTTGGATGGACCTTCCAAGAGAACTTTTCAATGAGCAGCAATCCTTCCTCGAATTTCTACGTCTGTTGAATCGCGGAGGATGATTCAGGTGGTTTCGACTGTCGGAAAAACGAGCCCAACTTTGAGTCAGAAGCTCTGCATTTTACACGATGTTGTGAAGTGGCTGTCACAATCCACCGGAAAGAAGCTGCTCAAGCTCATGCCCAAACCGTTCCAAGTTCAGATCGGTTCTGTAAAGCGGGTGTTCTCGAATCCGCAAGCGACCGATTCCATCCGGGGAGATGAAGTGATTCGTAGCGATCTGACGAGCATCCGCGACTATCGGATGTTCGCCAAATTCCGCAACGAGCTTTCGCACGGCCGCGTCTTCGTCTTCCGTCAGCAATCCGACGATCCGGTACATGTCCAAAGCGTGATGCTGACCCAAACCCTTGTCCGCGTCATTCATCCGATCTCGAAATGCGCAGAGCTTCATCAGCAAGTAGGTGAAAGCTTGCGGGATGAGTACTTCGGTTCGATGCGTTGCGCCTGATGACAACTGGCCGTCAATCGGAATGCTGATGGCATGGCGGTCGACTGCCAGAGCTTCTTCGAGTTTGCTTGCATGCAGGTTGACGCTCGGCCGTGGTTTAACGCGCCGGGGGTCTCTCGGAACCCGGTAAGCAAATTGGCCAAGCGGGGCAGCAAGCAAGTCGATTTTGACCTGTCCAGGCTGCATGGGGCGGACGAATTGTGTGAACTTCGCAGTCGCTACGACACTGAAGCCCAACTTGTCTAACACCTCACGAATCAACTTCATTGATTCCGAGTTGGTCACAATTTCGGCCCGCAAAATCAAGTCAATATCTTCGGTGGTGCGAGCTATCGGCAGATTGTCGATAGGAAACAAAGCCCGTATCTGCGGGTTGGCTTTGAGATACAGTTGTTTGAGATAGAGTCCGTATCCGCCGCCGATGATTAGCTTTTGCGGAGAGTTGAGCGCCGAGTCGAGATCAAGCAGCGTAGTCAGTAGAGGATCGTATGCCATCAATGCGCGCCAAGTATCATTCCGTGAGTTCGCGAAGAATAAGTTCCTTGACCTGCAAGGCTGTTTCACGCTCTCGCTTGTCACCAGCAGAGCATTCAAGAAAGACCTGAATTGGTGAAGCGTAGGGAAGATTCTGCTTGATACGTGCGTCGAAGTAAACCGTGGGGTCATCGGTTTCGCGTAGCTCCAGGTCAACAAATCGTGAAGTTTCCTCTACATTGCTGCCCCAAGTTTTGATCAGCTTATCGATATTCGGCGTGTAGATGACTGGCCATTCCTGGCGACCCATGACGGCGTAGTTTTCGATTGAAGAAACGCCACTCAGCACCATGCGCTCATTACCCTGGAAGAGTCGATCGAGTGAAAATCTTGCAACGGGAATTTGTCCTTCGGCGGTCACTGGAACGCTTTTGATTTTCAGCGTCGTTGTTTTACCGATCCTGGGATTGTTGTAGCTCTGGAAAATGTAGTCGAGGAGTTTGTCCGGTTGCCGTAATCGGAGTCCGTCCGAAGTACGATCGACAATCAAATCGGACTCCATGCGTTTGATTGCTTTGGAAATCGTCGACAACGCCACGCTCCCGCCGCGAACCTCGATCTCTTTTTCGACGTCAGCAAGCGACTGAAATGCGGCACGGCACAGAAATGCCCGTGCGACCAGCGATGTTGCTCCGCGATACGCATATTTTGTAGGGGCTGAATCTGGAAATTGATTCGGTGCACCGGTGCGATAGACCAGCAGTTTTCCGGGAACTGTGACAACGCCGTTACCTGACAAGTCGATGCCACTCAATTTTCGGTGTTGTAGTTCTTTGAGTTGGCTTTCTCTGAGATATGGAACGACCAACATGGGAAGCAGCTTTCGTCGCTGCGCCGCTTTTTCAATTTGGCTAAGCGCCTCCTCGAAGATTCGCGGGGAGTTTCGCGACTTGAATTCGGCAGCGAACTCAAATGTTTGCCCATCGGCAGTGACTTCGAGAATGGCGTCTAGTTCGTCGTTCTTTTGTAGGTCCTCGTCGCCTGGGCCAAGGCGGATCCGGAGCGGCGGGAAGTCATACCCCTCGGCAAATTGTTTTCGCATCTCGGCTTCGCTGATCATGGCCACCACCTTTCAACCTTTCATTTCAGACGCTTAATTTCCAGATTAGCATAATTTTCCTGATCTGGAAATGGCGTTTGAACTGGAAAATCGTCGCTGTGTTTCCAATTATGGCACATTTTCCGGAGCAGGAAAATGCCTAAAGACGGGAAAACGAGTATTAGCAGGACCGCCTGAAGCGATAACACTGAAAATACCAACCCTGAGTGCTCCAAGGGCAACGAGCAGGGAGGTTTTTTTCCGCCCTTCTCAGCGAATCGCAGAGAAAACTGCGTTCTATCCCAAACCAAATCACGAAGGCGCAAGACTGGCGGCCGCAACTGCTCGAGCGGCCGAATAAATGAGCGTTGCGACGATCACTTTGTCGCGCTTTCCGACCGGTTGCGTGACATGAATATCGGCGATCAACTGGCGAGCCTCATCCCGAGATCTCCGACGTCTTACCTTCGACCACTTGATACCGGTCACAACGCACAGTCGTCGCCGGGTTCAGAATCAGAACTTGACGACTCACACAGACATTGAGGGAGGCTCTCAGAGCCGAAAGCTGTAGCTTCTTCGTCGGCAGACTCGTGTTGAGCTGGTCGATGTAGCTGCCAACTGTTCCGGGCTGAATATCGGTGATGGGTACCAGAACAGCGACAACGAAAGCACCCTTGGTTCGATTGCTCAAACCAGGGGTGTCTCGATTCACGGATCAAGCGAACTAAAGATCGATCGACTCCACTTCCGCCACAAACCGATTCGCGTCGTCACCCAGGTAAGCAGCGACAACGTTGAATACAGCGTCACTGAAGCCGCCGATGTTCAGGATGTCGCTCCGTTCCGGAGCCTGCGTCGATCCGTACGGCTGGATGTTGATACAGACCAGTTTCGGACCGCTGGTGTTTCCACCAGACAACCGAGCTTGATTCTTCACAAACTCCTGCCATTCAGTCATAACGCCAGTGGAACCGTTTGCACCGGACGCGAACGCACGGTTGGAATAGACCCAGCTTTCGTTGTCGCTCACCAGCACGCAACCTGCAAACTTTCGCTTGCTGTGCCGAGCATTGGCTTCGCGAAGCGGGATTGAACAGTCCGTTCCGCCACCGCCGTATCTGGCCAGGCGCTCCGACAGACTCAGAATTGAGTCCGAAGGATCAACCTTTGCGTCGTACGCCTGAGTGTCGAACGGAATGATCACACTGTCCGGATTGCGACGAAGAATCGCCGCAGCAAACAAAGCCGCCACATCGATACAACGCATCTTGCTTGTCGCACCACGACCACGATTTCCCGTGATCGCACAGCTCATCGAACCAGACGTGTCGAGTCCAATGATCACCGGTCCCGGAAGTTCCGGAACGTTGCCGCACGCGATCTCCGCTGCCTGATGCAGAGCCGCCTTGATCTTGTGCGGAACTTCAGCCGACGCGTTGACGTAAGCTGCAAGAAACTGATACGGAAACTGGCGCGAGCGTCGAATTTCGTCGGTGTCCGCAATGCGTTCAGCGACGTAATCCACCATCTCGATGTCATTCAGAACTTCGTGACGCAGCAGCGTGTTGAGGTTCATTCGCAGCGCTTGTGGTCCCATCTGGCGAGCAATTGCCTTCCAGACGATTGGTCCACGAGCCGCATCGGCCAGCAGATCCCACCGAACCGACAGATTGTCAAGAATTGATGCCTGCTGTTCAGCCGTTTCCGCCTGACGGTAAGCGATCAATCCCAGCACTTGTTCCGGCAGGTCGGCAATAGTCGCCGGCGCCCACTTCGACTGCTCCTTATCTGTCAGCCAGCCGAACAGGGCGCGCCGAACGTTATCCTTCGGTGTCGGCCGAGCCATCCGCAAAACGTCGCGCAGGCTCGGATCGTTTCCAATCGAAGCCGACAGTAACTTGCTGACAGAAGCTTCATTCAGCCACCGCTGGAATGCACGCTGCAGCGAACTTGAAAGACCCTTGCCACCGAACTGTCCCGAACGAATCATCTGGAACAACGTCCGCAGAACGCGACCATTGTCGATGACTCGATCAAAAATCCGGTGCATCAGTTCCGAGTCTCGCTTAGCGACGGCCAGCAGCAACGCGGCCGGCATGTCCTTCATGAAGGCTCGCTCGCGTGAGTAGACCGCCAGCTTCGCAAGGTAGACGCTGTCATCGATCTGATCGATCAACTTCTGCATCTCCGCAAGTTGGTTCTCTGCGGTTGCGTAGTACACACCGTTGAAGCATCCGGTCGCCGCTATCTGAGCCAGCGCGTGCTTCGGTGTGTGCTGATAGGCGCGACCACCGGCTTCGTTGACTGCCGTTGCTCGCGGTAGCAAACTCATCATGCTTGAAAACAAAGTCTTATTGGCCATCATGACCTCCTCAAAAAAGTTCCGACGAAGTTGAGCACAGAGTTGCCGTACCGATCGGTACTCGGAAGCTCCCGCTTCCATGGCAAAATGGTGGATGGACTCCGCACCGGCAGTCGAATCAGTAATCCTCAAATCGCTTTGTGAACGTAAGCACCCGACGAAGTTGTTGTCAGAAATCAACGCTTTTGGCCACTCAGCCACGACGCTCGTACGAACCGCAACGAGCGCGGCGGGATTTTAACCCGCGAACCCAAACTGGATTATGTAGCCCGACAAACAGTCGGAGTGCTTCAGAAATGACCGACGAGG
This sequence comes from Planctomycetaceae bacterium, assembly GCA_041753135.1. GTDB lineage: Bacteria > Planctomycetota > Planctomycetia > Planctomycetales > Planctomycetaceae > SXXK01. Next base: position 10,357 of record JBGSVD010000023.1, read on the forward strand.
TTTTGACCAGAAACGTTACAGCGTTCTACCATTGAACTACGGCGCGTCATGTTCAATAGCGCCGGCGGGACTTGAACCCGCAACCTCTGGGTTATGAGCCATGTATTCCAATCGGCAGTCGGTCACCATTCCGCCTTGCGACGGGATGAGTCTGTATGTTGTCGGCGACGAAGTTGTGGTCAGAGAGCGGCTCCCGATTGAGCCCGCCCCGTCTA
>JBGSVD010000024.1:0-112683 GCA_041753135.1 Planctomycetaceae bacterium
GTATTGGCATGGGCTTTTTTATTAAAATGTGGGAGATTTCTTTCGTCATCAAGGAAAGGAATCCTGCATGTCGCGTCATCCGGTGGAAGAATCGGCGGAGTTTGAGTTGGCTCTGGATCGGGAGGACCGAACGTGTCCGAAGTGTGGAGGACGGATGCATGTTCAGTGTCGTCGGTCGCGGAGTATTCTGACGATGGAGGGGCCGCTGCGGCTGAGTGTGGGGCTTGTGCAGTGTTGCGATAAGCGGTGTGAACACATGACGCTTTACAATCCGGAACAGGAGTGCAGTCTTGCCATGCCACGATGGGGGATTGGCTGGGATGTGTTCTGCTGGATCGGTCAGCGACGGTTTTCACGGCACTGGTCGGTGCCTCAGATCCGCAATGAGTTGCGAGACACGTACGATCTGAGACTGTCCGATGATGCGATTGAAGATCACATCGCTGCGTATCAGAAGATGGTCGCGGCGCGACATCAGCATCCGCAGGAACTGGCGACGCTTTATCGCGACGCCAAAGAGATCGTGCTGACAATTGACGGGCTGCAGCCGGAGAAGGGGCATGAGACGCTCTACGTCGTTCGCGAAGTGACTCAGAGTCGAGTTTGGTTTGCCGAACCGCTGCTGTCCGGAGCCTCCGACGAGATTCGCAGGTTGTTTACCCGTGCCACCGAGATCGCCGATGGTCTGGGACTGAACGTGGTGCTGTGGATTTCGGATAAGCAGGACGCCTTTGTGAAGTGCGTTGCGGAGATGTTTCCGGACGTTCCGCATCGTTTCTGCACGAACCACTTCTTTCGCGATCTGGCCAAGCCGGTGCTGGCACTCGACAGCACGGCGAAGAAGAAAATGCGAGCGAAAATCAGGGGACTGAGGGCTCTGGAGCGAGATGTTCTGGAAGCACAGCAAGCCCACAAGAGGGAGTCCATTGACAACATCGATCCGGTAAATACCGCGGCGGCAAGCTCGTCGCTGGCAGGCGATAGTGGCGCTGTGGTGCTCGACTATTGCAGTGCAGTGCGAGGCATCCTGAATGACAATCACGGCGGTCCCAGCAACCCGCCGGGGATTCGAATGGTCGATGCCTTGGTGGATGTGCAGGAGTCGTTGGCACGGATTGCGGCGTCAGGAAAATCGTGGCCTGCATTGTCGCTGCTGGATCGACTCAAAGGCTTCATTGATCGTGGCGTGGCTGAACAGCAGGACACTTTTTCCCGCGTGCGAGCTTACACGGCTCAAGTGCGTGAAGTTGTCGATATCCTGACGGCGGAAGACGGCGCGTCGCTGACCGATCGAGAGCCATTTTTTGAAGCAAAGATTGCGGAGTTTCAATCGTTCCCGGATGACAAAACTTACAACGACATGGCGAAGATAATGACGTCATTTCAGGTGGGCCTGTTCGCCGGTGCCGAACTGACCGCTTATCCCCATGACAACCTGGACCTTGAGCGTTGGTTCCGCTTGCCGAAGTCGCATGAACGTCGCATTCATGGCCATCATCATGCAGGGATTCGTATTGTACGTGAAGGAGCAACACTGATTCCGACTCTTGACGCTCACGCTCAGCATCCCGGCGTTTTCACCGAAGAAGAACTCGCCGGATTCGCCACAGCCACCGCTCCCGACAGCCAACTCGCATCTCAGCAACGACATGGCGTTATGAAAAAGGCCCGCTCAAAAAAAGCGAAGCCTGCTCCTGAATCAACTGGAAGCCCGTATCCTCAATCCAAGTGATTAAGCGGGCCATTGAAAAGAAAAACATCTCTGCCGAGACCGTTTAAGGTATAAACGATTTTCGTGTCTCACACGGTCCTTGAATTAACTGGTAGCGGAGTTCGTTAGAATTCCCCAGAGCCCGAATTCTGGCGAATGCGGACCCAAGCGCATCGCGTGATTCTCGACGCAACAACACACTGTTGGTGCCAGGTGCGATGAACTGAGGAAATGCTCTGCACGGCAGTTCGTCACACTACAGATCCATGTTCCTGAGTCGCATGTATCGCTATTTCGCACAGACCTGGAGAATTCCTCGACAGAAGTCAGGAAGATCGTCCGGCTTACGGCTGCAGACAAAGTGCCGATCAACTGTTACAGACACGTCTTCAAAAATCGCACCAGCGTTGACAAGGTCGTCTTTGATTCCAGGGGAACCTGTCACTTTCACGCCGTTGTAAACGCCTGCGGAAATTGGCATCCATCCTCCGTGGCAAATTGCGGCGATCAGTTTTCCGGCCTGATGGAACTCACGAATAATCCGCAGTACCTCAGGATCTCGTCGCAGTTTGTCCGGCATCCAGCCGCCCGCACAGATCAGACCGTCATACTTTGAGACATCAATTCCCTGAATCACGATATCTGAAACGCACGGATATCCGTTTTTTCCAAGATACTTCTTGTTGGCTTCCTGGCCTGCCAGATGAAACTGGCCACCAGCTTCGATCAAACGAAGCTTGGGGTACCAGACTTCAAGATCTTCGTAATCGTCGCCAACAAAACAGAGAAAAGTCTGACCAGCAAGTGACGTCATAAGGAAAATCCAAATCAGCATCAGTAAAGAATCGTCATTGAGCGACGCATCCTGACTGAACGACACGAATTCGCAAGGGAGAAAAGTGAGTGAATCTCTCCCACTGCGACACTGTACAGAATGGCTGCTGGTGCATGATAATCCGCACCCCGGCGATACCGTCTGTGTCGCTGTCCTGTCTAACGCGGAAGAACATCATGCCAGCACCTGGGAATGAACCAGACATCGATCAGCAGCTTCGAGAACTTCAGGAACAAGCCGGCGAACTGATTCCCCAGTGTCGCTTCGCCAGCTCATCCCGAATGTACGGAGAGCTTCGACGACGTGGTCGAGTCGAACATCGAGCCCAAGCCTATGTGATGGGTACGTTTTTTCAGATGGACCAGGCGCAGTATCTGCTCGACTTCCAAACCATGCGAGAACGTGCGGTTGAGTTAATCGCTTTGCTGGAAGATGAGGAGCAGCTTCGTCAGATTCAGTCCGATTTTCCTCGAGAGGAGTATGAGTACCTTGTTTACTCAATGAGTTCCTGCGCCTATGAAAACCTGGCCGAGGCAACTGGTCAGCTGGAAGGCTACAACTCCGAGGGAATGCACGCCTGCATAGCGGACGGACTTCAGATCTGCCGCCGCACCGGAAAAACTGGTTGCGTCAGTTGCTTTCGTGAGTATGCCTGCGACGTTTATTTGTCGGCCGATGATTCTGACATCGCTGGACATCAATGTCGCCTTGTCATGGAGCAGGACGGGGGCTGGTCTGATCGAGGTGATCGTCGCTGGCTTGCCACCAGCAAGCTCGCCTGGCTGGAAGCTCTTCACGGCCGCTTCGACGACGCGCTGGTGACAATTGAAAAAGCATTGGAATTCACAAACGGGGAAGCGGTGTCGCTCAAGTATGAGTCTCGAGTTCGAACGCTTCTGATCCGGGATTCGATTCGCCTGGCGGGTGGTCTGGATCCCTTGTTGCATTCAGACGCTGCGTTTGCCGAGATGCCGTCCGCAGACGAATGCCCGGTCTTCGAAAATGCGCTGGATCTGAACAAAGCATTGTTTGCGGTTCAGCAGCAGAATTGGGAAGAGGCATCTCAAATACTCACAAAATGGGACCAGAGGCTGCAGAAATGCAACGGGACTCATTTGTGGTTTGAGACTCGCCTGCGACTGATTGCATTGAAACGATTGTCGGGCGATACCAAACAGGCGGAAGCTCTTGCTCGGCAACTGGAGCAAAGGGCTCGCACGGCCAACGACTATCTGACATTGCGACGACTTCAGCATCTGATGGACAGCGATCAGCCGTCACCCCTGGCTGTTGCATCGTCACCACGTCGATCCACAAGCAGCGTCGCATCTGCGGTCGATTCGACGGCGACCGACTCCACTTTCGCAGGTACGGAAGCAGACACGGCCGTTTTGGAGTCTGTTTCTCCTGCAGCACCACCAGCACCGCTTGCGGCGGAAGTCACCGAGCTGCGGAACCGCATGACGGAACTTATGGAGGATCCTTCCGAAGAGAAATTCAACACATTGCGTGCCGACGTTCTTGCCTTCGACACATCGATTGTCACTCATCACGAAGACGCCTCCGGAATTCTGCACTTAATGGAGTATCTTGTCGGAAGCGGCGACGATGGCGAAGAAATCTGGAAGTGGGCCAACGCGCTGGCTGCAAACCATCGCAATCAGTCCGTCGTCCTGTCACTTCTTGGAACACTGGGAGACGCGTTGCGGAATTCCGGTAACGAAGTGCTGGCAGAGAAAATTACGCCTGAACGCACCGAGCAGTTGTTTCGAAAGTCGATGGAGCTCGATCCATCGAAGGCTCGCAACTTTCTTCGCGCTGGAGATCACTTTGCAGCCCAGGATAACAATGGCGAAGCAGAGCGATGTTTTGCTCGAGCATTTCGACTGGATCGGACTGACGGCAACATCGTTCGTCGCCTGGCGGATTTGTATAACAACACCGATCGGCCTCGCGACGCGCTGCATGTCCTGGATGTCAGCCTGCGAGATGGCAGCGATGATGCGCAGGTTGCATTTGATGCGGCAATGCTGGCGTTTCGATTGAAGCAATACGATGCCACACTGACATATCTTGAAAAGTTTGAAGAGCTTGTCGGAGACAACATCTGGACGAATTACTATCGCGGCGTTTGCTATTACGAACAAGGCGACTATCCGAAGGCACTCGAGTGCATTGATCGTGAAGAAAAGCTGGCGGAGTCAACTGGCTGGCACCTTGAATTGATGCGAGCCGTCACAAAGATTCGACTCAACGATCTTGTCGGAGCACAGCCTCATCTGGACGTCGCCATGTCTACGCCTTTTCAGGAAGTCGACTTTCTGTCACCAACCGGGCTGATGGAACTTATGCAGCGTCTGGCTGTCGTGGCCGACGAAGTGCTGCAGGATCAACCGCTGGTGGCCAGAATTGAAGCGAGACTGCTGCGGTCCGGGTTGATGCCGGAAAGCTGGTTCCAATGGCAGCGTGAATCGACCGATGCAAAGCCCGTGGAAAATGTGCGGCTTTATCGATGCCTGGTGCACCAGCCTCTGGATGAAACGTGGAGTGCTAATCCGGATCGATTGAGCGATCAGGAGGCATGGACATCTTACATCACCGAATGGGGGGTCCTTGCGGAAACCGAAGAGCAGGCGCGAGAAACCGCATTGAAGTATCAGGCGATGTGCAGTGAACTCCCGGCGACTGTTCAGGAAGTTCTTGCAGGAGACGAGACCTACAGTGATGTTCCAGGTCCCGTTTGGCAGGGCGCTCGTTACTCACTCAGCGATGACGATGACTTCGGAGATGAAGATCTCGAATTCGATGACAATGAGTTTGACGAAGCCGACGGTGAAGAACCGTTTTGAGAGAATTCGTCCATTCGACGAAGTCGAGCAGGAACACGGGGTTGAAATGATTCAGCCCCGTGTTTGCTTTTCACAAAACTGCCCGGCAAAGATTATTTCTTTCGCAGAACGTAGACCACGTCTTCGGTCGTTCCAGTGACTACGTGCGGCTTCTTCGCGTCGTATGCAAAGTCGTAAGTCTCCGCAATTTCCAGCTTGGGAACTTTCTTCAGCAGAGTCATAAATTGAGCCTGCGTGTAGGTCCGATATTCCATGTGGTCGACAATACGCATGCGGCTGGTGGGAGTGAAGACGTCGACGTGCAGGCCAAGATGCTCCAGTCGCGTCTTTCGGTCAATGCCCTTCGACCACATATAAGAATTGACCACCAGATTGCCTCGTCGAGCCGACCAGCTTTCCTCCTGCATCGCGGGGCAAGCTGTTGGTTCGAGGTGAATCCCGAGCACATAAATCGCGCCTTTTGTCATGGCCTGTGCCATGCATTCCAGATGGCCGAGTGCTTGCTTCTCTGTCGCCAGATGGCGAAAAGTATTGATCATGTTGAATGCGGCGTCAAACTTTTTCCTGACCTTAAAATTCGACATGTCTCCAACAACAACAGACTCCGGAAGCTCATACCTTCGGAGTCGTTCGTTGCAAAAATCCACGGCCTTGGGATTCAGGTCATTCCCGCCAACTTCGTATCCCGATCGGCCCAGTTTGATCAGCAGTCGCCCGGTCCCGCAGGCTGGTTCAAAAATTCGTTTCACTTCGCATTTGGCATGTTTCGCAAGGCACGCTTTCAGAAAGCGAAATTCAGCAGCGACATCAGATCCGAACAACAGATCATAGTACTTCGGGAAATCGTAAATGCTGGCTTCGACCTGATTAGACATGATTCGAGTTCTGTTCTGTTCGGACTGGAATTAAAAAAGAATGCTCAGATCATCAGAGGGAAATGAGCGAGGAGATGGTTCACGATTCAAATGCGGAAGGAATGACGAGCGTTGTGAGTGGCGTTGTGATTTTTGTAGGTGACTCTGGCCGCGAAACAAGTGCCGCCATTGCAACGCCGAGTGTTTATGGCAAGGTGTCGAATTTCGGAGTCTCGCCATCAGGCTGTTTATAAAATCGAGTCAGATCGATTCCGCCCTTGGCTTCCATTTCTGTGATTTTCAGCCGTTGCTCGATCTTGTTCAAGCGAGCCTCTAAAAACGGAGGAAGCTTTTTGTTCTCATCCGCTTCGGCCTGCAGTGACCTTGGGACAGCCGGGTAATTCAATTGTCTCTGCAGAGCCGCAAAGAAATAGAGCGGGTCACGCCCAATGTTTGCTTTCGCGATGCGTCCTTCCTGATCACCAAACAGAGCACTCGGCGTCCGAGCGGGTTCGGATTCATCGGCTGAATTCGCGGGTGCGGTGCCTGCCGGGCTGCTCGGACTACGAGTTGTTGTTCGACGATTCTGGAAATGCTGCGACGCTCCGTAAACAATTTCCGCAAGCTCTCGTTCACCAAGCGATCCTGACAGACGAACGATCCAGCGACCCCAGTCTTCAGAATACATCGGGTCATTCGCCATCATCTGCAGCCCACTCGTATATCCCAGGCGATTTCGAGCGATACACTCCAGTTGGAAAATGAAAAGACCGGGCATTGACGCACCGTTCGCTCGATAGTGAGCTTCGCTCTCCAGGATCTTGAGTGCGGTTAATTGCTCAAATCGCGATTCATCCTCTTCCGCGCGGCTGATGACAAACGCCTGAAACGGAGCAAAGTAGTGTGGAAGTCGAAACATGGCCGTGCTGATTTTTCCGCTGTGCAGAATCTCAGCGCGTAGAAAATCGATCGCCATCGGCAGCCGAGTCGTCGCCAGGATCTCTTCCGAAATCGTCTTCAGGATTTCCTGTGACGGCACATTTTCCAGCAATCGATCCCGGTACGCGCGAAAAAAATATTCCTGTTCGATGTACTCTTCACGATCCAGCACAGGGCCACGCATGGGGAACCAGTCAAACCTTGGGACAGGGAATTCAGATTCTCATAGTTTGGTGCGATCACGTGGTAAATGCAATCGGTCGCGCTGAGACTTACAGTCACCCAGCCAGGGGCGATGCTTTCCCAGTGACTTGATCGGGAATACAATGCGTTTTTGGTTGAGTTTGTTTTTAGTCACTGACAGATGAGAAAATCTGAGGAATCGATGAGCAAGTTTGAATCAGTCGCAGTTGTCAAAGCCGCCAACATCTACTTCGATGGAAATGTGACCAGTCGTTCCGTCGAGTTCGCTGATGGCAGCGTGAAGACATTGGGGATCATGTTGCCGGGCGAGTATCAGTTTAACACCGGCAAACCGGAATTGATGGAGATCCAGTCAGGCGAACTGACGTATTGTCTTGGCGGTGAATCTGAGTGGCACTCCATCAAAGGTGGCGAGGCATTCGAAGTTCCTGGCAACTCCTACTTTCTCCTGAAGGTGACGCAGATTACCGATTACATCTGTTCGTTCCTTTAAAAATGAAACATAAATGACAGAAGAACTGTTTGACGTTGTTGACGAAAATGATTGCGTCACCAGTTGTTTGCGGCGATCTGAAGTTCATCGCCTGCAATTGCTGCATCGCGCTGTTCATGTGTTTGTGTATCGCTCCGACGGATCGATGCTGATACACAAAAGGTCGGCCAGCAAAGAAGAATTTCCGTCTGTCTGGACATCGTCGTGTTCAGGCCATGTCAGCTCTGGTGAGTCCTATGACGAGACGGCTCCTCGAGAATTGTTTGAGGAGCTCGGCATCAAGTCCGACTTGCAGACGGTGCGGAAATTCGCTGCCTGCCCCGACACCTCATTCGAGTTCACAATGCTCTATAAAGCAGTCAGCAATGATCCCATCGTCCCTGACCCGATCGAGATGACCGACATTCAGTGGTTGAGTCCGAAGGACATCTTGGATTGGATGGAATCGTGTCCTGATGAGTTCTCGCCCGCATTTCGCCTGCTTTTCCGAAGTGTGTATTGTGAATCGGATGTGAACGCAGGCGGCCACTCGTGAAATATTGTCGATGCGGCATTTTGCAAAACCACCGGTTTTCTTGATCGGCAACCGCCACTCTCACGACGATTTGGAAAAAAATGCGGTCCGCGTGAACCGAAGTAGTGGTAGTTGCGTTCCGTCGTATAGACTTCGCGTCGGAACAGACCAAAATCACCACGACTGAACGTGCGTTAAGGCAAAAAAGCCGAGTCTGTTTGCTTATCGTCAATTGCTTTTTGGGGAGCCGAGTAATGGGGTTGTTTGACAAGCTGCGAAATGAACTGATCGATATCATCGAGTGGGTTGATGATTCGCGGCACACGCTGGTCTGGCGATTTCCACGGTACCAGAACGAAATCAAGAACGGCGCGCAACTGATTGTGCGACCAGGGCAGAAGGCGATCTTCGTTCATCGTGGTCAAATCGCTGACATTTTCGAGCCCGGCAACTATGAACTGAAAACCGACAATCTTCCGGTGCTGAGCACGATCGCCGGCTGGAAATATGGTTTCAACAGCCCGTTTCGCGCGGAAGTCTATTTCGTCAGCACAAAGCAACTGACGGACCTGAAGTGGGGGACTCCAAATCCGATCATGATGCGAGATCCGGAATTCGGACCAATCCGAATTCGAGCCTTTGGAACTTACGCGGTCAAAGCCGTTGAGCCCAAGGCTCTGCTGACGGAACTTGTGGGCACTGACAAAGAATTCGGCTCGGATGCAATCACCGAGCTCCTGCGTTCGATTATCTCCAGTACAATTGCGGAAGTTCTGGCCAAGTCGAACGTCGCGGCTTTGGATCTTGCTACAAAATATGGTGAATTCGGAGAGGTGCTCCGCAAAGCTGTTCAGGAAAAAATCGACGACGAATACGGCCTCGAGATTCCCCAGTTGGTCATCGTCAATATTTCGTTGCCAGAAGCCGTAGAGAAAGCGCTCGATACCCGCACCAGTATTGGCGTCATTGGCGATCTTGGAAAATTCCAGCAGTATCAGATGGGTCAGGCAATGACTGCTGACAACGCAGCAGGCGGCGGAGCCGGTGCCGGACTTGGGCTCGGCCTTGGTGTTGCTATGGCTGGCCGCATGATGCAACCTGGAGCATTTCCCGGCATGGCTGGTGGTGGTGGAATGGCTCCGCCAGCGCCACCTGCTCCCTCGGTGTGGCACGTGGCTGTGAATGGCCAGACGCAGGGACCTTATGGTCCAGATCAAATGACAGCAGGAATCGCGGCAGGGCAAATTAGTCCGACAACGCTAGTCTGGACAGCCGGCATGGCGGCCTGGGCTCCAGCCGGGCAGGTTCCTCAATTGGCAGGTGCGTTTGGACCACCATCTCCTCCACCCGTTCCAGGACAGTAAGTTCACGGGATGATGTGGTGGCGAAAATTCAGCAGGACGGGATTTGAATTCCCGTCCTGCGTCTTGCATGATTTTTTCGCCGTTATCTTCGCTCATTCTTCGGGTCAAACTATCGATGCCCCTCGAATCCGACGCGCAGGACGAATTCCTGAACGAGCCCTCAGAGCTTGACCCCAACGGACCGCTCGACATCCATCGCCGGGATGTTCGAACCGGCGATGTGGGACGTACGTTTGATTCCGGTGAAGGCCGAGTCTTTCCCTGCGAATCCTGTGGTGCCGATCTGGAATTCAATATCGGCGAGCAGTCGCTGAAGTGTCCATTCTGTGGCCACGTCAAGGTGATTGAAAAGCAGTCGGACGGCATACTGGCCGAACAGGACTTCCAGGCTATGCTCGAGCGAATTCGAGTGTGGCGTGAGGAAGCCAGAGAGCGAGCGGCCAATCAGGATCCTGAAGTTGCTGCCACCGAGAAAACTCATCGAGAACTTCGATGCGAATCCTGTGGTGGCAACGTGGAATTCTACGGCACTCTTACCAGTACGCTTTGTCCGTACTGTGCTTCTCCAGTGCAGCTGGAAAATGCTCACAAGTGCGAGGAACATCGAATCCCCGTCGATGGCGTTTTACCCTTCCAGATTGACAAAGAGAACGCACAACGCAATCTGCGGCAATGGGTCAGCACTCGATGGTTTGCGCCCAATCGATTTCGACAGGAAGACGCCGCCGGCAAGTTCAACGGGATTTATCTTTCGTACTACACTTTTGATTCGATGACGTTCACCGCGTACAGCGGCCAGCGTGGAGAGCACTACTACGTAACTGTCGGAAGCGGCAAGAATAAACGGACGGAGCGACGAACTCGCTGGTATCCGGCGGGCGGTAATTTTCAGCGATTCTTCGATGATGTCCTGGTGCTCGCCAATACCGGACTTCGGCGAGACTTCATGTTGGCCCTGGAACCCTGGCCGCTGCTGAAGGTTGTTCCGTTCGATCAGCAAATGCTCGCCGGTTTGATGGCTCGAACGTATGACATTGAACTGGATGAAAGCTTCAAGGAAGGCCGCTCGCGAATTGACGCCGCCATTTTGTCGGAAGTTCATCAGCGAATCGGCGGCGATACTCAGATTGTGAACAGCGTTAAGAGCCGCTACGAAGCGATCACTTATAAGCATCTGCTATTGCCTGTGTGGCTGATGGCCTACAAGTTTCACAACAAGACTTATCAGGTCTTTATCAACGCCGCCACCGGAGAAGTGCAGGGCGAACGTCCTTACAGCGCGTGGAAGATTGCCTTTGCCGTCATTCTCGGCATCGCCGCCGCAGCCGGGATTTTTGCGTTGACTCAGTCGTAAACGTAGCCCGACCTGTCCCAGGTCGGGAACATCGCCGATTCGCTGAGTCACGCCTCAGTCATAAGAAACGCAGGCGACTGACCGCCGAAAAAACTTCGGGCTCCTTTCGCGGCACTTTGCAAAGGGGCTGCTCAGGGATCAGTGTGATTCTTGAGCACGCACTGGAACACAGCGTAGTCCATGAATCCGCTGCGGAAGATTCGCGTGGAATGTACGTCGAAATGAAGCTCCAGCAGTCTTCGATAACCGTCTGGCGGCCGAATGTACTGACCAAGGTCAAGTCTATGGATAAGATGGCCAATAAGATTCCATCGTGACCTTGATGGTATGTCTTCCCAGACAACCAGAGTTCCATCCGGCTGAAGAACTCTTGCTGCTTCCGTGAGTACCCGCTGCGTTTCATCGTCAGAGAGGTGATGCAGGACTCCCGAAATCATTGCCGTACGATAGATGTTGGATTCGAAAGGAAGCTTTGTCGCATCCGAGGCAAAGAACTGATAACCGGGGTACTTACGAACGGCGGCTGAAACATAGTCATCGCTGATGTCGATACCGGTGTAGGCTTCTGCTGAAAAGTGTTGTGCATGGATTCCGGTTCCACAGCCGATGTCGAGGACTTTCCCTGGCTGGCGTTTTAGTTCGTTCTCCCAAACGGAACGATGCCCCCGATAGCCACCCTCGAGCAGGTATCGAAGCAAATCGAAAATCGAAGGCCACGCAGCCAGCCGAGTTACGAGAGCGCGAAGCACTTAGTCCTCTTTTCGAAATTTGAAATGCACAAGCATTGTGTCGTGATTTTCCATTCGATCAACAACCTTGAAACCGTGCTGCTCCACAAGATCCAAAAACACGAGAGTCGACATTTCATTCAGGTCCGTATCGGTGGCTGCTGCGACCCAAAGTGACTGGTGAGGCGTCTCTCTGATCGAACTCACCAGTTTTATGTAAAAACGCAGCATGGAGTCATTCAGATCATAGCGGAACGGCAGTCCATACCGGGGGTGTTCTGTCTTCAGGTACATTCGCCCCAGTCGACACGCGACATAATCGTGCAGCACAAGATCCTCATAAAGCGCGGAAAGGAGAAAGGCTTCTCCGAGTCCACTCTGCACAAAAATGGGTTCACCGGGCTGTCCATTTTTTTCGACGTGAAGAGCCATCTCTTTCCACTGATTCGATTGACGTGTGCCCAGTCGTTTAGGACGCCACGGTGCATGATCGGCGACTGACCATGAGGCAATCACAGCGGAGATGATCACCGTAACGGATGCTTTGGCAGACAGGCCGTTCGTCAGGATCGCAACCAACGCGCATCCGGCTGCAACTTGAAAACCTGTGCGATAACGCGGGTTGGCAAGACTGGCAAGCTCTCCGTGACCAAGCACAACAGCGGCAATTGTTGGAGCCAGGCCCCAGCCGAGCAGAAGGATCCAGGCGACTCTGGAGATTCTGCGGGACTCATTTTCGCCGACATTCGGCCAGCATCGCTGACAGGCATAGCGTACAAGCAATCCAACAGGCAGTCCCATCCACCAGATGCTGGAAACAGTCTCGAAGAATCGCGACTCCGCCTGGAATCCAAAATATTTACCCCATTCCGCCATCCTCAAAATCGCCGTATAGAGCGGACTGAAGCAGAGTCCAAATACAAGTATGCCAATGAGCAGAAAGACAAAGCCTCGTATCGAGCGAGTGGGAATTCGCCAGCAAATTCCGACCAGGGTCGCCAAAACAACCGCTGCGTTTAAGTAGTGTGTCCAGACGACAGCGATACTCGTCAGCACCCACAGCAGAGCCCAGTATGGATGGTATGGCCGGCGAATCCAGCGGACCGCCGCCCAGCAACAGACCACTGACAACAGCAACGTCAGGCTGTAGCACCTCGCAATCCGAATCTCTCCCAATGCCACAGGGTTCCACGCAGTGACCAGGGCACACAATCCGCCGAACGTCGGATCACGAAACTCTTTCCCGAAAAAGTAACTCACAAGGATCGCCAGCGGAAACCAGACAGCGGACGAGAGTCGAAAGCTCCACTCCGATTCACCAAACGTATTCATAAAGATACGATTGAGGGCCGGTGCAAGTGGCGGAATGTTCTCGTAGTCCAGGCTGCGCTGCCAAAGTGTGAGCGGACCGTCACCGGCGATCCAGTAGGTTCCGTACTCATCCAGAACAAGCGGACCAGCCGTGAGCATTGGAATGACCAGGCCTATTCCGCTGATCATTGCGATCAGCAGCAGAGCCATAGCCAGTCGATCCGACTTTGCTGCAGTCATACTGCCAGCCGCAGCTGATTCTGTTGCCAGTCTTGCAGGAAGCAGAGGTTCACTCATTGCTTTCTCCCCAAAGCAATCAGAGAACTTCCCAATGGGTATCGACAGCCAAATTCCAAGGCCGCATTTTCTTTCAGTACGATGGACTGCAGCAACCAGTTCAGTGGCCCGCATGGTAATGGCAGATCTGATCGCACTTCAGAGGCAGTCTTTGACACACCAAAAAGCAACGACGGAAGACGAGACATCACAACCAGCGGAAACAAAAAGAACATCCGATAGCTGATCAGTTCCACATGAAGTCCCAGGCGATGCAAAAGCGTTCGAACTTCCGCCCGTCGGAATCTGTGCTTCGTATGAACGGCCACATCGTGATTGCTGTAGAGCCAATTGAGGGCAGGCAAATGCAGCAGGAATAATCCGGAAGGTTTCAAGCGATCACAGATGGCCTGAAGTCCGGACATCGCTGGCTCAACACCGGTCGTATACAGCACGTCAGAACAAACAATCAGATCCAGCGAATCCCCGGAAACCAGATTTTCAGAATCGCAGAGATCGGCCTGATAAATGTTGGCGGCTGGAGCTGTTCTGCGTGCAATCTCGACAGCTTGTTCCGACACGTCAAAGCCAGCGACTTTCGTCGGCGAAAATGTTTCCTGCAGCCATCGAAGGTTTTGTCCGGTTCCACAGCCAGCGTCCAGCATGTTTCCACCACACAATTTACCGTTGGGGTCAGCGATCCTAAGCACGCGCGAGAAGGAATCGCGAAGGCCCACATACCACCAGTGCTGATTTTCAACAGAGGCCATTAATTCGTACTCGCCTGGATTCATCTCAGATCTCCAGCCAGCGCGATTCGAAGTGCCGCAACAACGCGATCGCATTCGTCGTCAGTCAGATCTGCAGAGATTGGAATCGAAAGAATTTCCAATGCTGCGGATTCAGTGACTGGAAGAGACTGGTCGGTCGGAAACCAGGAAGCAAACGCCGGCATTCGATGCAGAGGAAACTGATAATGGATGCCACAGCCGACGAAATGGTCTGCCAGGATTCTCATCACATTTTCTCGATTGGCGACACGCACCACAAACTGGTGCCATCCATGCGTGCAGTCCGCGCGAGTCGAAGGCAAGACCAGTGGCAGATCGGCAAGTTGTGATGCGTACAAGCTCGCGATGGCATCACGCCGTGTGATGGACTCTTCGAGTCGGCGAAGGCGAATTCGCAGAATGGCGGCCTGAATTTCATCAAGCCGACTGTTCAGTCCGTCACAAACAGCAATGCGATTTTCATCGAAGCCATACATTCGCAGTTGTCGCAGCCGAATTGCAAGTTCAGGATTCTGCGTTATGCAGATCCCTGCATCTCCAAGAGCGCCTATGTTCTTGGTGGGATAAAATGAGAAGCACCCGATATCTCCCTGTGTCCCGACGTGGGTTCCATTTTCTCTGGCACCATGGGCGTGAGCGCAATCTTCGATCACGAACAGATTGTGCTGCCGGGCGATGCGAGTCAATTCTGCCATCTGAACAGGAAGCCCAAACAGATGGACAGGAATCAGAGCCTTTGTACGGTCGGTAATGGCCGCTTCAATCTTCGAAAGATCCATCAGCAAAGTCGCCGGATCCACGTCAATAAATTTCGGAATTGCTCCGGCAGCTCGAATTGCCGAGGCCGTTGGGACTGCTGTATTCGCCACTGTGATAACTTCGTCACCAAAGCCAATTCCAACAGCCTTCAGCGCGAGTATTAACGCATCGGTTCCTGATGCCACTCCGACAGCGAACTGAGCACCAGTGCAGGCCGCGAATTCTTCTTCCAGAGCATGGCCTTCGGGGCCAAGAATCACGTGGCCCGAGTTAAGCACGCGCTGTATGGCTTCTGTGATTTCTGATTCAATGCCCGCGAGACTTCGGTGCAGGTTAAAGGTGTGAACAGGACTCAGGGACATGACATGGCTTCTGCAGGACAAGCGTCTGTTGTGAGCGACATTTAACTCTGGAGTGTTTCAGCGTCAGCCAGATGACGGCACGTCTGGAAGTAGTCGAGCGTTGCACGCAGACCATCTTCCAGGCTGGTCTTTGCCTTCCATCCGGTCAGATTCTGAAACTTGGCCGAGCAACCGGAGTAATCGCCCACATCAATGGAAAGGCGATCGGCGGGAAATGGAATGAACCGAAGCTGGACATCAATAAACTGTTGCAGTGTTTGGACGAAGTCCCTCAGACTGCAGGAGGCCGGATGTGAAAGGTTGTAAGCCAGACCAAAGCCGCTCGCCTGGTTGGCTGCCAGCATCAATGCGTCAACAACATCATCGACATAGGTAAAGTCTCGCTGTTGGTCACCGGTGCCGAACAGAGACACAACATCCCCGTTCAGCACTTGCGACAGGCAAACGTTGATGAATCCGCGGCCTGGGCTTGTCAGATCCATACGAGGTCCGTACGTATTTGTCAGTCGCAGGCAGACGGAGCGGATTCCATAGACTTCCCAGTACAGCCGAAAGAAATGTTCGGCCGCCATTTTGCTGATTCCGTTGACGTCGACCGGCCGAACGGGATGTGCTTCGTCAACAGGACGAGTTTGCGGTCGCCCGTAAACCTGGCGACTGCTTGTGAACACCAGCATTGTGTGCGGCGATGAATGCCGGCACGCTTCCAGAATCTGCAGCTGCGCGCGGCAGTTCATGTCAAGATCCTGAATCGGATCCTGCATGCTGTTGGGGTGACTGACTTGCCCCGCGAGACAAAAAACGACGTCGTGTCCAGGCACGATTTGAATTAACGCATCTGCATCCAGCAAATCAACATCAAGTATTCGGACTTGCCCGATCGCGTGCCCGAGATTGCGGACGTTGCCGCCATATCGACCATCTGCGCAATCCAGGATTGTGACTTTTGCGCCGTGTTGAATCAGCTCAAGGACCAGGTTACTTCCGATAAAACCCAGCCCGCCAGTGACGAGTACGCTGCGGCCCGACCAGGTTTCAGACATTCATCAGGTCTCCCGGCCAGTGTGATCGAGGCTGTTCTGTACTTACGGTGACTGATTGTCCGTGTCCTCGCATGACATCGCGAATCACAAACTGCGGCGTGCCATTTTGCGACAGAAAAATTCGTCCGACGTATTCGCCGACAGAGCCCAGGACTGTCAACTGGACTCCGCTGAAGAATGTGACAAACGCGAGTACCGTCGGGATCCCCACTGGAACTTGAGGATTCAGCCAAATCTTGTCGACAAGAATGCCAAGCATCAGCAGGACGCTCAATGCGGATGTCAGCAAGCCAATAACAACGGCCGTGCGAAGCGGTGCAATCGAGAACCCAAGGAACATGTTCAGCCAGAGTCTTGCAAGCTTCTGAAGCGTGTATCCCGACTGTCCTTCCATTCGGACAGCATGTGTCACATCAATCTGCCCGATATTGCGAGTGGTTCGGAAAATCAGTCCGTCGATATAAGGATAAGGCCCGCGATACTTCAGTATCTCATGAACAACAAAACGGTTCATCACCTTGAAACTGGACAGATAGATATGCGCGGGTTTCTTCAGCAGACGATTGGCCAGCACGCCATTCAGCCAGCTGCCGAGATTTCGAAACCAATGGTGGTGTTTAAGCCGATAGCGACCATACACCACATCGTGATGCTGTTCCTTCAAAGCCTGCCACATGGGCATCACTTCTTCCGGAGGGTTTTGGCCATCGTCATCCAGTACCGCCACGGCTTTTCCGCGACTCTGACCAAGCCCGGCGAGTACCGCGTTGTGCTCACCGAAATTCTTCGAAAGATGAACGAAGACGATTTGGTCTGGATGTTTCTCAACGAGCGAACGACATGTCATCTCGCTGTCGTCGCGGGACCCATCGTTCACGAGAATGATTTCAATCGTGTGCGAACTGAACGCACTGAGAATACGTGACACTACACTTTCGATCGTTTTCGCCCCATTGTAGACAGGAACGACAAACGAAAGATCAACCGAGTCAACGGCCATAGACCACCTTCGCAATTGCAGGTTTGCTGGGTGAATATCCGGACGCTCTTATTTGTGAGCACCGGCCAGTGTACTGCGGTCTGGTCGTGGCACAATTCCATGTTGCGGGAAAGTTTCGGTATTGAAGCGATTCACTTTCCGCAACGGTGAAGCTTATTTGCCGCCCATTGAAGGTGTGTGGAAATATTGTTTCATTGGCGTGATTGGCGAGTGGTCTTGTCGCGGCGATTCAATCGCTTTCGCGATTTCAAATTCGACGACCATTTACAGCGAAAAAAGAAAGGCTCCCCGATGTTAGTTTCGGGGAGCCTTTCCAGGCGATTATTCATCGCTCGTTCTGACGCATTGTTGTTCTTGACGGATGTTAGTCTTCCCCGTCTTCACCCGCTTCGTCTTCAGTGTCGTCGCCGTCACCGCCATCTTTTGTGTCGTCGCCGCCGCCATGCAGACTATCGTTGTCGTCTTCGCCGTGCAGGTCGTCGGTGCCTGGGCCGCCGGTGATATTGTCATCGCCGTCGCCGCCGAAAAGTGAATCGTCATCTTCATCGCCGAAAAGATCATCGGCCCCTGCACCGCCGCGGACGTGGTCGTTCCCACGTCCTCCGCGAAGGACGTCGTTTCCAACGTCACCATCCATGAAGTCGTCGCCGTCGCCACCGTCTAGATGATCATCGTCACCACCGCCAGATAAGTCGTCGGCGCCATCGTCACCATCTATGGTGTCATTGCCATCATCGCCTTTGAGCGTGTCATCCCCAAGTCCGCCAGAGATCTGGTCGTGCCCAAGACCTCCATAGACCGTGTCATCTCCCGCACCGCCAAGGATGTTGTCATCGCCATCTCCCCCGATGATTCGATCCAGGCCATCCTCTCCGATCAACAGGTCGACGTCATTACCGCCATTGATGTAGTCGTCGCCGGTACCGCCTCGTTCCGTATCCAGGCCGTCCTGTCCATACAGAAAATCGTTTCCGCCGTTGCCGTAAAGGCGATCACCACCCGGTCCACCGAAGAGCTTATCGATGCCGTCTTCCCCGGAGATCGAATCGTCGCCAGTTGATCCCTGAAGAATATCGTCGCCAGCGCCTCCGCTGATCCGATCGTCTCCAGTACCACCATTTGAAGTGTCGATGCCGTCCTGCCCATAGATCGAATCGTTTCCGTCGTTTCCATCGAGTCGGTCGTTGCCCGAACCTCCGTAGAGCTTATCCTCGCCAGTGCCGCCTGAGATTGTATCATTATCGGCACCGCCGTTGATCGTGTCGTCGCCAAGGCTGCCCGAGAGACTGTCAAGCCCATCGTCTCCAGAGATTGTGTCGTCCCCCAGACCGCCGTTGATGGTGTCGTCTCCTGCTCCACCACGAATCACATCATCAAATTGGCTGCCAACGATGTAGTCGTTTCCGCCATTCCCGTTCACGTTGACAGAATTGAGTGCGGTGAAGACACTCGTGGTCACGCCGCTCAACCGAATGACATTGCGTCCAGTTCCGCCCTGCACTCGAATAGATTCCACATCCGATGCGCTGACTGGATTGCCGCCATCAGTGACGACAGCTCCGTTAAAGAGAACATTGCCACTCTGGTCGCTGCTGATTGTCAACGACTCGGTTGCTGTTGATTCGACGTGCAGTTCATGGCTTACGGAATCAAAACCAGCCGTTGCGCTCAGCAGTACCCTTGACTCCAATTGGACAGTTTCATTGGCACACTGACGCGACTTGCCTCGAGCGCGACGGCGAATTCCTTTTGAGCGTTTGAGAACATCCGTCAGTGATTTGAGCCAGTTGATTGAACGCATACAGAACTCCAGAATGCAGGCTGAGGTCGAAAGCAAATCGCCAGGACCGTCACTAGTGGTATCCGATCGAATGCCTCGACGGATTCAACATTTCGGCCTTGGGTAAAACCGGGCACAGGTAAACTGTAGCTCGTCGGAAAGAGGAGTGACTTCTGAGTATGAAACCCGCCAGGTTATTCAATAAAGAATTCCGGATCGCCGATAAATCGCCATTTTGTGACGGAAAGTACGGCAGAACCATGGGGGAAAATCTGGTTTATTATGCGGGAAATCTCTACACCCCTGTGCGACACAGGTCGTTTACAGAATGCAGATGGGTTCTCAGTCTGTTAGCATACGAGACTCGTGCGGCGTTCATCTGGAGGTTCTTGCTCAGGGGCCGAACGATTGGGGAAGTTCGGCAGCTTCCACTACCTTTGTGAACGGTCCTGCATGGAACGAGTGACCGACAGCGACGTTGTTATTTCTTTTTGCGATACAACGCGTCTGACGGCCGCTGTTTTTTCATCGTCTTTTGGAGTGAGTTGTGACCGAACCTTCAGCCCCGTCTCCAATTGAGGCACGACTTGAGAAAATTGAGTCGGCACTCGCGCACCTGCAGCATGACATCGAAAGCCTCAATGCATCGCTGATGAATCACTTCAGACGCCTGCACGAATTCGATTCACGATTCGGCAGGATTGAGGGCGAACTGCAGATGCTGACCGAACCAACCGACCGACAGGATCCCGGCGCTGAAAGACCGCCCCACTATTAGGTCTCAATTTAGGCCAAGCTCGCAGCAGCGATGTTCGAGGGCACCATTTTATAGACGCTCGTAGGCAATTCGAAACAGCTCATCGCAGTCTTCAAAGTTGCCGGTTGTAAGTCCCTTCTTGAACCACCTCGCGCGCTGCGCTGACGTTCCATGCGTGTAGCGTTCAGGAACTTTATACCCCTGAGCTTCCATCTGCAGAGTGTCGTCTCCGATACGGTTGGCCGCATTGATACCTTCTTCGATATCCCCTTTTTCCAGAATATTGTATTCCTTATCGGCATGGTGCGCCCAAACTCCGGCCAGATAGTCTGCCTGCAGTTCCAGGCGAACCGACATCTGGTTGGTCATCAGTTCGTCGCCTTCGGATCGAACTTTGTTGACTCGATCGCTATAGCCTGTGAGATTCTGAACATGATGGGCCACTTCATGAGCAATGACGTAGGCCTGAGCGAAGTCGCCCGATGCTTTGTGACGCGATGCCAGTTCGTCGAAGAACGATGGGTCGATATAAACCTGTGAATCGCCCGGACAATAAAATGGTCCCATTTCCGCACTGCCTGTGCCGCAACGTGTCGCGACGGTGCCGTCGAAAATTACAAGCTTGGGAGGAGTGTATCCGCCGCCCTGAACCTGCTCTTTGAACAATCTGGTCCAGACATTTTCAGTGCTCTTCAGAATACGACCAATGAAGACGCGGCTTTCATCATTGATTCCCTCACCTGCCTCGGCCGGTGCCTGAACGGCCGCTCGCTGCTGAATTGCTTTGGCAACACCGATTGCAGCCTGCTGCTTGTCGCGATCGACACCCAGCAGATTCATGACAATCATCAGCACGACCAGCAACAGTCCTCCACCGCCAGCCGCCATGGCAGGTCCGCGACGACCTCGTCGATCTTCCACATTTGAGCTTTGCTCATGTCCATCCAAACGCATCGACAATCTCCTGATAGAAAAAACGCTCGACGTCTCGAGCGGCTGAGTTGTTTCAATGAATCACAATATTATTTCAGGTTTCAGATTTCAGATTTCAGTTCTCAACGTCGGCAGGCAAATGAGCCTTTGTTATGGCAGAACGATTGCCCCAATCGTTCATCAACAGGAGGGACAACTGTTTTACAATGTGTACGATTTTCTTTTCACCGGCCGCCCGCCGATGTTGAAACAGTCGCCTGATCAGATTCGCACAATCATTCGTTTCTCACGACCTTTTCCCGGCATTGTGTTTTCGACGAAAATGTCGTCGCTCACGTCTCCAGAAAATCGACAACCACGTTTGAGTTCAACGGCAGATTACGGACAGGGGAAAATCGGTTGATCTCCAATGGATGTGAATGACGTTTCCGCGACAAAAAGACAACCCGCATTTGGATGTCTGGCGAACTGTTCGTCGGGCATGTGTTCCACCGCCGTCGTCAACAGCAGCTTGACTCGACCATTCTGTTCAATCAACTGCGGACAGGTAACACGCGGAGACCCTGGACACGCCCAAATCGCTTCCAGTTGCCCAGTCGCAACGCTGTACTGTCGCGCTGCGCCGGCTTCGGGATCTGCTGGATCATAAAGTGCCACGATCAGGCTCTTGTGATCGGGTGTCAGGAGCATGCCATCAGGAAATATCTCTTCAGCCGTCAGATCGATCAACACTTCGGGAAGCCCGACGGTCCCCTCGTCAATGTTCAACCAGCATTTCGTAATCTGCTTCGAAGGGGAATCAATGTCAAACAGAGTCAACGTGCCATCCGGGTTTCGGATAACGGCTTTACCATTCGAACAGATCTGATCGTTGCGAAGCTGGATTGTGGCGCCGTCGCTCCTTCGCCACAAATACAAGCCTGCCTTTTTTGTCTTAAACTCCAGTTCCTTGCATCCAAAGATCAGGTTGCCTTCGAAGATAACCGCATCATTGATGATCGTGTTGCTGACAGCATCATCTACGCTTTCAATGAACGGACGCCATTCTCCGCTGGTGGTGTCAAAGAGCCCAACAGATCGCTCCACGCCGGCCACGAACACACCCGGTCGATCCGTTGGAAACGCAAATCCCGGTCGGCCAGGCAGATTGAAGGACTGATTTGTGTTCCGTTGCAAATCAAAAATGTTGACAGACCCACAAGTGGAATCCGCTCCATGCTGGATACCCACCCAACTGACCTGCTGATCGCTGATCGTGTATGGCCCCTCGGGCAGAAAACGCAGCGATGCAGATTCCGGTTGAAAAAGAACAGTGGCTTCACAGGTATTCACTGGCTGAGCTTCCTGATGCGGTTGTAGGTTATCGGAGGGATGGTGTTGAACAGCTTCCGAAGAATACGAAGTTGCAGAACGCGAAACGAAGTCTTCGTCATCAAGGCCATCGCACCCGTCTCCAAAAGAGTTTACGAACGCTGCACTGATGAAATCGGCATCAACGCCGTCAGTCGTCGACGCCACAGATGACGATGCTTCAACAGTGACAACATTCGAATGGCACTCTTCCGTGGCTTCAATTTCGGTGGACTCGCATTCGAGGCGCTGCAGCGACAGCAGCGCGTTCTTTGCTGCGTGCTGCTCGGCCTCTTTCTTGCTCTTTCCGCGTCCGATTTCGAACTCGGAACCACCGACCCTTGCGGCAACGCCGAACTCACGTGCATGATCAGGTCCGGTTTCTTCGACAACAAGATACTCGGGCGTACTCCCGAGTTGTCGCTGCGTATATTCCTGAAGCTGACTCTTAAAGTTCTCTGTGTCCACGGGTCGGCAGAGTGACAGCTCTTCTCGAAAACCAAACAGAATAAACTGTCGAGCAGCATTGATGCCGCCGTCAAAATAAATGCCGGCTATCAAAGACTCGATCACTGCCGACATGATTGATTCTGGAATACTCTGCAAACCCCGGCCGACTAAAATCAGTGGCTGAAGATCCAGCAATCGTGCGACTCGAGCACATGTTTGTCGGCTGACCAGATACGACTTCATTTGCGTAAGCTGGCCTTCTCGCTGGTCTGGAAACAGCTGAAAAAGATACTCACAAATGACCAGCCCGAGGACCGCGTCGCCCAAAAATTCCAGACGCTCATTCGAGTCAAGGCGTGTCTCTGCCGAAGACGAATGAGTCAGGCAGCGACGCAGTAACGTGCGATCCTGAAACTGATACTCAATTCGAGCTTCACACAACAACAGAATTTCATCAATGGAAGACATGCAGAAACTTGGTAACGCAACAGAAAAGGAGCAGTTTGAAAAGGCCCCACATGATAGAGAGCCTTCCCTGACAATGCGACTTTATCCCGAGTCAGAATTTTGCGTGCCGGTTTTTATCGCCCGTTGTATGGATTTTGCAAAGAATCTGGCTCAAAAACAGGAGCGAGCGGCGGTCGGATCCCCCAGTTTTCACGTCATTCGCACAGAAGAACTGTCGCAATGTTACCTGGAACGAGTTTCTCCTTCGGTCGCTGGCTGCTCATAAGAAGCGTTTTGACTTCCTAAAGCGACACCGTTGCGTCTGCGCGCCGAAATAAAAACGACGCCAGTGTTCGGATCGAATCTCAGGCGATTGATTCGACCGAACTAACCTGGCGGTCTGACAAATCCCCAGGTGGCAGCCAACGCATCGGCGGCTTCTTCTACGTCAAGAATTTCGCCCCAGGGACCATTCCGAAGAAACGCATGCGCTAGCTCATGAGCAATCACATAATGCGCGAAGGCCTCCGAACAATGTGACAGCTTTAATCGCAAAACGACGCATCGTGTTCCACTGCCGATCGGTCCCGGCGTTGGCATCCAGAGAGTCCAGCCCTGACCAGGCAAGTAATTGTCTATCGTGATCCGAAAACGATGATCGTCCAGAAAGTCCCGCTGGACATGTTCCGGGATCGCATGCAGGACCGCCACAACGCGTTGATGGAGCTCAGGGTGCTCTTCCAGTTCGGTGATCAGTGAAGCAAAAATGACTCAGGCCTCGCGATGTAGCATAACGATTTAATGCGTTGACATGCCGTCGCAATGAACGACGGACGCGAGTATCGTAACGCAAGTCGCGCCGTCTGTCGCTGCGTCAGAATTTCTGCACTTCCGACGGTCTTTCGGGAATGATCGTCAGGCTTCAACAAACGGCGGAAGCTCTGACGACCGCGCTTACGAATTATTCCGAGTCGACATCCGTGGGGCTGGATTTCAACCTGCCTGTTCGATCAATGGCAGGTTAATAAGATGCCCACGTCTTTCGGGCCTTGTCCTCAATCCAACTGCAATCGAACCTCGCAGTATTTGGCTCAGACAATCAAGTTCGGAGAACGATCCAAAGTGATCCGGTGAATATACCAGAGGAAACTCAACCTGAGCCGCTTCGGTCATTATCGGCCGTCTTTGAGCTGTCGGTATTTTTCGGTGTATTTGTCGAACAGTTGTGTGTGACGGCTGGTCAGGTCGACCTTTCGCCCCTGAATCCATGCGGCGGAAATCTGAGTTTCTGTTTCCAGAGGATCACCGTCACTGACAAACAGTGTCGCGTCCTTCCCATTTTCCAGTGTACCCACTCGATCCGCGATCCCAAGGATCTCTGCCGGGTAAAGCGTCACAGATCGCAATGCATCTTCGTACGGCAGTCCATACGCGGCAGCGGTCGCAGCCTGATAAGGAAGATTTCGAGTATTCCAGGTTTCAGAGCGGCCCGACCCTGAAATACAAAACCGGACACCCGCTTGTCGCAGGCGTTCAGGCAGTGTGAAAGCAGCATCGTAGTCTTCGTGGTTTCGGCGAGGATCTTTGTGAATGGCATCAATAATGACCGGCACGTTGTAGCGGCGAAGTAGTTCCGCACACTGCTCCGCATCATAGCCTCCAAAGATAATCACCTTCACAGCTTGTTCAACACCAAAGGCCACAGCCGCCTGAATCTGATCCGCCCGATCAGCCACAATCATCAGTGGAATGCGTCCCTCGACAACAGGCTGCATCGCATTCAGTCGACTGTCAAAAAACTGCGATGATGGATTTTCAACACGCGCCTTGCCGTAGGTGCGCGCCTGATCGAACAGGTCTCGCAGTTCCTTCATCGCTCGTCCGTTGCTGTCACCCTGATCATTCGATGGTGGTCCCGCGCTGCGACGCATGACTGGCGTCATTCTTGGCCAGTTGATAACCAAAGCCGCATCGGGCTTCAGCGTCATGTCTTCATAGGTCCATCCATCCAGTTGGATGACAGAAGCCTTGCCGCTGACCAGTCCGCCCGCTGGAGCACTGACGGCAATCAGCACGCCATTCGCGCGAGTGACAGGAATCAGCTCGCTGTCCGGATTAACACTCACATGGGCGCTGACGTTGGGATTGATCAAGCCCGTTTCGGCATAGTCGATCGTAGCACGAGTCGATGAAATCTCCGTCAACCCAAGTTGCGAATGAGCTTCGATCATGCTCGGGTAAACATGCTTCCCTTTCAGATCGATCACATCTGCCCCAGCCGGAGGTTTCATCCGCTGTCCGATTTCCGTGATCTTCCCGTTGTTGAAGACAATGGTGCCATCTTCAATCGGCGGCCCGGTCAAAGTATGAACAATCGCATTCACCAGCGCGATCGGTTTCTTTTGCGGAGCACCAGGGATCTGATCTGACGCAGACGCACAGGAACCCATTGCAAGCACAGCGAGCAGCAGTTGGAACGGTTTCATGATCTGTATCTCTCTCATATGCGGGCTTCATCCCGAAACAATTTGATCGCTTAACGCACCGGCAACGTGGGTCTGAACTGGAACATCTTTGTTCTTCCCGTTCAGCACCGAACTTCAACTCTGGATTGCGGTCTTCAAATGATGGCTGGCAGAATTTCTAACGCAGTGAGCCAGTATTTTGGAACGCAGACTTCAGGCTATTCCTGCTCTTGCACTTTCGCAGCCCTTTGATGACTGAAGTGGTGACAATACTCATCCTGACGAGGCCACAAAGCAGACGGATTGAAGTCGCGTTCGCCGACGGCTCTCATGTCTTCTCCCGACTCCAGAATCTTCTGAATCAGCGTGTTTCGCTTTTGCTGCGAATCCTTCTGCATACGGTCGTCTTCTTCCCGCGAAAAGTAGCGACGCCCGTCGATCCAGGTCTGTTCACACCGACTGAAATTGGACATCGGGTCACCATTCCAAATGACCAGGTCAGCATGTTTCCCTGCTTCCAGCGAGCCGACCAGACTGTCGATTCGCAATTGCTTTGCGGGATTCAAGGTCACAAATTTCAACGCTTCTTCGCGTGGCACACCGCCGTACTTGACGGCCTTCGCAGCTTCCTGATTCAGATGTCGAGCCAGTTCTCCATCGTCGGAGTTGAACGACACAACCACGCCCTGCCTGTGCATCAAGGCCCCAGCATGCGGAATCGCATCATAGACTTCGAACTTGTAAGCCCACCAGTCGGAAAACGCCGAAGCCATCGCACCAGCTTTCGCCATTTCGTCCGCAACCTTGTAGCCTTCCAGAATATGCTGGAACGTACCGATGGTGATCTGATAATCCTTCAGGATGCGAAGCAACGCCAGGATTTCGTCCTGACGATAGCTGTGGCAATGAATCCACCGATCGCCGTCCAGAATCTCCCGCAGAGCGTCCAGTTCAAGATCCCGGCGAGGCGGCAATCCTCGTCGATTCAATTTCCATGCGTCCATCTTTCTGGCGTAGTCTCGCGCAGCTTCGAATGCGTCGCGATAGAGCTGTTCGACACCCATGCGTGTTTTTGGATATCGGCCAGAAACGTCAGGGCCGTTGCTTTGCTTGACGTTTTCTCCCAGAGCAAATTTTACGCCCTGTGGGGCTTCCGCAAATTTCATCCCTTCACCGGACAGTCCCCAGCGAAGTTTAATCACCTGATTTTGTCCGCCGATAGGATTGGCCGAACCATGCAGAACGTTGGCCGCTGTGACTCCCCCTGCAAGCTGGCGATAAATTGTGACATCATTTGCGTCCACAAAGTCGCCGATTCGCACTTCGCAGGTGATGGCCTGAGTCGCCTCATTCACGCCTCCGTCGGTCGCCATGTGCGAATGGCAGTCGATAATCCCAGGAGTAATATGCATTCCGCGAACGTCGATCACCTCGGTGCCGTCGGGAATTGCAATGCTCTTGCCGACGTCGACAATCACACCGTTCGCGACCAGGACAGTTCCGTCTTCAATCACACCCAGCGGACCACAGGTCCAGACTGTGGCATGCACAAACGCGGTCAGTTTGGCTGCGGCTGGAATCTCACTACGACCAAACGCGCCCAGCGGATAGTTGACCTGAAACGATGCTGGTTTCGACTTTTTATCATCAGCCTCGGGCGTCTTGCTTTTGTCTTTATCAGACTGCGCATTTGATGACGCCGTGCTGGCAGCAACCTCTGCTGTTTGCTCCTGGGGATTTTCAGACTTTGGCGACTCGTCAGATGTGCTGGATTCCGGCTTCTCGTCTTTCGCCGGAGGATCCACGCGTGTTGCCGATGTGATCGAACGACTGCCATCAGGCCAGACGATCGCTCCAAACGCTGCTGGTCGGTCCTTCAAACTGGAATCCGTCTCTGCAAACGTCAATGAGAGACGAACGATACCATCAAAGCCCCAGTCCTTGCCGGCAAACGTCGCCGAAAGAGCTGTGTCGTTCAGCTTCAAACTTTCCAGGTCAAGCACTTCTTTCTTCGGCTCTTCGGCATCGCTGGTTTTGTCGGCAGCGTTTTCTCCAGCCTTGTCTGCTGTCTTGTCGGCGTTGGCAACTTCGCTCTTCGTGGATTCACTCTTTGCGGCGTCAGTGTTCGCTGCTTCGGTATTCGCCGCTTCAGCGTTCGCCTTCTCAGCATCGTTCGCAGATGTCTCTTTAGCGACCGCATCCTTCGCGGCACTGGAATCCGCAGCCACAGAACCTCGATCTCCACGTCGCGATTTTTTCTGCTCTTTCGAAATCGGTTGTTTCGAAATTCGTCCGCGCAGTTTGCCGTCTGTGTCCGCAACGTCGAGAAACAGTTGCCCTGGAAACTGAGCGACCTGCTGAATCTGAAGTTGATAATGTCCTTCCACTTTCCGAGCTGGTTCAGGAGAATGCTCGAAGCGGACCCCTGAGACCCAGGTTTCGGTGATCTTGGTTTTGTTGTCGAACAGATCGCCATCGGTGACGACGAAACTCGCAAGTCTTCCCGATTGAATTGTGCCCAGTTGATCAGCAACCTTCAGCATTTCAGCAGGAGTGATCGTCATCGCTCGCAGTGCCGAACTTTGAGACAACCCTCGATCAACCGCTTTGCGAAGCGACTTCAGAAAATCTGACTTGGATGGGAGTCTGTCAGTGGAAAATGCAAAACGAATTCCAGCCGCATCAACTCTCGCTGGGTTTTCCGGTGCGATATCCCAATTCAGCAGGGATTCCAAAGTGACATCTTCAGCCGCTTCCGGAGTACCAACGTTCGGCGCTTTGGGAAATGCCAGCGGCAGAATGATGGGGCGTTTGGTCGCGGCAATTTCATCAAGCCGACGATACTCATTACCGCTGCCTTTCAGAATGAGTGACAAACCGAATTCAGATGCGAACCGATCCGCTCGAAGTGCAAACTGTTCATCGGAAGCCGATACGATCGCCGGCATTGTCCCATTCAACAACGGCTGCAAAGATGCGAGAGCATCGTTCTGTTCGGGAACTGGCAATGAAGGATCAGCCGCCACGGCCGCGTGAGCATCGCGGTACCACTGTGCGTCATACATCGCCTGTCGAGCCAGTGCGACGGCTCCCATGGGGCTTCCAGGAAAACCGTCTCGACCACGCCGAGACACCGTAAGCTGAATGTGCTGAGCAACATCTCTGGCCAGCAATGTTGTATTCGGATCTCCACCACCTGTGGAAACAACGGCGCTCAAGCCTTTGACAATTCCATCTGCCGGAGCCACAAGCTGTGCGACAAATCCCTGCTGCCGCAATGTTGCGAGTTCTGCATTTTCTGTCAGCTGGCTTGCAATGGAAAGTTGGGGAGTCACCTGACCATTCCAATATCGAGCCGACCCAACGAGTCGATCTGTGGAAACGGTTTGCTCGGCAAAGGCGTCAATGAATCCTGGGTAGATCGTTTTTCCGGCGAGCGAAATAACCTTCGCATCGGGCGGAACCTTGACGTCCCCAACGGCTTCAATCTTTCCCTCGCGAACAACGATTGTTGCATTCGTTAGTTTGGATTCCGGGCTGACAAAAACCGTCGCTCCCGTAATGGCGAAGACCCTGGGCGGATGGCTTCTCAGCGTCTCCTGGGGAATCGATGTTTGATCGGCCGTGGCATGCGAGGCTGCGGAGAGAATGAATAAACAGCAACTCACAAAGAGTACAAACCATGCACGCAGCATATTGTCTGCCCAATTCAACTTGCGGAAATACAATTGAAAACTAGCCGCAGTCTGGTAGCGACTTACCTCACCGGTCTGCCAAGCTATCGCATTCGCCCTGTTTTTCCATCGCAAAAGATTGGCGAAATGGATGAAATCGGGGAATTGGCTTTCTCAATCCCCGCAAGTCGTTCCAGACTGGATGCGGACTTGAGCACAGGCCTTGCATCTGGCCCCTTCAGACTAAACACCCGTCCAGAATTTTGACATCACGCCGATTGAGTGGATTCACATCTGCCAAAGCCACGCGATTCCTGAAGAGTTGAATGACTGGAGGACTCGATGAGGGGGCTTGATTCGAGGGATCTTGAGCAAATTGAATGGTGCTGGGATTGAAATACTCAGTCAACCACTCGCTGGCGAAACGCGTCTGGTCATCACAAAACGCAAAAACCCGCACTTTGTGCAGTGCGGGTTTTTGGCAAGTGAGCAGTGAATGGCGAGTATTCTCGCCGATCCCGTTTAGCGATCAGCTCTTTCGCTTGTCTCCGTTACCGTAGTGCAGGTAATCGTTGCCATCTTCACCGAACAGATCGTCCTTTTCATTGTCGTCGGTGACAGTGCCGATAAAGCTCAGCGCGGCTGTCAGGTCGTCGCTGCTCCATGCCGCCAGAGCCTGATCGAGAGCGAACAGATCGTCTTCGTTCGCTGTTGAGCCACCGATGATCAGATCGTTGCCTCGTCCGCCCTTGAGATTATCCTTGCCGGTGCCGCCGATGATGATGTCGGCACCGCTGCCGCCTTTAATGTTGTCCTTGCCGGAGCCACCGCTCAGCACGTCGTTGCCACGACCGCCCTGAATGTTGTCTTTGCCAGCTCCACCGAAGACAAACTGGGAGATGGCGGCCTGGCCCGAGCCGCCATCTCGCCCACCGTCAGAACCACCGTCAGAACCACCGTCAGAACCGCCATCGTTGCCACCGTTGTACTGGTCGTCGCCAGCACGCAGGTAAGTCACAATGCGATCGATCGACGAAATGTTCAGCGTCTGACGGATACGATCACCGCCGCCGTCTGATCCACCATCGCTACCGCCGTCGGAACCGCCCGTCTGATTCAGCTTGACGTCAACTTTCAGCTGATCTTTCTTATCGTTGAACTTCAGATCAACGTGATCACGACCGTCAGTGCCAATGATATACAGCGTGCCATTGACAATGCCCACGCCCTGAACAACGGCCGTCGTCGTCGATGACGCTGTGCCGCCGTTTCCATCATCAACGGTCACCGTGACCGTGAAGATTCCGCCTTGCTGATAAGTGTGACTACCAGCCAGAGTATCAGCCAGTTGATTCACGAAAACTGCAGCAACGGTCCCGTCGCCCCAGTTGATCGTTGCTGAGTGCGTGTCAGAAGTATCGATGTCAGTAAATGCACCGCTGATTGTGACCACGCCGCTCGCCGACGCGGTATTCACAGTGGCGTTGCTCGATACCACACCAGTCATGACCGGAGCATCGTTCTCACCGGTAATCGTAATCGCAACGACTTCCGTTGCGGTTCCGTCGAGCGAAATCACAGTGAAGCTATCGACGACACTTTCATTAACTGCCAGAGATTGCAGATTGGCGGTTCGTGTGTAGCTCCAGTTGCCAGCCGCGTCGATGCTGAAGGTGCCGTAAACACCGGCAACGTTGGTCTGCGGCTGGAACACGTTTTCCGCGGCATCCAGATCGCTCACAGCCAGCACGCCGCTATCGCCTGAACCTTCTTCAGTCAGCGTTCCCGCGTTATCGCCACTGATGGAAGCGAGATCGTTGACGCCTGAGATCGAGACCGTGACTGTACCAGAGGCGTTACCGCCGTCGCCGTCAGTGATCGAGTAGCTGAAGCTGTCCGTAGCACTCTGGGATGCAGACAGAGCATTGAGCGTCGCCGAAGTCGCCGGATTGTAGCTGAATGTGCCGTCGGAATTCAGGATGACCGTAGCCCCCAGGCTCGTCAGAAATGTCCCTGCATTCGTCACCGTCAGCGGGTCATTGGCACCTGCCGGATCGGTATCGTTGGTGAGCACATTGCCGGACGTGAGCGTATCCTCGTTGGTGCTAACGCTGTCGTCGTTGGCGGTTGGTGCGACGTTGTTGATTGTGATTGTCGTCAAGTAGTCTGTGTAGCCACCGTCCTTATCCAGGATTCGACCCAGGACTGTGCGAGTCCCGGAACCGTCGGCAAGGAAGCTGGCAGGAACGACGACCGTGGCACTGGTGCCGGAGCCGCTGTAGGTACCGTCGCCACTTTCGAATGTGCCGTCGTTGTCAAAGTCGAATGCATAACGGAAGCCAGCTGACGTATCGACGGTCGAAGGATCGAACTGGCCAGAGAACGACACACTTCCCACCGAACCTTCATTGACTGCTCCGGCGTTGCTCAGAGCTGCCGTTGGAGCGACGTTGTTGACGATCAGAGTAAATGTCGTGGTACCAGTATTGTTCGTCGCATCTCCATCATCAGCCGCGATGGTAACGGTTTGGCTCTGAGCGTTGCCGTCGCTGGTCGCGAAAGACCAGCTCCAGAGGTTGGGAATTGAGAACTCCTGAACGCGTCCGTTATTCCAGTCTGCGACCCAGATACTGCCTTGTTTGTCAAACTCGACTCCGTGCGGCAGATTGAACTGACCTGGCCCGGATCCAATTGAACCGAACGTCGTAATGACTGCTCCAGTGGACGTGAACACCTGGACGGACGGATTAGAGAAGCTGGACACGTAGATACGGTCGGCACTGTCGATTCCAACTCCCGCCGTCTGACCGGCCACACTCCACTTCGTCAGGAAATTGCCGTTGCTGTCAAACTTTTGCAAACGATTATTTCCGCGATCCGTCACGTAGACGTTCCCGGCGGAGTCAAGTTCAATGCCTTGCGGGAAGTTGAACTGACCGTTGCCTGAGCCCAGTGTTCCCCATTTGCGAAGGAAGTTTCCGTTGTTATCGAGCACCTGTACGCGGCTGTTGAGATTATCTGTCACATAGATGTTGCCAGCCGAATCCAGGGTGATCGCATGCGGTTCGTTGAATTGCCCGTTACCGCTGCCGAACCCGCCGATCGTGCGAATGTATGCACCGCTGTTCGTGTAGACCTTGATGTTATGTAGAGCTTTGGAAGTCACATAGACGTTGCCGACCGAATCGACCGCCAGGCCCGTGGTGGCACCGCCGACCGACCAGCGTGTCACCAGCGTTCCGCTCGAATTGAACTTCGATACAGCACCCGGAGTGTCCTCGGCGACGAATAGGTTGCCGGCGGTATCAAACGCCATCTCAATCGGAGTTCCAAGCCCACCGATGCTGCCGACATAAGTGATCGAACCGCCGCCGGTTTGACTTACGTCGCCGATGGAAGCACTGATGACTGGCGAATCCAGACCTGTATCGCCGAACGAGCCACCATTGGTCGCGATCTGGCCTTCATCGACCGTGACAGTCACGTTTCTGACCGTCACTGTCGGGACCACATTCGCGACTGTAATTTGTGTCGTCGCCGTTTGCGAAACAGCACCAGAATTGTCCGTGACTTTTAACCCAACGGTCAGGACAGACTCATTAAGAACGGTCGCAGAGAACGTCGGAGCAATACCAATTTCATCACCACGAACAGCTCCGGCACCGGTTTCTCCGAATACGCCGTCACCGTCAAGATCCCACTGATAGGTCAGCGACGCTGTTGACTGTTCTGCGTCAAAACTGCCGGAAGCGTCCAGAACGATACTGCTGCCTTCTGCAACCGTGTACGGCCCACCGGCGTTCGCTGTCGGAGCTGTGTTGAAATCATCGTTGACGATCGTGCCAACGCCGCCGAACCATTTGTTTTGCAGTTCGTTGTACAAAGCAGCAAAGTCACCGCCGAAGGCCGCTCGGTCGTTGTAGACTCGAGCTTCCGCAACCAAGCCCTGAAACGTCTGACCGCCGTTGCGATGGAAGAAATTAAAGTTCTTTCCGGTATTGTACGGCACTGTTCCGCCGCCAGTTGCGTTTGGTGTCGCGCTGTTCACGTACAGTTGATTGAATCGTGAATCCATGATCACGATATCCCAACCATCGGGGCCAGTTCCGACGTTGCGGGCTCCGCCGCCACCCCCATAATTCAATTCATATCTGAAGGATGGATCGACCCACAGCATTGGGCGAGCACCGCCGACATCGTCTACCAGATTGTGGTAGCTGGAAGTGCTATTTGCCTTCACGACGGCCACGTAGATGAAATCACCGGCTGCCGACGCAGGCACAAACACGTTGGCGCCAAGGCGGTCACTACCATCGAACTGCACAGCCGCTCTGCCGTTTGGTGTTTGACCGGTGAGCAACGTTGGCGTTCCCCCCGCTGTCTGACCACCCCAGCTCGAGACAACAGTGCCACTTGCCAGCCCTAAAGTGCTGGCATCAAGTTGAACAATGCCTGCAGGCACAGCAGCGGCCGCGCCAAGCGTCACATCTCGCCCGGAAGCCTGGACATTGCTGAGAATAACCCTCAGTGTCTCATCCAGTTCAATCGCCGAGTCACCATTGACTGTGATATTGATTGTTCCGGCGGTGCTGCCAGCGGGAATAATCAACATACCGGTTTTAGCCACGTAGTCGCTGCCAGCGGTGGCCGTCCCGTCCTGAGTTGTGTAGTCAACGGAGACTGGCACATCCACTGCATTGTTGAGCGTCACCGGGAAGCTGAGAGTCGTCGTGCCGCTGTTGCTTTCAGTGACACTGGCGTCGCCGATGCTGATCGTTGAAGAAGCACACGCCGGTTCAGACACCACGACACTGAAATCATCGAATCGGGTATTCCAATCGCTGCCGATGTAGAGTCGCGCATTCGTCGCGTTAAATCCATTGTCGCTGCCATCGATCGTGCCGAGTGTGTAATCCGCGACGAAGGCACCTCCGGAATAATTCTTATCGACTTCAAAAGTCGCAGTCTGATCACAGGCCGACCATTCCATTCGAACTCGATAGGTGCCATTTCCTCCAGCATTTGCCTCGCGATCGCCTAATGCCCCACCGTCCCATGCGATGAGTCCATTATTGAAATTGGTTGGATAAAGATTCAGTCGAATCCCCTCGGAACTCGGCTCTCCGAAAGCACCACTTTCCCCCGTTCCCAGTCCAAAAAACGCGATGTTGCGGCCAAGGTTGGGAGATCCCTGGTTTGGAACAATCGTGACGGTGACTTCCGCAACAAAATCCAAAGAAGAATAATCAGTATCGATCGTACGCAGAAATGTCCTCAAACCTCCGCTTGCATCGCCGCGAGTGTCCTGGCCTGTGAATCGCACATATCCATTTTCAAAGACTGAGCCGCCGAAACTTCCGTTGACCGGAGCAGCCGTCAATCCAACGCCACTTCTTTCGAGATTTGCAGGAAGTGTTCCACTGTTGAAATCGTCCACAAACCCCGTCGCCGACAGCAACTCCCTCGTTTCCAGCATTTCCGCCGCCGGCTGAGTGCTCACCACGCTTCGAGGTCGCTTGCGACTGGAAGAGGCCGATCGGCGAGAATTGGATTTCTGAAGTGAGTTCTTAACAAGTGTCAGCCAGGAATTGATCAGCATGTTTAAGTCGGCCCTAGAAAAGTGGAATTGCCCGCCACCATTTCAATAAAGCTCTCCGTGCGACAACGTCAGGATCTCGGCCCTGAACACTGCGTCCGGCTGAATCGAAATGGTCTCTATTAGGGCAACCACCGGTGGCGCCGGTGCTGTGCCAAAATTTCTCGATTTCCCTGAATAGCTGACTCGTACTGACGCTCCCCCTTTTCGCGTTCTTGCAGGTTCTGCCTTCCGGGCAGGACTTTGCGGCTTGCCGCGACCTTGGGGGCACTTTGAACGTCAAAGCCAATCCTCAACCAGGCTCCGGCAGACCCTTCGAGAAACGTCAATCCTGGCCGGACTGTGCCGCTTTAAAAACGGCCTGCCGGCAGATCGCATTGAGTGCCTCATCATTCGCAGACAAGGCGGGAGCGGCTGTGTTGTTGAGTTCTGCAGCGAAAAGTTCCCCGGTGTTTTTTCGTGCGGTCTTTTCTGCGGGACTTTGCACCTGAATTTCTTGTTGGGCGATTGGCAGGAGAGTATTTCCCGTTGCAGAACGATTGTGCGAATCGCTCATGAGCAGCTGAAACAGTTGCTCTACTGTGGGCTGGTAATCCGTTTCCTGCCGCTTGCTTTGATCGTCTGCTCAAGGCGGTTTGCCAAAAGCAACAGACGGATTGAAGTGTCGGCACTGCACCTCAGTTTCACATTGTTACAAGTTGTAAACTGTTTTGCTGAAGTGACTTACGCACGATTCCTGCTCGCCGTTCAAGGCGATTGGCGGCGGTGCTTTTGCGGCTTTCTGGCGAAATCTGGTTCACATACTCAGAAAATGGCAGTCTGGTTTGTGTCAAGCCAGCAACCGCGTTAAACTACCCGGTTTCGAAAATCTTGCGCCGGAGCATTTCTGACTGGTGCGGCTGCCCAAAAATGCCGAGTCCAGGTCAGCCGTGTTGAGTTTGGGTCCGGGGCTGGCAAAAGTGTTTTGCCGGCACGGTTTTCCGTGTTTATGAAATTTTCGGTTTGTCAGGAATCCAAAGAAGTGCCTCAAGCCATTATGGTCAACATTAAAGAAGTCCTTGAGTCTGAGAGTCTCCTGTCTACCAGCGACCTCTCCTTGCTTGAGAACGCTGTCGGCGGATCGCAGCTGACAGAAGTACGGCAGGGCGTTGGTGAACTCACTCGGCGTGTTGAGGCCGGAGAAAAATCAGAGGGCTTGCTTGCTCGTGCCGGCGTTGGAGCTTACCTGCTGGCACGCCACACTCAGGCCGATAGAATTTTGGCGGAAGTCACTCGCGATGGCATTGCGATGTTTATTCACGGCCAATGCCTGACATCTCTCAGTCGCGCCAACGAGGCTGCTGATCGCTTCGAGATGGCTGGCAAAGTGGGTTACGACCCAGTTGGTTGTGCGCTTCGGCGAGCGGGTGCAATTCGTGCCGCTGGGCGAGTTGATGATGCCGAAAAGCTGCTCCGAAGTGTGGCCGCTTCAGCTGCTAGTCGGGCAGAGTATTCTTTCCAGATGGGATGTATCTGGGCAGATCGAGGTGACTCGCTGACAGCCGTTGAGTATTTTGAACGTGCTGTGGACATGGACCCTCATCATTCGCGTGCACTATTTTGGCTGGCTGCTGAAAACTGCCTTCGCGGAAATGACGAAGAAGCGATTCGGCTCTACGAACGCTCTCTTTCACGTCCACCATTTTTCACGGGCGCAATGCTGAATCTTGGGCTTCTGTATGAGGACCGAGAAAACTATCAGGCAGCAGCGTTTTGTTTCCGTCGAGTGCGTGAATTCGATCCGACCAATGAGTTTGCGGAATTGTATCTGAAGGATATCGACGCAACCCAGGGGATGTACTACGACGAAGACCAGGCTCGCCAGGAAGCTCGCATGAAGCACCTGTTGAGTCGCCCAGTGACGGACTTCGAACTTTCAGTTCGCAGTCGTAACTGCCTTCAGGCAATGGACATCAATTCTTTGGGTGATCTGACTGAAATCAGTGAACAGGAGCTTTTGGCTGGTAAAAACTTCGGCGAAACATCGCTGATGGAAATTCGTGAATTGCTGGCTGCTCATGGACTGCGTATCGGCCAGAACCTCCACAAAATTCATTCTCGAGATCACGTTGTTGATCAGAACCTGTCTCCTGAAGAGCAGGCGATGATGAACAAACTGGTTGTCGACCTGAATCTCTCGGTTCGGTCACGAAAGTGTATGAGCCGTCTGAATATCCAGACGATTGGGCAACTGGTATCTCGTACACCGGACGAGTTGCTGGCAAGTCGAAACTTCGGTGTAACATCTCTGAACGAGATTCGACTGAAGTTGGGCGAAGTCGGAATTCGGCTCAGAAACGACTGATCCCACGACCTGCGAAGATGGCGTTTTGGACGCTTTTGGTTCCGCAAAATGGCGATGATGTGAACTCCGCTTGTCGCAAAAAAAGTGTGGACCTAGAATCCTGTGAGTTCAGTAACCCGATGGTGTAATGGTAACACAACAGATTTTGGTTCTGTCGTTCCAGGTTCGAGCCCTGGTCGGGTTATTCTTTCATCTCGCAAATTAGCGAAAACATCCGCAGAGCCCCGCAAAACATTGAGTTTTTCGGGGCTCTTTGCTTTGGTGGGTTTGTTGGTTGTGGCTGTTTCGAGTGTGTTGTGTTCCACCTGGTGTGCCACCGCTTTTTCGAAGTGGGCGTCAGTCGTCTGCAGGTAGTGCGTTTGTGCCACGGTTTCAGAATGCCCGATCCACGAAACAACAACGTGGGCAGGGTAGGTTTCCATCAATTCCGTTTCCCGCGTTGCCCGCAGATTTTGAAACGGTTTCGGCCATGGAACCAAACCGGCCGGGGTGACAATCTTTTCGAAAGTCCTCCTGAGGTTCTGATCGGCTGACGTGTAACGGGTGACAACCGGACCACTGACCACCGCTGACGGATCTTCCAGCCGATCGAATGCCGCTTCGTAGGCTTCATTGAGAACGCTGACCAGTTCCGGGAACATCGGCAGACGTGCAAGCTGATCGTTCTGGACAAAACGGTTCTGTCGATGACCAAGTTCAAGCAGATCATCGGGCGAGGCACTCGCCTCAACGAAGACTTCGGGAAACTCTACTTCACCATCATGGACTTCAAGAAGGCCACGGAACTATTCGCCGATCCGGATTTCGATGGCGATCCGGTCCAGATCTACAAACCCGGCCCGGACGATCCGCCCCTTCCTCCCGACGATGACGACCCTGAACACGAAGACGGAGCAGAAAACGGCGAGGACAATGGAACGGAGGACGGAGGCATTGGGGCTGGATCAGCATCAGGAACCGGTAGCAGCACCGGAACAGGTGGCAGCGGGCAGCCACGAACGAAGTATGTCGTCGATGACGTCACTGTTTCTATTCTGGCAGAACGAGTCCAGTACTACGGCGCCGACGGAAGGCTGATCACAGAATCACTCACCGACTACACTCGGAAAAAGGTCCACGCCGAATACGCCACGCTGGACGAATTTCTACAAAAGTGGTCCTCTGCAGCTCAGAAGGAAGCAATCCTGTCCGAACTGGAAGAACGCGGTGTCCTGTTCGCCGAACTCGCTGAACAAGTCGGCAAGGATTTTGATCCG
The DNA here is from genome assembly GCA_041753135.1 of Planctomycetaceae bacterium. GTDB lineage: Bacteria > Planctomycetota > Planctomycetia > Planctomycetales > Planctomycetaceae > SXXK01. The sequence continues at coordinate 38,440 of JBGSVD010000024.1, forward strand.
TTTGACTTGGTCTGTCACGTGGCCTTCGACCAACCGCCTCTGACGCGTCGTGAACGAGCCGAGAACGTGAAGAAGCGAAACTACTTCGCCAAGTACGGTGATCAGGCTCGGGCCGTTCTGGAGGCCTTGCTGGAGAAGTATGCGGAGAAGGGCATCGAAACGACCGAGGACCCAGGTATTCTGAAAGTCCAGCCGCTTGACAAGTTTGGCACACCGGTTGAAATCATCCGGCTGTTCGGCGGGGCTGAAGACTATCGAACCGCCGTCAAAGAACTCGAATCTGCACTGTATTCACTGGTGAAGTAATCAGGAAACCCGGGGTGTAGTCACCGTTGCTTGTCAGAGTAGGTCCTTGTCTGCCGGAAAGGACTTTCGCCGCAAGGCGAACCATGTGTGCAACTGGCTGAGGATCGCAACGGGCTTTATCAATCCCGTTGCACAGAGGTCGCGGCCAGCCGCGAAGTCCTCCTCGGCAAGGAGGACCTACCGAAATCGCCGACTGCACCGGGAAACGCCTTTCCTATTCCCTACCAATTGCCCGATTCATTGTTCACAGGTAAAACCCTTGCATGAGCATCACATCCAAACTGACTGCAAAGAACCAGACAACCATTCCCAGGCCTGTGGTGGAAGCACTGCAGCTTAAGCCATCCTCGCTGCTGATGTATGAAATCGAACCTGATGGTCGAGTTGTCCTGACGGCCAAGTCCGCAACGTTCGAAGACTTGGCCGAAATGTTTCCGGCGAAACGACCCCGGAAGCCGGTGCTGGACGAACAGATGAAGGAGGCCGTTCGATCTGGTGCGGCACAGCGATTCAGGAAGTCCAAATAATGATCGGACTCGATACGAATGTCCTGATTCGTTATCTGACACGAGATGACTCATTATGAGTCGTAATCAGGGCTGCCGCGTTCGCCGCGTTCGACACCGCCGTCGCCAAACGCCACACCAAGTTCGCCTTCGTCCCCAAAGACTAGACTCGTGTAGGTTGGACATTCTTGTCCGACAGTCGATCGACGGGCAAGAATGTCCATCCTACAGCAATTGAAGCCTCAACAGAGCACTCGCCTCCTTCTGATCTGCCGTTTCCTGAACACTGAAAACTGAACACTGAAAACTGTTCCGCATGGCCCTCAACTCCGCCACCATCAAATCCATCCAGGACATCATGCGAAAAGACGCCGGCACGGCATCAACGTCCCCACGAACGTCCGGCACGACAATACTCTGGCCAGGCCGCTGGCCAGTTACGGGCCGAAGGATCGAGTCGACTGCATCATCACCAATCCACCGTTCGGAGGCATGGAAGAGGACGGCATCGAAACCAACTTCCCGCAGAAGTTCCGGACTCATGAAACCGCCGACCTGTTTCTTGTGCTGATCCTGACGCTGCTGAAGGACGGCGGTCGAGGAGCCATCGTTCTGCCGGACGGAACTCTGTTCGGCGAAGGCGTGAAGACCACCATCAAGGAAAAGCTGCTGGCCGAATGCAATCTGCACACGATCGTCCGACTGCCGAACGGCGTCTTCAGTCCATACACCGGCATCAAGACGAACCTGCTCTTCTTCACCAAAGGATCGCCGACGAAAGAAATCTGGTACTACGAACACCCGTATCCACCGGGAGCCAAGTCGTACAACAAAACCAAACCCATCCGAATCGAAGAGTTCGATCTTGAAAAGGCCTGGTGGTTTGGTGAGCAGCCAAAGAAGAAGGGCAAAGCCAATGTAGCCGCGGCACTCCGTGACGCGAATGCTTTTCCCCGCATCGAATCACCGCAAGCCTGGCGAGTCTCCATCGAGCAGATTCAGGCCAACGGCTACAACCTCGACATCAAGAACCCGCACGACAGCAGCGAAGCCCACGCTGATCCTGATGAATTGCTCGCTGACTACCAGATCCTGATGGCCGAGTTGCAAAAGACTCGCGACCGATTGAAGGACGAATTGATGAACGCGCTGGATCATTAATGCTCACAGGACTTCGCAAGAAATTGAATTTGTCAGACAGCGTCTGACGAATTTGAAATACGAAGAACGGACCATCTGCTCGCGTTAATTTCAAAAAACAGGTACATTTTAAAATAGCGACCCTGATGAGTCCGGCTAATTTCAGACGCCTGAAATAACGGCTTGATCCGCAATTTGCCAACGATCACAAGATGTATCCACAATGAGAGCCGGACGTTACGTCAACCAGCCGACCGGTTACCGGGCCTTTTTGCCCGCCGAATTGCCCCCAATCCCTCCAATTGCGATGGAGCCGGAACTCATCCGATTGCTCTCTGACGCCGATCGCGCGCTTGGTCGTCTGGACGGCGTCGCGACGGTCTTGCCGAACCCGGACCTGTTTGTGGCCATGTTCGTTCGGCAGGAAGCGGTGCTGAGTTCGCAGATTGAGGGAACTCAAAGCACCCTTCAGGATATTTTGTCTTACGAGGCCGACAACTTTGACAAGACACGGCCAGGCGATGTGGAGGAGGTCGTGAACTATGTCGCAGCGATGAATCATGGGATTCGTCGTCTGCCTGAATTGCCGCTGAGTTTACGACTCATCAAAGAAATCCATGAACGGCTGATGAAAGGCGTTCGAGGCAGCGAAAAAACGCCCGGAGACTTCCGTCGTTCACAAAACTGGATTGGCCCGGCAGGTTGTACTCTCAACACCGCCGACTTCGTGCCGCCGCCACCTCATGAGATGATGGCCGCGTTGTCGAACCTCGAGAACTTCATGCATGATCGTGACTCATTGCCGGTACTCATTCAGTGTGGACTGCTTCACGCTCAGTTCGAAACGATTCACCCGTTCCTCGACGGCAACGGGCGCGTCGGAAGACTGCTGATTACGTTTTTGCTGTGCGAGCGTCAGATCCTGCAACGTCCATTGCTTTACTTAAGCTACTATCTCAAAGCTCGCCGGTCCGAATACTACGATCGACTCACGGCTATTCGAACAGATGGCAACTGGGAAGGCTGGCTGACGTTCTTTCTTCGTGGCATTTATGAAGTCAGCCTCTCCGCGACAGACGTGGCACGACAGATCATGCACCTTCGAGAGATGCATCGTCAGTTGATTTCTGAAAAGATCAAATCGTACGGTAATGCGTTGAAGCTTCATGATCGTATGTTCGAAGTGCCAACATTCTCAATCAACTCAGCGAAGGACATCATGGGCTGTGCGTTTGCGACAGCAGCCAGTGTCGTCGAGCAATTCGAGGAGCACGGTTTATTGCGAGAGATCACCGGCAACGAACGGCATCGGTTGTACCAGTATCAGCCGTATGTCGAGCTATTTCAGAAGCTAAGCATCACCACCGATGCCGAAGGTGGTCCATGACGCCTCAAGCATTTTTGGCGCATTTTGAAACCTTCGCTGCCGCCCCGAACGGCATCGCAAAACTGGGCGAGATGATCCTGCAACGTGCCGGCCAGGGCAGGCTCTGCACCAAGGATAAGGAGGATGAGCCAGCAATCTCGTCACACCGCCATGATCGCGATCGATTGAAGGACGAGTTGTTCAAGGCACTGGAAGGATCAACGCGATGAACGCCGAGACCTTCTGCGAGCACTTCGCGAAGTTTGCGGATGCGCCTAATGGCATCACGAAACTGCGAACACTCTTGCTCGAACTAGCTTTTCGCGGGAGACTCCTTCCTCAAGACGAAAACGACGGACCTGCTATCAACGACTTGACGGAGATCGACGACGAAAAGCAGTCGCTGATTTCAGCACGGAATCTTCGTCCAAATCGTGTTTCGGAAATTGAGCAGACGCGAGTAATGCAGTATCCCGTCCCTCCATCTTGGCGTTGGTTCCGGCTCTCCGACGTTACATTCTTTCAAGAAGGCCCAGGAATCCGGAATTGGCAGTTTCGAAGCGAAGGCGTCAAGCTGCTTAACGTTCAAAACATCGTTGATAACAAACTCGTTTTAGACAACTCAGATCGGTACATCGCAACCGATGAGTTCGAGTGCACGTACAAGCATTTCGCCGTTGAAGTTGGAGACATTCTCCTTGCCAGTTCTGGCGGCAGTTGGGGAAAAACCGCGTGGTTTGAGGACCCCGGTTATCCGGTGATGCTCAATACCAGCATGATCAGACTGAAGTTCTTTTCCAAACGATTTTCGGACGACTTTTTGCTGCTGTTTCTACGATCGAAACACTTCCGAATGCAAATGGAAACTCAACTTGTAGGAATGCAGCCCAACTTTGGTTCAACGCACCTGGGACGAGTCTATATTCCGATTCCGCCCCTCGCCGAGCAGCGGCGGATTGTGGAGAAGGTGGATCAGTTGCTGGGACTGTGTGACGAGTTGGCAGCACGTCAGGCGGCACAGCGTGAGAAACGGCAGCGGCTGGTCGGAGCGACGCTCGACCGCCTGGTCTCAACCCGCGCCCCCGCCGAATTCCCTAACAACGCCCACCGCCTCCGCAACCACTTCGACCAACTCTTCGACACCCCCACCACCATCCCCCAACTCCGCCAAACCATCCTGCAACTCGCCGTTCAGGGACAACTGGTACCGCAAGATCCGAATGATGAACCAGCAAGGTGTTTGCGACAACGCTTAGCCGTTGTCGCAATTGAACTACAGGCGTCGGGGCGAACGAGTCGCCGCAAACCATTCCCGGCGATAAATGAGTCGGACGTCCCCTTCTTTCTTCCAGAACGATGGGTTTGGGTTCGGTTTGGCGAACTTGCCGCTGAGGTTGAGTATGGGACCTCGCAAAAGGCATCAGAAATCGGCGGCGACGTTCCGGTGCTTAGAATGAACGCTATTCGCGATGGACGAGTGGTTCTTGAGGAATCAAAGTTCGTCGCGTCGACCATCAAAGATTTGCCGAAGCTGTACCTGAAGAACGGTGACATTCTCTTCAACCGGACAAACAGTTACGAACTGGTTGGCAAAAGCGGAGTCTTCTATGGCCCTGACAACAAATTCACATTTGCTTCCTATCTGATTCGAGGATCGCTCCTACCTGAGCTGCTTCCAGAGTTCATCACGATTGCAATGAACGCTAAGTACTATCGAATCACGCAAATTGAACCTGAAGTCACTCAGCAATGTGGACAGGCAAACTTTAACGGCACCAAGCTGCAGCACTCGCTGATCCCGCTTCCACCACTCGCCGAGCAAAAGCGAATCGTCACCAAGGTCACCGAACTGCTGTCCCTGTGCGACGCCCTGGAAGCCAAGCTCACCCAAGCCGAATCCGCCAGCACCCAACTCCTCTCCGCCGCCGTCCATCACTTGCTGAACAACTCCGTGGAGACCGTGCGATGACCGCGACACTCGACCTGGCGAATCGCAAACGCATCGAGACCTTTAAGACAATCGTCGCCGACTTGAAGGCGGGAAAGCAACATTCCATCACACGGCTGACCACAATCAAGTCGCTCTGCAAAGACCCCGCGGTCGCGTCAGCGTTCACGAAATACCTGGCTTCGCTGGCCACCGAAACACTCGCTCCCGCCCAAGTCAGCTGTCCATGGAGCAGTGGCAGACTTTTCGATGCCTCGCGGTTGAGGGCATGACAGCTTTAGACGGCGATTTGCCAGGGAACGAACTTCGCAAAGTACTGACCAAGGTTCGAAACTCGCAAAATGTCGTCAAGCACATTAGCTGGAACGACATCCGCATGATTGAGTGCGGCGAGTTGTTGCAGATCGAACTCGCCTTGGAATGTCTGCTTCAGGATGGAGACCCATCGCACGTGGCCTACCACGCAGCCCGTCGCCACGCCGAAAGATACGATTCCCGCTATGGAACCGGACTAATCCCGGCATCCGCCAAAGCCCTCGAACAGATCATCGCCTTTTGGAGTGAATCGTGATGATTCTTCATTCCTTGTCACAACGGATCAAGTCGTATCAGTCCGAGCCACTGACCCTGTGCGACGCCCTGGAAGCCAAACTCACCCAAGTCGAATCCGCCAGCACCCAACTCCTCTCCGCCGCGCATCGCCTGCTGCAGGAAAGCTCACGCGAAGTCGCGAAGACGCGAAGGGAACAGCCATGAGTTCCCAATTCTTCGCAACTCCCCGCCTTCGCGTGATATCCCAGTCGGAACAAAAGAGAACCATGTCACCATTCACCAAGTTATTCCTTGAGCGGTCAGAAACGAGATATTGGCGAGCGACCGAAAACGCGGGCGGGACGCCCGCGCTCCGGGAACGCGGACGTTTATGCCGCTGATTGCCATGTCGTTCTTAGTGGGTGTTGCTCCCAAATTTGATGAAGTCCAGGTTCATCAATCCTCCAGCCTGATTCGGGTGGACAAATCGAATGACGACATCATGTCGTCCGTCAGTTTCGGGCAAATCAACAGTTCGATCGTAGAACTGTTCCCATTGTCCGTTGACTTCAATTTCTGTTGATGCCAGTAACGGACCATCTGGGGCATCCAATCGCACTTCGATTGAACCACCAGCACCGGCTGAAGCAATCCGCAAAGTCAGTTTACGGACTCGCTGAAGCGACACATCACGAAAGCGAAGAAAGTTGCCATGGTTAATGGCACCAATAAATTTTCCACCACTGGCATTGCCTGACCCTAACACTTGCGAACCACTGATTTCGTCAGCAGATTCTGCTTCCACCAGCCGTGGTCGCAGGTAAACAATAGCGGACGCATTCAGGGCTGGAATTCCGTCGACTCCGCGATCGACATAATTCGCTTCGAGTTTGTAATGCCCCGTTTTGGCGGTCTCTTCTGCCGACACCGGAATCTCGCCGACGAATCCCGGGAAGACTCGCACAAGCCCCGATGGTTCAAGGCTGTAAACCCAGCCAACCATTTCTCGAATCTCTTCAACGGTATGGTGGGAATGAGGAATCATCGGCACCTTCCCCCAAACCCCGGTCGAACCTTTCATCACTCGTTGGACGGATGCTTCCAACGCTCCCTCTTTGTCGCGATATTTGTTTGCAATTTCCAGGAGCGGTGGGCCAACTCGTTTCTGATCAACAGCGTGACAGTTAAAGCAATCGCTTGCCTTCATGCGTCGCAATCCCATCGGCCCCTGATCTGCAGACTCCACCGTGCCGTTAGCCGATGGGACCGGGCCATTCACAAAAACAGCATTGACAGAAACTCGCCCCGGAGAATCCGAATCAATCTGTGTTGCATCATTCTCGTCGATCTCGTGATCATCGTTCGTGCCGTCCTCAAAGTCATTGACGACAATCGCGTAACGGATCGGTTCCTGCGGATCGAAGAAGTCTCCTGGAGATGGGCTGGTAAAACGAATCGTTGGGCGTTCATTGCCTACGATCACCGGAACCGCGGAGGACTGGCTGGCGCCGTGTGAATCCGTCACAACCAGTTCCACATTGAAGACGCCTTGTCGATCGATCTTGACCACGGGATTTGCTTCACTCGACACAATCTCTGGTGCGGCTGCCGGATCAGCGGTGTTGATCAGCCTCCATTCGTAAGTCAGTGAATCGGCGACATCCTTATCAAACGTTCCTTTGCTGGACAAAGCAACATCGAGCGGTGCGCGACCAATGTTGTTTTCAACAGACGCGACAACGACCGGCACGCGATTGCCGCGAACATAGTCAATGCGAATCAGTCGAGAGTCCGCATTGACTCCCCAGGTTTCACCATACTCCATAACGTACAATGAGCCCTCTGGACCGAACGTCATATCGACAGGACGAACAAACTTGTAGTCCGGCATGAACGGTTCGATGGACTTAACGTCATGGTTTTTATCCAGATGAACGACCTTGATCCAGTGTCGTGACCACTCATAGATGAACAGCGTGCGATCGTAGTTCGCAGGAAACTGAACCGAAGAATTCAGCGATTTATCGAAATGAAATACTGGCCCTGCACACGCTGAACGTCCGCCGGTACCTAGTTCTGGAAACCTTTCTGAAGCGCCGTAGGGATAGTAGATCAGAGCGGAAACAGGAGGCGGGAGAATCTTCTCGCCCGTGTTGTTCGGGGATAAATTTGCTGGTCCTGCCAGGTCGTAGAGAGAACCAACGTCCCCGGTTGCGAAATCAACGTCAGCGTACGGAAGATTGTCTGCAATGAAATAGGGCCATCCAAAATTGCCCGCTTTTCGAGCCTGATTGATTTCATCGTAGCCGCGAGGTCCGCGCGGCCCGTCTCCATTTGCATCCGGTCCGACTTCACCCCAATAGACAAAGCCAGTCTCAGAATCCACAGTTATGCGCCACGGATTGCGACAGCCCATGGCATAGATTTCAGGACGACCTCCTGAGCCGTCCTGAGGAAACAGGTTGCCATCAGGGATCTGATAAGTGCCGTCCGCGAGCGGTTTGATACGCAGGATTTTTCCGTTATAGCTGTTTGTGTTCGCCGAAGACTTTTGTGCATCCCACGGCGCGCGATCGGGACGTTCATCGATCGGAGCATATCCCTGCGAATCGCCGTGCGGATGAGTGTTGTCACCTGTCGCAATGAAAAGCTCGCCTCGAGGTCCGAAGTGAAGTGAACCAGCGTGATGGCAGCATTCTTTTCGCTGCTCTTCATATTTCAGCAGGATCTTTTCGGATGACAAATCCAGCTTTCCATCAGCGAGCGTAAATCGGCTGATATGCTGGCCCGAGAAATCCGGGGGAGAATACTGCAGAAAGATCCATCTCGTGTTCGCAAAATCCGGATCAAGTGCCAGGCCGAGAAGCCCGTTTTCCTGTTCCGTTGTGATCGTCAGTTCGCCGACTAATGTAATCTCGCGCGTTGCCGGGTCGATGGATTTCAATTTCCCGTTTAACTCGATGAAGAAGATTGTCCCATCGGGTGCAACCTCCAGTTCCATTGGCTGAATAAGTCCCGTCGCCAGAACAGTGACTTCGAAACGACTTGGATCCAGCGTCGACTCGTCGGCTGAGACCAGAACGCAGGAACAGCAGAGAGCAAAAACGGCAATCGTCTTCAGGCAGGACATGAATTCTCTTCAACGCAGATTGGAGGTGGGTATCAAGATCAAGTGGGACACATTATGGCGGCAAATTGCTGCACATCGCCATGTTAAAAAACTGAGTTTCCAGGTGACAAGTCGGAACGCCGATATCTAGCCTGGAATGCATTTACGGCAAACAAAACCGTATTTATGCACTGTCGCTGATTAAGAAATGTCGATGACCAGGCAGGTACTTTCGGAGTGCAAAAGCAAACCTGTGAAATGCCATGCAGGCGTTTCTTGCCAAAGAATTGTTTCATGTCAGTGCGGGAGTCCGTCCCGTTTTGAAACCACTTCTAACGTTTGGGGGTGCTGGAGTTGTTGCGTTCCTGACCAAGGAGTTCGTAGTACCGCTGGACGAGCGTGTCGAATTCTTCCGGAACTGGTTCTCGATCGATCGGAACCATGGCTCGGTCGGATTCCAGTTTGGAAACTTCCTGATCGATCCGTTGTTGCAGCGACTGCATCTCACCAAGCAATTGAGATTTTACAAGATCCCATTGCGGCATCTCACCATGGCGTTTGAATTCCGCTCTCATCGCTCGTGCGCGGTCGCGAACCTGAGCCACACGATTTCGAAGTTCAGGATCTTCCAGCATCTCTTCGATGTCTCGCAGTTGATCGGACCATTCACTGAAATCGTCGCCAGTGAGCGGACGCGCAGAATTCAAGGCGTTGCCGCCGCCATTGCCCTCACGACCGCCGCTCATCAGAGATGACGGCCGTCGCTGTCCCTGTTGCTGTCCTTGCTGATTCTGTGCTTGCTGGTCCTTTCCTCGTTGGTCCTGTGACGCTTGATTCTGGTCAGACTGCGATTGTTCGCCTGACGAGGATTGCCCACCGCCTTGTGATCCTCCTGACTGACCTTTTCCGCCTTCACCATTTCCCGGCTGCTCAGACTGAGTATCTTGCGGCCGGCCATCCTGAGCCTGGGATTCTCCCTTCTGCCCGTTCTGGCTGTTTCGACCGCCTTGACCTTTTTGTCCTTTCTGATCTGACGAAGCTTTCTGCTGGCTGTCGTCATTCTCCTGAGCTGGGTCACCACTTTGAGATTCGCTCTGTTCCGAATTCTCCTGTTCGCCGGGTTCACCCTGTTCGCCGGGTCGGCCGGCCGCCGCGCGTTCGGACGCGGAGGGCGAACCCTTGGAACCTGATGATTTCTGATCATCGGCCGACTGTCGTTCGCCAGCCTGCTGACCTCGTTGCCCTGGACGGCGAGTCGGCTGCGGCTCCGCATCTGCAGAATCCGCTGGCTGTCCATTCGGATCTCGCTCAGCTGCTTCGCCGTTCGCATCGGTTTCGCCGTCTTGATTTTGCTGACCGCGTTGCCCCGGTCGACGCTGATTTGATGGGTCTTCACCCGTGGCACTCTTCACTTCGCCGACCAGTTTTCTGGTTGCCTCTTCCAGTTGTGTCTGAGCGCGTCGAAGCGATTCGGACTCACTTCCGAGCACTGAATCGGCCGCCTTCTCGATTCCCTTCTGCAGTTGCTCAATGCCGCGTCGAGCCGCCTGTTCGGCTTCCTGAGACTGAGCCCACATTCCGCGTCCTGTCAGAAACTCGGTTGCTTCGAGTGCTTCTTCTGGCTTTGAATCTTTGAGATCACGCAGTGTGTCGTAAAGCTTGTTCGAAAGAAGAGGCTCCGTCTGTTCGGCCTGTTCAATTGTTTGCTTTGCTTGTTCGACAATTCGATTCAGGCGATCCTGCTGCTCGGCAAATCCTTTCTGCAGTTCTTCTCGATTTCGTTCGGACTTCAGTGATGGCTTTTTATTCTTTTCGCCGTCTGGCGATTCACCGGCCAGCTGACGTGCCAGGTCCTGCTGTCGTTGAGTCAGCTCTCGTGCCTGATCTCGAAGATCGCGGACCGTTTCGTCAAACTGCGATGACGTCTGATTGCGAAAATCTTCCTTCAGTTCTTCAAACTGTCTTTCGGCCCGAGTACCTTCCGAAATCGCTTCCGACAATCGACCTTCATCCATGGCTCGCGACGCCTGTTGAACATTTTCGCGAGCCTGCTCCATCTGCTGCTTCATTTCGGATTTCTGAGGATTATCCTGACTGGTTGCCTGCTCCATTCGTTCGCTCAACTCGTCTACGTCCCGCAGCATTTCTCGCTGCTCATCGCGAAGTCGCTTGAGCTCTCGTTCAATTTCTTCACGCTCCTTCTCACTGGTTGCCGCTCGCAGTTCTGATTCCAGTTGCTTCAGTCGCTCATTGACCATTTGCTGGCGGCGAGCCAGTTCCTTCAGGCGATTTAAAACCTGAACCTGCTCACGTTGCTGCTGCGTCATCTCCTGCTGTTGTTGAGCCTGCTGTTCTGACTCGTAGCGGTTGCGATTATTGTCGAGCTCCAGTTGCTGCAACTGTTGCTCCGAAGCACTGCTGCCGCCGCCACCTCCGCCACCACCCTGCTGTTGTTGCTGTTGTCGAACTTCAAATTCGGCCGCTCGCATACGCAGAAGTGTTTGAACGATGGACTGTTCAATAGGCATCGCAGCCGATAGCTTTGAATTTTCCTTTGCGTCACGGACGTCTTCCAGGGTTTGGCGCGCAGACTTCATCTGCTCAATCGCCAGCTTGGACAGTTCCGTTGCTTTCGGATCACCTGCAAGCTCCTGCATGGCTACTTCGACCTGTTGAATCGCTTCACCCTGCGATTCGGCGATCGTCTCAACATCCTGGGTGAATGAGCCATTGCGGCGGCTGGAGGATTCCGTTCGAATCGTGTTCCACGTTGCCGAGATGATTTCCTTCTGCAGTTTCAATACGCCATCCACCGCGCTGCCTTGTTGTTGTTGTTGCTGCTGCTGCTGTTGTTGCTGCGGTTGTGGTGGCTGGTTGCCCTGCTGAGATTCTCGGAAGATCTCTTCGAAGCGGCGGACTTCCGCGAACATGATATCACTGTAACTTCGTCGTTCTGTTCCGTCGGCAGCAATGTCCGAAGCCCAGAATGAATACGTCACCAGATCATCAGGCTCCGCATCCAGTGGCTCGAGCTCAATATGATACGAAAGCTCGGCACTCAGCATTGGAGCCGGCGGCGTGACTGAACTGCTTTCTGCAGCAGCAGCCGTCTCAACGGGTATTGGTTCCACGGTTGACGAGGCGGCTGGTTCATTCGATTCAATTTTCTTGAGGGACGATTCTTTCTGCTCACCGCCTGACAAAGAATACTGCACGCCAAAATCGACGAGTTCAAAATCATCGCTGGCTTTGGCTTCGACAAGAAACTCCTGCAGTGGCGAAACGTTGGTGTCGCGGCCTGGAAATGTCACCTTGATTTTTGCCGGTTCATTGAATGTGACTTTGACGGAGATTTTTTCTTCATCATGCGGCGTGCGGCCGTCCGCATCTTTCAGTGAAACAGCCCAGACATTGCTTTCCGAAACAACCAGAGTGGTTTCCACCATGGCCGGATCCTGAGCGCTGGGCACAAGAATGACGGGCTCTCCATCGCGAGGTTGAAGTTCGGCGAACGCGACGGGCTTGTTCAGGTACAACTGCAGGTTGACCGTTGAACCTTCTGTCACTGTGATTCGCATCACGTCTTCAATCGTTTCCTGCGGACGTCCGGCCCAGGCTGGCGGCGTGATGACAGCATCGACATGCTCCAGCTTCGGGCGAACATACGTTTTGACGTTGAAGGCTGGAGAGGAAAGCGGCTTGTCTGACTTCGACTGTGTTTCTTCGTAGAGCACTCGATAGGTGCCATCCGCGATGATTTCTTCCATGCGAGCCGCGAAGACACCGGAGTCAACGGTTTCTGACATCGACAGTTGCCGAGTCGCTTTGTTCGCGTCCGTGAATTCCAGAACCGCGCGCGTTGGAACAACACTCGGAAAGCGTGCGACGACGGTCAGCGCTGAGCCGAGTTCAATTTCTGTGTTCCCAGGCTCAATTGCGAGTTCAGTCAGTGGTGTTGGATTTGATTTTGCCTCTTCCTGTTCAATCGCTACAGGCGAGGGGCGCATGAGATCGCGACCGTAACGACTTGCTGCCATCACGCTCGAAACCATCACAACAAATGAGACAAAGCTCAGGACGGTCCACTTCATGATCTGACGGGCGGGCACAGCTCCGGACCAGTCACGCTGGACGGCCAGCTTATTGGCTTCCTGAATCGCCATCGCTGCCAAAACCGATGGTCGTGGGCTCGGCCGATCGGCAACTTGAATCGCGGTCAGAACAGCATCGTTGAGTTCCGGGTCCGCCTGTTCGATCAGTCGCGCGGCTTCGGTTTTTGAGGGATTCTTGACGAAGACACGGGCCAGCAGAATTCCAAGCAGTGTTGTTGCCAAAACAACAGGGATTTCCGGGCCGAGCATACCGATCTGCGGTGGCAGCCAGAGCGTAATCAGCATCGCGGGTACCAACAGCAACAGCCAGCAGGCCGTTTGCCTGCGAAGAATCCGCAGCTTCAGTAATCGATTGATGACTGAATAGATGCGGCGTTCCAAAACCGTTCCGGTCATGTTTCAAACTCCCGACTTCATTGCGCAGGCGTGGGTTTCGCGATTGTCTTCGCTTTTACCCCTGGAATGCAAGGTTGACATGCCGGCAGAATGGAATTTGGCTGTCGGCGGGTGGCGTTGTTCCCAAACAAACGCACTTGGGGCAGTGTCATTTGTGAATTGAGGGATGTTCAGCGGGCGAGACGCCCGCGCTCCGGGAGCGCGGGCGTCTCGCCCGCCTTTCTGCAACTCCTCAAACTACAGTTGACGGAGCAGCAGGTCCATTCGCGACGAACGTTTTGTCACTGGGTTCATTGCCAGGTTCATTCCTCGCCCGGTTCATTGTTATCAGGGACGAGTGTCGCGATGATATACTCCACGCGGTCAAGCACTGCCGCGAGAAGTCGATGAATCGATCTGGAGAACTCCGGCCACCCGGCGTTTCCTGTTGCAGCCCACCGGAGAAATGACGATGCCACGCCGATTCCTGCCTTATGCTCTGTGCTTTTTTGCGACGTTCGTATTTCAGACTCCGTTCGGAACGATCGTGTTTGCTCAGGAGGCTCCGGGATTCGAGCAGGAAATTGCACCGTTGTTGATTCGGCGTTGCGTGGAATGTCATCAGTCTTCAAATCCATCGGGAGGTTTGAGTCTGGATTCTGCTGAAGGACTGGCGACGGGAGGAGACAGCGGGCCGACGGTTCGTTCAAAGTCAGCAGCAGACAGTCTTCTCTTCCAACGGGTGGCAGCCGGCGAGATGCCGCCGCTCAAGCATGGAGACAGTCAACAGCTACCGGAATCTGAGTTGATGACTCTTCAGAGATGGATCGATTCCGGCGCGGAGTTTCCACAAAATCGCAAGTTGGATCTTTACGAACGCACAACAGATGTGCGCGGTGGTCGAGACTGGTGGTCGTTTCAGTCGGTGAAGAAAACAGACCCGCCGCATGTCGCCAGTTTGCCAGTTAAGTCGAATCCCATTGATCGTTTTATTGCCGACGCTTTGGTAAAGAATGGACTCACTCCGGCTCCTCCGGCAGAACCGGAAATTCTTGTTCGACGGCTTTATTGGGATATCACCGGACTTCCCGCACCGGTCGAAGTTGTTGAACAGTTTCTCGCTGGCACAAGGGACGACACTGCGGTTGATGAGCTTGTCGATTCGTTACTGGAGTCACCGCAGTTTGGCGAGCGTTGGGCCAGACATTGGCTGGATGTGGTTCGCTTCGCCGAAACCTGCGGCTATGAACGCGATCAGGTCAAGCCGTTTGCATGGAAGTATCGAGACTGGGTCGTCAATGCCTTCAACAGCGATATGCTGTACGATCAATTTGTCCGCGAACAACTCGCGGGCGACGAAATTCCAGACCGGTCGGAGCAGTCTGTTATAGCAACCGGATTCCTGTGTCTCGGCACTTGGAATGATGAGCCGAATGACGCCGAAGATTACAAATACGAACGCCTGGAAGATCTTGTGCATACAACGTCGTCCGCGTTTCTCGGCATGACAACCAAATGCGCGCGGTGTCATGATCACAAGTTCGATCCAATTCCGCAGTCGGACTACTATCGTATGGCGGCCGTGTTCTGGCCGGGACCAATACAGGCTCGGGGAAGAGAACTCATTGGTGGCCCATCCGCCGATGAACTTGGATTTCCGGATGTGCTGGGTTGGACCGATATTACGAAGACTCCCGCACCGCTTCACAAACTAAAAAACGGAGAACGTCATCATCCGCTGGAGCCCGTTTCGGCAGCATCGCTCAGTTATGTCCCCCGTGAATTTCGTGAGTTCAGCCCAACGCCGAATACGGCTCGCACGACAGGCCTGAGACTGCAACTCGCCGACTGGATTACCAGCCCAAACAATCCACTCACGGCACGAGTCATCGTGAACCGAATCTGGCAACATCATTTTGGCGAAGGGCTTGTGCGATCGTCGAATAATTTTGGATACACTGGTGACAAGCCGACTCATCCAGAACTGCTGGACTGGCTTGCAGCAGAGCTGATGAGTCACAAATGGAGCCTGAAGCACATTCATCGTCTGATACTCACTTCTCGCACATGGCAGCAGTCGTCGCTTCATCCAAAACAAGCGGAATACAATCAGACGGACTCTGCGAACAGATTTCTCTGGCGTGCTCATCGGCGTCGCAAAGACGCAGAATCTCTGCGCGACGCGTTTCTCGTCGCGACGAATGAACTGAATCTCACACCCGGCGGCCCCAGCTTTTATCCGACAATCAGTCCAGAAGCCCTGGAAGGATTGTCGCGCAAAGCGGCCGCATGGAACGTATCATCAGAAGCCGAACAGCACCGTCGCAGTCTTTACATTTTCACTCAGCGAAGTCTGCTGCCACCCTTGATGACGACATTTGATATTTGTGACTCCACGCTACCCTGCGGACAGCGTGACGTCACAATCGTGGCCCCGCAGGCATTGACTCTGCTGAATAACGAGTTCATCCACAAACGAGCAGAATCTCTTGCGACAAAACTTATTCCGAGTGACGGGGCGATCAGTGAAGCGGCTGTCGTCAAAACCTGGCGAGCCGTTTTGAATCGTGTTCCAAATGAATCGGAACGACAAGCTTCAATAATGCATCTGCGCAAACAGCTTGCTCAATTCGAATCGGCCGGTTCTCTGATGCGATCTGAGGAAATTGATTTGATCCCAGACTGTTCAGATCTGCTTGCAACGGCCGTGCTGCACCTCGATCCGGCGAAGGGAGTCACCTCAGATTCTGACGGTCGTGTCGAACGCTGGGCCGATCAGAGTGTCTACAGTCACGATGCGTTTCAATCCGAAATTGATCGGCAGCCCCTGCTTGTGGCGGACGCGATCAATGGAAGTCCGGCTGTTCGATTCAACGGCCAGCGTTCGTTTCTTCACGTTACCGGTTCACTGCTGAAAGACGATGCCGTCACAGTGTTTGCTGTTGCGACAGATCAGGCGGCCGCCGGTCACCGTGAGCTGCTTTCGAACTGGAGCGGGCGAGATGAGAATTCCGGAACGTCGTTCTTTCTTGGTCTGACAGATGAGCAGGCCATTCGCTTGAGTGATGCCTTGTCTGGCGTGGGGCAGGTTCAGAATCGGAATCTGCCTTTTCTGCTGACGGCTTCAAATGGTGAAGCTGGTGCCAACGTGTTTCAGCAGCGAAGAACGATCGTGGAACAATCACAGCGATTGCCGACGCGTCGCCTGGATACTCCGTGGGTCATCGGCCAGCAGGGCAACATTGATGGCGAATACTGGAAGGGAGACTTGGCGATGCTGCTGGTTTTTGATCGCCAGCTTAGTGTTGAGGAGCGAATCACCATTCAGAATCTTTTGATTCAACGATTCAAGCTCCCTTCCAGCATCGAGCCTGCATCGTTCCCCCGGTCGCCGGCTCAATTGGCATTGGCGTCGTTGTGCCTGGTGCTTTTTAATTCCAACGAGTTTGCGTATATCGATTGAGTCTTGTCACAGTGTGTGACGTCTGCGAACATAGCCGCGATGCAGGATAGCTGCGGTTGACCGGCGGCTGCAGTTCGGCAATCGCAGTAGTCCCCAAAATTGCTGCAGTTCGACGGCGGCACAAGCGTTGAGCTTTCATGGCGTGGAGATTTCGACTTTTGGCATTTCATGATTTCAAGATTGCCGCAACCTCATTACCCGTGTTCAAGGATACCGCCATGTTGGCACTAAGAGATTTTGTGGTCGTCTGCAGCCTGCTGATGCTGGCCGTTCCCGTGTCGTATGCTACCGATGATGTTGCCACGGCTGTCAACAAGGCGAAGGACGATTCAAAGGTCGCTCAGGAGCGATATGAAGTTCGCCCGGATCACGATCCCAACGGCATTGGAAAATTCTATCTGGGGCGTGAGATTGCTCACGTGATGGGATTTTCCGGAGCCCAGTGGCTGGAGCGTTCGAGTCGCGAAGAGGAAGAACGACTGACGTTGCTGGTGCGATCTCTTCAGCTGAAACCGGGACAGGTTGTTGCGGATATCGGTGCCGGTAGCGGCGTGATCTCGATGCGAATGGCCGAACTACTGTTGCCAGATGGCAAAGTGATGGCTGTTGACGTTCAGGACGAAATGCTGGAGCGACTCAAAGAGAACTGCGAAAAGGCGGGAGTGACAAATGTTGAACCCGTGAAAGGAACACAGAACTCCACGGGACTTCCTGACGGCAGTATTGATCTGGCTATCATGGTGGATGTTTATCACGAGTTTGAGTTCCCGTATGAAATGCTGTCCGCAATTTCGAAAGCGATGAAACCAGGTGGTCGAGTTGTCTTTGTGGAATATCGCAAGGAAGACCCGACGGTGCCGATCAAAGAAGTCCACAAGATGTCCCAGGTTCAGGTGCGTCGTGAGGCTGAGCAGCCGGAGTTTGGTTTGAAGTGGACGGAGACCATTCATGTCCTGCCGCGTCAGCATATTCTGATCTTCACCAGGACGAAGTAAATTAGATTTTGAGTTTCCGTTTATATCGCCACGGCGTCTTAATGGCCTGGCTGGAAGATGCTGGTGACCCAGGTGGCTCGTGACGACATTTATTCTCTGCCGATGAATCGCGTCGGCGATTTTCAGTTTGACGCTCAGGTTGTTCAGGTTTTTCCCGACATGATCGCCAGATCTGTACCGGGATATGCGTCAATTCTGTCCATGATTGAACAGTTGGCGTCGCGATTTGTATGCCCTGCTTCAACAGTCTGGGATCTCGGCTGTTCACTCGGCGCGGCGACGCGACTGATTCGCCGGCAGGCACCTCTGGATTGTGTGATTCACGCCGTCGATAATTCTTCGGCGATGATTGAGCGACTGCGAACGCTGCTGCGGCAGGAAGGCGACGCCGGGTGCCCGGTTGAATTGCACGAAACGGATTTGCGATCTGTCGAAATCACCGATGCGTCATTTGTTGTGCTCAACTTAACGCTCCAGTTTCTTCCGCCGGAAGAGCGAACTACTGTCATCCGCCAGGTGTTTGCAGGATTGCGACCAGGAGGCGCTTTGTTGTTATCGGAAAAGTTGTGTTTCGAAGATGCAAACCAACAATCGTTGCTGACTGAGCTGCATCACGATTTTAAACGAGCCCACGGTTATAGCGATCTGGAGATTGCTCAAAAACGGACCGCCATTGAAAATCGCCTGGTTCCAGAAACCATGGAAACTCACGTTGAACGCCTGCGAAACGCGGGCTTCACGACTGTTGCGCCATGGTTTCAGTGCTTCAACTTTGCGTCGATTCTTGCTGTCCGATAGCGTTCGTCGCGCGGTTTGGCTTATGGCTGAGACGCCAGCACGGTGAATTCGGCTGTCACTCGATCCCATTCTGCCACAAGCTGTGCCAAAGTCTCTGGCTGAACTTCAGACATGTCGTGCTGTTCGGCTCGATCGGTCTCGAGATCATAAAGTTCCCATGGCTGGTCTTTCGCGGCGACGATTTTCCAGGTTCCCATTTGCAGCGCACGGTTACCTTCGTGCAACCACCAGAGCGATCCTTCGTGGATTGATGTCTCATCCTGAAACGAAGCCGCAAGACTTCGTCCTGGCGTACTGGGCACCGTGACGCCATCGAATTCTGCAGGCATCGTTCCGTCAGCCAGCGCGACGATCGTCGGAACGATGTCAATCACGTGACCTGCCGCACTGCGCAGTTCACCGTGAGCTTTGATGCCGGCTGGCCAGTGTGCAATGAGCGGCGTAGAAATTCCACCTTCGTGAACCCAGGTCTTGTGTCGTCGATGCGGTGTGTTGCTGACTGTGGACCAGCCTGGCCCCAGGCAAAGATGAGTTGCCGCAGAACCGGCCGGCGCGGATGGGTCATGACCATCGTCTCGCACCATCATTTCGGCAGAAGCACCGTTGTCGGACAGGAATAGGATCAGCGTATTGTCGAGTGCATTCATTGTTCGCAATTGTTCGACGATACGTCCAATTTCCTGATCCATGCGATCGACCATGGCTGCATGAATCGCCATTTTTGTTGCCTGGAACGATTGCTGTGCTGGATTCAATTCTGTCCAGACGATCGGCAGATTCACTTCGTCGGGGCCGTACTTTTTGATCTGGTCCGGAAACGGATAGGGTGGTCCCTGTTTCCGTTCCGTAGCGCTGAGCTCACCGTTCACAAGTCCGATCGACTGCATCCGCTCCCATCGAGCCTGGCGAATCGCTTCCCAGCCCTGCGAGTATTGGTCGGCGTATTTGGCAATATCCTGAGGCAATGCCTGAAGCGGAAAATGGGGTGCTGTGAATGCAACGTACTGGAAGAATGGTTTCTTCGGATCGGTGGCTGCATGATCCGTCAGGCAGCGGATGGCATGGTCGGCAATTGCGACCGTCGAGTAATATCCGTCGGCATCTTTGACGGCAGGCAGTGGCTTGCCATCTTCCTGATGCCGTTGTGGACGAAAGAATCGCCCCTGATCCTGAAGCTCATAGCTGCGATCAAAACCACCTTCCGCTGGAGTGCCGTCGATGTGCCATTTGCCGGAGTAGTAAGAACGATAGCCGAGTGGTTTTAACAGATGCGGCAACAAAGGAGCCCACGCAGGCCGTCGGAATTTTGGAGCGGCACCTCCGGTCACAGTGGGAAGTGAGTCGCGATGAATTTGCTGAGGATAATAGCCCGTCAACAATGCGGCTCGAGTTGGCCAGCAACGAGCGGTATTGTAAAACGACTTGTAGCGGAGTCCGTGAGCAGCCAGTTTGTCGAGATTCGGCGTTGAAATTTCACTGCCGTAGCATCCGAGATCCGAATATCCAAGGTCATCTGCGAGAATCACAAGGACGTTTGGTTTCGAACTGCTCGCGGGAATTGATTCGCCCGCCGTCAGTCGAGATCCTGCATTGAGACTAACTTCAGACACAAAAAATAATGCGACAAATATGAATCGTTGAATTTGCACCTGGGTGAGCTCCATTGATGGCAGAAAAATGGGGGCCGTTCGGCATTGGTTTCGGGGCTGTCGCCTGTTCTTTAGGATCTCAGGTATGATAGCGTTCGATGCCCGTCAAGTTCGAGTCACTTGCGGTTCAGTAAATATCATGTCTGAACTCGGCGATGCCCACAATTGCACCCAATCGACAACGGATTAAAAAACGGAAATGGCGGAAGATCATCTCTCTGCAACATCTCGAACATCAGCATCCTTTGCGATCGTTCTGGCCGACGAAACGTTGACGCTTCTGCCCGAACGAGCTGTCTGGTGGGCTACTCAAAAGACATTGTTCATTGCCGATTTGCATTTTGGCAAAGAGGCCACGTTTCGCGCGGCTGCGATTCCAATTCCCGATCAGACGGTTCAAACAGTGAACCGCCTTTCCGCTTTAATCGATGAGACACGTGCGGCTCGGCTGGTGATTCTTGGCGACTTGATTCATGCTCGAAAGGGTCGATGTCTGCAGACGTTTGAGACGATTGCGGCATGGCGAGGTCGACATTCCAGCCTCGAAATTATTCTTGTTCGGGGAAACCATGACGAGTCTGCTGGAGATCCTCCAGCCTCGTGGAAGATGAAATGTGTTTCTGAGCCACATCAACTTTCGCCGTTTGTTCTTAAGCATCACCCTGAAAGAGGGGATGCCGAAATCGTTCTGGCTGGGCATCTGCACCCTGCCGTGAAGCTGACAGGCACTGGACGCGATTCTGCCAAGCTTCCCTGTTTCCTTCTGCGTGACGATGTGCTGACACTGCCAGCGTTTAGTTCGTTTGTTGACGGCGCAAGCCTTCGAGTTTCCGCAGCGGATAAAATCTATGGCATTTGTGAAAACCAGATCGTTTGCCTGCAGTGATGTTTGTGGATTCAGCGGTCGGCAGGGCTGCTGGAAGGCGAGCGGCAGAAAATGGATTACCAGCCCATAATAAAGCAGCTGTCTCAGCTCTTCATGAACGATTGGGACACTCGTTCTAGAATGAGAAATCCTCTCTTGCCGCTCTCCTGGATTTGTCTTGTCCCGATGTTTCGAGGAGGTTGTTTCTGGGATCATTCGAGACCGTAAAATAAAAAAACAAAATTTTTGCGGTTCAAGAATCCCATCAGCCCGTGAACTTGAGCTCTTTGCCAGAGGCGTAAAAACCCTCATTTTTCTACGATAAAGTCCACTAATAACGCGTTTTCGTGAACGTATCGTGGCCCTGAATCGACTTTCGGGCCTATGCGGAGTTGTCTGCAGATGACGATCGCATGAATTGTTTCGAACACACAAGACTACTCAGCCGTTGCGAAAGGGAAACCCACCCCTGGATTTCGTGCTGCAAAAAGTCTACGAGCTATGTTCCTTTTGGACGTCGTTTCGATCATCAGCGTTTCTGAGTTGTTCAGGATCGGGATCATCGAAAAACAAGCTGCGCCTTCGGAACATATTCATGTCCACGACAAAGACATCTTCAGCCGATTCTGTACTTGATGAAATTCGTTCCACGATTGCTTCGTTTGAATCATTGCGAGGCTTGGGGGGAATTCAGTCGGGTTCACCCGTCGAGAAGCCTTCGACTTCTCCTGCGAATCCATTTGCTGCCTTATTGGCCTCAGTGCCCGCACCGCAGTCGACGACTTCCAACATCGCCGTTGCTGCTCCAGAGGCGAGCGAACCTCCGGCAAAAGCAAAACCGGTTGCTGCAGAATCCATTGTGGCTTATCCGGTCATGGCCGACGACGAAAACGTAAAAGCTCCTTCACGAAAATCAGCTTCAAGCAGCGACGACGAATCAACACCAGTTCGCAGTTCGACAAAGTCCATTGTTTCTATTCGGGCGGTGGACAAGACCGCGAAGATCATGATTGTTGATGATGAGCCACTGAACGTGATGACGTTTCGGCAACACCTGAAGATGGAAGGCTATGTAAACTTCGTCACAACCAGTGATGCGCGTGAAGCGCTGCATTTGCTGCGCAGTGAGCGTCCGGATGTGTTGCTGCTCGACATTCGCATGCCGGAGATCAGCGGACTCGATATTCTTCGTGTTGCCGGACTCGATCCCGTTTTGCAGCATATTCCTGTGTTGATTTTGACTGCGGCGTCTGATCCAGCCACACGCAAGCAGGCCCTGGATCTGGGAGCGAGCGACTTTCTGCAGAAGCCAATTGATCCCAACGAACTGCTTCCTCGAGTTCGCAATGCTGTTGTGATCAAAAAGCACTACGACATGGCTTCCAGCGAAGCGGCCCGTCTTGAGCAGCAGGTCGAACGTCGAACGCGACAATTGGATGCAACTCGGCAGCAGTTGATTCTGTGTCTGGCTCGTGCGGCTGAGCATCGCGATAACGATACTGGGAACCATGTGATTCGAGTTGGTCGATACACGTCGATCATTGCGAGGCAGATGGGCTATCCAGACAACAGGCTGGAAATGCTGGAGCAGGCAGCACAGCTGCATGACGTCGGCAAGATCGGCATTCCGGACTCGATCCTGTTCAAGCCGGGTAAGCTCGCCTTTGACGAGTATGACATGATGAAAAAACACTGCGCTCTGGGGCGGCAGATCATTGAGCCGATTTCTGAGAAGGAATGGAACATTCTGAAGACTCACACACGCATCGGCGAAAGCATGTTGCATGTGCGATCTTCATCGCTTCTGATGCTGGCGGCGAGAATCGCCCAGACGCATCATGAACGCTGGGACGGCAAAGGGTATCCTCTTGGCCTCATGGGCGAAGACATTCCGCTCGAAGGTCGTATTGTGGCTGTCGCCGACGTCTTTGATGCACTTTCCAGCAAGCGTCCTTACAAAGATCCTTTCCCGCGTCAGAAGTGCTTCGACATTCTGCGCGAAGGTCGGGGCAGTCAGTTTGATCCGGCAGTAATCGATGCGTTCTTCGATTGCTCTGATGAAATCATTGAAATCCAATTGCTGCTGATGGACGAAGAAGACCGAATTCCAAAGGGTGAATGGGAGAATGTAGCGCAAGCGGCATTGAACGCGTGATTGAATTGGGGAACCTTCCGGACCCTGAAACCTCGATTGGGTTTCGGGAGACCATTTGATCTTTGGGGGAGAAGATGTTTCTGTGCATCAAGACCTCCCCAAAGTGATATTCGGTTGCTACATTCTGCCGAATGGGAACCCGCATCACTGACACACATTTCTGCGTACCGCCCGATGTTGAGACATCGCAGCAGCTCGCCGCCAGGATTGGCCGCAGTGCGCAATGGGTTACAGAGTTTACAGGCGTTCATTCTCGTCACGTCTCGCTGCATCTCAACGACCCAGCGGTTCTCGCTGCCGAAGCGGCTCGCCCTGTTATAGCGAAACATGGGACGCCGGATTGCGTGATTTATTGCGGCGCGATTCCTCGCCAGATGCTGCCCGATCTTTCCATTTTCGTGCATCGGGAACTTGGGCTGTCTGGAACAGCGGCGCTTTCCGTCAACACGGCCTGCCTATCGTTTTTCTCTGCCCTGGTGATTGCGGATTCGTTGATTGAGCGAGGTGTCTACCGTCGCATTCTGTTGTGTGTTGCGGAATTAGCCAGTCGGGGGCGAAATTTTGATGAGCCCGAATCCGCCGCATTGCTTGGCGATGGCGCTGCGGCCGTTCTGATTGAGCGAACTGACGGTGCTTCGTGTATAGAACACAGTCTGCTGGAAACATGGTCTGAAGGGGCCGACCTTGCCGGCCTGCGTGGCGGTGGAACTCTGCGAACGCCCTGTGATCCCGACGTGACGATGGCCGATCATCGGTTTTTTATGCAGGGTGATCAGTTGCTGCGAGTCACAATTCCACGACTGCGAAAATTCCTTGATCGATTTTTTGCGGAATGCGGAGCTTCTCAAAGTGACGTGAAGTTGGTCGTGCCACATCAACCTTCCGGTCCAGCATTACAGTTGTTGACACGATGGGGATTCGAAGAGTCCCGCGTCGTGAATATTATCGGGCAATATGGGAATTGCGTCGCTGCATCAATGCCGATGGCTTTATCGATTGCGATGAAAGAAGAGCGAATTCACCGTGGTGATAAGATTCTGCTGCTGGGAACGGCTGCCGGCATTTCGCTCGGAGCAGCGTTGATTACATGGTGAATGATCGACCTGAAAACTCGGTTGATACGATCACGAACTCCAGTTCGTTGAGGACCAGTGAACTCGATGGAGTTCATTGCGTCGAAGCGACAAATAATTCCGAATCGCTTTTGGTGAAATTGGCTGAAGGTGCAACAGGAAAAACACCACTGCGAATTCTGGTGACTGGCGGGACAGGTTTTGTTGGAGCCAGTCTTGCCAGAGTGTTAGTCAAAGCTGGACATCAGGTGACTATTTGTGGGCGGAATCGTTATCGATTTCCGATCAAAAGGTCTCAGCTGGAATTCGTTGAAGCCGATTTCACGGATCGTGAAAAGATGCTTCAGCTCTGCCAGAATCGAGATCTCGTCTACCACGTCGGAGCGAAATCGTCACCGTGGGGGACTCGCGAAGAGTTCCATCGATCCAATGTTGAGGGCACTCAGAATATTGTCGACGGATGTCTGCTGCACAAAGTCCCGAGACTCGTGTATGTGTCTTCGACCGCCATTTTTTTTGAGTTCACGGACAAGCAAGGCATTCGTGACGATGCTCCGTTTCCTCAACAATTCTGCTGTGAGTATGCAAGGTCCAAGGCGCATGCGGAAGTAGTGGTCAACAAGGCCGTTTCGGCTGGTCTGAATGCCATCACCATCCGCGCGCGAGCGGTTTTTGGCCCCGGTGACAATGCGTTGTTGCCGCGATTGATCGCGGCGGCGCGGCAGGGAAGACTGAGGCAGATTGGTGATGGCACCAACACAATCGATATGACACACATCGATAATTTGGTCGCCGCACTGCTTTTGGCCGCTCGTCGCGGAGAGGCCGGAACCATCTGCACGATTACCAATGACGAGCCGATCCAGCTTTGGCCACTTCTGAAGCAAGTGTTGAGCGAGCTTGGCATTTGTGCTCAACTTCGAACGGTTCCTCGATCGCTGGCATTGATGGCTGCGTCTGTTCTGGAATGGCAACATCGCTTTTTCAACAGATCGGGCGAACCTTTGATGACGCGATACGCCGCCGGCTTGTTGTCGCGAACGCAAACATTCGATCTGGCTTCCGCAAGGACAGCGTTGGGGTATGAGCCTATTGTTGGAATGCAGCACGCTGTTCGCTCAACGCTTGCAACAATGAAGTCCAAAGAGGAAACCCCGTCCAACGCGTCGGTGACGTTGAGGATGTTCAGCACGGGCTTCACTTCGCATCCGGCACACCTTGCAGAATATGGAGCTCCCAAAGACCGAGTGATTCGATTTCACGCGATGGTCGGAGTCATTGACCATCCGACCGAAGGCTTGACTCTGTTTGATACGGGCTACTCGCCGGCATTCTTCAATTCAACAGAACGGCTTCCGTACAAACTGTATCGCTGGACAACGCCAGTCGAGACTTGCGAAGCACTTTCGATCGGTTCTGTTTTGCGTCGAAATGGAATTGAGCCCAAATCCATTCGAAGAATTATTCTGTCTCACTTTCACGCCGATCATGTTTGTGGTCTGAAAGATTTCCCGGATGTGGAGATTCTTGCGTCGGCTCGCGCGTGGCATGCGATCAATGGAAAACGAGGATTTGCGGCTGTCAAACTCGCAATTTTGCCCGGGTTATTTCCGGCCGACATTGAGCGGCGTTTGCGTCTGATCGACCACTTTCACGGTCCAGGTTTTGGTCCCTTCGAATCGACGCACGACATCTTTGGTGACGGCAGTGTTCGCATGGTTGACTTGACGGGACACGCAATCGGTCAGATTGGATTGCTCCTGCAGCGCAGCCATTCCGGCACCTGCCGCACTGTGAGTTCGACCGACTGCATTTCGACTGGCAACACTGTGACCGAGAAGACTGCTTACGACAGCAATGCGAACGTAACCAGCAATGCGACGTCGACGGCGCACTTGACACGTTGTCTGTTGGCAGCGGATGCAGCCTGGACAAGTCGCACAATCAAACAAAATCTGCCAGCCACGATCGGCTTTCGTTTGTTAGCCGCTTCGGCTCGTGAAGCACAGCAGACTCAGAAAAAGCTTCACGAGTTGCATGTCAACTTTCCGGATGTGGAGATCATTCCCACGCATTGTCCCGACGTGGCTATGCGTTATGGATTTGATCAAGCTGTTGATCAACAGCTTGCCGCAGCAAGGGCGTCGGATTCTTCTGGAGTGCCGCGATGAAGATCTTGCTCACCGGCGCTCGAGCACCGACGGCGCTGGATCTGGCTCGGCGCTGTCACGCGGCTGGCCACACTGTGGTGTTGGCCGATAGCCTGCGATTCGGCATGGCGATGTTTTCAAATGTTGCCTCAAAGACTGTCGTTCTGCCACGACCCGCGGAGTCGCCTCAGACCTACATTGCTGCGGTCTGCCGTCTGATTGAAGAGGAGAAGATTGATCTGCTGATCCCGACATGTGAGGAGGTATTCTTCCTGAGTCGATT
This sequence comes from Planctomycetaceae bacterium, assembly GCA_041753135.1. Lineage (GTDB taxonomy): Bacteria > Planctomycetota > Planctomycetia > Planctomycetales > Planctomycetaceae > SXXK01. Next base: position 65,264 of record JBGSVD010000024.1, read on the forward strand.
CAAGGATCTGTTGCCTTGCCGATTGCTGTCTGATGATTTTCAGAAGCTCACCACCATTCATGACAAATTTAAGTTTTCGCAAATTGCTGGCAACGATTTTGCGAAAACGCCTGAGACATATCGTGTCGAGAATGCAGACCAGTTGTTGCCGTACAAGGATCATTGCAAGGAATGGGTGTTCAAGCCGGTGTTCTCACGCTTTGCGTCAAGAACGTTAGTCAGTCCGAGCAAAGCTGAACTGTCTCGCGTTCTTCCAACGGTGGACGATCCGTGGGTTGTTCAGCGACGCATTTATGGTCAGGAGTACTCAACCTACAGTATTGCTCGCGACGGCCGACTGCTCGCTCACGCGTGTTACAAATCGTTGTATCGCGCGGGAAAGGGCTCCGGGATCTATTTTCAGCCAGTGACTCATGCGGCGATTCAGAACTTTGCACAGGCGTTTGTCGAACAACTTGGTTACTCGGGGCAGATTGGACTTGATCTCATCGAAAGCGCGGATGAGACTCTGTTTGCTCTTGAGGGAAACCCGCGTGCCACCAGTGGCGTGCATTTGTTTGCTGCAACGGATCCAGTCGTTGACATCATCACGGAAGCATCAGACTCGTTTCTGAGACCGGGCCATCAAATACCATTGATGGTCGAATTTGCGATGCCGATTTGGGGAATCGCTGACGCCGTTCGTCAGCGACGCTGCTTTGCATTTGCAGGAGATGTTTTCAGGGCACGGTGCACTTCATTTAAGTGGCGTGACGCGTTGCCGTCACTAGCCTTGCCCGTTTCTCTATTAGAACTGGCCTGGGTTGCTATTCGCGAGCGACAGTCTCTGATTCAGGCCTCCACATTCGACATCGAATGGAATGGAGAAGTGCTTTGAATTCTTTGCCGATTGCATCGCCATCGATTTCCGTTTGCGACAGAGCCTCGCTGAACCACTTTGTGTGGCCAAATCCTGTTGCTGATGCGGGAAATGAAGCTCAATCCGGCCGGTCGTTCCTTACATCATGGCTGGAAACTCCATCCGAATTGCTCATTCGAAATGTCAGAACCGATCCTCATCTGATTCGGATTGGGCCGCACGTTTTTCCTGCCACTGTCAATGAACAGGACTACAAGAACTCGTGGGTGTGTTCGCCTTACAATGCAACGATTTCTTATCCACTGGACGAACTGCGTGAGATCCGGAACGCGGCACTTCGAGTGAGTCTTGCCGGACTGATACACTCCGTGTCGCCAGTGCTGAAGGCGGCCAGGATTAACAATGTTTTGTGTGTTAACAACTGGCTGCTTTCGACAAATCTTTATCCGCCATGGAACGGTGAAGGTGTCGTTGAAGCAACATCAGAGCTGACGCAGCGCTGGCCAGAGCATGCGATCATGTTTCGATCGCTCAATCCTGTCAGCAATGCTCCTTTGATGAAATGCCTGGCAGAAGTTGGATACATACTTGCTCCAAGCCGGCAGGTGTATCTTTGCGAGGATCTTGCCGCTGCTTCGCGGAAGCAGAATTCAGAAATTGATCGTCACTTTCTGGAACGTCGAACCTCGTATCAGGTTGTGCGAGATTCGGAGTTGTCGGACGAAGATGTTCCTCGGATCCGCGAGCTCTACGATCAGCTTTATCTTCAGAAGTACTCAAAGCACAATCCGCAGTTCACGGATCAGTTGATTCTTCTTTTGCGAAAAACTGGCTTGCTGAAGATGATTGGTCTTCGCAACGAACACGGCAGGCTGGATGGGATCGTTGGTTGCTTTGGCAGATACAACGTCGTGACAACACCGCTGATAGGATATGATCTGGCGTTGCCTCAAAAACTTGGGCTTTATCGAATGCTGACGGCCCTGGTATTTCAGGAAGCGCGAGAATCCGGCAGGATTTTGAATCTGAGTGCCGGGGCTGCGCAATTCAAGCGGCATCGAGGCGGTGAGCCTTGCCTCGAATATTCCGCGGTTTATGTAAAGCATCTGCCGGTGTTCCGAAGGTCCGTCTGGAAACTGCTGGCAGGACTGCTGGAAAATGTCGGCGCGAAAATACTTCAGAAATACCAGCTCTGAAGCAGTCACAGGCCAAATGTCGGGCACAATACGAGTGTTTTCGGCCCCGGCCTCCTCTAGGGCCGCAGCCTGGTCCGGTACATCTGCACAATTGATTTTGGTTGTCTGGCAGGTTTCCTGGAGGTTGTGGTAAAAAACGCTGGCTTTTTTTGGCGAATTCTGGCAAAAAGCGGCGTGAAGTTTTGCGATGCGGTCGACGGGGTTAAATAGTTGTCGCCCATTTAGCATCCGAGTGGCCGCGATTCGGCCTTTCAGTGTGATCGATTTGTTCTTTCCGGAGGTAATCATTAAACGATCTCGTCCAGCAGCAGCTCCCCCTCAGAGCAATTTGCCCCGAATGAATGAGCGGATTCGCATTTCTCCAATTCGCGTTGTCAGCGCGACCGGAGAGATGTTAGGTGAAATGGAAACCGCAATTGCTCTGCGGATGGCCCAGGATGAAGGTTTGGACCTTGTCGAGGTCAGCCCGGATGCTCGACCGCCCGTTTGCCGTATCATGAATTATGGGAAGGTAATTTATGAACGCCAGAAAAAGTCCAGCGGTCCGAAACAACATAAGACTCAGCTTAAACAATTGCGATTGCGTGCCAAGACCGGACAGAACGACATCGATGTCAAGATCCGTCAGGCTCGCGATTTTCTGTCACGACGTGACAAAGTGAAGATCAACGTCATGTTTAAAGGACGCGAAAACGCGCACCATGAACGTGGTATGGAGATGCTTCAGGAAGTGGTAAAGAAGTTAGAGGACATCGCAACCGTCGAGCAGGCTCCTCGGATGGAGAGTGGCAAGATGATGTCAGTGATGCTGACACCGATCAAGCACTGATCTGCCACTGTTGCTTCAGACACGAGAGGGCACGTTAATCACGTGCCCTCTGTCATTCGATGAACGGAAGAACGAAAACCATGAACCGACTCATGTCTTTTTCGGTGATAGGTCTGATCATTAGTGGCTGCGCAGAAGGCCCGGATCCCATTGAGTCTGGAGCAATCGCCTCGTCGGTAATCCAGCCGGACGCAACTTCGGCGGTCGTCCCGGAACTCGCAGCCGAAATTCCGAAAGAAGAAGAGATGCCTGCTGAACCCGCGCCTACCGAATACAATCCGCTCACAGAATTTGAAAAGTATGTGATTCAGGAGAAAGGCACTGAACGCGCGTTTGTTGGTGAGTATACGGATCTCAAGGATCCTGGCACCTATATCTGCCGTCAATGCAACGCTGCTCTGTATAAGTCCGACGATAAGTTCAGCAGCCACTGTGGTTGGCCAAGTTTTGATGACAAGATCGATGGCGCTGTTGAAGAGTCGGTTGATTCAGATGGACGCAGAACAGAGATCACCTGCAAGAACTGCGGCGGCCATCTGGGGCATGTTTTTGAAGGCGAAGGCTATACGGAAAAGAATACCCGACACTGTGTGAATTCCGTGTCGATGAGATTTGTGCCCGATGGCCAGAAGCTTCCGCCAGTTGTCAGGAAGTCGGCAGATTCCGTAGTGCCAAAAACACAGGAAAACTCTGGTTCGTGACCACTGGATAGCAGACCAAGCCGGATATTTTTCGGCTGGCTGCCATGCATACGGCTACCCGTGGCTTCGCTTTCAATGCATGCCCAAAGTTCTAACTTTGGGCGGCAGAAGCATGGCGTTCCGAATGGGGCACGAAGTATCAGGAACTTTATCCGTGATGCAAATCTTGTTGTGATTGGGCTGAAACTCAAAACAACGATTGGTTTTTGATCGCGATGACGTGCATCAGCAATTGCGAATTCGCCGTTGTTTCTTATCCAGGCCAGTTCAAGATACTTCGATGACCCAAACTCGGAAGCCAGAACATTGGAAAAGGCTTCAAGGGTTGACCGCGTTTCGATTATCACGCTGTGTGCACCAGTGTGCGGTTTCGCCCACCTTGTTCATCGAACCGACTTGCTGGGAAATTGCTGTTGATCTTTCAAAATGCTGATTCCTGCTATGGGCAAAAGTCCGCCCAATTGGATTATGCAAATGACGTATTCCCCAGGTGCCTCAGCCCGCCATTTCTGAAGAATGAACCGCGCGACTTCCGGCAGGAATGGTCACTCTTCACGTGTGGGAGATCAAAAGTGCAGTTTGTATCGGGCGGATTCTAAAATTGTCTGGATCCGTGTCGATGCGGTCTCAGCACTCAGAACCGGTCGTTCGACATAATGCTGCGATTCAGGCCGATACATCCTTTGCCGGGGTCGAAGGCCCCGGATGCTGAAAAACTGATGAGAAAAGGCCCGAAGGGCCGGCACATTTGAGTCGGCCTGAAGTGATCGAGATGTCGGCCCGCAGGGCCTGAATCGCAAACAAAATTCGTCGCGGAGATGCAGTCAAGATTCGCATCCGCCCTGTGAACACCATCACCATCTGAATCAGACCACCCCTGTCGAGTTCTTGTCAACTCGCGTTGGCTGAGCGACATCAGCAGTTCCGAGAATGGTGTGACAAATCGGCGGGCAAGGTGCGATCAACCTCAACGGGCCTGGCTTCCAGCCTGCCGTTCGCGGTGGAACATCGACAGTTTGAAAATGCAATTCCAGGCTGGACGCTGACTCATTCAGAGTCAACACAGATCGTGCGAATCCAGAACGGAACAAACACCGCAGGCCATCACAAATCGCTCGATTGCAGCAGCCTGCCCGTATGCAAACTGTGGTTCCACCGCCTGATTCACGCTTCACCAAAATCGAACCATCGTCGATTCCGATTGCCATCAAGTCATCGTCTGACGCGAAGTCGACTCGTTTTATCGAGTCGACTTTGATCAGGCCGCGCTGAATTGGATCCGGCAATTCACTATACTAATCGCGGTCACGATTGATTCGTTTAACCGCAATACCGTTCAATTAAGCAAAGTAGTAGGCACATCCCATGTGCCGCAACCCTCAAAAAGCAAGGCTTTTTGAGAACTCAGCGGACGGCACACGCAGTGTGCCTGCTACTTTTTGAACGGTATTGCGTTTAACCGTCAGCCGGAGGCGTACGTGGATGCCGCCATCGACGTACGCCTCCGGCTAACGGTTAAACGAAAACATCTCCGGCGGCACCGTTGAAAGTATAAAACGTTTACTCACGAGCCGGGCGATAAGGCGACGCCCATCACTGAACGGGATCGAGAGCACGTATCGAAATTACGGTGTTGTTGATGTTCGCTGAACCAGCCATTTGCCGCTTGATGAAACTCCCGACGTCGTTTTCCAGGTGCCGCTTCCGACAACAGCAAGATAGGCTCCTGTCGTTGGGTGCTTCGTGGCAACAAGCTTTCCGGTGTAGGTAACGTTCACCAAAACATTCTTAACCTTCAGCTTGCCCGTCACGCTATAGACTCCAGACGTCGAGACAGTGCCTGTTCCAGCCCCGGGGAGCGTTATTGACACTTTTCCTGCGGTTGTGATTGTTGCCTTCACGTCTCCACCGTAAGGCCCAACGCCCGGGATATTATTCGACCAATAACCGCCAGTGTACGTGCCATGAAATGGATTCACTGCAGTAAAACCAGAATCCGCTTCGTCATCAGCCAGGGCTCGGGACGGTGCGGCGATGTCGCCAATCGTGCAGATCAAAACAGCACCCAAAGCCATTGCTGAAAACACGGCTTTTCGTAAATCAAAACGCATCAGAGTTTCTCCCAGGAACAGTGTGCAAAACTGAAAAACGTCTTAGATGCATGAGAGGTCTGTGTTGAAGCCCCTCTTATCCAGGTGCTTCCTGAGTATCAATCTGGTGTGGCATTTTGTCAAGCAGTCGTTCATTTGGACCTCAACGTGTCCCCGCCCGTAGTAAAACAAGCGAAGGAAACGAAGGTGGCATGCAGAAAGACCAAGAGCAGCCGTTTGTCGAATTCACTCGTTGCCCCTTCATACCGTGAGACTTTTCCCTTGCAGGGGCCTTAAAGCGAGAATCTGCGACTTTGATCGATTTGGAGAAACAGAAGTCGGCTGCTCCAGCGGACATAAGTCCTCTTGTTGAAATTCGTTGTTTTCCGTTAGAAAACGCGTCTCTCGAGACTCGGGAGATTCTGCCATGGCCGACCAGTATGCATGCTGCGTTGGCATGAGTTCGACGGGAAAGGAATCCGTTCTGTCATGTGGTGTCGCGAATGTCACAAAGAGGTCGACGTCAAATCCGCCAACATGGCTGGAGCGGCGTGTCCTGTGTGCGGCTGCACACTTGTGGCAAGTTCTCGACAAACGGACGATATTCGTCGTGCGTATGAAATCCTTGAACGATGGCAATCTTCGGATCTCTTTGAACGCATCAACACCACGGCTCCGCTTGCGACCCTCAAGCAGCAAGACCGCGCGCCACTTTTGAACATTCCCCTGGGAAAAAAATCTGCACCCGCGCCACCGCCGGTGGAAGTTCCAGTGAATGCGGCTTCGTCTGTGTTCCTGGACGCATTACCAGCACCACGAAATCGCGTCACACTGGACTCTTTAAGGCCACCTGTTCCCAGCGCGGAGCAGATGATCTGGGAATCACTGATAGCTCCGCGTCCGCTGCTGGCCGCCACAGCACCCGCACTGAATGACAACAGCAAGATGTCCGAAGCTGTCGTTCCACCACCTCTCGCATCAGGGGTTTCAGAACGTCTCCCTCCGAAATCTGTTGTTCCCAGAATTATCCACACGGAGATCAAGAGTCCTGTTCAGAATACGTCCGAGACGCTCGTGCGACATCACTCTCGCAGTGAACTGGATGACGCAGCCATCGACGCGGTCATCGCCGATGCTGCCAATTATGAAACGACCGCGTCTCTGGAAAGCGACGAAACGCTGATCAGCCGCAATCATCAGGTTCAGCTTTCTTCCAGGACACACACCGATGTTGAAGAGACTTCGGCAAATGCCCTGCCTGACGACAGTCTGGATTCCGTGGTCGTTGATCAGATCGAATTGGAAACCAGTTTCGTTGACGATCTGCAAAATCTGAATGCTGATACATTCGAACAGGATGACAGTTCATCAACGGCCAATAACAATGATCTGGAGAACATAGAACTCAGTGATCTTTCAGAACCGGTCGCAGTCGCGGCGACAGGTCACGTCGAGAACGAGACCATTCCGCGGTACGCTCAGCAAATTCTGGAAGAAGTGGTTTCCGTACCATTTGTCGCCGCCGTCAGCGAGCCGTTGGAAAACGAAACAATCCCGGCAGCATCTTCGGATTCTGTGAAAACCATCGCTGCGACGCACAGTTTTTCAACGCGGACACCAGCAGTGTCGCTGATATCCGCAGAACTGCCTCAACCGGTATTACCGGCACTGATGTCATCGACGTCGATTCACGAGGAATCGGCGGCGCTTCAATACATTTCGGCAGATTCTGCCAATGATGCCAAACCACAGAATGTCAACGCGACGAAGAAGAGTCAGCGGGCTCCAATGCGCCGACCTCCTCTCCATCGTCGTTTTCAGCTCGAACACCCCGTTTCCGAAAGTTCAGCAGGATCAGATACCGTGACTCGAAAGCTACGACTCGACCAGACCGGTGGCAATGCTGAAACTCCTGAGGCCCGTGAGTCGGCATCCTCTGTGCCGTCTTCCGTCGCACCGGAAACGAAGATTATTTCCAACTCACCAAAGCCCGGTCGCCGTTTTCGTGTCGATCAGGCTCAATCAATCGAAGAGACAACTGGTACGGCCGGGCAGCGATCAAGAACGCACGGTCTTCCCAAACAACGCTTCATTGACGAAGCTCATGAAACTCAGCTTCGCGGTCCTCACTTTGAAGTCACGGCCCCGCGCCGTTCCAATCTGACAAGTATGACAGGCCAGTTCCTTGCCTACCTGGGCGTTCTGGGACTGACCGTTGGAACTGCCATGGTGATCTATGGTCACTTTGGAGGATACTCTGAATACACACCAACTGGCTGGCTGGTCACAACCGTCGCTCAGATGCTGCTGTTCCTGGGAGTGATTAATCTCGTATCCGGCGGCATTGAACAAAACAACGAAGATGTGTCTCGCCGAATCAATTCGCTTGGCGAACAACTCCTTCGCATCGAACAGGTGACGTCTGAAGTTGCACGCGGCCCCAAGTTGCCAGCCCATCTTTATGCCGAAGATAACATTGCGGCCGAACAATCGGAACGAGAAACCGTTGCAGCGGATCGTCGATAGTCGCAACCACTGTTTCCATCATCACCGAAGGTAGAAGTGTTCACTTCGTGTCTCACGATCCTCAGCAGAATCTGACTGAGTGATGGTTTATTCGCTGTGCAGTGATGACCTGGAGCAGAGCGATTTCCTCAGACGCACACCGCTCAAGCTTGCCTGATTATCCGGATCAAGTCCGCCGCCAGGCGAATGCTGGCCGATGGGCTGCATTTACCGTAATCGCCTGGATGTTCGTTCCGTTATTCACTGGGCAAATCTACGTCTGTGATGACCTGCTGAACTACCACCTGCCGATCCGTCAGTTTTACGCGGATTGCCTTCAGCGCGGTAATTCATTCGACTGGATGCCAAGTCTGTTCAACGGCTTCTTCCTTACCGGGTCCGGACAGGCGGGAACATATCATCCGTGGCATTGGATGCTTTATCGATTTCTGCCATTGCAAACCGCTTTCAATCTCGAAATCCTCAGCAGCTATCCATTCATGTTGCTGGGAATGAAACTGCTTCTTCAACGACAGCTTGAACGATCGGACGCAGCCTGGCTGGGAGCCATTGTCTTCGCGTTCAGTGGCTTCTGTACTCTTCATTTCCTCCATCCGAACGCGATCGCAGTCGTGTCGCATATTCCGTGGCTCGTTCTGGCTCATCTGATTGTACTGCAGCCGAAAACGGCGAGCCGATTGGTCCTGACAACGGCGGAAGTCGGAATTGCACTTTTAACAGCATCTCAACTTCTGCTCGGCTATCCCCAGTATGTCTGGTTTTCGCTGCTGGCAGAATGCATATTTTGTCTGGGATTCTGCTCTTTCAATAAACGCGGAATTCGAGCTCTGGCTTTGATCGCGATCCTGAAACTTCTTGGTCTCGGAGCAGGAGCCGCCCAGATACTGCCTTCGATGGACGCGTTGGCACAATCCGACAGAACATTGATGCCGGCCGAATACTTCTTCGAACATCCACTGACCGCGCCCGACATGCTGCAGTGGTTTAATCCATTTCTCACGAAGTCTCGCGTCTTTGGTGTCAACACACATGAGCTCGGTGTCTACTGCGGAGCGATTCCTCTTCTGTTGTCCATCGTTGCGATCTCTCGAATCAGACGTCCATCGGCCGAAAGGCGGCTGATCCAGGTTGCGCTCGCGCTAGGACTGGTTGGTCTCTGGCTTGCTTTTGGAAAGACCGGTGGGCTCTACACTTTGCAGACCTGGCTGCCGATGATTGGGAAATTCCGATGGCCATCACGCATTGTCGTTCTGCTTCATTTTGTCGTGGCGATTCTGACTGCTGCGGGTTACGTGCAACTGACTTCCACGTCGCGATTGAAAAACAGTTTGACCGTCGCGGTTCTGGCAGTTCCGTTGCTGAGCATTCTGGCATCAATAATGATCCAGCAGTTCTACCCGAAGGAACTGGTGGCATCGTGGACGCTGTTAGTGATCGGTCCCATTCTTTTCTGCCTGGCGGCTGTGATGGTTCGAGACTTGTCCCAAGGCCGATTCAGCGTTGCGTTCATGCTTTTCGTTGCAGGGGATCTTGCTGCTTATGGATTTACTTATGAGGCGATGAATAACACTCGCACTTTTGGACAAATCATCGAGGGCTTGCAACCGCCACCGGGCTCCCCGGACGAAGGTCGAATTATTGCCGAAACGCATCTCTCCAGCACCAACGTGGGCTTTGGAGGTAATGAACTCCTTCTGGCCGGATGGTTTCAGGTCGATGGTTACGAAGGCTTGTTGCCCGAAACACATCTGCTGAACGAAAATCTCAGTCTTGACGGTTTGCGTATCAGCGGCGTTAAGTGGATTGTCAACAGCGGGCTGCATGCCTCAATTGAGGGACTGCTTCCGACGAAGGATGACGGATGGCTTGAAGTTCCGAATCCCTTGCCTCGAGCTCGGCTCACATCCCGCACAGTGACCATTCAGAATTCTCACGAAGCGGTTTCACAACTTCGCGCTGATGGCCCTGTCATTGTTGACAGGAGTGTGGCTGTCCATGCAGGCTCAGAGATTGAGCATGATTCCGCTCAAATTGTCCTCGATCGGCCTGGGGAAATTCTCGTGGAGGTCGTTGCCGAGTCCTCCCGGTTGCTTGTGCTGGCAGAACGCTTCTCTCCTGACTGGGTCGCCACCATCGATGGAATTGACGCTCCAATAATACGAGCCGAAGTGGATTTCATGGCGTTTGTAGTGCCAGAAGGAAATCATGCGATTCGATTTTCCTTTGAAGCCGCCAGCGTTGCCAATGGCCGCATGATTTCTCTCGGCGTCTTTTTGGTCCTGCTCGTCGTTTTTTTTGTGCGGGTTCGTTTACCAGATCCTGATGTTCGCTCGTGCGAGAACATAACAGACACCCCGGCTTCGAACAGATGAGCCGTTCTGCGATCCGCCTCAGTCGAACTCATTAGCAAAGATTAACGATCTGGAGAATCGTCGAATACGACTGTCGCGGCAAATGATCACACGCATCACGCGGGAAAATCAGGGCGATCATCTCATTACAAATTAAGCCCCGGCATTCAGCCACTGTACTCTTGAAGGTCAGCCGTCATCTCGAACTCTTTTCCAGCACTCTCGAGATCAGACAACAGACTTTCAATTGTGCAATCTTTGGGAACAGCAAGCTTGAGAACCATCTCAAAAGCCTTGCCTTCTTCCGTACGAATAGCATGCATTCCGGTGATGTCGATTCGATTCAAAGACATCAATTGACTCAGACGAAGCAATGCTCCGGGCTGATTCCGCCCGCCAATTCGCAGCCGGAAAGGGATCGTGCGGACACTTGCAGCATTCTGTGCGGATAAGTAAGCACTGGGGTCGAGTATCACCAGTTCAATACCAAAGGGCCGACATGCATCCTGAAGGTGATCATGCACAACCGATTGATCCATCGTGTCGGCAAACTCAACGGAAAAGATCATCGTGAAGTAACCGCGCACGACCGTCTGACTGGCTTCACGCAGGTCGCCACCCAATTCCGACATCGCCTTTGTTACAGCCGCCAAAATCCCCGCTCGGTTTTCGGCGGCCATCGTGATGATCAGTTCTTTTGCCATCTTCCTGCTCCGGCACTTCAATGTGCAAATGTGATTCTCGGTGTTCTTACAGAATCCGGCTGCTGGCCTCTCTCAACAGGCCAGTCTCAATAGGCCAGTCTCACTCAATTGTTCTGACCCAATTCAATTTCAATTTCAGCCGGCTGTCGGCATGCTGCACAGCTCGACAACATGATGATCCGGATCCGTCAGAAAAACCTGAATCGCGCCATCGGGACGCAGTTTAGCATCATCCAGTAAATTGATCCCCATCGATTTCAGTTGTTCGGCAACGGCCTTTGCATCATCAACTTCGAACGCGAAGTGATGATTCCGACTCGATCGAACAAGAACCTCAACCGGATATCCGGCGGGTCCACTTTTGTCATGTTCCTTGATCAGATGAATCAGCGTCGCTCCGGCCCGAAACCAGGCTCCATCAAAAGTGAAGGCAGGCCGCGTCACTTCCTCCATCCCCAGAAGACCCACATAGAAGCGTCGACTGGCTTCGACATCGCGCACGACGAGCGTGATATGATCAATCTGTTTCACTTTGATTGGTGATTGTGACACGTTGACATCCGAAATCGAAAAGCCGAAATCCACGGGTTAATCCTGCGCAATACGGGACGCTTGGAATTCCCGGTTGCGCATTCCTGATGCCAACAAATCGCCTCCTGAGTTGCAGGATGCGTGGCATTCTCAAAACTATTCGCGAAAACAACATCTGAGATCGTTCGACAGCTCCAGCAAAACCCGAACGCCCGTATTCTTACCTTTCAACGGCGTTGGCACAATCAACGACAACCGCCACTGGCGACTTGTTGTTGTACCTCAGACTGACATAAAGACGCTGTCGATCGGGATGTTGATCGGGCGGATTCTGGGATCGAGTGCCTGTTTTTCTCAATTGCAGTCGAGGCAAAAAACAGCGCACCATTTCCCGTTGCGATTGGGAGAACCGGGATGAAAGTCCCTGCTTTGATCATGATTGACGCTGAAACAAACATTCGGACGGCAGAACGGCGGCCATCTTCTGCAAATCGAGAATGGTGGCGTGCAGAGGTGGTTCCGGACGCGTGGATCGACGAAACGGCAGCAGAACACCGAGCCTTCACAGGAATTTTGGGCGACTGATGGCAGAAAACCAGTGTTGAGTTTGCGTACGTAGGGGCCTGAAAACATCGCCGAATTCATGCAGACTCTGCGAATTCTCCATGCTGTTCTGGTCAAGTGACCCACTTTTCGATTACCCTTCCCGATCCGCTGCGCCGAGGGCGTTAATGGGCTGGTGGGACAGGAAGTCTCTGGTCCGGCCTCCATCGCCTTTTTGAATCGCTACGGACTGTAGTGCCTGTTGCGGGCAAATTATGGCCGCTGAAATGCGGTTTTCCACCTGATTGAATGCAGACAACTTTTCGAAGTTGTCGCCAGAAATTGATCGACTGACCTGAATATATGACGCTTGCGGAGCTAATGCAGAATCGTTTTCGAGCGGACCTGAGACATCGAGGGGCGGCCTATATCGAGGCTGAACGAATAACTCTTGTTCGAGTCACGTCCGAAAACATTTTTGGGATCGTCCAGGACGGCGCTGAGTATCAGACTCAATTGCGCTACCAACCCGATGACGTTGTGATGTTTTGCACTTGCGAACAATACGCAAAGAGCAAAGTGTGCAAACATCTGTGGGCCACGATTCTCTGCGCCGACTCGGGTGGCTACATCAATTCGACTCTTCGTCCCGGTCGCATTACGCCGTTCGCCGCGCCGAGTGCGTATCAGCCGATTTCAATGGACGATCTCGAACCCGGTGGTGTTGATCCGGACGGCGATTCACGAATTCCTCGCGGTAAGCCCAAAGCCAAAGTTGCGCCTGTTCAAAGAAGCCTGCGTCCGTGGGAAGCACGCCTTGTTGAACTGAAGGACAACATGGACGTGTCGCCGGATGGTCGCAAGAAATCCGATCCTGAAGAACGACAGATCTTCTACGAAGTCGACCTTGAAGCCAGTAAAGAGGCCAGCAAACTTGTGATCCAGGCGTCTCAGCGCCAGCGCCGCGCGGGTGGGCAGTGGGGGAAAATTAAGCCCCTGAAAGTCCGACCAGGCGAACTCGATCACATTGAACACGAAGACGATCGCACGTTTCTTTCGTACCTCGCGGGTGCGATTCCGGAACGCAATAACTGGACGACACAGCAGGCTGAACTTCGAACGTCGGCTCACCGGTTCTATGTACCATTCGAACTGGGGCAGCTGGTTCTTCCAGACATGTGTCGCAGTCGGCGTTTGCGTGTGCTGGGCAGTGATGAAGCGGGCGAACAATTACTGAGCTGGGATGAACTTGATCCGTGGGAGCTCACGATTCGAGTTCGCCGTGACACCGAATCGGAAGGCTGGAAAGTTGTCGGTCTGCTGATTCGAAATGATGAAGCGATGGAACTTGCGGACGTTCCTCTGGTTGTACCGGGCGGCTTTGTTGTGACAACCGACTCCATTGGCCTGCTGCGAGACTTCGGCGCGCCGGAATGGATGAAAATGCTGGCACTGGGCGGTGCTCTGCATATTCCGGAAGCCGATCAAAACGATTTCGTGGATCGACTGCTCGACATCCCTTCGCTGCCACGACTTGATCTTCCGAAGGAATTGCAGCTCGAGGAAGTTCGTACCGTTCCATCTCCAGTGCTGCGAATTTCGTCGCCTCCGATGAACAAGTGGCGAAATGATTCGCTGACTGCAGAAGTAATTTTCGATTATCTTGGCACACCTGTTTCCGGCAGCAGTGCTCGCTGGGCTGTTGTCCAGAGAGAAAGCAATCGCTGTATTATTCGAGACCGGCAGTTCGAAGGTCAGTGCTGGGAGAAGCTTCGACAGGCGGGATTCCGCCGTCGTCTTGGTGATTTGAAGTCGCAAGTGAACGTGGAAATAGCACGCCGTGATCTTGGCCGTGCGGTTCGTGAACTTGTCGATAACCAGTGGGCTGTTTTTGCCGACGGCAGCAAGGTCCGACAGGCGGGAAGTATGCGTTTCCGCGTGTCTTCTGATGTCGACTGGTTCGATGTTAATACCGAAATTGACTTCGAAGGCCGCTCCGTTTCGTTTCCGGAACTCCTCCGCGCATTGGAACGTGGCGATTCAACCGTTCGACTCGACGACGGATCGCTTGGCATTCTGCCGGAAGAATGGCTTGAGCAGATTGGCATGATCAGCGGCCTTGGAACTGCCACCGAAGAAGGACTGCGATTTTCGACGTCGCAGGCTGCACTTCTGGATGCGTTGCTGGCTTCTCAGGACAACGTGGAGACCGACGCTGGCTTCGATGCAATGCGAGAACGCTTCCGCAACTTCGCTGGCCTGGAGCCGGTTATTGTGCCGGATTCGTTCAAGGGCGAATTGCGAGTTTATCAGCAGGAAGGCCTCGCGTGGATGAAGTTCCTCAGTGACTTCAACTTCGGCGGCTGTCTTGCGGACGACATGGGTCTTGGTAAAACCGTTCAGTTTATCGCGATGCTGCTGCGACGAATGGAAGACAAGCCAAATGGACCTCCATCACTGGTTGTTGTTCCTCGATCGCTGATCTTTAACTGGGCCAGCGAAAGCAATCGCTTTGCTCCCCATTTGAAGGTCATGGAGTACACGGGTCTGGAACGTGCGAATCTTCGTACGGAATTTCCGAAGCATCATCTGATTCTGACGACCTACGGAACCGTGCGTCGTGACATCGCTATTTTGAAGGACTTTGAGTTCGACTATGTCGTCCTTGACGAGGCGCAGACGATCAAGAATCCTTCGTCTCAGATTGCACGGGCTTCGCGTTTGCTGAAGTCCAACTTCCGTCTGGCATTGAGCGGTACGCCGATCGAAAACAATGCCGGCGACCTTTGGTCGATCTTTGAGTTTTTGAATCCTGGGATGTTGGGTCGAAGCACGGCCTTCCGATCGCATATCGCAGACCCGGACAGCAAAGAATCCCGAGCCCTTGTCGCAAAAGGACTTCGACCGTTCATTCTGCGACGTACCAAGAAGCAGGTTGCGGCAGAACTTCCCGATCGCCTGGAAGAAACAATCTACTGCGATATGGAAGAAGAACAGCGTCGTCTGTATGACGAGCTGCGAGTGCACTATCGCGACTCATTGCTTGGTCTGGTTCAGGAACAGGGCCTCGCCAAGACTCGTATGCACGTGCTGGAAGCCCTGCTGCGATTGCGTCAGGCAGCCTGTCATCCAGCGTTGTTGAAACGTGGCGACGAACAGGAATTGTACGCTAAGCTGGACTTCCTGATTCCGCACCTGCAGGAACTTATCTCAGAAGGCCACAAGGCTCTGGTGTTCTCGCAGTTCACAAGCATGCTCAGCATCGTTCGTAATCATCTGGACAAGGAAAACATCACCTACGAATACCTCGACGGTAAGACACGCGACCGTAAGGCGCGTGTAAATCACTTCCAGGAAGATGAGAATTGTCAGGTCTTCCTGATCAGCTTGAAAGCCGGGGGTCTGGGTTTGAACCTGACGTCCGCCGACTACGTTTTCCTTCTGGACCCATGGTGGAATCCGGCTGTCGAGGCACAAGCGATCGACCGAGCTCACCGCGTGGGACAGACTCGTACGGTTTTCGCTTACCGTCTGATCTGTCGCGATACGGTCGAAGAAAAGATCGCAGAGTTGCAGAAACAAAAGCGTGAACTGGCGGATGCAATTCTGGAAGGTGACGAATCCAGCAATGTCTTCCAGAATCTGTCCGTTGAGGATCTGGAATTGTTGTTCTCGTAGTCCGCTGGGTTGCCAGTTTGTTTCAATTGAAAGCCGCAGACTGCGGCAAGTGCTCCGTCCAGATTAAAAATTAGTGTTGGAGGTAGTGGATCTTGCTGAAGATCCCGTCATTGCGGGAACTTTAGCAAGATCCACGACCCTGAAATCAAATCTGGACGAAGCACCAGGCCTCTTGTACGAAATGCGGTCAGTTTCGGCTGGCCGTTTAGCCATTCATGGAAATATCGATTCGCCAATGAACCGCAAACGCCGCCCATCCAAAGACGAATTCGATGACGACGAACTGGATCTCGACTTCGATGATGAAGGGGATGACGACGGACTTGACGACATTGAATTTGATGAAGACAGCCTGAACGATGAGGGAGCCGATCAGGTCACTGGCGATCGTCCGCTGAAGTCATTCTCAGATCGACTCGTGGCCGATTACGCCTCTGACTTAAAGGGGCCTGATGTTCTGGTCCTTCTGATGCATGGGACGACTCTGGCGTCCGCTCTTCGCAAAGCACGACCCGAACTCAATTTCACGTTCTACACACCCGAACATTTCTTTTACCGCACGCTCCAGAAGTTTCATGGCGAATCGGCAAACAGCAGTGTAGAAAATACCGGTTCGATCACACTGGCTTGTTCCGCCGACCTGCCTGAAGGCGAGTTTCAGGAAGTGATTTTCCCGACATTTTCCGGTGACTCTTCTGAACAGGCGCAGGAGCTGATTCAGGCTGCTCAACTGCGTTTGAAGTCCACGGGACGGCTGATCATCTCCACAAACAACCCAAAGGATCGATGGATTCAGAACCAGCTGAAAACCATGTTTAACCGGGTCGAAGTGAACAAGCAAAAGCACGGTGTGGCTTGTGTGGCCACGAAATCAGCAGCACTGAAAAAGGTTCGAGGCTTCCGAGCCAGATCCGCTTTTCGCCTTGGGGAGCGACTGGTTTATTGCGAAAGCCGACCGGGTGTTTTCAGCCATCGTCGAATTGACGGAGGTGCCCGCGCACTGATCAAGTCAATGGCTTTGCTCAATCCGGCGTCGGATTCGAACCCCGCAAAGGCAGCATTCAGTCCAAAGCGAATTGTCGAAATGGGATGCGGATGCGGAGCCGTCTCAATGGCCGCGGCGCTGGAATTTCCTGATGCGAAAATTCTCGCCATCGACAGCGATGCACGAGCAATTGATTGCACGGTCGCCTCTGCAAAACTGAACGACATTACAACCGTTGAAACGCTTCAAACATCAGACGGAGTGATTCCTGAGCCACGAACGTGGGACTTGCTGCTTGGCAATCCGCCTTACTATTCCGACTTCCGAATTGCGGAGCTGTTTCTTCAGGCTGCGAAAGCGTCCCTGAAAACCGGCGGACGAATTCATATCGTCACCAAGCTGCTCGACTGGCACGACGCTCGCATGAAGCAACTCTTCAATGCCGTTGAAGCTCACACAATTGGCGAGTACACCGTCTTTACCGCCCGGCAACGATGACAGGGCTCAACTGTGGCAGATCAGCGGTCGATCCTGGTCTTTGAATATCTTCTGGCTGATGCGGCAGCCTGGAAGACTGCGAGTGCCTCGATGAAGATTGAGGCAACCACAATGCTGACGGCCCTGGTTGAGGATATCGCACGACTGCAGACGATACGGCCTGTCCTGCTGATGTCGTCAGTCGGTGCTGATCTGCTGCGAAGTGTCGTCAACATTGACGCGATGGCAGAAATTCTGATCTGTGATGTTGCGCCAACAAACTGGCTCGATAATCCCTCACGCGATCCGATGCTCTTTGACGCCACATTTGTCATCGCGCCAGAGAGTAATAATGTGCTGGTAGATCTGTTGCAACAGCTTCAGTGTGGCATTTGGGCGACCGTCGTGAGTCTGAATGTACCGTGGCAAATGGCCAGAACTTTTACGGATAAGTTTCGAACATTTGAATGGCTCGCCAGTCGCGATATTCGTACCCCGGCGACGACGACTCTTGATAATGCAGTCGCCGAAGACTTGCGACAGCAAGAGACGCGATCCCCTGCGCACTGTGGTGATAGGTCGAAGCTCATGCCCGACCTTTTCGATGTCGTGATTAAGCCACGCGACGGAGTTGGATGCGATGGGATCCTGAGGCTGCAAATGCCTCGTGAACATTTTGAGCTGCTGCTGCAATCTGATAGTGATGACGAGCCGTGGCTTCTGCAGCAGTACATTCCGGGGATTGCATGCTCAGTCGGTTTCATAGGAAGCGGACCTGATAGCCCTCCGTCAATTCTGTTGCCCGCGCTTCAGGATCTTCAATTCAGAAACGGCATCCCTCACTATTGTGGCGGACAGATTCCCTGCGAACCTGACTTGTCAGTCATCCTGCAGAACGTCGCTCAGAAACTTGCCTTGTGCCTTGGGGGATTTTCCGGCTATCTGGGGGCCGACATTGTTGTCTCGCACGATGAAAGCGGAGGGGCGTCTGCTCATGTGATTGAAATCAATCCTCGACTTTGTACCAGCTACGCGGGTTATCGCTGCATCGCGGAGACAAATCTTGCCTCCCTTCTGCTGCACGAAACCAGTGACAGAGAGATCCGGTGGAGAAAAGCGGTCGTCCGTTTCGATTCTGCGGGAAACATCCATGCCGATGCAAGCGGCCACCAGAAATCTGCGCAGCCGCTCGACAATCCAGGCATCGAATAACTTTGACTACGGCTCCACCAGCAGTGGAGCCCAAAGACCTTGTTGAATCTCCGGAATCTTCCCAGAAGGAGGCAACGTCGTGGGGATCGCTTCACGTAACCTGGCCGACAGCTCGCTCACAGTGTTGGCATGCTCTGGCTGCTCAGCCAGATTTGTCAGTTCAAGCGGATCGTTGTCGTGGTCATAAAGTTCCGTTCCCTTGTTGCCTTCGTCCCATTCAGTGAATCGCCATCGAGCCGTCCGAAGACTATATCCATAGAACGGTCCATCACTTCCTGAAGAATTTGCAGATTGCGAGTTGCGAACTTTTGCCTGGTTCGCCTTGCTTTCATTTCGCGGATTTCCACGAGTAACCTGAGTCAGCGCCCAGCCTCGCCCTTCAACGGATGTATCTTTCAGCATTGGAACAAGACTCTGTCCCTGAAGATTGCCTGGTGGCGTGACACCACACAACTCTGCCAGTGTCGGAAACAGATCCAGATGCGAAACGGGAGCTTTGACGACTCCCCCGGTTGTCATTCCTGGTGCCACAATCAGCATAGGCACCCGAGCGCTTTCTTCGAACAGGCTCATCTTCTGCCACAGTCCGTGTTCGCCCATGTGATAGCCATGATCACTTGTAAAGACGATGACGGTGTTGTCAGCCAAACCATGGCGATCAAGTGAGTCAACGACACGGCCAACCTGAGCGTCCATAAAACTGATACTGGCGTAGTAGGCCTGACGCGCTTTTCTGCGCAGATCATCCGTCATCCGGTTTTGTTCCTTTTTCTCACTGGCAAGGCCTGCTGCCGGAATGTCAACACGATCCTGTTCCACGTTCTGCACGACAGGCATTTCGTTTTCGTCATACATTTCGAACCACGGTCGCTGCGGTGCGACGTATGGAGTATGCGGACGAAAGAAGCCAACTGCCAGAAAGAATGGACGACGTTTGTCCCGCGCGCAACGTTCAAGGACCCAGTCCGCATCCTGTGCCATCAGGCAATCCGTATGATGCTCATCGCTTTTCGGCGAAGCATACCAGCTTAGTGTGCCACCAAATTGTTTCGGAACCAGGGAGAAAATCTGTGGATGCTCTTCCAATCGATCAACACCCGCAGGATTCAGCTCTAGCTCCCACGAAGCGGGATCATCATGGCCGTTGGTACCGACCGAATTGGGGACGTTGTAGTGGTAAAGTTTCCCGATTCGCGAGGCGAAGTATCCCTGCTGCCGAAACGTCTGCGAAAGACTCAGTTGATTGGGGATCGTTTGTCGAAAGATCTGACTATTCGCCTGAATGCCTATGCTGTTGGGATAGAGTCCGGTCAACATGGAATTTCGGCTGGGGCCACACAATGGAAATGTGCAGTAGGCTCGATCAAAGCGTACGCCTCGAGCTGCCAGTCGATCAATATTGGGCGTCTTGACGATCGGATCACCATAACAGCCCAGCAGATTGTTCAAATCGTCCGAAATGATAAACAGCACGTTGCGACGGTTTTCTTCTGCAATGCAGGAAGAGGAACATGTTGCGATCAGGAGCAACAAACAGATCGACCTTTGAATCATGGAAAACTTTTCCCTGAGAGGTGTGGTGGTGGCTGAGGGGAGCTCGTTGCGTTGACGATGGTGCGCTGCGGGAACGCAGTCTGGTTTTGGTAAAGCAGGATCGCTGTCACAAGATCAGCGTCACCAGATCACAAGATCACATTCAATTGCGGACACGTGACGCTTCGTGATTACTCAATTCCAGACATGCATTTTTCAACAACTTCCGAAACTCGGGCTGTTCGAAATCTCCAACATGCCCCAACGAAGTATAAAACGTCATTCCTCCATCAGCACGTTTGTTGATCCACGCGATTGGTTCCGATGGCTTGCCAGGGATTGCCCCAATCAAGATCGGCGTCGCCGAAGGTTGTAATGGGTTCACCTGGTAAAGCGAACCTTTGCCCGCCAGCCTGGCGAGATCGACACCAGACAGGATTCCGACACCGGCCGTTGCGTTGTCGGCCGATGACACAACCGTCTCGGGTCCGGCGCCGTGATGATTTGTGTAACTTCCGCCGATGATGTCTCTGTCAAACTCCGGCCAGTCAACGCGCCCTTCCGGGGCTGGCTTGTCTCGCAAACAGAAAGAGTGATTGGCCGTTCTGATGCCAACGATCGGTTTTCCTGCCGCAATGAATTCACGAATAAGTGTCAGTTGTTCGGGCAACATGGTGCGACGTCGCATGCTGATCAACGCGATATCCGCTGACTTCAAAGCTTCAAGCCCCGGAAGAATGCTGCCATCCTTGTTATCGCCATAAATCAGGCTGACGCGAAAATCCTGCCCGAGTTGCTGACGAGCAAAATCTGTCAGCGACACTTCGGTCTTGTATTCTGGTTCCGACATCAGGATGGCAATGTCTTTACGAGTGTCATCCTGAAAGCGAAACGGCTTTCCTTCGATCAGATCCGTGCTCAGGACTGTCGGGCACCAGAATTGTTCGATGTGTTCCGCAATCAGATCGTTGCCCGTAAAGTGCGAAACAAACGGAGCTTTTGCGGGATTGTACATGGTGTCGGTCATGTCCCGCATCAGGACAACATTCTGGCCCTGGCGAACCATTTGGCGAATCGAAAATGGACGGCCCAACACACACATGTTTGTGTGAACTCCCATGACAATTACGTTTCGAATTCCGCGCTGCTTCATCAGATAAAACGCTTCGGCGCTGTCCGTAATGGCATCCTGATCGGCGATTTCGATAGCCGGGTGTTGCCGACTCCATGCCCGATAGTTCTTCACCGGTGGATCACAGTCACAGCCACCATCGGTGTCATCGATCGGCAACTGGTTTCCCTCTCGCGTCTTATCCAGATGAACCCAGCGTTCGAGCGGAATCGCAGTCTCCACAACTGGCGCAGACTGTGCGAGTTTTCGTTGCGGAAAGTCCTTGTAAAAATCCATTGTGTCACTCGGGCAGTGGATAATGAACATCCCCTTTTCGCGTGCGGCTTTGACAACAAGATTCATCTTCGGCGCCATTTCGGCGACTCGAGCCGATGATGGCTTGCACCAATGATCATCCCACATATCACAAACAACAATGCAGGTCTCGGACGCTTTCCATTCGACGGGCTGCGTTACGGAATGCCAGCGATTGCTGCCCGGCTCCACTTCAGATCGAGAGCGAGTATTCATCGTGATGGCATCATTGGCCACGGCAATGGCCATGCTGTTTGTTACGAGCAGAACGGCCAATGCGGTAATATTAATCGAGCGAATCCATCGTGGAGCGATGAAGGTCATGGCTTGAGTCCTCGCGGGATTGATGAGAGAAAACGTGATGATTTGAGTGTGGCAGGATTACCAGGTTGTCTCGTTCGAAACGGATTTCGTGACGATGCCAGGTCGCTGTGAGTGTGACTGAAGTCTTCGAGTCATTCCGGTCACAGGGGGATTGCTACCCCGAAGTCATACGCCAATCGTGGTCACGATTGAGTTGTTTAACCGTCAGCCGGAGGCGTACGCGGATGCGGCGACCAACGTACGCCTCCGGCTAACGGTTAAACGAAAACATCTCCGACGTCACCGTTTAAGGTAGAAGTGGTTTTACGGCGCCAACATCGTGACCGGAGCCAGAATTCGTGAGCCGTGATTTTGATTGTGGAAAATCGTATTCGTCGCGGTTACAGCGTCGTCAGGAAACTCAATCGTGGCAGGCTTACCCGTTTGAGGATTTGGTTCGTAAAGAGGAGCTCCAGTGCTGGACACGGTGACGCGTATGCGATGCCCTTTGTTGAAAATCTGGCTGATCCAGCCCACATCAAACGCGACTTTGACAATCTCACCAGGCTTCATCAGCACTTCATGATCGAATCCGTCGCGGTAACGAAGTCGCTGTGGATAATCCACAATCAATATCGAACGCCCGTCGGGATAAACGTCGCTGACTCGAACGATGACGTCTGTGTCCGGGGCAGTGGAAGACATGAAAAGTTCTGCACGAATGCGGCCTGTCCATTCCACTGGAGACGTCAATATTTCGGTGGTGAAAGTGCGAACCTCCGATTGATTCTCAAACGCCTGCGCATCAGTTGCACCGGGGAACGAAGTCCCCGGAATTTCCATCGGATGCAGAGGATCACTGACAAAGCTGGTCGACCCTGCCTCGTCCATTGGCGCAGAGGGCGTAAGTTTCCCATCGGCAGCAAGGTACATTGCGGTGATCGTTGAAGAAGGTGGAAAATCATCCGCGTCACGCCAGACGTTACCTGGTGCAGAGTCTTCCCCAACCGCGCCCATAACGTAGTACCGAACTGCTGGCTCTTTCTCGACGCCTGTGTCTTTCCCTTTGAGCCAGTGGTCAAACCATCGAATCATGTGCTCGAACTCGGGCCACGTGGCGTTCTCGGGATAAAGCAGCTGACCGACTTTGGAGCCTTTGTTGAGTCGACCATGAAGCCACGGTCCAATGATGAGCTGTTGATGGCCTCGCGAGTTCTTGCCGCCCTGGTGCTGGCGACCCTGAAAGCTGGCAATGGACCCCTGATTCATGAAGTCGTACCAGCTGCCAATTGTAAAGCAGGGGACGTTCATCTTTTCGAAGTGCAGTGAACAGTCTTCATCGCGCCAATAGTCATCGAAATGCGGGTGCATCATCCATTCTGCCAAAAGCCGATCATTGTCGGCCGGATCGCGACAAACTTGTGCGAGAGATTTGAAACGAGATGGACGGTTCGTGCCGCCGATTCGATAGCCTTCATGAAAAAGGCTCAGTCCGGTATCCACCATGTATTGGGCCGTCAGGTGAGGCGGCTGAGTGATGGCCAGAAAATTCTGAGCATAACCAGCCTGAGAACTACCGAACGTTCCGACTTTTCCAGTGCTCCAGGACTGAGTTCCCAGCCACTCGCAGATGTCGTAACCATCTTTCAAATCTCCCCATCCCAGGGCGCGATAGCCGACCCAATTGCCTTCTGACAAATGAGTTCCGCGATAGTTGACCATCGCAACGACGTAACCGGCTTCCGCAAGTTTCGCGGCCGCCTTTCGAGTCCCAACACCGGTGATATCAGCGTATCGTTGTTCAAAAAGTACCGGCCATGGTCCTTCGCCTTCGGGAATGTAAAGGTATGACGACAGATGCTTTCCGTCTCGCATCGGTATCATCTGATGCTTTTCAGCGATCTTTCCCAGGTCGATGTCCTGAAAAGCTGCCAGGCTTCCCGCGCCAAAGCAGCATGCCGCAAGGATCAACAGGAGAGATCGCATCGTGGTTTTCCATTCAGAGGCGGGATGATTCACACGCAGAATGGCGTCACTGTAACGGCCGCGCAACGGCTAGTGTAGTGTCTCACGCAATCGTTGAATTGAGCCGTCGCGGAATTCGCGAGAATGTCCCGGGAGCCCGAATTCTGGCGAATCCGACAACGAGACGGGTGGGCCCATGAACATGAAACGGAACTGCGAGACACGACAGGAGTGCTTTATCCAGATTTAATTTTAGCGCAGGGGAGCCTGCGAAAGGTCCTACGGTCACGGGATCTTTAGCAAGATCCTCTACATCAAATCCCAATTTCTACTATGGACCGAGCATTTGTTGATGTTGATGTTGATCGTGGTGGTTGTCCTCGAAAGACAAAAAACCACTACTGCGGCGCTCGAAACTCACTCACCTGCGAGTTCATCAGCGATGGATGTGTCACCTGGACTCGACTGAGGAACGCTTCGGCTTCCGCCGCAAAAGGGCCACCCTCTTCAATGGCTTTCTGATTCTTCAGGCAGACGCGAGCGAACTGGATAATCGCCTTCTGAGTGGATTGGTCATTCGAACCGGCGGTATCAAACATCGCATCAAGAATGGGCAGCGTTTCCCAGTCCTCCCACCGGCACAGATTGGTAATCGCAATTTCCCGCATCGACTCCGTCTTCAGCAGAAGTCGCATGGACTGCTTGAGTCGATGCTGGCTAATCAGATCGTTTTCATAACTCCACATGAATTGCAAAGATTGCACAAACGCATGACACGCCGTATCGGAAATACCCGAAGAGCCCAGAATTGTTTCCTCCAGATGATTCAATCCCTGATCTGCCGTCAGCAGCAGGTACCCGGCCATCAGCCCTTCGGCTCCAAACCTGAATCGCGGCGCTGATACGACGGACTCTTTGGATGCCACCACAACCGAGTCTGACGCCTGCATTTGGTGAATTAGAAACTCGGCATCCAGGGGACTTCCACAAAGGCCAAGCATCATTCCGTAAAGGCCAAGTCGCTCTGGGCTCATTGCCGGATCTGCGATCCAGTGGCGCAGATTTTCTGGTGACATCAAATCACGCACCGCGACAACATCCTGGTATGCCGAGTTCCCGAACTCGGCCCAGGCATCGATTGCAATGAATGCATCCGGATGTTCAAGGAATGGAATAAAGTACTCCAGTCGATCCCGCTGCGGCAGTGCCCGGGCCGGTATCTCTCTCAAGTATCCGACCGCATCTTTCGACACGGCCATCGTTTCATTCCAGGCAATCAGCTCTGGAATCACCAGGGAAGTTTTTTGGAGCATCCCGATAAGATCATCGTCGTCCTGTGTTTCAAACAATGCAGTGGAAATTCCAGAAGGACTACCTGACGGCGTGATAGCGCCTGGGCCATCTTCTGATGCG
This sequence comes from Planctomycetaceae bacterium, assembly GCA_041753135.1. Classification (GTDB taxonomy): domain Bacteria; phylum Planctomycetota; class Planctomycetia; order Planctomycetales; family Planctomycetaceae; genus SXXK01. The sequence goes on from JBGSVD010000024.1 coordinate 90,586, forward strand.
TAAGTGGATCCCTGTCGAGACGGCGCGCTTTCCGGAAGATCTCCAAACAGCAAGAAGAGATCCCCTGTTTTCCCGGCGGCTTCCGCAGCAATGACCACTGGCTGACCAACGGCCAGCTCTTTCCGTAACCGCGAAAACACTTCGCCACGAAGGTATTCACGTATCCGCAGTGTGGATTCCGGCCTCGTCCCTTCATCATAAACACGGAAACGAATAAGCTCAGCAACCACAACGATGTCCGCCTGAGCAATTTGTTCCGTCAGAGTTTGTGGCGGAGAAAGGCAGAATGGACAGGCGGGTGTCGCGGAAAAAAATACAGCCTGAAGAATGCACAAAGCCACAGCTGCGGAAACCGCAATCAGCGGAGAAAGTTTTTTAGTGAGTCCATTCACTGCTTGTTGTCCTGGCTAAAATTCTCGCTGCGATCTGAGCATGTGGGCGAGTCGCCGCGGATTTTCACAACTGACTGTCATTTCGGAAAGGTCAATCAGAATGTTTGTTCTTCGGAGCGCAGTTTCCTCAGACATTGAAATAATCACCGAGTTCAACTGCCGGCTTGCGATGGAAACAGAAGACAAACCTCTGAATGTTGAAATCGTCCGCCGTGGAGTCCTTCGGGGGCTGTCACTTTCGCCGGAAGTGCAGTATTTCGTTGCGGAGGAAGGCTCCGCTGTTGTTGGCCAGATCATGCTGACTCGCGAATGGAGCGACTGGCGAGATGGCTGGATGCTGTGGCTTCAAAGCGTCTACGTGGATTCGAAATGGCGAGGAATGGGAGTCTTCAGGAGCCTCCTGAGCTACTCCGTGAATGTCGCCTCACAGCAGGCAGATGTTGTGGGAATTCGGCTCTATGTGGAGCACGAGAATGAGGCCGCGAAGGCCTGCTATCGCAAATTGGGGTTTGCAAACGCAGGATACGAAGTCATGGAAATGCCCTGGAAACCACGCGGCCAACAGCAGGCAGACCAGCTCTGATTTCAGCGGTTCGGTGTTGGTTCTGCGGCAGAAGCAATCTTGAAAAGGGCCTCACCCTGCATCTTGCCCGAGCACTTCGGACATTTTGCCTTTGCGATGCCTTTCCCTTTGATTCCCCCCAGCTTGGCTTTCTTCCGGCCTTCTTCACTGACGGCAGTTCCGCAGGATTTGCATCGATATCCAGTCATCTCCAGCTTGAATTCAGGATCTGCCTGGTAATAAATCAAACCACGGAGCGACTCGACCTTGGACTGGTTAAGGAAACAGCTAAGTGTTTCGGCCTTTTCCGAATCCGGAATCCCGTTCTCTGCATCCAGGAACTCGACGTTAAACACCTGTTTCATTTGATCACTAAAGGCTCTCCAGCCACTTAGTGAAAACGACAAAAATGCCTGTTTTGCGTCGTCCAGTGCGATCGGCAAGAAGACCGCAATCCGGCCTTCACCAAATACTGGGACTCCAGCAAACATGGATTCGGAAACTTTGGCAACCGGCTGAACAAGTCGAACTTCAGTCGCATCGCCTGCGTTGATCGAGTGGATCTCCACGTTTTCCAGATTCTTGAATTCGCCGGATGCTGCAACCTGCTCACGAATCTGTCGACGTCGAAGTTGATGGTCCAGTTTCTTCTTGCCAGAAGACACAAAGCTGAACAGCGATCGCTTCTTTGTTGCTGCACCTTGAAACGTCAATACCTGCAACCCTGACTCTGTGAATGCAAGGTCGACAATAGAGTGTTTGCCCGTCAGGCTGCCCGGCTTGAGCACCAGCGAGGCAGGAGCCAGCACGTGGTACCACGCATCATCAATCCAGGAGACATTCAATTTGGAGACGGGCTCTTTGCGGCCCTCTTTCTTATCAGTCTTCTCTGTTTTCTTTTTCAGCCCAGGCACAACGACGGGTTGTTTACATTGCTTACAGCGTACGCTTTTTCCCGCCTGATCTTCATTGACGCGAATCCACGCTCCACAGGAGCACGATACCAGAACTTGTTTTCGCTGACGTTCAGCAGCTTTTTGGCCGCGACGTTTCTTGACTTCTTTTTGTTCTTCAACCGCAATCGAGAACAGGTCGGCGTCTTTTCCTGGTGAAGAAGACGCTGACTTTTTCCCAGTCGCAGATTCTGCACCAGGTTGCTTTTCTTCGGCCGCTGCTGCTGGCGCGGCTTCGATCTTTGCATCCGCAGCAGGGCCGCCAATTTGAGTCGTCGACTGCGGTTTATCCGGCCCATCTACCGCGGGTGCTGGAGTTGACTCTTTTGGTGCTTTGTTCTTCGTAGAACTTGAGTCGCCAGCAGCGGGAGTTGCCGCTGAACTCTGATTGCTGGAGCCAGCCAGCGAGAAACCAGAGTCCGTTTCAAAATCGGATCCCGAAGCCACTCCGACACCACTACCGAGCTTGAAGTCATCTTTGTCGGCCGCGGCTTGAGCGTCGATATCCGATGCGTCGGCACGAGCCGGCAAATAATCTGTTCGTTTTTCGGGTGGAATCGTACTGTAAATAATCGGCTGAGGATTTGTGGTCAACGCGCGATATCGCGCCGCAACGTCGGCCCGCATGAATCCATTACAGCTCCAGCAGCGGACCAAACCCGCGCGAACCATTTCCCCGCAATGAGGGCAAGGCTCATGAATGCTTGCAGATTTCAGAGCATCCGGAGTTGACGGCGCAACGCCGGTAGATTCCGTTTTGCGGCGTTCGTAAAATACGTGACCGCACTCGGGACACTGATCTGTGTCCGAGAGTATCAGGGATTTGCACCCCGGGCATGATCGTATGACTGTCGACATATCAGTCCGCGTCTTTGCCGCCGAAACACTTCTGGGATAAAACGCCACGTTACCCGGAAGTCGTCGACAAGCCCTGGATCTTTGTTACTAAAACGAATCCTACCTCAAAAAACTCACATCGACCTACGGGTGGAGTACCGAATGGTAGATCTTCCCTGTGAACCTGTACGACTCTACGTCATTCAAGTTGCAAATTGATGTGACATTCTGGTGATAGTTTTTCGCAACCAAATAAAAAACACCTTCGTCACTGGTCCGGAACACCCCAAAACGTCCTTCGAAGGCCTTCCGCACCGAGGTCATAATGACCTAAAACCGACGATATTGCTCACCTTTTTTACTTACATGTGGAAAACTTCGCCAAATCGATTCCTCTTTACATCAAATTCAGGTCGTTTGGAAGAACCGGCATACTGCAGAGTGAACAGTTCCGAATTTTTGGCATGAAGAGTGTTTTTGCGTTCAGTAATTTGCAACAAATTCCGAGGGCTTTCCCCCAATCAGCCAAGCAGATCAGGCAGGAGCCCTTCAATGTCGCACGAATCGCGCAAAGCTCAGCAGGTTTTAACGACAAAAAAAGTTCGTTCTTCAGCCTGCGCTGAAGATTTAATGCCGGAGCACCAATGCCGGATGGCGTCGGTCTGTATCAGCCATGTTCAACCAATGTGCTGCAACCGTGTCAGCGTCGTCAGACCGCTCATTGATCTGACGATGTCTGCTTCGTCCATTCGGCAAAAATTGTTCGGCTCCCAACGGCCAAGGGACTGCACTTGCCAACACAGCCGAATGACTCAAAAATTTGCAGTGCCCCGTCAACTGTCGTTTAAGAAATGAAGAAAGGCGGGCGACACACCCGCGCTTCGGGATCGCGAGCGTCTCGCCCTCTGAACATTCCTCAATTCAACGCTGACTGGTACTGCTGACAGTTGCTGGTGAGGGGTCAAGCCTTCGATTTGGGGCAGCGAAACTCTTCAAGTGTTTCCGCAATCGCACACGATCCACAAGTCGTGACGACTTTCGCGACACAATGAACCTCACTTCTTAGGCTGGAAGAAACACTAGAAATGGTTTGATGATGTCGTTGCCGGAACTCGTAGCCTCACCCAATGTGAGTTCGCCTGATCTCTTGCATGAAAGCAACCTGAAAGCGGCACTGTTTCTTCATCAGCCAGCCTCAGGAATTGTCCTGAATCACATTCCGCGGGGCCGATCTATAGCTTGCCTGTTCGATCAAAGGCAGGTCGATAACCGGCCCCAATGATTTTGGAAATGCTCCTTGGCGATATCCCGGGGCACTATCGCGAGAGTGCGATTGTTCCTTCGATCGGGTTGATGCCCTTGCGGTAAATTTGGCACTTCATGACCGTCATCTTCTGAATCCTGTCCAGCTTCAGAATGTACTTGAGATTTGCTGGCCCCAGCGTTTCGAATCCATCGAGTCCAAGAAGAACGTCGCCTTCTTTGATGAATTTGGCTGCAGCTCCGTTTTCTCGAACTTCCACGACACGGAGTCCACCGTTGTAGCGGACATTCCCTTTGAGTCCGGGATAGGTCTTTCCAGTGACCTCTTGCGTTTCGGCCTCTGAAAGAGACGACAGTCTTAGTCCAAGCATCTCCCACGCAGTGGCCATAATCTGAGCATCCGGGTCGCTCGATTGGGATACGGACTTTGCGGGAACCTCAGCGGTCTTCTTAACAGTGTCGGCCACCACTGTTGCCTGCTCTGATGTCACCGGTGGAAGAATTGCGACTTGCTTTCCAACGCCAACCGTGAACTGCATTGTCTGCTCGCGCCCCTCGCGAAGGAGCACTAAGTCCACCACTTTCCCGCGTGGCAATGACAACAGAGATCGCTCAAAGTCTGTACTGTCATTGATCACAATGCCTCGCACATTTCGAATCACGTCTCCAGGCTTGATTCCACAAAGCTCGGCCGCGCTGCCCGGTGAGACTTGTTCGACAATCGCTTTCTTTTCGGATGCACTCTTGAAGTCGCTTGTTACGAGTCCGTGCGGCATTCCATCCAGCCGCTCAACACTCATGAGTCGAGCAATCGTTTTGCGAGCGTCGTCGATCGGGATTGCAAATCCAATTCGCTGCGCACCAGATCTGATGGCAACATTGATCCCGATGACTTCTCCGTTGACGTTTAACAGAGGACCGCCACTATTGCCGGGGTTGATACTCGCGTCTGTCTGAATCAGATTCTCGTACGATTGAGTTTCGTCAACTTCCACATCGCGGTGCAACGCACTGATAATTCCGGCGGTCACCGTGTGTTCGTACCCAAACGCATTCCCAACAGCGTAGACCGTTTCTGCAAGCATCAGATCCGAAGAAGTGCCCATCGGCATCACAGAGAGTGATTCCGTGGAGTTGATCCTGATGATCGCAAGATCATGCTTCCGGTCGTACGAAACGGGACGCCCATCGTAGGTCGCTCCGCCGTCGAGCGAGACGGTGATAACATCCACGTCCTGAATGACGTGGTAGTTCGTTACGATATAGCCTCGCTCATCGATAACGACGCCCGTTCCCATCCCGGTCACTTTTCGTGACTTGGGTGTGAAGAAACGAGACTCTTTGTCTTCCGCCGCCTTCTTCTCGGTGTGAATATTCACAACCGACTTCCGTGACTGCTGTACCGCTCGCACCAGAGGTGTTTCACGAGAACTGCCGTCCGCGAAGGAGATTGAAGGAAGCAAACCGCAGAGCAGAATTACTGCCAGGAGGTTGCCTCTGATAAACATTTCTGACATTCAGAGCCTGCACAATCTTTTCAGAAGTATGCTTCTGGTCCAAAGTGCTCCAGGATTCGATTTCCCGGATTCTCTGACGTGGATCGACTTCGCAGGTTTTCACGCTTGAACTCACGGTTCCGACAACGCAAACTCCACCCTGGTTTAACATTGTCAAATCAGGCAAACTTTGAAGGCCATCGCTTTCCTTGCTTGTTGAATCAACGAACTTTCCGCAACCTTGTTTAACTCCTGAAAAAACACGGTTCAAGTCGAGCACCAACGTGTTCATGCGTGTATGAAGTGCCACCACGCCAACTTTCCCCTTCCCTCTGCGATCGGCAATGATTGCTGATCTTTCTGACGTTCAGCTGTTGTTATCCTGACGTTTCCCGCCTAAAGCCGAATCTTCCTCAGCCTGCGAGGGTCTGATCATGAGTCAGCAAAGTCCAGTGGACAGCTTCCTGAAGCTAAGCCGAGACTTAGTCCGCAAACAAAGATACGCAGAGGCTGCTGAAGTCCTGCAGATTATGCTGGAGAAAGACCCCAGGGATGAAGATGCGCTGGAGTTACTCGGGTGTGTTCGATTCTTTGAAAAGCAGTTGGAACCTGCCCGTGATGCTTTTCAGGAACTAACGAAACTCAATCCCGCCAACGTCCAGGGCTGGGTGAATCTTGGCGCTGTTCTAAATCGTCTGGGGGAGCACAAGAAAGCAGTCGAGGCTTTGCGTCGCGCTTTGCAAAAGGATCGAAAATGCGCAGAAGCGTATTACAACATGGGAATTGCTCAACGAGGCCAGGGCCTGAACACGATGGCGATTTCAGCTTATAAGGAAGCATTGAAGCTAAAGCCCGATCTTCTTGAGGCTCATCTGAACCTTGGGAACATCTATGTTGATATGAAGAATATGGGGCAGGCTCTGCAGTGTTTTCAAACCGCCGTAAAATTGGATCCGAAATCGCAGAAAGCAAAAAGCTCCCTCGAAAAAGCGCAGGCCAATCAGAAAAACGCGCGTAAAGTCAACTCCCCGTTTGGTCGACTGGTCGACGTCGCTGAGCTGGATCAGCAACTCTCAGTAACCGGGCCACGTATTCTTGCCAGCGATATCAGGAAGAAAGAGCGGGAGTTGGTCCAGGACGTTACCAAAAAAGTGCGGACCGCCACGAAGGAATTTGTTCCGCTCCTCGACGAACCGCTGCACACTCAGCTTCATCGCCTTCAACGCATTGTCCTGCAGACCGACGGCCGATTGTCATCAGCGGAGCAGGCAGAAGTTTTCTCGGCCACGATTGCAGAAATGATCCGACTCAGGTCATCGATTTCGGAAAACCTTGCTGAGCTCCGGCAACACCTTTCTTCGGAATCATGAGGCGTTCGAATCGCCTGATTTTTCGGATGCACGGACCTTTGCAGATTCGTCTGCCGTCATTCCGAATCGTCGCACAGGACGCTGCAAATGTAACTGAGTTCAGGCAATTGCCAGGTCCATGAATAACGGGGCCATAAGGCGAGCGGCAAGAAATGGATTTCCAGCCCGTAGTAGAGCACTTGTCTCAAATGCTTATGAACGATTGGGACAATCGTTCTACATTGGGAAATCCTCTCCTGACGCTCGCCTAAACAACGTGTCCGTGAATAAAACGAACGACCTGTGGCCTGCTGCCGAAAACAGATTTTGCAGCAGCATCCCACAGGTCGTTGTTAATTGCGCAAAAAGCACTGATGCTTCGGATGCGTTACGTTTCGGATGATGGCGGCGTCGGTGTTGGAGACGATCCTTTCACCGTGATCTTTTGAGGCAGAACCTCAGCTCGCTTGGGAGTCGTTATCCGCAGCACGCCGTTTACAAGTTCTGCATCAATGGCCGACGGATCAATCTGCCGGGCAAACTTGACCTGTCGTGCAAACGAAAAAGGCGTTCGCTCATTGTGCAATACTGTAGACTTCTCCGCTGCCGCAACCGGCCTTCGCTCGCCTCGAATTGTCAACACGTTCTCTTCGACCTGCAATTCAATGTCATCAGCGCCAACACCCGGAAGATCGCACTCCACGACATAGCGATTATCAAATTCCAGGACCGAAACATAAGGACTGTCGGAACTAACGCGATCAGCAGAACGAGCTTCTCGCATCAGCGACTGAATTCCACGTTCCAGCTCTCCAAAGACACTCGGGCGACATCTTTCGTTTCTACATTTCATGATTCAAATTCCTCTGGATCTTGAGTAAAGCAAATGAAACCAAATCAAACTGAATCAAAGGACTCCGGGGCAGCTCTGTTCGCTCACGGACCACACCCAAATGATTCCACTGAATGAGCCATCAGTTGGTGGCCGTGCTGGTGCGGATATTGATCTTCGCTGGTACCGGCTCTGCCTTGCGATGTAACGTCAGCGTCAGAACACCATTCAAAAGTGCGGCATCAATGGCATCCTGAGAAATGGCCTCTCGAACCTTTAGCTCTCGTCGAAATTTGCTAAACGCTCGATCACTGAAGACTTCTCGGGCACCTTCCGAGGAAGCCGCCTTTCGCTCGCCTTCAATAATCAGCGTGCCATCGGTCAGAGTCACACTGATGTCGTTTTCGGTGAGGCCGGGAAGGTCGACAGAAACAACCCAGCGATCACTTTGTTCGACAACACTCATGGCCGCAAAGGCTGGCGAGCTATTCAGGCCGAGCTGGCGTTCAAAATCTTTTCGAAGTGCAACAAACGGGTTTCCAGCAGGTAGACGTGATGTGTTCCATTGCATGTTCGGGATTCCTTTTTCCACAACATTCCCGACAAGTCCTGGTCGCTTTGACACAGAAGAAGTTGGCTTGCCGGTCTGATAGCGTCCATTTGCAATGGCCGTGCCATCTGGACATTCGGCGTTGTGATATTGTTCACAAACCCTTTAATAGCATCACTTTACAGCATTCATACTTTCCAACATGGCGCACGGATTGAAAGCTTCCCCCTCCAGACATAGCCAATATGGCAGCAATCCAAATCGCCAACAATAACGCCATATTGGCATTTGTTGCCAATTTGGCATCAACGGTTGTGTTGCCCTATTCAACACCCCATATCTGGAAAGCTTCAGGATCTCCAGAGTTTTGAGGACTAATCAGAAACGAGTCCGCACGTCTCTCCAGTAACTCTCAACAACCGACAATCCAGACGGTTGCCAGCCATATCATTGTGAATCACGTCACATCTGCGACCGGTAAAATCGTTACTGTGCAAACAGTCAGCTTGAGATCCGCTGATTACCCAGGCAGCACAGTCAATCTTCAGTCGCCGTCGATGTAACCGGCAAATTGTGCCGAAAGGAGTGCTAGGTTTTTTACAGAGGACTGTTGCGCCCTCAATACGTGCGGAGACGTCCGCAGCAGAGGTTGATGCAATGCCCACCGGGGGATTTCAAGTATGTCTTTGCGAAACTTCATTCGTCGAACGCAGATGCTGATCGATTACGGTCTGTACATCGCTCGAAAGGCATCGAACAGCGGTGGCTACGAGAGACCACTGGACCTGATGCGTTTAGAGGAACGAGTTCTGTACAGCGCGTCGGCCATTGCGCCGATCGCGGCGGAGATCGCCAATGTCGGTTCGACAGCTGTTGAGATTGCCAATGCGGTCACAAACGGCAGTCTCTTCAATGTCTCAGATCCGCAAATGCTGGATCTGGTTGCAGATTCTCTTTTGCCCGTTCAATCGGAAACACTTAGCACATTTGCCGCAGCAGATCCTAAAGCACAAAAGCTGGAACTTGTCTTTCTGGATTCTTCGATTGGCGATTTCGCCGAAATGATGGCCGATCTTCGCGCTCAGAATGTCGCCGACAACAGCCGCACGCTGGAGTTTGCCTTTCTGGATTCAACAAAAGATGGCATTGCTCAGATTACTGAGACTCTGTTGCGATACAAGAGTGTTGATGGGATTCACATTGTGTCCCACGGTGGAACCGGGCAGGTGCAATTGGGTTCGACATGGCTGTCCATGAACAACCTGGACACCTATCGCGGCGCCATCAGTGCGTGGCAGTATTCCATGTCGGACAAGGCCGACATTCTGTTCTACGGCTGTAATCTCGCGGGCTCAGACGAAGGCCAGCAACTGCTGAACGAGATCAGCGTGCTCACCGATTGCGATGCCGCAGCCAGCGAAGACGCCACCGGCGGCACGAAACGTAACGCGGACTGGGATCTCGAATATCAAGTCGGCACGATCACAACGGACGTCATCTTCACCAATGAATTCCGAGCTGACGCGGACTTCATCCTGGCCACTTACACCGTCACTAATACCAATGACAGCGGTGCTGGTAGTTTGCGTCAGGCGATTACCGATGCGAACAATAACGCAGGTATCGATACCATTGTGTTCAACATCGGCACCGGTGTTCAGACAATCAACCTGACATCGATTCTGCCCAACATTACTGGCCGAGTCATCATCGATGCCACGACTCAAGGCGGCTACTCTGGCACGCCCTTGATCGTCATCAATGGTGGCGGAACGATTCAGGATGGTCTGCGACTTTATGGGGGCAGTGCGGGGAGTACGGTTCGAGGCCTCGTCATTCAGAACTTTACACAAGACGCGATCGACATCGCTGGCTCCAACAACAACATTATTGTCGGAAACTACCTCGGGCTTCAGCAAAGCGGTTCCGCAATTGGCGGGAACCAAACTGGTATCAACATCTGGCAAAGTTCGGGTACCATTATCGGTGGCTCCACCGCAGCAGACCGAAACGTGATTTCCGGTAACACGAATGGAATTGTCGTTACTGGTACCGGAGCAACCGGAACGATCATCCACGGCAACTATATCGGGACGGATTCGAGCGGTGCCAGCGACCTGGGAAACGGCGTGCTTGGAATCTATCTAAGTTCCACTGCAACCAGCACGATCATTGGTAGCGTGAGTGCTGGCCAGGGGAACGTGATCAGTGGAAACGATAACACTGGTATTGGTATCGATGGAGCGAACAATGTCCAAATCATTGGCAACATCATTGGTCTGAGTGCCGATCAGACAACGGTAATCGGCAACAGCAATATTGGCATTTTTTCGATTAACGGCGGCACTGGTAATTCGTTCGCTCAAAATTCGATAGCTGGCAACGGAAATCTTGGAATCGACATCAATGCCGATGGAGTCACTGCCAACGACACGCTGGACGCCGACACTGGTTCCAACAACCTTCAGAACTTCCCGGTGCTTAGCTCCGTCAGCACGGCGGGTGCCACGGTCACGGTCAGTGGATCGCTCAACACGCTGGCCAGCCAAACCGGAGTGGTGATTCACTTCTACTCCACACCGACGCAACCGGGAGATTACAGCGATCGCGAAGGCCAGAAGTATCTGGGTTCAACCACGGTCAATACCGATGCCAGCGGCAATGCGACTTTCACAAACGTCAGCCTGACGGGATTCAGCGGAAGCGTCGCAGCGGGCGAAGTCATCACGGCCACGGCAACGCTTTCCAACAACACTTCGGAGTTTTCTCAAGGGGTCGTCGCGACATTAACGTCCGGCAACAGTGCGCCGAGCGACCTGGAAGCCGTGTCAACGACCGGCGGTGGGCTGAGTATCAACGCCGACGGCGGCAACGATGCGTACCTCGTTGCGGACGCGTCCCCTTTCAGCGGTCAAACGGCCACGACGATTGAAGTCCAGTTCTCGGCTGATTCCGCCGCTACGGGCCTGACGACGCTATTTTCTTATGCCGATCCGACAAATCAGGATGAGCTGTTCTTCGGGATCACGGCATCAGGCCAATTGATGTTCCGCACGAGTGAAAACGGCGGTGCTGGTTATGGAAGCATTACCACCGCACCGAATTTGTTCGACGGACAACAGCATAGTGTGGCCGTGACCTGGGAGAATTCGGCCGGCATCCTGATGTTCTACGTCGATGGCCAACAGCTCGGCCTGGGACGCAATGACTATCAGAAAACCACGACGATTGCTGCTGATGGAACCGTCGTCATCGGACAGCATCAGGGGGCACCTGGATCCGCCTTCGACGCCGACGATACGTTTTCCGGAACGATCCATAACGTCCGAGTATTCAATGATGTCAGGACGGCTGCGGAAATAGCCGCCAGCTATCAGAGCGAGTTGCCTTATGACGAAGCGGGCATGATCGCCCAGTGGAATTTTAATGACCTGTCAACGGCTGGCGTGATCACAGAATCGGTCTCGGGAAATAACTTGACGGCCAAGCACACCAGCGAAGCCGGCTTTACGGCGAGCGATCCCTCGCTGACCTTCTCGATCGATGAGAACGCACTCGCTGGTACGATCGTCGGAAGCGTTTCTGGACTAGATATTGATCGCGAAGCCAAAATCACACAACTGCTGGCCGCGGATCCAAACCTTAGATACAGCGCCGAGACGGGCAAATTCTACAAGTTATCAAGTTCCACCGCTGACTGGTTAACGGCCAACTCTACCGCATCGTCCACCTCGCTCAACGGCGCAAACGGGCAACTGGTGACAATTCGCTCGGCCGCGGAAAATGCAATCGTCTGGGACCTGATCAAGACACCGAATGTCAATGCCTGGATCGGTGCATCGGATCAAACGGTCGAAGGCGAGTGGAGTTGGTACTCTTCTGGTTCACAGCAAGATCAGTTTTGGTCAGGAGCAATCGCGGGATCTGGGGTTGATGGCCAATACACCAATTGGCATGCGACCCAACCCAACGACCTCGGAGGGATCGAGGATGCTGCCCGCATTAATCCAACAGACGGACGATGGTACGACGCTCAGATCAGCGGCTTCAATCAGAACTATCTCATCGAATGGAACGCAGACGATGTGCTCGACACGACCAACGCGTTGACTTACTCCGTTGTTTTGCAAACGGTCGCTGGGGCCTTCACGATCGACGCCAGCACGGGCACGATTACCGTTGCCGATGGTTCGTTGCTGAATTACGAAACCAATGCGACTCACACGCTGACCGTTCGCGTGAGCGACGTCGACGGCAATACCTACGACGAAGCCTTCACCGTTTCGCTCAGCGACCTGGCCGAAGCCAACAATGCGCCGACGAATCTATCCAGCGGTATCGAACTGAATAACGACGGCGGGAACGATGCGTATTTAACGTCATCGAGCGCTGGCTCCGTCTTCGGCGGACGAACTGCACTAACCCTCGAGGTCAACTACACGCTGTCAAGCAGCGGGAGTACGGAATATTCGCTCATCTCGTACGCTGTCGCTGGGCAGGACAATGAAGTTTATCTGCGAGTCTCGTCAAGTGGTGCGATCAGCTTGACTCTCAACCAGACTGGCACGGCTGCCACTGGCAATATTGCGCAGTTGCTGGACGGCCAGCAGCATTCAATCGCAGTTTCCTGGGACAACACCAATGGCGATGTTGTTTTCTATGTCGATGGCGAACGTGTAGCCAACAGCACCGGCTATCACGCCGGAGTGACGCTCGATGCGGGCGGCACACTAGTCATCGGTCAGGATCAGGATTCTGTCGGTGGAGGCTTCAATGCCAACCAAGCTTTCTCGGGCACGCTCTACGACGTACGTGTCTGGAATGACGTCCGCAGCGAAGGCGAAATCTCGCTGAACTATCAAAACAAGTTCGACAGCGGCAGCTTGCCCAGCGGCTTGGTTGCCAACTGGCAGATGGATGGTTTCAACGGTTCCAACCAGGTTGTCGATGTCGTCAGCGGCAATAACCTGAGCATCGGTCACGCGACCGGCGTCGGCTTTAGTGCCAGCACGCCGGTTGAAGACCTTCACATCAGCGAGAACGCGACCGGCGGAACCAGCGTCGGCTTCGTCGTGCCGAGCGATCCGGATGTCAGCAACGATATCGCCTTAGATGGCCAGTTTCTGGAAGCAGCGAATCCTGGCTCATACGCCACTTACGGGACCGGCCAGACTTTTGGGAACTGGACAGTTACCAGTGGAAATGTCGACCTGGTCGGCACCTACTGGGCATCGACGCCTGACGGAGGCCGCACACTCGATCTAATTGGCACTAGCCCGGGTACAATCTCGCAGGATCTCACCACCGTCGCGGGGCGCCAATACCAGGTGGTGTTCGCGCTCTCTGGCAATTGGGACTCATCCACCGACGTCAAAGATCTGCGAGTCGCCGCCGCTGGTCAATCGGAGGATTTCGCAATCGAAAGACCGGACGGTTGGGCACTCGCGAATATGCTGTGGTCTGATCGTTCGATGACCTTCACCGCTGATTCATCGACGACGGCCCTGTCCTTTGCGTCGCTGGATAGTACCTTCGAAGGAGCGGTGATCGGCAACATCCGCGTGATCGAAATCCCCGCCGCCGTCACCACGATCCTGAACAACGACCCGACGCTGTCCTACGACGCGGCGACGGGCAAGTTTTATCGGTTTGTCAGTACCATCACTCAGCCATTGGATGCCATCAATGCGGCAACTTCTTCGACGCTTAACGGGGTCAACGGACAACTGGCAACCATCCGTTCAGCTTATGAAAATGATTTGATTCGAGCATTTGCCCAGCGGGTGGGAGGCGACGTGTTGCTCGGCGGCCGAGACGCAACGAGCGAGGGGAATTGGCGATTCCTGAATGGAGCGACGGAAAGCGAGCAGTTTTCGACGGGATCCACCGCACAAAACGGGTACTACACCAATTGGAGACCCTCCGAGCCGAACGGCTCGACCGGGGAAAACCAACTTGCAATCCGTCCGGACGGAGAATGGCAAGACGTGCCTGACAATCAAACGCGTGCCTACGTCATCGAATGGGACGCCAGCGAAGTTCTTTCCAACTTCAGGTTCGAGATCACCAACCAGGACAGCAATGGGCCACTGTTTGCCGTCGATTCATCCACCGGTGAAATCCGTCTGGCCGATCCGACCACGCCAGATGCTTATGCGAATCACCTGGCTTGGTACGACGCCTCGGATAACAGCACGATCACGGAAACCGGCGGCAGTGTTTCTTCCATCGCCGACAAAACGGGCGGCAATGATGCAACGCAAGGAACACTGTCCAGCCAACCTACGCTCGCCGTGGCGGCGATCAACGGCCTGGACGCGTTGTCATTCGATGGCGACGACATCTTAGGACTCGCTTCTGCGGGAAATATCACCGACAGGGCGACCGAGCGAGCGATCACGATCGTCTTCGAAGCTTCATCCGATGTCAGCACGCGGCAGGTCTTGTTTGAACAAGGCCGAAGCGCCGACGGGTTTAACTTGTATCTCGATGGCGGAAAACTGTACGCGGGGGCCTACTCCAATGGTGCTGGCAACTGGCCAGGCGACTGGATCAGCACGGACATCTCCGGGCAAACCACTTACGTCGCAACGCTGGTCTTCGACGGCGACAATCATGATCTGCGGCTTTACGTCAATGGTGAACTCATCGGCAGCATTGTTTCCGATGAAAATTACGTTGGACCCCAGTCAGGCGGCGTGTTTCTGGGCGCCAAGTCGAATACCACAAAATTTCACGATGGAAACTCGGCTGGAGAAGGTAACAACTACATCGGCCTAATCGGTGAGTTCTCCTACAACAACACGGTGTTGGCAGCCGACCAAGTCGTCGACTTGCACGCACACTTGATGAACAAGTGGATCGGCACACCGACAACGCTCGACTACGAAACCGCCACTTCGCACAACGTCGAAGTCCAGGTCACCGACGCCGCGGGTAATTCGTACAGCGAAGTGATGTCGATTGCGGTCGATAACGTGGGCGGCGAACCGACGCAGTCATTGCCTGGTCCGCAATCGGTTGATGAAGACACGCCGCTGGTGTTCAGCATTGCCAATGGCAACGCCATCACGGTCAGCGACACCGATGCCGCGACTGACATTCGGTTGCAGGTGTTCATTTCAACGAATAACAACGGCACGTTGACGCTGTCGCAGACCACCGGACTGTCGATTCTGGGCGGCAGCAACGGCGGCACGTTCATGACGATTCACGGCACTGAATCGGACATCAAGGCAGCCTTTGAAGGTATGACGTTCATGCCAGTCAGCGGCTACAGCGGTCCGGTCACGCTGAACATGACCACGTCTCTGGGAGCCGATTTAGTTGGGCACTACACGTTCGAGGGTGGCAACGCCGTCGACCAAAGCGTCGGCATTTCGCAGAACGGTGCCTTCCAGGGGAACGCCACGACGGTGGTTGATCCAACGCGAGGAGAAGTGCTCAGTCTTGACGGTGCTGGCGATGGAGTATCGGTTTCGGGCCGTTTCGGCAATCCAGCCAACGTGACTCTGGCTGCCTGGGTGAATTTGTCGGCGGCCGACACCTTTGGTGCGGAAGTGATTTCGCTTGGTGACAACATCAACCTGCGGATCGATGACATCAACGACGGGTTGGCGGCGTACATCTACAACGGCATTGGCTACAACAAAATCAAATTCAACACCACGCTGGCCGGCGGCGGTTGGCACCATGTCGCCCTCAGCTTCAGTGATACATCGAATGTCGCCAGCCTATACCTGGATGGTGCGGTTGTCGCGACGGCTACGGTCAACTCGTCAATCAGCTACAGCATCGGCGCCAACAGCTTTATCGGCCAGCACGGCAGTGGCAGCACCGAATACGACTTCAACGGCCAGATCGACGACGCCCGAGTCTACACCCGAGCTCTCTCCGCCGACGAAATCGCGGCCTTGGCGACCGACAACGTCGAAGTCAGCGGCAGCGTGGCGATCACGGTGAACGCCGGCAACGACGCACCGACGTTTGGAAGTCCGGTTACGACTCCAATCACGATCAACAACGCGGGCTTTGAAACCGATGTTCAATCCAACGGAACTGCGGCCGCTGGCTTGACCGGTTGGACGACCACGGGATCGTCCGGGCGGTGGAATCCTCTGTCGAGCCATTTTGCAAGCGAAGCTCCGGAAGGCGAGAACATTGCGTACATCGACAATGCGGCAACGATTTCCCAAACGACCGCTGCCACTTTTGGTGCCGGATTCGGTTACGACCTGACCGTGGCGGTGGGTGACGTGCAGAATGGCGTTGATACCACCGGATGGGAAATTCGACTCTACGCCGGTTCGCAGTTGCTCGGCTCGGTGTCCAATTCCGATGTGAATCCCGCCGATGGAACCTTCGTCGATGTCACCCTCTCGCTCTCGGCCACCGACTTGGCGACGTACTCAGCGTCCTTCGGCGAGAGCATTCGGGTCGAACTGTTCAACGACGGAACGACTGGTGCCCATTTTGACGATGTTCGCCTGACGCAAACCTCGGGTTCCAGCCTGTCCAGTGTGGTCTCATACACCGAGGATGGCCCGGCGACGATTTTGTCCCCTGGTGCGATCGTTTTCGATGCCGAGCTGAGCGACATAGACGACTTCGACGGAGCCACTTTGACGTTGGCTCGCAATGGTGGTGCCGACGGCGAAGATGTCTTTACAGCGACCGGCAATATGGTTCTCAACGGTGGCACGTTGGAACTTTCGTCGACTAACATCGGCAGCTACACCAATACCGGCGGGCAGTTGGTGCTGACGTTTGGCACGGGCGTAACGAATGCCCAAGTCAACGAAGTGATGAAGTCGATCGCTTACAGCAACACCAGCAACGCACCACCGGCCAGCGTGCAGATTGACTGGACGTTTGACGATGGTAACAGCGGCGCACAAGGCAGCGGCGGGGCGCTCAGCGCCACCGGCAGCACGACGGTGAATATCACCGCCGTCGTTGACCTGCCGTTTATCACGAATCTCAATGGAGATAGCCTGAACTACGCCAAAGGCAGCGGTGCCGTTGTCATCGATCAGGGCACCAGTGCGCTGGTGACGGATGTGGATTCTCCTGACTTCAACACCGGCACTCTGATGGTTAGCCTGACTGCCGGCAGCGACAGTGCCGAGGATGTGCTGGCGATCCGGAATCAGGGGACAGGCGCCGGGCAGATCGGTGTCAGTGGAGCCAACGTGACCTATGGTGGAGTCACGATCGGAACCTTCACCGGCGGCTCAGCAGGCGCGACACTGGTGATCACGTTCAACAGCAGTTCTTCACCCGCAGCCGCGACAGCGCTGGTGCAGAACATTACGTTTCAGGATACGAATTCCACGTCACCAACGACAGGTGCAAGGACCGTTCGATTCGTAATCACAGATGGCGACGGCGGTGCCAGTGCGTGGAGCCTGGCAACTGTCACCGTGGCCAGCGCAAATTTCCCGCCGTCGTTTTCCGGCCTAAATGGAACTCCCGCATTTACCGAAGGCGGCTCGGCGGTTGTGCTGGATTCCAATGTGACGATCAACGACCCAGAGCTTGCGGCAACTGGAAATTACGCCGGTGCCACGTTGACGCTGGTTCGCAATGGTGGCGCGAATGCTGAGGATGTTTTCTCCGGCTCCGGCACGCTTAGTGCGATGACTCAGGGTGGTAATCTTATCGTTGGCGGAACGACGGTCGGTACCGTGACGACGAACTCCGGCGGAATGCTGCTACTGACGTTTAACGCCAACGCCTCGAATGCTCTGGTTGATTCGGTGCTGCAGCAAATCGCCTACAGCAACAGCAGCGACACGCCGCCAGCCAGCGCGCAGATTCTATGGACGTTTAGTGACGGAAACACAGGGGCTCAGGGTACTGGCGGGGCGCTCACAGCCAGCGGCAGCACCGCGGTGAGCATCACGGCGGTCAATGACGCTCCGAGTGGTTCCGACAAGACGATTACTTTGAACGAAGATGCGACGTATACCCTGACCGCGGCTGACTTTGGATTTACGGACGTCGACGGCAATGCCTTTAACCGCGTTTGGATCATGTCGCTGCCGGCTCAGGGGCAGCTGCTCTACAACGGATCAACGTTTGCCGCCAATAACTGGATTGACAAAGCGAATCTTGATCTGGGGCTGCTGACTTATGAACCGGCTGTGAATGGCAACGGTGCAGGCTACGCGAGTTTCAACTTCCAGGTTCAGGACGACGGAGGCACAGCGAACGGCGGCGCAAATCGAGACGCCAGCAGCAACACGATTACGTTTGACGTGACTTCTCAAAATGACGCTCCTACAGCATCCATTGCTCCAACATTCTCGATGAATGAAGACGGCTTGCTGTTGCTGCCGATCACTATTGATGATGTGGATGCCGGCAATTCTCCGATGAGAATTACACTGACGACTCATCATGCCGCAGGTCTTTCCTTCCCCGGCACCAGTGGAGCGACGATTGGCGCCAGTACTGTCAACGGAATTGACATCGCCTGGACGATCGATGGGACTTTGGCTCAGATTCAGCAGGAGCTTGCAGGACTGCAGTTCAATCCGGCCACCAACTTTAATGGCACGACCACTCTTTCCTACGTTCTGACAGATCTGGGGAACACAGGAACTGGCGGCGCTCTGCAGGCCACCGGTTCGACAACGATCACCGTCAACGCCGTGAATGATGCTCCAGCGTTTTCGGGACTCGACGATACGCCGACGTTTGTTGAGGGCGAAAGTCCGGTGATTCTTGATGCCAACGTGCAGGTTTCCGATGCGGAGTTATCTGCCGCAAACAATTACGATGGCTCATTCCTGTGGCTGCATCGCGCGGCGGGCGGGATGTCGGAAGATCTCTTCACGGCCTCTGGAAATCTGGCGCCCTTCGTTCAGGGCAACAATGTCACGCTGTCCGGCATTAACATCGGCACAGTCACGTCGACGGCCAGTGGCAATTTGATTCTGACTTTCAATGCCAACGCTACGCAGGCACGCGTCAACGAAACACTGCGGTCGATCGCCTACAGCAACACCAGCGAAAATCCGCCAGGATCAGTCAGTCTGGCCTGGGAATTTTACGACGGGAACGTAACGGCTCAGGGCAGTGGCGGCCAGCTTTCCGTTTTGCAAACAACAACCGTCAATATCACGCCTGTGAACGACGCTCCGGTTCTGTCGGCCATCGAAGGCTCAGCACTGGCCTTTACAGAAAACGACGGTGAGACAGCAATCACAGCCACGCTGAACATTGCCGACGCTGACGACACGCATATCGAATCGGCCATCGTTGCAATCACCGGCAACTACTCGGATACTGAAGATGTCCTGTCGTTTGTAGACCAAAACGGTATTACCGGATCATGGAATGCAACCACGGGTGAGCTGACTTTGTCCGGCACTGCGACGCTCGCCGATTATCAAGCTGCACTTCGAAGCGTCACTTACTCGAACACCAGTGACAATCCTTCGACGTCCTCACGAACCATCACGTTTACGGTAAACGACGGAACGGATGACAGCAATGCGATGACTCGTGACGTGACCATGGCGGCGGTGAACGATGCTCCGGAGATTACGGCGCCGGCGAATATTCTCGTGACTCCCGCACTGGAATATTCCTTTGTCAGTACACTAATTCTTGCTGATTCCGACGCCACGATCCTGGACGTCACGATTACTGCCAGTTACGGGCAGTTTACACTGTCTCAAACAACCGGCCTGACTTTCATTACAGGCGACGGATTGTTCGATGAGATCATGCGGTTCACTGGAAGCGTGAGCGATATCAACGCAGCCCTGGATGAATCCGACTATCGTCAGGACGGCAATGGTGGCACATCGGAGACATTGACGATTGATGTGAGTGATCTCGGGGGAACAGGTTCGGGTGGAGTCAAGACCGCAAGTTCGACAGTCACCATTACCAAAGTCATAACGCCCGCCGTTGCGACCGACGGATTCCTGCAGGGCAATTATCTGCAAATCGGATTTGGTACCGACGGTGCAATAGGCTCGGACGGGGCGGCTCCCGTTGGTTACAACAGCGCGGGAAGTCTTCTGGGGATCGAAGCGGATCGCGATCGAGATGGCTGGTCCATGTTCGATGGCGATTATGTTCTACCCGGCTCGCCCGTGGAGAATTGGGGAGTTCAACTGAATGGCACTCCCTACTCAAACTCAAATGTCGATACTCCGGAAATCGCCGGTACACTTGGCAATTATCAGGTTCTCCCATCAGGGCAAAGTCTTCAGTGGACCGGAAGTCAGTCTGGATTGAATATTCAGCAGACGTACCTTATTGGCAGCAACGATTTGTTCATGGAAGTCGAAATCCGGCTGACAAATACCAGCGGCAGTGATCTGGCGGATGTCTACTACTATCGCAACATCGACCCGGATAACAACTATTTCCAGGGTTCGGCTGACGGATTCACCACGACAAATACAATTGTGAGCCAGGGAAATACAGCGGGCGTTTCACTTGTTACAGCGACGCAGTCGGATGGCTCCTTTCTTGGACTGATGGGATTCGGCGATAACTCACGCGTCACGTATGGAGGTTTCAACAACCGCAATCCCGTTGACATCTACGATGGAACGAATGGTCTGAATCAATCGGGTTCAAACTACGAAGACGGAGCGATCTCACTGGCGTTTTATTACAACACCATTACCGATGGCGAAACTGTCACGCTGAGAATGCGTTACTACTTTGCAGCGGATGAAGCAGCGGCTATCGTTCTGGATCTGGATGCGGACAACAGTGGTAATATCATCGGGAACGGCTTTGCGGCCAGCTTCACCGAGAATTCCACTCCAGTGGCGATCGTTGACTCCGATGCCACTCTGTTGAGTACTGCGGGTTCGACTTTGACCGGAATGACGGTGTCGATCGCAAATCGACAAAACGGAACGGCCGAGCTTCTGGCCGCAAATACGACCGGGACAAATATTACAGCCACGTTCAATTCGGCCACTGGCGTTCTGTCGCTGTCAGGTTCCGATTCGGTTGACCACTATCAGCAAGTGCTGCGATCAATCACGTATGAGAACACAAGCGACGCACCGGGGACTACGACGCGGCAAATCACGTTTTCTGCAACGGATGGAACGGCGACAAGCAACACCGCCAGCGCATGGGTTTCCGTCACGGCCGTGAATGACGCGCCGACAGTCGGCGGAACTTCTCTTGCTTCCATTGCTGAGGACACCATCAACCCGGCCGGAGCAACTGTCTCAAGCTTGTTCTCAGGCACATTCAGTGACGTGGATGCGGCATCGAGTATGTCTGGTATCCTGGTGACGTTCAATCCGGAGAATGCTGCTCAGGGTAACTGGCAATATTCAACGAACGGTGGCACTAACTGGTTCAATGTTGGGACGATCACCGGGTCGCAATCACTGGCTTTAAGTTCCTCTGCCAAACTTCGATTTATCCCGACGAGCGACTACTTCGGTTCTCCAGATGTTCTGTCCGTTCGAGCACTCGACAACACCTATGCTGGTGGATTCACAAGTGGCGCAGTGAAGGTGACGTTCGACAGCAGCAGTCCTGGCGGAACGAGCGCAATCAGCAGTAGTCTGGTTTCGCTCAGCACGACAGTGAATGCAGTGAATGACGCACCGGTCCTGACGACAAACGCTCTGACAATTTCTGAAGGTGGCACGGTGGTTCTTTCCAGCAGCGATCTGCTGGCGACGGATACGGATAACACGGCGGCGGAGTTGACATATACGGCTTCGAATGTGACTGGTGGGCGGTTTGAATTTGTGGCGGCGCCGGGGGTTGCGATTGGTTCGTTCACGCAGGAGCAAATCAACAGCGGACTCGTGCAGTTTGTGCATGATGGAAACGAAGCGGCTCCGACTTATGATTTGACGGTTAG
>JBGSVD010000025.1:0-8413 GCA_041753135.1 Planctomycetaceae bacterium
GCTATGACTTCCTGACGCCCATCCCACCGCACTTCGTTTCCTTCGCTTGGTGGTACCTCAATGCTCACTCGTTAAGTTCGCTCCCCGGCGGACGAGTGCGCCGCCAGAGCCTGGAGTTGGTAACCCGGTTCTCCAGCCGGGATCTCACTGAGGAAACGACAGGACCTCCCAAGGTCCTGTTCATAATGCCTCCATTGTCACAAAGTGTGAGGGTTCTCCGCGCAGTGCGATTGGCGGACGCGTGAAAGTGAAACTTCAATTCTCGGGTTGAGGTTTAGGAGTTGTCAACTCTGCTGGAGCAGACACGCCTGACGACTGCCGACCAACGTACCGGAGTTGCGTCAATCGGCTGAGTTCGTCGTCGTCAGCCCAGAGAACCCACCGTCCATTAGAGCCGGCTGATTGTTTGCCGTGCAACCAGCCGCGACGCAGCCAGCTGTGCAGCGTGCGAATTGGTATGTCCAGCTTCCGGGCCAGGTCGCTCACCCGCCACTGCGGCGGCTCTGGACGCTCGTGAGTTGATGACCGACGGTCTCCGCCAGAGCGGCTGCGAGACAACAACCGGCGAATTGCCACCGCATCGAATGTGTGGCCGCCGGGCGGGTGAAAGCCTTCGCCGTTCAACTGGTCGGCAATCTCGGCGCTGGTCTGACCGTCGCTGTGCAACTCTGTAGCACGGGTCATCAATTCCTTGTAACCACTGAGTTGTTCGTAGCTCGCGATCGGACGAATCAGAGAGTGTTGACTGACAAAGCCGCCACTCCAGTGAATGGCGACATCAACATGTTCACTCTCGCCCTGCACATCCACAACCACACGGTCAACGAGATGGCGGACGATTGTCTGACGATCTGCAGCGGTGGTGCCGGTTGCATTCCACAGAACGGGCAGGTCGCTCGACAGCGTCTGGATCATGTCCAGCTCGTGCGGCTTCAGCTCAACGGGTTGCGCGTGTTCGAGTCGATGCAGATCTTCTTCGATCTCTCGCTGCGCCTGCAGCGTCTCTTCCCAGAGTCGTTCCAGCTGGCGGGCGACCAAACGGTTCTCCGGCTCCACCGCGTGATATTGCCGAGCTGCCCGGTCCACTTCGAACTGCGCTCGCTCCAACCGGTGACTCCGCAGTTTCGTCAGCCGCCGCCGTTCCTGCTTCGTCTCCTCCACGGCCTGCAGGCTGAGTTCCACACTGGCTGGTTTTAGCACCTGAAGGATTTGCTCGCGGATCAGATCGTCGAGAGGACGAGCGGACAGGCTTTGGCACTTTTCCAGTCCGTATTGCTGATAGTTCCGCAAACATTTGTAACGCGGTCGTTGTCCTGAGCCGCTGTAACCGACCACCAGCCGACAACCACAACGCCGACAGAACAAGAGGCCTCCCAACAGAGCGTCGCCTTTCCGGGGTATGCCTTTCGACTTCACGAGGGTGCGGTTTTGCTTCAATTGCTCCTGATTGGCCAGGAATCGCTCCCAGGTGATATAGCCGGGGAGTTCATCTCTCCGCAGGACCTCCCACGCCTCCATTGCCGGTGTTGTACGACCCGTGCTACGCCGGCCGGGGACTTTGCGCCGAGCATCAGTTGGATGCCGGCCGTGACTGTAGGCGCCCGCATACATCGGATGATGCAGCATGTTCAACAATGTGCCTTCGCCGGGGCGACGCCATTCCAACTGTCCTCGGGTAGGGCCATCGTGTCGTCGGACACCCAGCCGAACTCCATTCGCCACCAGATAACGCAGCACGGATCCGGCGCTGCCCAGCTCATCGAACTTTTCAAACACCAGCCGCACCACTGCCTGGACTTCCGCGTCCGGATCCATGACCGCCTGACCGGACTCGCCACGCACGTAACCGATTGGCACATTGGTGAAGAACTCACCGCGACGTGCCTTGTTGCTCCGTCCCTGATGCATACGTTGACACATCATGTGCAACTCGGCTTCGCTCATGGTTCCTTTGAGACCCAGCAACAAACGGTCGTTGTAGTCGGCCGGATCATACATACCGTCCAGATCGGTCAGCAACGTGCCAAACCGCGCGCACAATTCCAGCAACTGATGCCAGTCTGTGCATGACCGCGCCAGGCGACTCATCTGAAAACCGAGGACCAGTCCCACATGGTCCAACGCCACTTCAGCCAGCAATCGTTGAAAGCCGTGCCGACTCGCAGCGCTCGTTGCCGATTGTCCCTGGTCTTCGTCGATGATCAGCACTCGTTCCCGCGGCCAACCCAGCGACACCGCACGATCGGCCAGATTGTACTGCAATTCCTTTGACTCCCGATGCAGCAGCACTTGTTGCGGATCGGACTGTCGAACGTAAACGATCGCAAGGCGTTCCAGATGACGGCGATCGATCTTCGACGAGCCAAACGCGGGCAATGGTGACTGACGCGAATCGGAAGATGGGGCATCGAGTTCAGCGCATGGTGGCGAAGTAAATCTAACGGCGCTCATGCAGCACCTCCTGCCCCGTCGCGGGCGTCGGTAGCTGCTGAGCGATGATCCGGCTCAGTGTTTGCAGGACGTTCCGACGCGTGGTCGGTGTGAGAACTGTCCAGAGTTCCGACAGCTCCACACACATTCCCTCCGCTGGCAGGCGCGGGGGGGGACTCGGTCTTCCGTGAGGTCGTACATGGCTCTCCTCCTGAGGGCAATTGGCGACGCTGTTGGCACCAATGTGCCAGCTTCAAAAGCGCCTCGACACGTACCATAGGCCGATCGGCCTCACCGATGCAATCCGTATCATGGGGTGCAGTGCCCCCAGGGCTTCCCAAGTTCCTGGAGAATCCCAATTGCCCGTTTGCACATGTTCAGTCGACGCCGGCAGGACTGCTTGCACCAGACCATAAAGTGCAGCAGCGTGGCCCTTGGTATGTGAAAAGCAAAGGCTCCCACGAAGGGTCTTTCGACGCTCAATAGCATGGCTTTCGGACTGGCTGTCTACGCTTCGCCGGACGGGTTACCCACGTACGACGCAAGACTCGCTTCCGGCCGCTGGTCAGGCTCTACCGGACGGGCTTTCCACCCGCAGGACTCCTACGAAAGGTTTCAGATTTGCTTTCTACATTTCATCCCCCTTTCCCAAGCTTGCTTGACGCAATCCGACACACCGGAGTAACCAACAATCTGATCATCGAGGGTTCGAATCGCCGTCCGATGGCGTAGTCAAATTGATTGCAAGTGCTCATTGCGGAAGCTGCATAGTCATCGCGACTGCAGCGTGCCACGGCTTCAGGCAAAACAACTCACGAGGGCTTGTTCTGAAGTGAGCAAGTGGTTTCCGGAGGCGCGGGGTTGTCGTTGGACCGCTGACGCCGTTGATGACGTAAGAACAACGCTTTTTTCGCGAGTCAAAGTTACGGGACCGAGGTGTGCGGTGATAATTGTCGAAGTAACATGGCGATTTGGCTGCCAATCAGCGTGACTTTCGACCGCCAGCACTGCCACGGGCAGAGTTCAGGGCTTTGGAGAGGTGGTGCTCCAGTGCCTGTGAAAATGTGACGTTGTCACGTTTTGATACCTGCGTGAGTAGCTTGTGAGCTTTTACTGACAAAGTCACAGTCTTTGTCTCTTCGCTGCGCCGCCAGCGTTCACGGCGTTTGCGGACTGCAGTTTTGAGTCTACGCCAGTCGGATTTTGACAGGTATCTCTCGCACCAAACGTTCAAAGCGGCGGCTCGTGTCGCTTTCGTCTTTTCACCGGCAGCAGCTCGATAGTCGCTTTCGGCCTGCGCAGACGAAACAGAATCACGAAACTTGAAGCCGTAATTGCGTAACCGACCGCTCAGGTAAAACGTGGCGTGAAATTCATCATCGGAAGTAATGACGTAGTTGTCTCGTGGCATTGCAGATCGACTTTCACGTGAAGAGATTCGTGGCTCAAGTTTAGCAGGCGTGCAATGTGTGACAATGTCACGCATTCGATTCTTCATCGAAATCGGAACATTGTCGTGCTTCGATGCGGGCGCGTCGCAAATGTGACCGTGTGGTGATCTCTGTCAGATCATGATGCGTTCGATTTCGTCGAGGCTGATGGTGTCAGAGGTGCGGTCGTAGAGTTTGGTCGTCCGGGCGGATTCGTGGCAGGCGATTCTTTGAGCGTGTTCGAGGGAGCCGCCGTTGGTGAGATAGGCCGTGATGCCGGTGGCTCGGAAGGTGTGGCACGTGATGTGCGGTGGAAGTTCTGCAACGAGAGCTCGGCGTTTGATCATGCGGAGGACGTCGGTGCGATGCATGCGATGAATTGTGAGCTGGCCCGATCTTGAGATCGTGCGAAAGAGTGGTGTGTGTTTGTCGGCGATCGCTGTCGCAAGTGAATGTGAATTGGCTTTGGCGGCATCGAGATATGCATCGACGTAGGCTTCGGCATTGTGATGGGCCGGGACTTCGTGGTGTTTGCTGCCTTTCTCTTTGAGCCGGAACCACATTCGGCGACCCTGCGGATAGTAGTCGGTGAGGTTCATGCCGATGGCGGCTGAGACGCGGGCGAAGCTGTAAACCAAGACTCCGATGAGAGCTCGGTCTCGTAGCCCGATGATGGTGGAGCAGTCAATAGAATCAAGCAGTTGCCGGGCTTCAGTGGCTGTCAGCACAGGTGTTTTTCCTTTCTTGACGACGTGCTTGGGGCCGCGAACAGACGCAGCAGGATTGAAGGGCAGAACCTGGCCAGTCACCAGATAGTCACACAGCATGCGAATCGCTGCCAAGTGCAGCTTGACGGTTGGGGCACTGAGTTGATGCGTCAATTGTTCGATGTAGGTGGCAACGACGTACGGCGAAACGGCCTGAAGAGCCAGGTCTCGCTGGTCGCACCAGCCGCAGAATCGCCTGACAGCGTGAGCATACGCCATCCGAGTTCCCGCGTTGCGGATGTGAGCGGTGAAGAACTCCAGCAGTCGATCGACAGCTTTGGGGCCTGCGTTTCGGATCAGGGCAGGCACCGATTGAACCGACAGCAATTGAATGCTCCTTTCGACCTTACCTGCTGGAAATGACTGAGGAATGTTCGAGTTGTCCATGGCTCACCATGCCACAGCTTTGGCGTTTCAAAAAGGACATTTTGATACACCAACGGGTCTGGCGATTTGCATTGCCCAACCGTTGAACTGTGGTTCCTGCAGCTGCGTGCTGCGGCGACCGAATGCTCATTCGGTGGACTTATCGCTCGGTGCTGCAAGCGATTGTTTGATACCTCAAATGATCTATGAGTTTTTGGGCTGACGAATGTGCAGCTTCATGTCACATGAAGTTACCAATGGTGAAGTTGTATTGTGTTGCTTCCGGAATTCGATGCGATGAAAGTTGTCGTGCGACAGCAAAGGGCGGTGAGGCCCTCAGAATCGGCACCAAACAACGGGGCGGGTTTTGGGATGGTTGCGGGGAGAGACGCTCGCAAGCGCCGCTCAGTTTCGGTGGCGACAAATCCCCGTCATTCCTGCGCTGTCATCGTCGGGCAACTCCTGCGAGGCCCGACGATGACAGCTCCGGACGACGGGGAACGAACACCACCAGCACTGATTCTCAGCGACGACTGAGCCATGTCAGTGCCAGCACGGACGAGAATGCCAGCAGCGGTTGTTCCGGAAACAGCAAGCCGACAACAGAAATGATGACGCTCAGTTGAACCATGTCCGGCTATTGCCACAGATGCGGGACATTGTCACGGGGTCTTGCGCAGACCGTGAAGGGTGGCCGGCAAGGATGTGTAGCGTTGACCGCAGGACATTTCTTTGCCTTTTGCTCAGGAACGTGATAACCGGCTTCATCCCCCGTTCTTTCTGACTCGGCAGTTTGAGCAGACATTCATCACTGAGCTTCCGGCGGCTGGTCTCACAGCGGCTCGAAGCCGGTGGCGTGCATCGGTTTTCCTGAACGGTTTTCGACGTTTACGGAACTGTACGACGAGGAGGTGAAAATGCCGGAGAAGATTCGGCTGGCTTGCTGTCAGTGTGACACTGACAGTTGTGATGGCGTTGATGAGATTCCTGCGGACTGGAGCGACGTCCAGTTTGTGCAGAGCCTCGAAGAATCTCAGCGGGAAGTGGCTGCCGGTGACCAAACTCGTTCGGTGACTCAGTGGTTCACACATCTCGGCATCTGTCCGGAATGCCGAGACGTCGACGATTGAACCGTCGATTTCGCAAAACCGTAGCTTGTCTTTCATGACGCAAAGGAGAATCTTATGCCCTATTTATCGTTGTGGCACGGGCGGTCACATCCTGACGAAGAACTGAACCATTGGGGAGAAGTCGGCCCCATGTTGGGACCGTTTCCATTCTTCCACATGACGTATGGCTGTGAAATCAAATTCAGTGCCGACGATCGTCATGTCCTGAATATCGTGTGCGGCATGGTCCACTACGACGGACGCTTCTACGGCGACTGGTCGTTTGTTGATACGCTGGACGAAGGCATGCGTTGCCGTCTGATTCCGTTTGATCCTACCAAAGCAAAGGTTCCGCAATCCATCGCGGATTGAAGGATGATCCGCCGGTCAAAGCAAGGCTCACTGCGACCGGTAATTTTCCCTGCCTGAGAAACACAGGCGAATCCAATGGTTGCGCACGCCAGCGGATTTCTGCACAATGAACGGCGAAAGAAATCGTTTTCGCACTGCGATCACTCCTGGATTTCGTTCGTGGTCCGTGATACCAGTGAGGTATGAAACAGTCACATCTTGGCATCATCACTCCTCGGGGACTGGAAGTTTTTTGCCCCGAACATCCGGATACCCTTCGGTTTCTCTGGCGACGCGCTCGTCGACTTTCTGCAGAAGCAGAATGCATCTGGACAGTGATCCCTGATGATGCTGCGAAACTTATTCGTCAGAACATTGAACGCTTCCGAACCAAAACGGCACTGGACATCCTCAGCCGCACCAGTCTGGAATGCGGCTACATTCTGCCGACGAATCCGATCCCTGAAGGGTTGCCAATCATATCAAGCCGCGGCTAACACCAGCCCGGCAGTCGGCGGTGCCGAGCTGGTGTTCGTCAGTTTGATCACCGCCGGCAGCGGACCTGCGACAGATCCGCCAACACGAGGTTGCCCGCAGAAGACACTCGCAACGCATTGAAACCATTGCAGGCTCCGCAAGGATTCACGACCACTACGCTGCCGGTTTGCCAGATTCCGCAGTCTGTGCTAAGAAATCTATTGAAGCGATTCGCTGTTGTTCTTTCTCCAATCTGCTGCGAGAAGACTTATCCATCCGCCACTCTGCTGATTGTCGTGACCCACGACAATCATCTGAGAAGGCGGTGGTGCCCTACAGGTTTTGTCAGGTTTCAATTCCCTCGATAGTCAGTGGCTTGCCCTGTTCATCACCTCAGCCCTCCAGTGACGAGTCGCCGGGGCCAGAACCTTGTCGTTTATCCAGCCGGGTGCCGGGTGAACGCTGTGGTTTTGGCACCCTCGATCCTCATTGAAGAAAACTGAGGAGACGAACGTATGGCAAATCTGACACGAGCAAACAAAGAACTGTACCGGCGAGGACCTGATGAGGCCTTCGCCACCATGGAAGACCTGCACGAACATTGTCGGCAGGAGCAGCAATACTCCTCTGATGTCTGGCAATTGCCTCAGACTCTGCAACCGCAGGTGATGAACGGAGAACTCAGTCTGACGCTGGAACATGGCGGCACAGCCCTGCTGAACGATTGGTCGTTCAGTCAAATGTGTCGTTTCTCCGGGATCAGCAAGGAAACCGTAAATCGATTTCAGCCGCAAACGGCGACTCTGGCGTTTCGGGATACGCTGCCACTGGCTGAAAAGCCCGTGCAGCTGCTGACGACTGGCCAGACAGTTCGGTCCGTGCATGGTGTATCCTACACACGCCTGTGGAATGCGGAACTGCTGGACGTGGTTCGCGATGTCGCGGTGGATTTCAGTCCGCCGCAGGCTGCTATGAACGGCGGAACCGGATTGTATTGCGGTGAACAGGACATGTTCTGCTTCCTAATTGATCCCACTGGCTGGGTCGAAATCGACGGTGAGGAATTCGCTCCAGGCTTCTTTGTCTGGAACTCCGAAGTCGGCCGTCGATCGCTCGGAATGCAGTCGTTCTGGTTCCAGCGAATCTGCCAGAACCACATTGTGTGGGATGCGGTCGATGTTGTGGAATTCACCCGCAAGCACACGGCCAATGTCCGAGATGGTTTGGTGGAGATTCGACGACACATCGAATCGCTGGTGTCCAAACGAGACGCTCGACGTGACAAGTTTGCGGATGTCCTGAGAAAGGCAATGCAGACACGTCTTGGTTCCGATGCCGAGGAAGTTTCGAAGGCCCTCGCGAAGAACGGCATTCCTCAGCATGTCATCAAGGAAGCCATGGCCATCGCCCGCGAACAGGGTGGTTACACCATCTTCGCGTTGGTTGATGCTCTGACACGTCTGGCCCAGCGAGTCACCTATGC
>JBGSVD010000026.1:0-40147 GCA_041753135.1 Planctomycetaceae bacterium
ATCACACTCGGCAATTTGTCGGAGAACCCGAGGGCGTTCATCTTTTTGATGGACTACGTCCGCAGCCGCCGGATTAAGCTCTGGGGCAAAGTCCGAGTTGTGGAAGACGATCCCGCGTTGCTCAACATGCTGCGTGACTCAGCCTACCCAGGCAAAGTCGAAAGGGCCTTCCTGTTCGAGATCGAGGCGTGGGACGTCAACTGTCCTCAGCATATCCACAATCGATTCCCGCAGAAGCAGGTCGCTCCCGTCATTGAACAGCTTCAGGCAAAGATCGGAGAACTGGAAACCAGACTGAAAGCACTGGGATCAAAAGATCCAGACTAGTCAGTTACAGAAATGGATATGCTGTGTCAGATTTGTGTCAGTTTTGGGGGGAACCAACAAGAAAGGACTTCGCCAAAATTGACGTAAGTCCTTACGGTGAAAGAGTGGACGATATTGGACTCGAACCAACGACCTCCACGATGTCAACGTGGCGCTCTAACCAACTGAGCTAATCGTCCGATGCGGGGAAGTTATCGGCGGGAGCGGAGAAAATCAAACTGCGGAATTCAGATTTTTTGGGCATTGTCTCCGATGACACGAATTTCTGACCACAAAGGCGCCTGTTTCTCATGTGTGATGCTGGTCAGGAGCCTCGCAGGGGGGCGGTTGAATTTTCCAGCATCGAAAGGAAAGCAGGGGGCTTCCTTGCCCGATGGGTATCGACGTGGGAAAAACTGGCATAATCCCACCCGATTCCCAGTCAAGTGCATTCGGGACATTCCCGAGTGACAACGCCGTCGGCTTTTCGGCCGGCTGTCCGCACAGACTTCTTAAACTGTGAGGACTTTTTTGTTGTGAGTTGCCGGAAATCGGCGATAAACTGCCTGATGCCGAGACGCATTCCACGTTTTCCTCGGGTATGCGGCGGTCCACGGTCCGAACGTTCGGTCGCGGATGCCACATCTCTGCCGCAGCACACAGGAGTTTTTCCTATGAATTTATGCCGATCCTTTGTTCGCCAAGCCTTGATGCTCTCCGGCGCTCTCGGGCTGATTTTGTCGACGTCAGTCGTTTCAAATGCAGAATCGAAACGCACTGAGGCGAGGAAGCCGCTCCTGACAAACCCGAAATTTGACCCTACCGCAGAACGGGTTGGTCTCTTTAATGGACTGAAAGACGGACGGCTGGAAACCAAATACGTCCCGAAAGACGCAAAAACCGGGTTTGTAATCGTTTCCAACAATACGGATCAGCCTTTGACCGTTGAACTGCCAGATGCATTTGTCGCGGTTCAAGTTCTTAAGCAATTAGGCGGTCTTGGTGGCGGCCTTGGCGGAGGCGGTCTTGGTGGTGGTGGTCTTGGCGGCGGTGGTGGACTCGGCGGTGGTCAAGGCGGCGGTCAAAACCAAAACGGCGGCGGCGGGTTTGGTGGCGGCGGTGGTGGACTTGGTGGCGGTGGACTGGGCGGCGGCGGTCTTGGTGGTGGTCAAGGCGGTGGTGGCGGTGGATTTTTCTCTATTCCGCCAGAAAAGGCTGTCAAAGTTCCTTACGTTTCAGCATGCCTGAATCATGGCAAAGCAGATCCTAACCCACGAGTTCAGTACAAGCTTGTGCCAGTAGAAGAATACACTCAGGACCCAGTTCTTGCGGAACTGATCCGCATGGTCGGAACTGGTCGAATCGATCAGCATTCCGCACAAGCGGCCATCTGGACTCGTACGGACAACATGACCTGGCAGCAGTTGGCAGAAAAGAGTCACCGAAGAATCAGTGGTGGTGTTGAATACTTCTTCCAGCCTCAGAACATCGCGACTGGTCAGATGATTTTGACAACAGCTGAAGCTCGCGTGCGTGAAGCATCGGAAAACGGCAGTGTCGAATCTTCTAAAGAGGCAGATGTGCCACGAGTTCGATAGTTCTCACGCGAAGTGAGATAACAACTTACAAAGATGGGCGTGTTGTTAATTCAACACGCCCTTTCTATTTGGTCATCGAACAGTTTTCCGGTTCGATGGTTCGATGGTTCGAACAGGGCAATGAGTCGTGCGGTTGTTGTTGGGGACTCGTAGGTGCCTGACGGGGTCTTTGAATTCAGCAGTAGTGGAATTCCCTGGAAGCCCGAATCCTGACGAATCCGGCTACGCGGCCAGAGGTCCACATCAAAATGAAGCAAACTTGCGAGACGCAACACTCGGTAACATCGCCGCCAGTGAAGCCCGAATTCTGACGAATCCGGATACGCGGCCAGAGGCTCACATCAAAATGAAGCGAACTTGCGAGACGCAACACTCGGTAAGATCGCCGCCGGTGTCGTGATGTTGGTGATGGAACTCGTAGCCTCGTCCATTACGCGATTGCGTTGTTCTTCATGTGGCCACAAATCAAGAACTCCACGATCTCTTTGGAAGCAGCTCAGCTATGAAAGACGCCCCAGTTTTCATTGCTGCAGTAGTAACGGTCATCGGTTAACACCCGAAGCTTCACTCTGGCCGCACGACCGCCGCTCGAAGTTCGTCGTAGGCTTTTGTGAATTCTGCTTCTGTGCCTGGAATCCAGAAACGGTTGGCGGTTTTGAAATCCCAGTTATTCTGAAGTTGATTCAGTCCAGTGGAATCCATCATCCGCTTGCTTTTCATCACCCACTCTTGAATCTGCGTGGCGTTCGGATCGGAAGTCTGCCTTGCAAAGACAGCAAGCAAAATCCGCTGAGCCATGTCCTGGGATCCGATTTTTGGGATCTGTGATTCTCGCTCTTTGAGTCGTTTCAGCGAGTCGGCCAACAGCATCGCTTGTTTGTCAGATGGGTTTGCTTTCTGAAGCTTCTCCAGCAATGAAACCGAAAAGCCTTGTCCTTTGTCCCCAATTCGGCTGACCGCGGCATTCCACGCGGGATGATTCAGATCGGCGGCGACCTGATGAAGCGTCAGAAGAACACCAGGATGATTGTGGTACGAAAACGCCAGCAACGCCGCTTCACGGATCATTGCGGGTTCTGAGGAATCGTCAATAACGGAGACGAAGTCACTAAACTGCTCGGTACCAGCAGCCATAGGCAACAGATAGGTATGAGCAAGGAAGGCGGCCTGTCGAACATCGTTGTCAGAATGCCTGGTCAATTGTCGAATCTGTTTCCAAAATGTTTCATCACTCCGACCGCTGACAACAACACCGCTGATTGCACGGATGACCTGATGCTTATAGATTTTCCCAGGCTCGGCCTTCTTGAGTTGTCCGAAGTCAGCAAGCGTTTCGTCCGCCGCCAGATGCGTGAAGACATCGGCTGTCATCAGAGGCGGCAAATATTTGCCTGAATCAACGGGAGCAATCAAATCCTTGACCAACTCCTCGTAAACCTGTGACAACATGCCCTCCCATGTATCAATTTTCGGTTTGTGTCTTGAAAGCCAATGTTCAACAAGGCCCGGGGATGATCTCAACTGCGTCATCGCCAATTGCTCACCGTGGCCAAAGTAGACTGGCCCCGTGCAATGCCAAACGACGACTCGAATCCACTGCGGAGCGTTGGCTGCAACCAGAGCGTCAGAGACACCGTGCGTTTTGAAAGCATCAGGAATGTAGATCGCCATCCATTCCAGCAGCTGATACTCCTTTTTCTGGTTCAGAAAAAAGACCCACGCTTTGATCTTTGCAGGATCGGCGGAAATTTCCCGAGATAGCAGCACCCATTTGCCTTCCATATCTCGTGCGTTCCACTCCGAGTCGGAAATTGGAGGCTTCTGCTCATCCAGCGCGGTGAGAATCATGTTTCCCTTTTTCCATGCGGTGTCCTCCGGAAACGCACCTGCAAGAAACGAATGATTACCAGGACTTTGCACCTGAAGGTCTTCGACTTGACCATCGACGAGATTGTAAAGGCATCGCAGTCGAGCACGTCCGTTCACAATCACAACCGTCTTACGCTGCCCCGACGATTGCGTCTGGGCGTCAATGATGAGCTCCAGAGGATATTCCCAGGGTGTCCGCGCCAGGAAATCGATCCGGCCGTTGGGGAGCAGCCTTCGTTCCGGTAGTGTGCCAGATTTTCCTTCGAGAATTCGTCCCGCAACAGACTGTCCGTTGTCAAACTCTGTGACAACTTCGAAAGTGTGCCGACCGTTAAGAATTAACTCCAGTTCTTCCGCAGTGTACCGATTCGTACCACGAACACCGGGGAAGCCGGCAATCGGTTCGACGCCAGGACCGATCGCGGAAATTATGATCTTCAGGTTCTGTTGCTGTTGTGGATCCACGTCGAAGCGAAGGTCAGCCAATGGTCGCTGGTCATCGTCGTCGATGTAGGCATGATGCGCC
This sequence comes from Planctomycetaceae bacterium, assembly GCA_041753135.1. Taxonomy (GTDB): domain Bacteria; phylum Planctomycetota; class Planctomycetia; order Planctomycetales; family Planctomycetaceae; genus SXXK01. Next base: position 4,300 of record JBGSVD010000026.1, read on the forward strand.
GTCGATTCAGATGTCCGCGAACTCTGAGCGAACGTCAGCGGCTCAAGAAAGATGCCTGCAAGGACAACAGCACCGACTTCCAGAATCTTTCTCATCGTGTTTTTTCCTTTCGTAACGACGGAGACTTTACGATCCCCAGCTGGCTCTGCGAATCAACGTGAGGCTTCGCAGAGAACGAAAGTGGTACGGAGAACAGAAGACTTGCGACAGCGGAATCCAAGTCCGATTACAAAGTTTTTACAAGGACACGGACGCTGTGACTTGATCGCCGCCGACAACGTCTCGGCTGATGATTGCGAGTTGCGTGAATCGAGAACTCTGCCTGCCAGGTTCTTCCCAGTGATCATTGCAAATGCGATTCTCTGAGTTTGCACAACAATCCCTCGTTCGTCGCCCGGTGGCTTGCCGTATTGACGGGCAAGAGTGCTGCCGCGCGAAATTCGCGGGGCATGTGCCAGGGCTGAATGCAGAACTTGCTATCGCTTCGGACTCATCGAAAGCTGCAGAGGGCTATACGCGCTCTTCCACATCAATGCGGCAGCGGCAGAAGCGGAACGCGGCCGTGAACCAGACAATGATCTCATCGCCGAGACCTTCGCCCGCCTTGATCTTCGTGCGAATTTCCATATTGGTTCCGAAGCCGCCTTTCTGGACGAGTCCGTCGTCAAGGTACAACGCTTCCGCCAGCATGCCGCCGTTGTCGAAGCGGATCGTGTGACCTTTGTACGTGACTTCCCAAACCAGTTTCTTCTTTAACCGAACTGAGATCGTCAGAGTGACGATTGCGGAGAGAAGTAGCCCGACCGTGACAAGCACATATCCCTTTCCAGCAAAAATTGCGATAACGATTGCAACAAAAAAAAGAAGACTGCCAGCGATGAACGTTGCATGATGCAGAGTTCGATAACGAGTCTCCGTCACGTCAAGCAATTTGTGCAATCGTACAGAGGTGCCAGATGAGACCGCCTCCGCTTTTGGACTTGCGATTGGTGCCGCGTGAGTCGCTGACGAAAATGCTTCCACCGCCGATTTTACCTCGCTGGCGTTTTGATATCTGCGAGACGGTTCTGCTTCCAGCGCTCGCAGGACAACTTCATCAATTCGCACATCGACGCCCAAAGTTTTTGATGGCGGAGCGAACCAGCCCATCGGCAATTCGCCAGTCAGCAATTCGTAGAAGACGACGCCCAGGGAATAAATGTCAGCTCGATGATCAACGTTCTTCGTGGTCGACATCTGTTCGGGGGCCATGTACGTCACCGTTCCCATAATTTGATGAGTGCCGGTCAGATTGTCATCGACATCATCTCCCTTCACCATTTTGGCGAGCCCGAAGTCAGCAATTTTGACTCGACCGCGTTTGTCCAGCAGAATGTTTTCCGGCTTGATGTCACGATGGACGACGCCTTCTTCATGAGCAAACTGCAGAGCGTCGCACAGAGCCGGCACGATCCGCAGGGCTTCTTCCTGTTTGACGTTGCCTGCCGCAATGGTGTCTCGCAAAGTCACGCCGTCGACGAATTCCATCACGAAGTAAAACAGATCTTCCACTTGCCCAAAATCGTAGACAGCGACGATATTGGGATGATTCAGTTTCGCCAGAGTCCGAGCTTCTCGCAGGAATCGCTCACCAAAAGCCGGGTCGCCCTGGATCTCACGTGGCAGGATTTTCACAGCCACGGTTCGATCGAGATCGGGTTGGCGAGCCTTGTAGACTGCGCCCATTCCGCCGCGGCCGATCAGTTCCTGAATCTGCAGACTGGGAAACAAGGCATCCAGTTCGCTGGCGGGCGGCGCCACAAAGCCCTGTTTGCCAGCCGTTGGTGTGACATAAGTCGGTTCGAACGCGGCGCTGGCAGAGGAATCATTATTGGCGGATTTCAACAGGCATCCGGGGCACAGAGTTCCTTTGGCCTCGCCGGAAATCGCGGCTCCGCACTGTGAACATGTGGTTGTAGCGCTCATCTGAGTCTTCTTCAAAAAATGCCGACCAGAGGGGTGTTCTCGCCTGAGAAAATTGTCGGCTCACAGGGTACTACCGAATGCCGGCCGGATTGTGACATCGAATATTCGGATTTTAAGAAAAGTTGGAAACACACGGCTGAGCTGTCAGGCCCCAGTTGTGGGCGTGGACTTTGCTGCTCACGCGTCGCGGGTGATTCAGTAGAGAGTTACAGCAGATTTTTTGACCACAGATTTCACAGATTGGCACAGATAAAAAAAGCAAACACAGACGCCCCTGTCATCTGTGACAATCTGTGTCATCTGTGTCCAAATTTCTCAGCCATCAGGTGTCAGCGATTGAAACATGCGGCTCAGTTCGTCGTCGAGATCCGCGGGGTCAACCAGTGTTCGGTTGACTTCGGCTTTGAGAAGTTCTCGATAGCGTTTACGAAGTCGCGATGCGGCTTGCCGTGCGGCTGTTTCGGAAATCTGTAATTGTTCGGCAATGGCTTTGTATTGCAGATCGCCCGTTGCGGAATTCAACGCAGGTTGTAGAGTTTCGAATCGATCGGCCGAGTTCGATTGTTCGAATTCTGCTCGCAGATGATTCATGACCTGATCCAGCACGATCAGCGTCCACGATCGATCAAAGATTCGATCGGCCGACATGTTGTCGACCACTGCCTGACCGAAGTGACGTTCGCCATCGACAAAATCCAGCGAGACTGCCCGCCAGCCACCGCCACTGTGCTGAGCGTTGTCGTGACTATATTCGCTGGCCATGAAGTTTTTCATCGCCGTCAACAGGAAGGATCGAAATCTTCCACGATCGGGTGCTGCGTGCCGTAACGAATTCTTCGCCAGCACGTGAGCAAAGAATCCCTGTGTCAGATCCTGAGCTCGATGGATATCCGACGTCCTGCTGCGAGCAAAAGCATACAGCGGCTTCCAATATTGTTCGCACAGAGTCGCCATGGCTCGGTCGGCATCCGGACCGGCCAGGCGGTTAATTATGCTCCAGTCTGTCGATTCAAAGTGATGATGTCGAAGGTCTGACGAAGCAGTCATGGAATCCTCGGTGCCGTTTCTTAAACCATCGCAATCGTTTGTAATGTTCTCTCAGGGAAAACTTACGGAGTGAATGGAAGGTTCAGTGCATTGGCGACCGCCTGATGGCGAATTTTCCCATCAGACACATTGAGGCCCGCGGCCAGGTATCGGTCCTCCGCCATTGCTCGTTCAGGTCCCAGATTGGCGAGTCGCATCGCAAAGGGCAGCGTTGCATTATTCAACGCAAAGGCAGACGTTCTGGCAACAGCGCCGGGCATATTGGCGACGCAATAGTGGATGACACCTTCTTCCACGAAAACCGGATCCGCGTGAGTCGTCACGCGGCTTGTTTCGAAACAACCACCCTGATCAATCGCAATGTCGACCAGGACCGAGCCCCGTTTCATGGTCTTCAGCATACTACGTGTGACCAGTCTTGGAGCCGCAGCGCCGGGCACCAGAACCGCGCCAATCACGAGGTGGGCCTGGGCAACGGCTGCCGCGATCGCCGCGCGGGACGCGTAGGCCGTCTTAATCTGGCTGGAGAAGAACATGTCGAGCTCCGCCAGTCGATCATTGTTGATGTCGTAGATCGTCACGTCGGCTCGCATGCCGACAGCCATTTGAGCGGCATTCACTCCAGCCACACCGCCACCAAGGATCGCGACCTTTGCTGGTGCGACTCCGGGAACTCCGCCGAGCAAAACTCCACGACCGCCCTGTTCTTTCTCCAGATAATGAGCACCCACCTGAATCGACATTCGACCGGCGACTTCCGACATCGGCTTGAGAAGCGGTAAACCGCCTTTCGGTGAAGTGACTGTTTCATAAGCGATGCAGGTTGCCCCGGATCGCATCAAACCCTCCGCCTGCGCTTTGTCGGCCGCCAGATGCAGATAGGTGAACAGCGTATGTCTTGGTTCGAGAAGTTCTATCTCGGCGGGTTGCGGCTCTTTCACTTTGACAATCATGTCGGACGCAGCAAACACTTCCGCACTTGTGGCAACAATCCGAGCGCCAGCGGATTCGTAATTTCGATCGTGGAAGTCAATTCCATTACCGGCCTGGGTTTGCACAATCACTTCATGGCCGGCCGCAACAAGCTCAGCCACCGACGGCGGAGTCAGGCCGACTCGATATTCATGATTCTTGATTTCTTTCGGGACGCCGATTCGCATTGTGAAAATCCTGTTTGAGGTGCTGCTTTGCCCCGACTGGTTGTCTGATTGGTCGTTCGATTGGTCGTTCGATTGGATACCAGGGAAGTCGTCTGCTTTGTTCGGTGGCCGCAAAAAGCGTCGGCAGAAAGCCTTGCGAAAGACGCGAGTTTGCCAAATTTTTCGTGGGGTTGGATGGTATCACTGACCTGAAGTTCTGTGGAACTGTACAAAGTCCTTCGCCGAACCTCAGTGATTGATTTCCTCAAACGAGAGAGAAACTCGCTGAATCGAAATGGGATCCTTTCCCCAGATCTCTGAATTTTGTTTATCGCTCAGTCGTATTCAAATCGCGGTCACGATTGCCTTGCTTCACCGTCAGCCGGAGGCGTACGCGTATGCGGCGACCAGCGAACGGCCTGTGAATTAGCGGAATCGGCGCAAGTTGTTCGGTGAGCCAGCATTTTGCAGGCACTCACCGGGCAACTCGCGCTGCGCCGCTACTTTTTGAACGGTATTGTGGTTTAACGAAAAACATCTCCGGCGGGACCGCTTAAAGTCTAGTGGTGAAATCACAAAACGAATTGAGGCCGCAGTCATTGCTGACGGCGGCCTCCACTGTGAGTCGTTCGTGAATCGTCGACCTTTGTTCGCTCAGCGGCAAACTCTGTCACTGGTTCCGTCTGTCGACGGAGGCACCATCATCGGGCGTGTGCGAACAGTCATTGCTCAATCGGGCGAAGCTACTTGGTGTCCTCTTTGGCTTCCTTTTTTTCTGCTTCAGTTTTGACAATTGTTGCCTTCTTGATGTAGTCGAGTTTCGGAAACGCTTTATTCAGATAGGCATTGCCGCGACTTTGAATAGATCCTTGATCTGGTTCTTCACCCGATTCAGAGTTGATCTTGTCAAGGACATCCAGGCCTTCAACGACCTTTCCAAACGGGGCGAATCCCTTACTATCAAGAAATGAATTGTCATCAAAGTTGATGAATACCTGAGAGGTTCTTGAATTAGGGCCAGACGTCGCAAACGTGATGTAACCACGCTTGTTGGACTGAGTCACTTTGTCATCCTTAATCAGAGCTTCACGCCATTCTTTTTGAATTGCAGGATCTCCGTTAATTCCGAACTGGACCATGAAGCCCGGGACGACTCGAAAGAACCGACAATCATCGTAGAAACCATTAGAGACCAGTTCGTGAAATCGATCGGCCCCAACTGGCGCCCAGGCACGCTGAATTTCGAGAACAATATCCCCGCAGCTGGTTTCGAACTTCACCTTGTAAACGTCCGGCGCTTTGTCAGCAGCCTGGCTGGAAGAAACAGGAGCACTCAACAATGAAACCAATACACAGACACTAAACAACCACTTCATCGAAAACTCTCCATCATCATCCTGAAAGTGAATGACGCTCGAACAACTCAGGATACAAGTTCGAACGTTTTCAAATCTCCGTTATCTGCGTCATCGCGGCATTGCCGCGCGGCACAGTGCTGCGAACGTTATAAAAAAGACGGGCGTCTGGGAATCCATGGCGGCAAGTTGAGCATGCTTTGATTCGGAACTTCGGAGACGCGTCGTGCGTTTTGGCGCGCGACGGGATCTTTGGCAAGATCCACGACATTCAACGGGGATTTTTCTTCGTGACGGCGCACCGGTTGAGGCATCTGCGAAAACAAAAGTCGGGCCAGGTAATCGATCACTGTTTCTGACGAACAGATGACGTTGGTGCATCAGCGACGATTCGCAGTCCAATTCTCAGCATTCCATTTGCCGAATCAATCTTTCCAAGCCGAAATCGTGGCGATCCGGGAATTGCGTCTGAACTGTCGAATTCCAGAGGAAGCCTGACCGGCGGAATCTTTTCAGAAATCGATTTGGCGGCATTGCGAACAATCGGTATCCACGCCGTACCAGCCTCAACTGTGGTGATCGCATCATCGGTCTGGTCGCTCGTTCCTGTATTCGTCGATTCGAATTCATCAGCGGACGGGATTCGAATCGGTTCCATCATTGGCGAATTGATCTCGGAGGCCACCTCCGACGTTGTCTCATTCTCTTCGCCAACATCGACGCTTCGGACCGCAATTGCCCATTCGTCGTCGGAGAATCGCTTGCCTCGCAAATTGAAAGACGTCGTCATCCAGCCGCTCGACGCGCCCACCTTTGGATGGATCTGAAATGTTGTGATGAGTCGCACATCTCCTTCCACGAAGCGGATCTCTACCGGACGCTTTGGTGCAAACTCGAGCGTAAAAAGGTTCGGTTCGGAATCGGGCAAGCGAGCGATCTTCGACAAGAAATCGCCAGCTCGCTGGATCGCGGACGACCCTCCGCTGCTTTCTGCATTGCCATCGAGCTGAATGTTCTGCAGTTGCGTATCCGTCAGCTTTAATCCTGCAGGAAAGTACTGATCAAGGAGCGTGCTCAGAGTCGCTTCGGAGATAAACAAAACGACAGCTTCTGTTTCTCGAAACCTGGCCGCTTCGTTGGGAACGGGTGCCACCGCGGTCGTTCGCGGTAAGGAAGCATCCTGAGTCCACAAGGAAATCGAATCACCTGTCGATCGGGCGTGCCACTGCAGTTTTGTATTGCGAAACGTTGAGTTCACGCGCTGCTGAACAGTCTTCCATTGCTCCTGAAGTTTGGCAAAATCCTCGTCGACAATTTTGTTCACTTTAGGCAGGACATCGCGAGAAACATCTTCAGCAACCACCTGGTTGATTTCCGGAGTTCGTCGCATCACCTCATTCCAGGCCACGCGATCACTCAGCGGTCCAAGCAGAGGCATCGCGGCTCCGGCAGCACTGACAACTCTCTGCGGCGTCTGTGAAGCCTGAATCGTTCCGTAGGCCGGAAGGGTCAGAAACGTGTTGCCATCAAACCACATCGGCTTGGTAATTTCAAAGTGATGATTGCCAACACTGTCAACAGTGGCCTGCTGATTGAAGCCTGTTGTCTGACTGGTCACGTCGCCGGAATTCTGGAGTTCGAACCGCAGCGATTTTTCATCGGGAACGATCCGGAGTGTTGTTTCCGTAACAGTCGACTGGCTGCCGGTCACGTTCGAATTCATCAGCAGCTTGGAGACGGCCTTTTGTTCATTTCGAGTGCGTTTGAAACGTTTCTCGATCACATCATTCCGGACCGACAATCCGAACAGTGGTTGCACGGAATCGTCGCCAACGGCTGGATGCAGGGAAGCGATCGTTCCAAACAATAGCACGAACAACGATGACACCATGGTTATCATCGCTGATCGCGAAATATTGTTTGCGGAATTCCCCGACGACATTGGCGGCAACTCTGGTTGAGCGATCTTCTTAGACTCTAAACGGTGGCTGTGGAGATTTTTTTTCGTTTAACCGTCAGCCGCAGGCGTACGCTGGTGGCCGTATTCACGAACGCCTCCGGCTGATGGTTAAACATGATACCGTTCAATGAATGCCTTCATAAGTCGTGAACGAGGGAACGAGTCCCCATGATTCTCTGCAGGTGAAGGTGATTTTTAGGTAGTGGATCAAGTCACGCTCTATTTTGACGAGGACTGGCCGATTTTCTACACATGAATTGTAGAACTTGCTGCGTCCGAAGGGAATTCCTCGCCATTTGGTCCCAAGCCAGGGGTGCCGTCGCGGATTTCGGCAGGTACTCCTTGCCGAGGAGGACTTCGCGGTCAGAAATGAACTCTTGGCGAGCGACCGAAAAAGCGGGCGGGACGCCCGCGCTCCGGGAGCGCGGACGTCTCGTCCGCCTGTCGTTACCTCATTCCTTGCCGCGTCAAGAATATCACCTGCCAGATCGCCCCGTAACGCACGATACCTTCAGCGGTCAGAAACGAGGTATTGGCGAGCGACCGAAAAAGCGGGCGGGACGCCCGCGCTCCGGGAGCGCGGACGTCTCGTCCGCTTGTCGTTACCTCATTCCTTGCCGCGTGAGAATAAAACAATCTGGCGAGGAATATCCGTCTGAAGTCGGGACTTTGGACTATCACCGGAGTTTTAAGCCGGGGATTTGGGCAAGGTCTGACAGTCGCCATGCGGAGTTGCCGGGAGAAAATGCGAGTTCGAACCAAAATGACCTCAGGAAAAACACTGCTGTTCAACCTGGAGCGAGCTGATCGAGACCTATTCTGCACGCATCGACTCGGGGAATCGACATCCGGGAAAATGGCATTGAAATCGCCTGGAGTTCATTACAAGTCTCCAAAGCCATGGCTGACTGCAGTTTGAGCAAAGTTGAGCAAATCGTGAAACCGAATCACTAAAAGAGGTGCCAACCAAAGCGATCGGCCATCGAGAATCGATCAGCATGCGGCACTGGCAGGCGAATCGCTTGATACGTCTGTTGGCGAGGCCGATGGTGTTGGGAAATTTTTTTCACTCGCCGCGTGGTTCAGGGAAGTGGCCTCGAAATGCCGCCGTTGATGCAAACTGTAGAAAACAGGCATCATTGCCTGGGCAAGTGGCAGCCTGGTGCGTCCGATCGAGAAACTGAGGTTTTCTGGCAATGTTTTACGGTCGAATGAGATTAGTCTGGTGTTCAGTGAGTGGAAACAGGTCAAACTGCGTATCTAGAATTCAAAAGTGTTGGAATTGTGTCAGTCAAAGGTCTATGTCTGCATGAAGAGAAATATTGTGAATCAAACTTCGGGCAACTGTGGTTGATCCGCGTTAGATTTCCAAGCATTGTTTTTGCAGCGTAGGTTTGATTGACGCGTGAGTGTCACAGAACACAATTTGAAGAACTGTCGGAGTTGACAATGAAGAGTCTGCTCGTGCGTGTTCGGTTCTTGGTGATCATCCTTGGTCTTGCCATCCCAATGGGATCGGCAATGGCTGATGTTCCGGAGGCTCTTCAGCAGAGACAGCAGCAACTGTCGGACGCGTTGCAAAAAGTCCGCGGTGCGATCGTAGGCGTGTCCGACGGTATGGGTGTCGGAAGCGGAGTTGTCGTCAGCCGCGATGGGTTTGTTCTGACGGCATCACATGTCGTCGATTCAAGCGGCGGTCAGCGAAGGCGTCGCCAGGGTGGTCGAGACGGCAGTGTTCGAATCACGTTTCCGGATGGCCGAGAGTATCTGGCCACCGTGCTTGGTAAAAACCGTGACGCCGATGCGGCTTTGCTGAAAATTACGGACTCACCTCCCGGCTCCGAAGGATTTCCCTTTGCCGAAATGGGTCGAACCACAGAGACGACAATCGGAGAATGGTGCTTCGCTCTTGGCCATCCCGGTGGATATCGACCAGATCGTGAAGCGCCGATTCGAATTGGTCGAGTGCTTTCCATTGGCAATCGTGTTGTTGTGTCCGATTGTGCGATTCTGCTTGGGGATTCCGGCGGTGCATTGTTCAACCTGCAGGGCCAGGTGATCGGCATTCACAGCATGATTACCAGCCTGATTATCGAAAATCGGCATGTGGCGATCGACTGTTTTCATGATGACTGGGACCGTCTGGTGGCAGGCGATCGCTGGGGAAAGCTCAGAGCTTCTGACAACGATCTTGTTGCTTCGGGCTTTTTTGGAGTCCGTCTGAAGTGGAGGGACTTCGTTCCCGAGATCACCTCTGTGTTGCCCAATACTCCTGCTGAAAAAGCTGGGCTGAAAAGCGGCGATGTGCTGCTGAAGATTGATGGTGAACCGATTGCCGATCGCCTGGATCTTGGCACAACTTTGGAATTGCTGGAAGAAGATCAGCCAATCAAACTCCGCATTCGACGTAACGGCGCGGAGGACACCGTGGCGCTAATTACCGGCGACGATGTTGATCCGAATGTTGATGATTCTGCCGGAGAAACTGCGGGTGGTGATGAGGAGCGAGAAAATGAAATCATGGAGCAGTTGAGTGAGAATCGTCGCATAGGAAAGTTCGAGAAGCGATCATCGGATGTATTGAAGTCGTACTCGCCTGTCGCAGAGCAGAACAGTCAGAGCGTTGTTTCGATTCGCGATGGAGGCTTGCTGCTTTGTCTTGGCACTGTCATCACCAAAGATGGCTACATCCTGACGAAAGCATCGGAGATGAAGGGGGCGATTGAGCCCGAAGTGATTTTGCCAAACGGCAAGCGTTTTCGCGCCAAGGAAATGGCATCAGAATATTCGTACGATCTGATGTTGCTGAAGGTGGATGCGACAGATCTGATTCCCGTGGAACTTCGAAAATCTCCCGCTCCTGTCGGTGAACTGGCACTGATTCAGGACATCAAGGGCAAGGCTCAGATGCCAACCGTTGTCAGCGTCGTGACGCATGCAACGGATAGTGCCAGCAGGCCGTTCATGGGAATCAAGATGCCACGGTCGCAGCCTGGTGAACCAGAACTTTACGATGGCAATGGTGTGCGAGTTATCGAAGTGTTTGCGGGCGGGGCAGCGGAAAGGAATGGCCTGAAGGAAAACGACATCATCATGACGATTTCCGGCCAGGATGTTCACACGCCTAGCGAACTGATGGCTCGCATTGGCTCATTCAAACCGGGCGACAAGATCTCCGTTCGCTTTATGAGAGGCGATACGATCAAAACGATCGACATTGTTTTGACGACAAAGTTCACGAACGAGAATGCTCTTTTGCCGCTTTATAGTCAGCCGGAGTTCAGCGGTCAGTTCGCAAGTGGACACGCTCAAGGATTTCCAAGGGCTCTGCAAATTGACGCCGACGTTTATCCTTCCAAGGTGGGTGGCCCGCTTCTGGATCTTGATGGCAAGACGATTGGGATTGTTATCGCTCGGGCGGATCGCTTTCCAACCTACGCGATTCCAGCCGATGCCGTGCAGACGGTTTTTGAACAGCTGAAAATCGAAGCTGCCAATAAGAAGCAATAAATTCGAGTGTCGCACGCGGGTCAGCTTCCAGAATTGCAGGGATCCGTGTCGACCCTTGTCGATGCCGTGTCCGCACACAGAACCAGTGGTTTGACACAATGTTGCGGTTCAGGGTCGACAGGGTCAAGACATCCTTTGCTGGGGTCGAAGGCCCTGGATACGATGACTTATGACAAAAGGCCCGAGGGCCGGCACATTTGAATCGGCCTGAAGTGATCGAGGCGCTGCCCTTCGGGGCTTGAAAAAGAATCTTCGCTTTCGTTATCCGGTGGCTCACGCCGACCGGCATTGGATTTGTCGGCCCGCTGAGTCTGAATCGCAGACAAAACACCTCGCGGAAATCCCGACAAGATTAGAAGCCGCCCCTGCGCGATGCTCGTGTCATGGTCCATGATGTTCTGCTGAACTATGTTACTGCGGCTCATGATCCATTAGATTACAGAGCACGAGCAGCCAGGCAATTGGCGTCGCGGCGTTGCGGGTTGTCACATTGAAAACCAACAGAGGACCTACCGTCAGTTAAAGTTTCAGGACTGTCAAGCTTCGCTTCCATTGTTTCTGATGTTAGTCTTTCGACTATCCGATCAGACAAAGTCGACAACGAGCAGCGATTTCAATCCCGAAGAAAGCCATGAACAACGCAGTGCCTGATGATCTACAGACGGTCATTTTGCTTGGTGCAAGCAATCTGACGCTGGGCTGGAAGCCTTTATTGAAAGCACTTCAGGGGACGGTGGCTGGTCCGCTGGATGTTCGAGTTTCCCTCGGGATGGGTCGCTCGTATGTCGACTGGAGCAGATTCTGGCTGCGAAGATTACCCGGCATTGTCGATTGTGGACTCTGGGGCAGCTTGCCGGAATTGCGTGCAAAGGCTCCGTTGGTGCTGGTGACGGACATCGGGAACGACATAGTCTACAAGCACAGTCCGCAGACGATTTTCAAAGCCGCTGAGAAGTGTATTCGACGAATTCAGCAATGGCGTCCGGACGCGAAAATTGTTCTTACCGGGCTGCCGTTGTGTTCACTGAAAACGTTGGAGCCGATTCGTTTTGTTATCGCCAGGACAATTCTGTTTCCGGCCTGCTGGATGTCGCTGCAGGAGATCAGCGAAAAGTCGCATCAGTTGGATGAAATGATTCAAAAGTTCGCGGCAGAGAATAACCTGCCATGTGTAATTCCACAGGGCGAATGGTACCGAGCGGATCCGATCCACGTGATTCCTCCGCTTAGAGAAAACGTGTTTCGTCAATTTTTCTCTCACTGGAATCTTGATGGAGCGGCATCTGTTCCCGTGCCATCCGGGACATCGGCCGGATTGCCTGCCAGTGCGTTGAGGACCTTTGCTGGATTTCAGCGAAACGCAAGTCAACCCGTGTTTGAGTCCTCCGATCTTGTCGTTTCTGCGTGGTAAGGCACATCGCGGGCCCGTTGCGGTGAGGCAGATCTCGAAAAATCGACTATGATTCTCACATCAGTTCTGGTTCTGTCGTACAAATGATCGTAGAAAATTTGTGGACAGACGCGACTTTTCTGTATTCGCCAATATTAACTTTGCCATGGACTCCTTTCGCTTCTACTCCTGGATCTGGCTTCTTTTGTCGCCGGTGGCGGCACTGGTCGTCTGGCAACGCAATCGACGCAAGCAGCAGCCGTCCGCGGTGTTTTCCAGCATCGCTGATCTGAAGTCTTTGCCGATCACTTTCATGCAAAGGATTCGAAGAACGCTGCCGTGGTTCTACGGCCTGGGTCTGATGCTGGTGATCATGGGAATGGCTCGGCCTCAGGCGGGCAAATCCGAATCTCGCATCACCGGCGAAGGCATCGCCATTGAAATGGTCCTCGATGTCTCTGGCTCGATGGAAGCTCTGGACTTTCAACTGGACGGGGAAGACGTGAGTCGTCTGGAAGCGGTCAAGCATGTCATCAGCGAATTCGTCCTTGGCTCAAAAAGCACAGGGTTACGTGGTCGGCGCGATGATCTGGTCGGTGTTGTGGCTTTCGGTGGGTTTGCGGACAGCAAGTGTCCGCTGACACTGGATCACGGGGCTCTGGTGGATATCGTTGGCGGGCTTCAGATTCCCAAACCAATTCGTGATCGTCGAGGACGAGTCATCAACGCCGACGCAATTCAGGAAGAATTGGCCACGGCGATCGGTGATGGTGTGGCTCTGGGGGTGGATCGTCTGCGTGATGCGAAAGCGAAGAGCAAAGTGCTCGTGCTTCTGACAGACGGTGTCAGCAACGCGGGTGTTGTTGATCCTCGCGAAGCGGCCAGCATTGCGAAGGAACTTGGCATCAAAGTGTATTCCATCGGCATCGGCCGCAACGGAGTTGTTCCGGTTCCTCAGGAAGATGAGTTTGGTCGCACAGTGCTGGTTCCCGCTCAGTTTCGTGTCGACGAAGAGTTACTGCGAGAGATTGCTCAAACGACTGGTGGCAAGTACTTTCATGCTTCCGATTCCGAGAGTCTTGTCGAGGTCTATTCGCAAATCGATAAGCTTGAAAAAAGTCAGTTTGAGGAATCAAAATATTCCGAGTACACGGAGCTGTTTGGTTGGTTTTCCGGATTTGGTTTGGCTCTGATTCTTGCCGTAAATGTCCTGAGGGAGACACGATTTCGATCGTTACCTTGAACTATGGAATGGCAATCACCCCACTATTTGTATTTGATTCTGCCGCTCTGTCTCGGCTGGCCCGCCCTTGCGCTGTATTCAGAGAATCGACGACAGCGCGCCCGAGAGAGTTTCGTGTCTCAGGCGATGTGGTCGAAGGTCCTTCCAGAATCTTCTCGTGCAAGATTCTGGCTGAAGCTGATTCTGAAACAAGTGGCCATCATCTCCGGATTGATTGCCCTCGCGAGGCCTCAATTTGGTACACAGCTCGAAGAGGTCGTTCCACGGGGAAGTGATCTGTACGTGCTGATCGATGTGTCTCGTTCGATGTTGGCAAATGACGTACCGCCGTCAAGACTCGAACGCGCGAAGGCGGACGTTTCTGCACTTGTGAATCGACTGGAAGGCGAGCGAGTTGGATTAATTGCCTTCGCCGGGCAAGCGGTTGTGAAGTGTCCGCTGACGGTGGACTATGATTCGTTCCGTCGAGCTCTGAATGAGCTTGATCCGAACAGTGCTCCTCGCGGCGGCACGGCCATTGGTGACGCGATCCGCAAAGCCATTGAGGTCTTTCATGCAAAGGCTGAACGAGATCAGGCGGTACTGCTGATTACAGACGGCGATGATCAGGAATCGTATCCTCTGGAGGCTGCCACGGTTGCTGCGGAACGCAAAGTGACCATCTTCGCCGTCGGTCTTGGAGATGCCGATCAGGGCGCAAGAGTGCCTCAGAAGGACGGCCCGGGGACGTTTGTCGAACACGAAGGACAGCAGATCTGGAGCAAACTGGATGGATCATTGCTGCAGGAAATTGCTCTCAAAACGTCCGGTGTTTATATCCCGGCGGGAACTCGAGCGTATGACCTTGGCGAATTGTATGCCAGCCATTTGCAGGGCCGAAAGGGCGATGATTCAGAGACTCAGCAGCGAATTCGCAAGTCAGAACGGTTTCAGATTTTTCTGGCCATCACGCTGCTGGCGTTGTTCGTGGATTTGTTTGTGAGTCGATATACCAGACCTGTCAGCAAAGTAGACTCGGCTTCCTCCGCGCAGTCAGCAACAAAGCGGCAAGCGCCTGTCAGAACAAAGCTGATAGCATCGGTTTCTCTGCTGCTGATGATGCTCCCGCTGCGTGCGGCCGATGGTGGTGAGTCTCACAATAAAGTGCGCGAAGGGCTCCATCTGTACCAGCAGGAAAAGTATGAGGCGGCTGGAAAAGAGTTTGCCGCAGCAGCGGAAGAGCTCGAAAAAGAAAAATCTGAGAAGGCCGCGATCGCAGCGTTTGACGAAGCGTGTGCTTACCATCGAAACGGCGATCACGAGAAAGCTCGCGATCGTTATCTTTCGGCGGGGTTGAGTTCCGACCGATCGATTGCCATGGCATCTCACTTTAATCTGGGGACGATGGCGGCGGAGAAAGCTCGTACGCTCGCGGGTGAGCGTCCTGAGGATGTTGCTGCAGACAAGCGTCAGGAAATTCTTAATGAATTGAAACAAGCGGTCGCTTCTTATCGACATTGCCTGGAGCTGCAGAGCGACCATGTGCAGGCCAGAAAAAATCTGGAACTTGTGCGTAACTGGATTAAGTATTACACCGACCGCTGGCGAGAACTGGACCGTCAGAAGTTGCGTGATGAATCCAATCTGATTCAATTTCTCGAATTCCTGATGCAGACAGAATCTGCCCTGCAGGAATCAGTCAGACAACTGCCTGAAAATGTTTCGGCAGATGTGTTCGCAGAAATCAAACGCGCTCAGGATGAACTGGGCGAAGAGATTCCGATTCTGCGCGAGAAAATTGCGACGGAGTTGACGCCGCAGGATCCGCAGACCGCTGGTACGGCGAATGCGCTTCCCAAAGAAGTGGAAGAAGGGATTTCGTTGCTGCAAAGCTGGGCCGACAAGGCCGGCGACAAAATGGCCAGCGTTTCGCGTCAGTTGTCGAAAGCGGAGATCACGGAAACGACTGCCGAACAACAGGCCGCGATCGATGAGCTGGATCGAATCTGGGACGCCGTGATTCCATTCCAGCCGTTACTCGCTAAAGAACTGAAGGAGCAGACCTCGATTGCTCGCACGCTGATGCCAGAACCTCCGGCCGATGATGTCGCAGAATCGAATGATTCTGTAGCGACAGATGATCCAAACCGGATGCCGGATCCGGTTGAAGCAAAAGAACCAGAAACGCAAGACGTGCCCGCCGAGATTCCGCCATCGCCGATTCCTGCTGTGGACACCATCGTTATTGACGCCAGTGTTATTGACACAAGTGAACCAGACAGAGAGCAAAGACCAGGAAATGTTGCGACGGATCTTCCTTCCGACGAACAACTTGAACAACTGACGGAACTGCAGGAAAAGACACTTCGCAAAGCTCGGCTGCTGGCTCCGAAGGCGGAAGCCGAATTGGAAAGACTGGAAAGTCAGCCAATTCCGGAAGCCGCCCCGCCACAGCCGTCACCGCAAGCCACTGATCCGTCGCAGATGGCTGACGCGTCACCGGACGCGGCGCAGCCACAGGTTGATCCCGAACAGGTCAAGGCGGGATTGCGAAAGGCCATTGAACTAGCACCGAAGGCTGTCAATGAAATGCAGTCGGCGGTCCAGAATCTTCAGAAAAAAGACGTCGCCCTGGCCGGAGTTCATGCGGAAGAGGCTCGACGGATTCTGGAAGAAATTCAACGGTCCCAACCGAAGGATCCGCAACAGGACCAGCAAGATCAAAAGGACCAACAGGATCAGGATAAAGACCAGGATCAGCAGAACAAAGACGACAAGCAGGACGAAGACAAGAAAAACGACCAGCAGCAAGACCAAAAAAATCAGGACAAGAAACAAGACGATCAGAAAAAAGACGATCAGAAAAAACA
This sequence comes from Planctomycetaceae bacterium, assembly GCA_041753135.1. Taxonomy (GTDB): domain Bacteria; phylum Planctomycetota; class Planctomycetia; order Planctomycetales; family Planctomycetaceae; genus SXXK01. The sequence goes on from JBGSVD010000026.1 coordinate 20,758, forward strand.
GGACGAAAAGAAGTCGGACGATAAGCAAAAGAAGAAGCAGAATGACAAGAAGCAGGATGACAAGAAGCAGGACGCAGGCAAACAGTCGCAGCCGCAGCAGGTTTCGAATGATCGGATTGAAGAAGCACTAAGAAAAGTGCGTGAACGACAACAGGAAAAGCGAGAGCGCGATCAGAAGGCTCGTGCGACGATTTTCGGCCGTGCTCCCGTAGACAAGGATTGGTAAGAGGCCATTGATGAGACCTGGAAGAACTGCATCTCACCGCCGCATCGCGTCTGGACTCCTGACGGCGCACTTTGACACGATATCTTTCGTTTGGATTCAACAGGCGAAGGAGCGTTGTCGTTCAGCCGTCCACCGAATGAGTCCTTGGCTGGCGTTTGCTTTCGCGATGTGCCTCGTGCCGTTAACAGGCTTCACCAACGTCGCGTGCGCTGATGAGCCGGCGATTGTGGTCGCAGTCAGCGCTGATGAACTCTTCATCGGCGAAACCATCGATTTTCAGGTTGAGATACAAAACGTCGAGAACCCATCTGCTCCGGATGTTTCCGCGTTGCGGGAGAACTTTACCGTTGTTCCCAACGGCGACCATTCACGCAATCAGTCGTCGACGTTTATTATCAATGGGCGAGTTTCGCAGCAAAGCGTCTTGAGTCACATTTATGCGTATCGTATCACCCCGAAAATCTCGGGCGACGTTTCAGTTCCTTCCGTGATTGCGGCCGTCAACGGAACGGAACTGAAAAGCAAACCGATTCCTCTCCGCGTTCAGGATGCCGAGGAGCAGGATCAGGTTCTTGTGGAAATCACTTCCGACAAAACAATTGTCTATCCAACTCAGCCGTTCACGTTGACCGCACTAATTCTTGTGCAGCCGCTTCCGGAGGGAGATGTTGATCCGCTGAAACCGCTGAAGCGACAGCCACCGCATCTTCAAATCAACTGGATCGACATGCCCGCCGGACTGACAACGAATGGCACATCCGAATGGCTTCAGCCAATGATTTCCGACGATGGAACAGGCTTCACGCTGAACGAAATTACTGCCTCGACCGGCTCATTCTTTGGTGGATCACGTGCGGCCGTGTTTGACTTTTCGAATGGACGAGAGACCAGAAATGGACTCGACAGCAAACCCATTTCATACTTCGTTTACGATCTGTCTCGCACGATCGTCCCGGAAAAAACGGGGCAGTATTCATTCGGACCTGCGTTGGTCAAGGGTACGTTTGTCGGTGGTGTGCGAGGAACCGAATATCTGGCTCGTCGATTGGTTGCCATTGCTCCCTCGATGTCAGTCGAAGTGCGCGAAGTGCCATCACCGCGTCCGCCGAACTTTACTGGTGGCATTGGTGAATACTCTCTTGCAGCTTCGGTCAGTCCTGCGAAACTGCGTGTTGGAGATCCGATCACTTTGTCTCTGGAATTTTCGCGTGGGGCTCAGTCCGGTTCACTCGAACTGATTGCTGCTCCCGATCTGTCGATGATTCCGGAAATTGCCGACTCGTTCGACATCATCGACAAGTCACCAACCGGCCGAATCGAAGGCAGCGTTAAGAAGTTCGGCTACGCAATGCGTCCAAAGCGTGCGGGAGTTTCGATACCAGCGCTGGTGTTGACAACTTTCGACCCGACCAGTGAAACATTTACAGAACTGAAAACCGACTCGATGTCCCTGGATGTTGCCGAAGCGTCACAACTCTCCAGCTCGGAAATTGTGGGCGCCGTGCCTTCCACGAATACGAGCGAGATCCGGAAAAGCACCGCGGGAATTTTTCAGAACATCACGGATCCTTCCGAACTGCGAGACGAACGCATCAATATCACAGGCTGGATATCAACAGTCTTTGGTTTCTGGTGTCTCACCGGATGTGTCATGTTCGGCGTATCCCGTCATCGTCATCGATCGTCGGATGTTGTTGGCCAGCGGAGGTCACAAGCTCGCCGATTGGCACTGTCCAGATTGAATGACGCAAGCCGCTCACAAACCGCCGGTCAATCCAAAGAAGCCTTGCGAATTGTGCGAACGGCGATCGTTGGTCTGGTGGCGGATGTGAAGAACAGCGTTGGTGAAGGATTGACAACGGCTGATGTCGATCAGGCCCTGTCGGAAGCCTTGATTCCCGAGACCGATCGAACGTCAGTCGTGCAGTTGTTGCGATCCATTGAAGATGCAGAGTATGGCGGCGGGAACAGCCTGGAGGCGGCATCGGCAATTCAGTCGGCGACGTTGTTGGTTGAACGAATCGGTCCCGTCCTGGAACGGAGTGTCAGCCGATGAAAACCATGCCGAGTTCTTTACGCAGCTGCTCACGCATTGGCTTGCTCCTGTGCCTGACCACGACTCTTGTTGTCGCAACAGGAAGTGTCTCCGTCGCAGTATCAGGCGATCATGGGCCTGGTGACCGAGAGCCCGGTGACCGAGAGCGTGCGTTCCTGAAATCCCTTGAGCTGTTCGATGCCGCGCAGACACCCGATGACTATCGAGCCTCAGCGCGAGAGTTGGAGGCGATCATCGCCGATGGCTTTCAAAACGGCGCGGTGTATTACAATCTCGGGAATGCCTACTATCGCGCCGGAGAATATGGCCGAGCGATTTTGAACTATCGCAAGGCGAAATCGTTGCGACCTCGGGATACGTACCTGGAAGCCAATCTGCAACAAGCACTTGGGGCCGCTCCTGGTCGATTGACCGAACAGCCGGCTGCCTGGTGGACTCATGTTTTGTTCTGGACCGAATGGTTTTCGTTTCCCACGAAAGTTCAATCGACAGCGCTCGGACTGTGCCTCGCCGCAACAGTCGCCCTGGCGGCTGTGCTTCTGCGGCGCTCGGCGTTGTTTGTTTCATCCGCAGTGCTGTTGCTGATCAGCACTGCTCTTGGGCTGGACGTTGGATTGAGCGATCCGTCGCAGTCCCGGCGAGCGATCATCATCACAGAAACGATGGCTCGAAAAGGAACAGGCAAAGATTATGAGCCCGCGTTTGATCAGCCTCTGCGTGACGGTGCAGAATTCACCGTGCTGAATCAAACGTCCGACTGGACATTCGGGCATTTCGAAGGCATCGGCGATGGCTGGGTGCGAAACGAATGCGTGGCCAGATAGCGGCATAGTAGAACGATTGTCTCAATCGTTCACGAGTCCCATTGTAGAACGATTGTCCCAATCGTTCACGAGTCGCATAGTAGAACGATTGTCCCAATCGTTCAGTCGCAACGGCGGGCTCGACCAAACAACATGACTTCCGGCATTTTGCAAGAATGACGAAACGGGCTACAGAACCTCGCTGATCTTATTGTCGAACGATCATCCCAATCGTTCACGATTCCCTGAGACCACGATTCCACAATCTGTTTGGGGATGAACTCACCTCCCACTCACCGTTGCCGACTTCCGCAAATGCGATGCGATTGTTTCGAATGAAAAACCAGCCTTAAATCTTGCGTCGATCGTCTTGCCCGTCTTCATCAAGGCATTGACATCCATCCTGTCAGGAAGCATCGAACCCAGCACGACAACACCTTCGGAATTTGGCAGGCTGAAGACATAGGTCTGAGGAAACGCTTCAGCGATCGTCTCCAGATCTTCCTTCATCTCAGGATGAGGATTGATGTTGAACAGTACAGAGCCGCCTTCATTCAGACGACTTTGAATCTGTTTGTAGAAATCGATCGTGCGAAGTCTCAGTGGAACGCCGGTCTCATCGGTCGATGCGGACGGTTTCAAAAAAGCGTCCATATAGATTGTGTCGTACTTGGTTTGGTTCTTCGCAAAGTAGTCGAAAGCATCTGCGACAATCAGTTTGACATTCTTCTGTGGCCGCATTGCGAAATACCGTTCGGCCACTTGCACAACAACAGGATCAATCTCAATGGCATCAACAACGACCTCAGGATCATACTTCTGAAGAAAATGGACCATAGATCCACCGCCAAGGCCAACGATCAGGGCTCGGTTTTGCTTCGGCTGCACCAGATAGTTGGCGAACATATGCTGCAAATAGCTGAAACGCAGCACATGCGGAGCCTTCAGATTCACCTGGCTTTCAAAGGCTTCTTCGCCGCTGTCACGAACAAAAATCAGAGTTCTGGTTGTTCCCGAACGACGAATGCGGATGTGCGAATACGTCGATTTCACTTCGTATTCAATGACTCCGGCGTCTCGATCGGCCGCCTGAACCACAAACACCGCACCCGCCAAAACAGCGACACACGCGGCAGCACTCAAGACAACATGAAACGACGTACGGCGAGTCATCCGCGGCGAAGTGACCTGTGACGCGATCGGTGAAGCGATCCGAACTGGAGTGCCGGGTTTCGCGGCAACCTGAACACGTTTCCAGCTTCGTGCCATAAGATTCAAAACGTTCATACGAGCTTGCTGAAAACGTGTCATCATGATCTTCCTGAACATCGGCGCTTGCGAACACGGGGCCGAGATCAATTGCGAGTAGTCTGAAGCGGATGTCTTGTGTACCATTTGCCAGTATTGGGGCAGTTTATGCAGACTTCACCACAGAGGGAAGACCTGACGCAGATTGCTTCCGGAGGTCCGGTTCAGGCGGGTGGCAGATAAGAATCTTCCCAAGTTGCAGTTTGTGATCGTCGACTGGCGATTCGCCGGTCGCAGTTTGGGAACATTTCCGAAATAGTCTCCGTTCTTTTTGAGAAGCGGAAGGCCGCGAGCCCCATGTCAGTCACTTTGGTTTTTAATTGGAAGCGGCACGGCGCGAGCCGTCCGGTGTTTGCAAAGATTTTTAGTACCATCACCGGACGGCTGGCGCCGTTCCGCTAAAAAATTATTTTGTTGACTGTCGTTCCTGGTCCATCATTCACTTTATATGTCATCAACGTAAGAGCCCACATTCATGCAGGATCCGAGAATCGATCGTCTGGCACAGGTACTTATTCACCACAGCTGTCGACTGAAAGAAGGTCAGAAGGTCCTGATTGAAGCATTCGATCTGCCCGAACCCAATCTGATTTGTCGACTGGTTGATGAAGCGTATAAGGTCGGTGCGACGCCAGTTGTTTCGATCAAAAACAACGCCGTCCTGAGAAGTCTGTATCGCGGCGCGACGGAAGCCAGCATGTCACTGGCTGGAAAATTTGAAGCCGGCGTCATGAGTGAAATGGATGCGTACATCGGAGTTCGCGGCTCCGCAAATTCGAACGAGTTCTCCGATGTTCCGGGAACAAGTCTGGATCTTTATCAGCGACACTGGTGGCAGCCAGTGCACATTCAGATTCGTGTTCCGAAAACTCGATGGGTGGTCCTTCGGTATCCGACACCTTCGATGGCTCAGGCTGCAAGCAAAAGTTGCGAACAGTTTGAAGACTTCTACTTCGATGTCTGCACGGCTGACTACGCAAAGATGGCATCCGATCTACTGCCACTGAAGGCTCGGATGGAAGCGGCCGATCAGGTGCACATTACAGCTCCTGGAACAGACCTGCGATTTTCGATCAAAGACATTCCTGTCGTGCCATGCGCAGGCGAATCGAATATTCCCGATGGTGAATGTTTTACTGCACCCGTTCGTGACAGTGTGAATGGCACGATTCTGTTCAACACATCGTCACGCTATCAGGGCACCGTGTTTGATGGCATTCGATTCGAATTGAAAGATGGCAAGATCATCAATGCGACTTGTCGCAACGCTCCGGAACGACTCAATCAGGTTCTGGATGCCGACGAGGGTGCTCGATACATCGGCGAATGGTCGTTTGGTACGAATAATCGGATTCTGCATCCGATGCTGGACACGCTCTTCGACGAAAAAATCGGTGGCTCATTCCACTTTACGCCTGGCAATGCGTATGACGAAGCTGACAATGGCAATCGTAGCTGCGTGCACTGGGATCTGGTTTTGATTCAACGGGCAGATTACGGTGGCGGAGAAATCTGGTTTGATGGTGAGCTGATCCGCAAGGACGGTTTCTTCATTCCAAAAGATCTGCAGGCATTGAACGAAGGATTGCCAAAGTAGTTCGCAATGTTGTCGAAATTGATGGTCGGAACTGTCGCTATACCTTAAACGGTTCCGCCGGAGATATTTTCGTTTAACCGTTAGCCGGAGGCGTACGTTGGTCGCCGCATCCGCGTACGCCTCCGGCTGACGGTTAAACAACTCAATCGTGACCGCGATTAGTATCGATAAACTTTATGACTCGACAGAATTTCCTTAAACCGATCGTAATCGCCCTGACGCTCTCGGTCGGTCAGATTCTGTGCGCTCAGGATGATCCCTCCCAGCGATTGTTGCCCTTGCCGGAACGTGGTGTCAGCAGTCTTCCACAGCATATGGAATTGCTGAAGCGTCTTCGATCGTTGGTTGAGGATCAAAAAAAGCAACCCGCTCCGAATCCTGGGCAACCGCAGAAGGAAGTCGATTCTGCTCAGGAGCAGTCTGCCCCGATACAGCCAGAACAGTTTCAGAAACTTCAGGATGCGTTGAAGAATTTTGCGGACAAGTTGCCACCGGGAATTGTTCCGCCAGATTTGAGTTCCGTTCCACCCGAACAGTTGCAAAAGGCGATGCAAAATCCGCTCGTGCAAAAGCAGATGCGAGATATGCTTCAGCAGTTTGCAAAGGATGGCGTCCTGCCCCCGGCAGGCCCTGATGGCTCACCACTTCCATTACCATCACTTCCAACCCCTGCACTTCCCACGCCGCCATCCCCAGCGCCGTCGGCTCCGATGCCGCGATTTCCGTTTGGTCAGTCACCTCGACCGCCTGAGACTCCAACTCGTGAGACTCCAACTCGTGAGACCCCTGCGAGTGAACCACAAACGGACGTCAAGCCGCAGAGATCCAGCAGCGATGCCGCGCCTGAATCAAGTAAGCCTCGATCTGCAACTCCAGAGTCAGCGACACCAGAGTCATCAGACTCAAAGACAAGTGGCGGCAGAGCAACCGATGGCTCAAGAAACAACCGTTTTCGCGACAATTCGAACGTGCGTCCACAACCTTCGCCGGAGACAACTGAAGGCAACGGAATCGGAAACGGCAGTAGTGAAAGCAGCAGCGCTAGTGAAGGTGAAAGTGACGGTAACGCAATGCCTTCCGGGTCATTGAAAGCTCTTCAGGATTTTTTGAAAGGGCTAACAAACCCGTCAGGCAATTCGCCAAACGCAAACGATTCGCCAGATGCTGCTTCGCCCGACAGTCCGTCTGCTCAAATGCCGAATTCTCCGCCGGTTCGCCAACCACTGCGAAAGCGTGAACGTAGCACGGCCCCGCCGGTGAACCGTTCAAAAATGTGGCCTTACACTGTCCCGAATGAACAACCAAAGTCGGCGCCGTCAGACCAGATGCTCAACGATCAGACGCTCAACGATCAGATGCTCGACGATCAGACGCTCGACAAACAAGGCAACAATTCGTCAGGGACTGAGGCGAATTCCTCAGCCGACGCTCAACCGGAAGTTCCATCCGGCAGACCGAGCGAAAATTCTCGACCACAGTCCTCACCGCCGACAACAACTCCGCTCATCGGGAGCCCACTTGTTGACAAATTGCGGTCTGGTGATTCGGTAGTGCCGGAGCCCTCAGAGTTCGGCCAGGATCCAGAATCACGATTGCAACAACTTCAGGCACTGCAGCAGACACTCGAGCGAATGAAAGAATTCGCAGAGAAATCGAATGCGGCAGATTCGTCCGAGTTCCAACCACCAACAAGTCGGCCGGGAACATCGCCGTCGGATCTGACTCCGGATCGGAATTCATCAAAGTCAGTTTCTCCATCGGCGAACAATTCCAATCCACGGAAAAATGCTCAGCCTGGTCCGGGTGTCAATCGTGAATCGTCTCGCATGGATTCTTCGAATGCCCCTGGCTTAAAGCCTCCGACTGGAAACGAAAATCGAATCGATCCGAATGCCTTTCCTGAGGTCTCCGAGTTTCTGCGTGAACAATTGAAGAACTTCAAAATGCCGCCAACGCCCTCAACGCCACAGGGCAATGCGTCGCGCGGCAACCAGCCGTCTGGGCCAGAATCCACGGAAAACTCGCGTGTCAAGATGCCGCAGAACAGTGCTCCACAGATCGATCGGCGATCGGCCGAGAAGAATTCCTCCGCCACTCCGCGATCATCGCAGAATTCTCCTCCACCGATCGACGTGCAGAAAGAATTGGCCCAAAAGGGTTTTGGAGAAACACTTCGTCAGATCGTTGAACGAGCAAAATCAGAGAGTCGCAAAGCTCCATCATCAAATCCAGCGGGCTCAGAAGGAAAAGCCAACGGGCCATCCGGTGTGACTCCGGAAATGAGCGACGCCATGCTTCGAATGCTGGACGGTCTCAAGGATGACCTTGCTGAGATCGCAAAGGATACGAAGTTCAACCCACCGCCGCGCGAAAAAAATCGTGACATCCCGCGCACGGCTGATTCGCAGACTCGACCGGATTCGACATTTAATCAGTTACGGAAGTCCGCAAGTGAATTGCTCGCCGGGCCGAAAGAATCCAGATCGGCCAACAAACCTCCGATGTCCGGCAGTTCGCCAACGGCCAGCAATGGCTCAGGCTCGCAGTTCGACTTCACTCCCGTGCTGATTCTGGCCGGACTTCTGGCTGCTGCCGGATTGGGGTTCTTCGGACTGCGACATCTGCAGACAAAGAGGATGGCTGACCAGGCGGCTCAATTGTCCGGTCCTCCGATTCAGCCGGCTGAGATCAAAAATCGCGCGGATGTGATTCGCGCGTTTCACGAGTTTGCGATGCAATCCACCCGATCCGTCCAAACCTGGTGGACTCATCGTGCGGTGGAACGAGTCTTAGCGGCGACGGCACCGGACAAGAAAGCGGCTGTGGCAACATTGGCCGATGCCTACGAACAGGCTCGCTATCTTCCGCAGGATCATGAACTCTCCTCAGAACAGATCCAGTCCGCTCGCACCGCGTTGCAGCAGTGTGCAGCCAGTGCTTCGTGACCAGAGTCGTCATCATTTTGACCAAGACGCTGACCGCGTCATTTCGATGCAGGATGCATTCATGTTTAGCGTAACATCGCATGCTGTCCGGTAATGGGTTTCAAAATCCTTGCAAACACCGGACGGCTCGCGCCGTTCCGCTTTCAATTGAAAACCAAAGTGTCTGCCATTGGGCGATTGGCGGCGGTTTCACGAGCTGGACGGCAGAAGGCTGAATTTAGCCGCTGCAAGTTGCCCTTAAGAGCATCCGTCTTCTATGATCACTCGACAAGCTCATGCGTCAGCGTTGTCTGTCGCTGAGTTCGAACGGCCGATATCCTTCTTGAGGGCTCGAGACCCTATTGAAACATCGGTTGTCGACTGCGTTGCGACCGGACACGATCTGCCAGGCCCCTCTGGAAGAATCTACCGATCGTGATTCAATCGAAGCTCGTGAATGGATGGCTCGCGTGCTTTTGTAAGGCTTCGTCAAAGGCGAGACAACAGGAAACAACTTCATGAACCGTTGCGCGTTGATATTTGCCTGGCTCCTCGTTTGCTTTGTTCCTCCGGCGGAAGCTCAGGAAGAAACGAAGGCGGCCGACGTCACCTTGCCGAGCATCTCAATTAAAGATTTCGAGACCCAGATGCTGCTCGGTGGAAATCGAGATTCGTGGCTGATGCGCATATCCGTGTTTGTAACTGTCACAAACGAAACCGCGCATCCCATTGACATCGATGCAGGTCAGTTTGAACTTCTGGCAGATAAAAAGTCGTTTGAGTTCAGTGAGTCCGAACACGCCGACCCACTGGAATCGGTGACTCTGAAACCTGCAGAGTCCGTGACAGGCTGGGTCACATTCGCGCCGATGGAATTCAGCGGAAAGGAACCTCGACTCCTGCTGAAATGGTCGCCCTCCGCATCGGCCCCGAATGATTCGGGGAAGGATGCGAAAACCATTGAAGAAGAGCAGTCCAATGCTGATGAATCGACGCCAGCGAAAACGGCGAATGGACCTCTGAAAAACAAGTCCCCTGCGAATCATGTTGAAGTGGACATGAACCAGGCGATCAGGAAGCACTACATGCCCAGCGTTAAGGCCGTCGGACCTGATGGAGAATTGCAGATTATCTCTGTGTCACAAGGTCTGGATACGTTTGCCGCCTGGGCATTGGGTGACCTCCTTCAGGAATTGTCAGTGGCCGGCTCGCAGCGGCTCCTGTTCGTCCCGGCGGAAGGCGCGGACGTTGATGTGAAGGACGAGTTTCAGCAATGGCTTTCGCGAATCACCGAAGGCTCGATCGCGCCAACGGGATTCACAACCGGGAGCACCGTTTGGATTAAACCTGGGTTAACCTTCAAGAGCATCGCGCTTGCAAACTTCGGAGAACCGGGGCGACGATCTTTTCGAATGGCAGGATCGCAGGTGCCGATGTACTCCTCGGTGGAAGATGGTGTCTGCGCTGTGCTCACTCCCGTGTATCGCTTTGTGCCTCTCGAAAAAGCGGTCGCCGATCTGAAGAACCCCAACGCCGGAGTTCGACGCGCTGCCATGGCCGGGGCTGTGGATCGCCTGACTGCAGAACAAGCCAGTGCAATCCTGGAACAGGCTCGAAGCAATTCTGAAAGTATGCAACTCGAGGTCGCGTCTTATCTGAATCTGGTTCCCGGCAAAGCGTCCGTCGATGCCCTGCGCGAAATGTGTCTGGGCGGCAACGAAAAAGTCGCCGCAGTTGCCTTGCGATCTCTGGCACAAAGCAACGACGACTCCGCCGAATCCGCGATGGCAGAAATCTGGACAGCCGGGAAAACATCTCCAAAGCTGCAGTCTGAAACGCTCAAAGCCATCGTTGAATTTCCCGATGACCGATGGATGCCACTCGTGTCAGACTACGTGTTGACCTTCCTGACAATGTCGACACGCGAAGAGTCCGGCGTGATTTCGAACGAATCCATTCCCGACGCACTTCAGCTTCTCAGCAAGCAGGATGATTCAGCCACAACTTCCGAGTTGCGACGCAAGCTGTTGCAAATCAAAAGCCCGGCAACCCAGGACTTGTTCTTGAGGCATCTGCTGGCGTCGAATGGCTCCACAAATGATTCAGTAATCCACGAATGTATTTCACAACGTATTGAGCGAAAACAAATCTCCCAGGTCATCGCGGAGGGTGCTGCAGCGTATCGAGATTCTTCGTGGACATCCTCGTTGCTGAGCAACACAATAAATGACGACGACGAGAAGCCACATTTCGTGGGAGACCATCTGTTTCTCTATGCCGCATTGCAATGCGCTTCGTCGGAGCAACTGGAAGAGATGGTACAAAACATCGAACAGTTTGAGTTGAATGACCAGGTGACAATTCTGCAGCATCTCGTGCACATCGAACACGGCATCTGGCGAAAGTTGGCGGCCGATTTGATCAGCACGCCAAACGAACGAACGCAGGAGATTGTGCAACTTCTCGGCAAAGATGCTTCTGAAGGCTCACTGGCAATTCTTCGCAACAGACTGGAACTTTACGTGGCAAGCCTGGAAGGCACTCGAGACGCGTCGATTCACGGCAATAACATGTTTCGTGCATTGATGGATGAAATCTCGAACCTCTCGCATCCGGAATGCCGTCGCCTGATGAATCGTCTGGCTCGCGATTCAAACACCAGCATCAGCACCGAAGCCACCCGAAGAAAGGCGGCCGCGTTCCAGAAGTCCTTCGCGTTCCGTGCGATGCTGCTTGAGATGCAGCAACGTCGACAGGAAAAAATTGCCGACGCCGATGAGACGTTGAAGCAATGCATTGATCTGGACCCGCTCCTGCCGGAAGCTTATCTGCGTCGAGCGTCAGCGCATATGCACGCCGCACGATTCAGGGAATCGATGGCCGACCTGAAAATTGCCGACCGCCTCTCGCCAGAGGACGTCGAAATTCAAAGTATGATCGCTCTTGTGATGATCCGACTCGACGATATCGAAAAAGGCCTGGAGTACGCTGAAGATGTGATCGAAATGGCGCCGAAGGACTGGACCAGTCTTTACAACGGAGCGTGTACATTCGCGCGAGCCATGGAGAGTTCCGTCCCGTCGTCGCAGTCGAAACTGCAGTACGGTGACCGAGCCATTCAACTGCTTCGTCAGACAGCTGCATTGAAGTTCAGTGACTCCGAACACATGCTGAAAGACCCGGATTTAGTCATCCTTCACGATCATGCCGAATGGCAGGCAGTGGTCGACCTGGTAAACGCCAACAAAGAAACCCTTCCGGAAGTGCGTTAAGTTTTCGCCCCCACATTTTTTGCCCAGCCATATTTTTGCCCTCATTTACTTCTCAAAGAGGCTGCAACGCATTTTCAATAGCGGCAAATCGAACTGCCGCAGTGAGACAACCGCCGAACCCGCAACGGGCTCATCGATCAGCACACGTTGGGCGTCGCACGGAATTCAATTGTGCAGTTAGCGGAACGGCGCGAGCCAGCCGGTGTCGCAAAAACCGGAGGGCTCGCGCCCTGCCGCTACTTATCCATTGATCACCTTAATGTCGTTCGATGCCTTAGACGCACAGATCAACGACGACTCAGCGACATGGCAACAGGAAATCGCTACCATTGCGGTTCAGCAAACCTGACTGCTGGACATCATTAGAAATTTCGCAAAAGGCGTCCTCCCATGACCGGCCGTATCGTTGCCTTCGTATATGCCGCTTCGCTGATTTGCCTCCGGAGCGGGCTAATTTTCGCAGTCGAATCTCAACCGAACGTCCTGGTCATTTTGACAGACGATCAGGGCTGGGGCGATCTCAGCCTCCACGGCAATACCAACTTGAGCACACCAAACCTCGACCAGCTTGCAAACGACGGCGCGCAGTTTTCTCATTTCTATGTGTGCCCGGTTTGTTCACCGACACGCGCTGAATTTCTCACCGGGCGCTGGCACCCTCGCGGAGGCGTCAAAGATGTCAGCAACGGCGGCGAACGGCTGGATCTTGATGAGACCACGATCGCCAATGTCTTCAAATCCGCCGGCTATCGGACCGGGCTGTTTGGAAAATGGCACAACGGAACACAAGGGCCCTATCACCCAACTGCTCGCGGGTTCGATCAGTTCTACGGTTTCACATCCGGCCACTGGGGCCACTACTTCAGCCCGATGCTCGAAGAGAACAATGACCTGACTTCCGGCAACGGCTATCTCCCCGACGACCTCACAGATCACGCAATGGATTTCATCAAAGCTGACGACAGCCGTCCATTCCTGACAGTGCTCACACTCAACACACCTCACTCACCTATGCAGGTTCCCGATACGTGGTGGCGACGCGTGGAAAATCGCACAATCGAACAATCAGGACTGAACCCTGCCAAAGAAGACCTGCAGTTTACACGAGCCGCCATCGCGATGGTTGAAAATATCGATTGGAATACCGGCCGACTGATGCAGTTGCTGCAATCACAGGGCATCAGTGATAACACCATTGTCGTTTTTTTCTGCGACAACGGCCCCAACAGCGATCGCTGGAACGGAGGACTGCGCGGCAAGAAGGGAACCGTCGACGAAGGCGGCGTTCGTTCGCCCCTCTTTATTCACTGGCCCGGCAACATTGCATCCGGGACAACCGTCCTGCCGATTGCCGGAGCCATCGACCTGCTGCCGACCCTGGCGGAGCTCGCCAATGCTCCACTGCCAAAAGCGAACCCGCTTGATGGACGCAGTCTTGTACCGCTCCTCAACAACCCCAATGCCGAATGGTCCGATCGAATCCTGTTTTCCCATTGGAATCAAAAGGTCAGTGCGAGAAATCAAAAGTTCCGAATGGATGACGCCGGACGGCTCTATGATATTGAAAAAGATCCTGGCCAAACGAAAGACGTCAAAGCACTTTATCCTGATGCTCATGAGCAGCTTGCGGAAGCCATCACGGGATTTCGAAAAGATGTTTTGTCTCAACTGAAGCAAGAACCGCGACCATTGACAATCGCGGATTCATCGGGAAACAAGAACACACTCTTTCCCGCACGTGATGCAACGATTTCCGGTGGACTTCAAAGGTCAAGTCGACACCCGAATTGTTCGTTCATCACGAATTGGAAAACAGTTGATGATCGCATCCAGTGGGATGTGACTGTTCCGGACGATGGTGAATTCGAAGTGGAGATCCAGTACACATGCGAAGCTCTGAATGTTGGATCACAAATCCAACTGATCGTCGGCGATGACTCCCGTGAAACCGTCGTGCTGACGAAAACAGTCGATCGACCTGTGGAATCACCTCTGATAGGAGCAGCGGAAGATCGCGTACTCAGAACGGAATCGCTCGTCAAGGACTTCGGAACACTGCACGCCGGACGAATCTCGTTAAACAAAGACGTTCGATACCTGACCCTGAAAGCCACCAGCGTCACTGGCGAACAGGTCATGGACGTTCGCCTGCTGCATCTCAAGCGACTGCGTTGAATTGCGAAATGCCCCGAGAACCAAACCCACTTAGGCATGCGGCAGAATGAATAGTCGCAAGTGAAAGATCAATATCTGCCGCCCGTGCCATCGGAGTTAGTGGTCTGTCAAGGCTTGATTTTAGGGTAGGATGAGCATTCTTGCCCGTCGCTGGATTGTCGGACAAGAATCTCCAACCTACGTTTTTACGTCTGACGAGGCATTGGTCCCCAATCAGCCGTTGATTAAGGAGTTGCAATGCTGTGCCCCTTGAACAAGCCGGAACTCGCTCCGGCTCGGTCGGCCTACATCGATCAGAGCATTGTTGAGAGAACACTGCCGTCAGGAACGCTATCGCCATTCCCAAGTCCGGGGAACACGACCCGTTGATTCAGAATCGTGCAGGAAAGTCGTTTACATCGCCGCCGATAAATGACATAAACAAGATATACTCATCCTGTTTATTTACATTGTTGCCAATTTCGACGCAAATTGTTTCTGTGGAATACTTTATGTGCCATGGAGAAAAGTCAGTCATGTCTCGAATCCTCTCGATCCTTGTCATTTTTGCCACTGCCCAGACGGCGTTGGCCCAGTTGGATCATGAGCAGGAGCCGATCAACTACAGCAAGTCAAAGCCCAGCGACCCGGTTGCCACGTTGATGACTCGCCTGGAGGTGGGCGAGGTGACTTTGGAGTGGGATTCGAAACACGGCTACCTACCGTCGCTGATGAAGCAGCTGGACATCGCCGCATCCAGCCAGACTCTGGTTTTTTCCAAGACCAGCCTGCAGGTGAGCCGCATCACGCCTCGAACGCCACGAGCGATCTATTTCAATGATGATGTGTATCTCGGCTGGGTTCAGCGAGGCGACGTTGTGGAGATCTCCGCAGCAGACCCGCAACTGGGCGGAACGTTTTACACTCTGGAGCAGCGAGAGAAAAATCATCCGCTGATTGTGCGTGAGACCGCTCGATGTTTGCAATGCCACGGATCCACTCACACGCGCCGAGTCCCCGGTCATATTGTGCGATCTGTTTTTCCTGATACTGCAGGCCAGCCTGTCTATCGTCTTGGCACACATCTCACTGACGATACAAGCCCATTCGAAGATCGCTGGGGTGGCTGGTATGTCACCGGAACTCACGGTCGACAGCGACACATGGGCAATTGCTGTCTTGTCAACGAAGCCGTCTCAGAAAAGTTGGACATCGAATCGGGTGCGAACCTGAACGACCTGTCAACTCGATTCGACGTGAAGCCGTATCTAACACCACACAGTGACATCGTCGCCCTGATGATTCTGGAGCATCAATCGATGATGCACAACGTGCTGACCGCCGCCAATCACTCCGGCCGCATTACAGCACGAGATGCCGTGATTATGAACAAAGCCCTGGAACGCCCCGAAGGATTTGAATCCGAATCCACCGCGCGTCGATATGCATCGGCCGCTGAAAATGTCGTCAAGGCGTTGCTGTTCTGCGATGCAATTCCGTTGACTGATGAGGTCACGGGAAGTTCAACATTCGCGAACGAATTTTCCGCACGCGGCCCGTTCGATTCTCAGGGACGAAGCCTGCGACAATTGAATCTGAAGACTCGACTGTTCGAATACCCGTGCAGTTTCCTGATCGGCTCCGAGTCATTTAAGCAATTGCCCGACGGAGTCAAAACAAGAATCTGGAACCGTCTCGACGACATCCTGACAGGCAAGGATGCTTCGCCAAAGTTCGCTCACCTGACAGAATCTGACCGCGCTGCGATTCGACAGATCATTATCGAAACCTGCGACGATGTGCCCTTTGAAAGTTAGCAAGATATCGCCCGAAGCTTGGCACTGATTCACTCAGGTGAGCTCATTATTTCATGATGAGTTCTTTGCTTTCCAATCAGCGTACCGACTGTCGATTAGAGGCTCCAGCCGATCGTAGTTGGACCACGAATCTTCAACATGGTAGAGCGTCGGTAACTCAGCAGCAACGAGTTGCTCATAGTCTTCAAGGTACTGTCCATAGCCATTGCCATCAGGTCCTGAATAATATGATGCGGCAAATGCGAGACCCTCTTCATTGAGATCTTCATGCCAGAATTTTCCGTCGCAGGCTTTGAACAGAAACTGGCAACCCGTGATTTGTCGGCGTCTGAGTGCATCAAGCTCTTCGACAGATTCTTCGTCGTGAAATTCTCCCTGAAGTCCATGGAGAATTATCCAGGCCAGAAACATACCGATGTGTGTCCCGCCCTGCTCAGGAGACAGTTCGCTGGGGAAATCGCCACCGGAATGCCAATCAGCTCTGTCTATTGCCACAGGATTTCTCGACGGATAGTGATGAAGATCAGCCTGTTGCCACGGCTGATGCTGCAAATTTTGTGCAGACTTGAATTTCGGCTAGTGGACCGTGCTAAACGCGATCAGCAGGAGAGGAATTCCCATTGTAGAACGATTGTTCCAATCGTTCTACAACAGTTGAGACAACCGCTTCTCCGTGCCGCATATCCCACGTAAGTCAGGTTACGAAACACGCAATCAGAGGACAAAAAATGTCCCTGTTTTCACCTGGCGAGCGGCTGGGCGTCAGCCCTCCGTGTTCAAGCAGGACCTGCAACTCGTGCGACTCAGCCCTCTGAGTTCTCATGACCGCGAGCACTCTAGTGCTTCGCCAGACGTAAAAACGTAGGTTGAACATTCTTGTCCGACAATCCAGCGACGGGCAAGAATGCCCATCCTACCCTAAAATCAAGCGTTGACAGACCACTAGTAAAAACGAACCACCGCAACTCAACGTGAATCGCTTTGTTCGCTGTCAGCGATGTGTCATCAGGTAAGAGAACTGTTAAAGATTCGCAGCCAATGTCTTGAGGTACCATGCATTGACAACGCGATCATCAGCATGAGAACAACGGGAAATAGAAAACAGAGAGTTCGCTTCGAGTTTGCCGAGCAGACGGCAAAGAGCAGCCCACCACAGGACATTGCGATCAGCGGCCAGCAGAGCACTGTATCCAAAATGCGGTTGAGTCGCGCCGCATCATTTGATGGTGTGGATGGAATGGGAAACAGTAACCGTGAACCGAGCACGAACGCACAAATGGTAACGCTGGCAACAAAGAATATTTGACCTATGCGTCGGTTGAGGTTTTCGGATCGCGTTCGGTGGAGTGCAATTGATGCGTATCCCGTAGCGACCGCTACAAATCCAAGCGCGGACTGTATGGACACCGCCGCCCAGTCATGACGGTGCCGAGCCGATGCAACAAGTGCTGACGCAATTGAAAATGGCAACAACCACAGCAATCGCCAGGGACTGGCCGCATGGGATGGTGATTTTTCGAGGGTCGTGACAGACATAATGCACCACGAAGTTCAATTCTTGACAAAACCCTGCGGTGATTTCATAAACAGCGCGACCTTCGGCTTACGGTTGAGCCGATTGCTCGCTGACTAATCGACATGCTCTGTACCGCTGGCTCGCAGTGTGACATCCAGGAAAACGCTCTGGAAGCGCGGGCGTCTCGCCGGCCTTGGTACAACTCCTGAAAACAGCTGACGGAGCACAAAGTCTGGTGACTTCTTTTCCGCCTGTCCTTACACGGGTTCTGGGTGGACCCATGGCTCGCGATATTCGCGTCGCAAAAGTTTGGTCGCTTCTTCGTCACCCTTGACGGTGTGTGTCGCCGGATCCCATTCCAGAGTTCTTCCGAGCTTCATTGCGATGTTTGCGAGGATGCAACTGGCCGTCGAGACGTGCCCTTCTTCAATATCGGAAACTGGCTTCTCGCGCGATTCAATGCAGCTAAGAAAATTCAGCATGTGCCCGCGCACCGCGGAGGCCACGTGACGTTCAAGATCCTTTTCCGTTTCGTCTTCCGGATATTTGTCATACTCGTACAGTGCTGAACCTGTCAGCTTCTCTCCCCCATTGCGAGGAAAGAATTCGTACTTCTGCACACTGAGCTTCAACGTTCCTTTGTCACCATAAATCGTCGCGCCCCACGGATATTCGGAATCCGCTGCGGCTCCCCAGGAACGGTGTTGCCAAAGTACCGGAAAGTCAGGGTGCTGAAACGTTGCGGCTTGCGTATCAGAAATATTCGCGGCCGACTGCGTCTGTACGAGAATTCCGCCATTCGATGAAACATGGCTCGGCCAGCCCAGCTTCAGCATCCAGCGAACCATATCGTACATATGAACGCACATGTCGCCGACGATGCCATTGCCGTATTCCATGAACGCACGCCAGCTGCGTGGATGTGTCAGTTCCGTAAACGGAAGCATAGGAGCCGGTCCGGTCCACATGTCGAAATCCAGAGTCCCCGGAACGGCAATCACAGGAGGATTACTCTGGGCTCGCATGTGATAGTAGCAATAGCATTCAACCATCCCGATGTCACCGAGCAGCCCCGCATCCACTACACGGTTCTTCGCTTCGATCAAATGGGGCGTACTTCGTCGTTGAGTTCCCACCTGAACCACTCGCCCATTCTTTCGGGCGGCTGTGACCATCGACAGGCCTTCGATCACGTCAACGCTGATCGGCTTCTGAACCCAGACATCAATCCCGCGATTCACACAGTCAATCATTGGCAACGCGTGCCAATGATCCGGTGTATCGATCAGCATGATGTCAAACTCCTGCTCCTTCAGCATCTGCCGATAATCGCCCCAGACAGTCGGCTTCTTACCGGACGCCTGACGTTGCGAAACAATCGTGGCCGCCTCCGCCGCCATTTTGCTGTCGACATCGCAAAGGCCAACGACTTCCACCGGAGCCACCTGAATCAGTCGCAGTAAGTCGATCTTGCCGTACCAGCCCGTTCCGATCAAACCGACTCGAGGAATCTTCGTCGCTGGCGCGGCAAAGGCACCGGCTCCAAGCGAAAGGGCAGAAAGACCAACACCTGATTTCAGAAAATCTCGTCGATCCATGGGACCCCCAAAGTGAACAGGAGAAGTCATTGATCAAATCCTGGGACAGGAATTCTGTCCCCGCGTGGTACAGGACCTTGCTAAACAACAGCGGGCGAGACGCCCGCGCTCCTGGAGCA
>JBGSVD010000027.1:0-44533 GCA_041753135.1 Planctomycetaceae bacterium
GCTGCGAGCACGCACTCGCCCACTCGCTGGCGCTTCGAGCTTGTATGTGCGCGAACGTAAGCACTCGCTCACTCGCTGGCGCTTCGAGCTTGTATGTGCGCGAACGTAAGTTGGTTCAGCGTTTTGAAACCGACTTGCTTCGTGAGGCGCGGTAGCCATATTCGATGGCAAACCAGTCGGCGAATTGTTCGCGTTTTCGAAAGCTTGTGTTGCGGTTGTCGTTGATGTGACCAATCTCGTGGATCAGCACGTTGTTGAGATAGAAATCCCGAATCGTGTTTTCGGTCCAGATCAGACGCCACAGATTCCCATCCTGCACCCAACGGCCACCGTACATTTCGCTTTCGATCCGCTGAGCTGGCCGGGGGGCTCGCACATAGAGCTCTTCCAGCGAAGCTTCGATCGGGTACAAGTAAACGGAGTTGCCCCATTGAAGACCATAGCAGGGGAACAATCGGCGTTTCTGAGTCATGCGGCTGAACTGCACAACTTGCAGCTTCTCCTGAAACTCCAACGGCAACTGGAGCACTCGTTCACGAACATCATCGGCGCTGACTGGGTGAAGATAACCTGCGCCGGCCGACTGCGTGACAACTCGGAGCTGCTGATCGGCATTCGCACTTTCTGCTGACACGGGTTCGTGCCATTTTTCCGGAGCATCGAACGCTCGGCCAATGGCCAATCCATCACCTCGATGCTGGTGAGCGGACGCGGGACTGACCAGCGGACGTCCTCCGCCAGATCGCTGACGACGAGCCGACTGAAGATTAGATCGAGTTGTTCTGCGATTCGAAGATCGATTGTTCATAGCAGCACCCGCAATTCATTGGGCTGAGCAAATCGGGGACGATGTGCTGAGTTCCCTTTGGAGTTGGTCGTTTGTGCCCGAATGCAGAACAAACGACAGAGACGGGCATCCATTCTGGAAGGTTTCAGCGGCCCGTCGTACTCCTCTGGGTCGCCCACATCACTCGCTAACAAAAGCGAGCTACCACGATCCTAACCATGTCCATCTCCGAATCCAGATGAACACCGCAAGTGGCTTCTACCAAGGGGTTTGCGACACTTGCCGTACATCGCAGGCCCTTCGAATCAGAAATCCACCGCCGCTAAAGTGTTTGAGGTCATACGGTTGGGGATCAGTTCCTTCAACAGTCTGATTTTGACGCCGTGTACACTAGTTTTTCCCAGGACCTGACCTCACGATCGATCGAAGCCGAAAAGTCGCAGCAAATGAGAACAACGCGGGGCTACCCCCAATGGCAGTCACTTTGGCTTTCAATTCGAAGCGGCACGGCGCGAGCCGTCCGGTTTTTGCAATTTTTTTGAATACCATCACCGGACAGCTTGCGCTGTTCCGCTAAAAGTGATCCCCATTGGGCTTCCCCATCAATAAAGTCAACTCAAGTGTGAACATGCGCTAACTGTAAAATTTGCCGATGGATCCCGCCGACACAGAATTTGACCGAGCCTGCCTGTCGGTTTTGATGATTTCGATGTCAAGTGGCGCGACCGTTTGGTCATAGACTACGGCAAGTGACTCTCGATGCTGCTGGGTGAATGATGACGACTGTCCGTCTTCAAATTTCCTGTCTTAAGCAGCACCGACGTCAGGATCGACTACGGAATATCGCTTGTGTCATTGATGCGGATTCAACAACGAATTCTGGCTCTGTGTTGCCTGTTGCTTGTCACAGGTTGCGGGGCCGCAGTTCAAAAGAACGGAACGGAGCAGCTGCTTCTGTCCGATTCGGTCGATCGCGCGATTGATCAGCTTGATCTGTCACCGCTGGCTGGCCGAACCGTATTTCTCGACACGGCCTACATGCAGACATTCAAAGGCAACAACGTCTTCATCAACTCCGATTACATCATCAGCGCGCTCAGGCAAAAACTGACAACGACGGGCTGTCGCCTGGAACTGAATCGGACCGAAGCCAGCTACATTCTGGAAGCTCGTGTGGGTGCATTGGGCACTGATACGATGGAAGTCACTTATGGAATTCCGTCAAGCAATGGACTCGGAGTGGCCGCATCAGCGCTGGGTGGCGTTCCTGCGGTGCCGGCGATTCCGGAAATCTCAATTGGTAAACGTAACAACCTGATGGGCGTTTCGAAGATCGTGGTGTTCGCCTATCACCGCGATACTGGAATCCCGGTTTGGCAATCCGGAGCAGCCGTATCTCGCAGCGATGCAAAAGATTCCTGGTTCCTGGGAGTTGGCCCGCTGACTCGCGGCAGCGTCTACAAGGGCGTCACTCTGGCCGGAAACAAAGTTTATCTGCCATTTGCCAAGCCCGAATCGAATCAGCCAAAACCACTGACGATCGCAGACCGGCACAGTTACGTTCATCCTGCGGTACTCGAAAAACAGTTGGCCGATGCTAAAGAGATCGAAGCCCAGAAGGCGATCCAACAAGCCTCGCATGAGCAAAACGCAACCGCGACACTAGCTCCGGACGCTTCGAAACCCGCACCGACCGATGGTGCGGAACCGCCACCAGTTCCGCCCGCCAATTGAGTTCGTGCTGCATTCAAATTGCTTTT
Source organism: Planctomycetaceae bacterium (assembly GCA_041753135.1). Taxonomy (GTDB): domain Bacteria; phylum Planctomycetota; class Planctomycetia; order Planctomycetales; family Planctomycetaceae; genus SXXK01. The sequence continues at coordinate 2,548 of JBGSVD010000027.1, forward strand.
ATGCTCATCACGGCGAGAAATGAGGCATCAACAAGCGGACGAGACGTCCGCGCTCCGGGAGCGCGGGCGTCTCGCCCGCTGATCCGCTCGCTCGCCGACACTGCATTTCGCGGTGAACTGAGACTAAGGACAGGCGCCGAAATAGCTGTCTGACCTGGCTGATAACACTTGGCCAGTTTCTCAAGATGCAGGGTGTGATCATTCGTTCCCCGTATCGCCGACGTTTGTTGATCGCTCAGTCCTAATTGCCACCGAGTTCGCGGAACAGCTCGACCAGAATCCGCTCCAGCCTCTGACCACCTTCACCTGCCACTCGAACGATCTTTTCAATGTCGGCAGGTTCAAGTGCATCAGGAAGGCACATGTCGGTCACAATGGAGAACGCAGCTGTCTTCATGCCTGCATGAGCCGCAGTGATGCATTCGGGCACTGTCGACATCCCGACAATATCTGCTCCCATTGTTCGCAGCATTCGATATTCGGCTCGGGTCTCGAGGTTAGGCCCGGGCACAGCCACCAACACGCCCTTGTGTGCTGCAATTCCCAACCGCAAAGCGATCTGTCGAGACCGTTCTATCAGGTCTCGATTGTACGGTTGACTCATGTCTGGAAATCGCGGACCAAGTCGATCATCGTTGATTCCTCGAAGCGGATTATCGGGAATCAGATTGATGTGATCTTCCAGAATAATAACATCCCCAAGCGAGTACTGCGGATTCATGCCGCCAACAGCGCTGGTGAGAATGAGCGTGTCGGCTCCCATCGCTTTCATGACTCGAATGGGAAAAGTGACCTGCTGAAGCGAGTACCCTTCGTAGTAATGGAAGCGGCCTTCCATCGCCAGCACAGCCACACCTTCCAATGTTCCACACAACAACTTTCCCGCATGAGACGGAGCCGTGGATCTCGGAAAGTGAGGAATCTGAGCGTACGGAATTTCAATGTCGACTTTGATCTGCGTCGCAAGTCCGCCAAGCCCGGTCCCCAGAATCAAACCGGCTTTCGGAGCACCACTCCATCGGCTGGAAAGCCAGGCTGTTGCTTCCTGAATCTGATCCCAAAGTCCATCCATTTTTGGCCCCAATGATATTCATCGCAATTGCGAGTGAGTTGTTTAACGGCGATACCGTTCAACGAACGGCCTGTGAAGCAGCGGAACGGCTCACGCCCGGCCTGTGAGCTGGCATTTTGCAGGCACTCACCGGGCAACTCGCGCTGCTCCGCTGCGATTTGAACGGTATTGTGTTTAACCGTCAGCCGGAGGCGTACGCGGATGCGGGCACCAACGTACGCCTCCGGCTAACGGTTAAACGATAACAAAAAAGGGCACTTCGAATACGAAGCGCCCTGATGCATCAGCATGACCGTAAAACAATGATTGAACTGCCGAAGCTCACCATGATGTCAGACCACCGAACGATTGTCGTTTAGACGTCATTCTTCGTCGTCGGCCTCATCTTCTTCTTCCTCTTCATCATCGTCGTCAAAGTCGTCATCGTCGTCATCGTCGAAGTCGTCGTCTTCGAAATCGTCTTCGTCTTCGAATTCTTCATCGACTTCGTCTTCAAACTCGTCTTCGTCGTCGTCCTCGACCTCTTCATCACCGAAACTCTCGTCGGCGAAGTCGTCGTCATCATCACCTCGCAGGCGAGGACTCACAGCGATTCCAAAATGCTCGATCCCGGCGAAGACCGAAAACCTGTCTTTCTCTGCGACTTCGCCTGCTTCCAGAGTGAAAACCATGTGCCGTAACCTCGTGTAAGTCCTGTACCTTATGTGGATGAAACGTTTCTGACGCCCATTTCACGCGTTTGATAATCACACAGGGAATCTCTTGTCAACCCCGTGCGTTCAACTGAGTTCAACAAAACCCCCGGCTTTCCAAAGGCCGGAAATAGTCTGTCCTCTTTTCGGTCGAATCGTCATCGTACTGAAATAGTTCATAAAAATGGGTGTTGGTTTTCGGTTCCCCCTTCATCAAATCCCTACAGACGGCTCAGGAGTGCAGATTCGTGTCACGTTCAGATTACAATGAAATTATTCTGAACGATGACAAATTCTGGATTGTCAGTCGCAACGAGCTCTTTGGGCCTTTCATCTATCAATGGAGCGGTGATCTGTACGGAATCGAATTCACGTTCCAGGGCCAGAAATTCGGGGAAGTGTGCAGCGATGAAGAGTTCTTCGCAGACTTGAAGCCATTTGGCCTTCCGATCAGCGTCGCTCGCGTTGTGGCGTTGACTGCGGGTGTCATCGCCATTGGTATTCGGGCCGGGACATCACTGGACGAACGTGTTTCGCACTTGATTTCTCTTTTGGAGAAATTCAGTCTTCAACGTTTCAGTATTCGGGAATGCAGCTCGCGGGACTCTTGAGTGGGTCGTGTGATGCTGTCGGGAACCACTGAGTTTTCAAATGATCGGCCGCACGGTCGGCGCACTCATGCGCAGTCAACCGTGGATTGAGGAGTTGCAAAAAGGCGGGCGAGACGCCCGCGCTCCGGGAGGATCGATCGCTGCGAAGGTGAGGGGCGAATATACTAATCACGGTCACGATTGAGCTGTTTAACCGTCAGCCGAAGGCGTACGCGGATGCGGCCACCAACGTACGCCTCCGGCTAACGGTTAAACGCAATACCGTTCAATTAGTAGCGGAGCAGCGCGAGCTGCCCGGTGAGTGCCTGCAAAAGGGCCGGCTCACCGGACGGCTTGCGCCGATTCCGCTACTGCATAGACCGTTCGTTGAACGGTCTTGCGGTTAAACGAAAAACATCTCCGGCGGGACCCTTTAATGTTTAACAGGTTCGGTTACTTTTATTTTGATTCGCAACCTTGATCGGCCCTCGCCGGACGGTGTTCACGTCCGACCCTCCGAGAGGGCAGAGGTATCGACACAAGTTTCGACACTGGATTTCACGCTCCCTGTGGGAGGGTCGAGCGCAGCGAGGGGACGGCTGAGTCTCGCAAAATCAGGCGTCTCAGGTCAACGAATCCATCACGCCCCTCCCTGAAAACTCGCTGTCGCTCGTTTTCGACCCTCCCAGAGGGAGGGTGAGTAGTTAGAAGGGACTCAATCGCAAGACTGCTTCATGTTTCCGTGGAGTCCCGATTCAACATTCGCCGTTGTTGAGCGGCCTTCTCCCAAAGTTGCTCCAGCGCTGCTGAATCGCCTGCTGTCAGAGCGTCGCGGAAATTTTTTAACAGCTCTTCAGCCGCCCGAATCGACTCCACGCAGTGTTTTGAATTTCCCATCAGAATGGATGTCCACAGGCTGGCCGATCCTGCGGCAATCCGTGTGGTGTCGCGATATCCGGAGCCAGCAAATTTCAATAAGTCGGCTTCAACACAACCGGCAGCGACTGACGCCAGAACATGCGGAAGATGACTGGTCAGCGCGAGTACTCGATCGTGCTCATCGGGCGACATCAGATAGACCGACGAGCCCAGACTTTTCCAGAACTCCACGACTCTCTGCACATTAGGCTCCGCGGCGTCTTCCGGAGTCACCGTTGTCACCACGCACAATCGTCGCGAAAAGAGATCCGCATCGGCGTGTTCGAAGCCACTCTGTTCACTTCCTGCAATCGGATGCGAACCAACAAATCGCCGATCCACCTGAGATCCAAAGGAATCGTAAACACACTGTTTCACACTTCCGGCGTCCGTCACAACTTCACAACCTGCTTCAAGAAGCGTGCGAACCGCCTGGGCTATCTGATGAACTGGAAGACAGACAATTCCCAGACTGCCCTCAGGAATCGCGTCAGCGGAGATCTCCAGTGACCAAGATGTGAGCAGACTCATCTCTTTCGCCTGGGCGAGACGTTCGGGATTTCTTCCAATTCCCACAACCTGACAATTGGGAAAGCGATGGCGCACAGCGGCCGCAATGGAGCCACCAATCAGCCCAACTCCGACGATGACAATGCTGCGTTCCGACATTTGATGATTCATTTCCTGCATAGTCAGGATAATAGAATTGATGAATGAAGACCGCAAACGGCCGCCGCTCGCGTGATCGTCTCCGGTGCAGTCGGGGATTTCCGTGAATCCGAATTGCCACGGTATTTCGGGAGGGTGAAACTCCTGCTGAACCGTGTGCCTTTGGCCTTCTGTGGCTCGGCAGGAGCCTCGCCCTCCCAACTTCAAAATCATCCGCGACTACACGCATCGACTCCCGTCAATACCTTCACAATTACTGCTCGCCTTGCTCGGCGGCATCAGTCGGCTTTGCCGACCAGCCCGACGCGTAAATCCATCACATTGGTGTGTGTTGGCCCCGTTTGCAACAAGGCTCCCGCAGCATCAAAGAAGTGATACGAATCGTGCCGTCGCAGGAATGACGTCGGATCAAGCTGCCGCTCGCGAACCTGCTGCACCAGTCGCTCATCGGCAAACGCACCAGCTGCATCCGTTGGACCATCTTCGCCATCCGTACCACCGGACAACATCGCGAGCCCGCGCCAGTCGGAGTCGTCAGGGTGCGAGGCTATGGCAGCCAGAACAAGTTCCTGATTGCGGCCGCCTTTGCTGCGGAGCATTCGGTCGCTCGACGTCACATCGTTCATTCCAGACAGCGACGTCTGTGTAAGATTCACCGTGGGTTCACCGCCACTCAGAATGCAAAGCGGCGTCTGATCTTCGCCGCAATTCGAAGCCCGCGCGGAAAGAAGTTTCTGCATCAGACTTCGCCCTTCGTCTGCCGCATCGCCCGCATTGCTGGAACCAAGGGACTCAACACTATACCCCAGACTCATCGCCTTGTTGGCAGCAGCCGTCAAGGCGATCGTGTTGCTGGCGACGATGACGTTCTGAATCCGACTCGCGATCATCATCTCCGATTGCGTTTCCGTTTCTTCACACGATGCACTTAAATGTCGAATAACGGACTCTGGAATGGAATTCAGCAAGTTCCGTTGCTTCAAAATCTCGAGAGCGTGTTTACTTCTTGACTGCATCTTCACGGTCGGCCCCGAGCCGATGACGTCCAATGGATCACCAATGACGTCTGAGATAATCAGACTGATCAGCGTATTTGCCTGACAGGCTGAGGCAAGTCGTCCACCTTTCACCTGCGAAAGTTGTGTCCTTACCAGATTCAATTCCTGAATCGGTGCGCCGCTGGCCGAGAGGGCTCGAGTCACAGCGAGCTTGTCGGCCAGCGAAACTCCCGACACGGGACTGCAGAGCAGGGCACTGGCTCCACCGGACAAGAGGACAATGCAGATGTCGCGAGACGCTAGATCTCGCAGACGACGAAGAATTTCGTTGGTGCCCTCAATGCCTTGCGGAGTCGGTTCGTTCACTCCGGCTGGGCGAGCTGCGTGAAGGTGAATTCGCCGCAAAGGACGAATGCAATCGGCCGGCACATTCACCCACCCGGTGAGCTTTTCTGGCGGAATCCATTTCAGCAGGGCAGACTCAAGGCCGTGCGCCATTCCGGCTCCAGCCTTGCCCGCTCCGAGGACTTCAATTCGCTGCAAATCTTTGAGGGCGAAATTTGTCCCTGCGATGCAAAGCTGCTTGCCATCGCAGGAGATCTGCTCACTCACGGCCGATGAAGAATCAACGGCAGAAACACCCGCACGCCAAATCGAATGTGCGTCTTCCCGAAGCGACGACATCAGCTGCGTCCTCCGTGTAAATATCAATTGCAGTCAATAGAAAACGACGGCCTCAAGGACCGTCGTTGGTATCTTTTTCAGTGGTGATGACAAGCAACTTGCTAGGCACTCGGACGCATTTGAGCGTACGTAGTCAGTACCTCAAACAGATCGGCCGAAATCCGAATATCATCGTCGGCGAAATCCGAAACCCAGGTGCGATCCCAAATCATGGCATCAGCCAGAATTCGAGTCAGCTCCCCCAATTTGATGGACACTTCCGGTTCAGGAAATGTCAACATTTCAGGCTCATCAGCCCCAACAAACAATCGCAATCGTGGACGCATCCGTGAATCCTTCACCTTCACGCACTTCTTAGTTGAACCCGCAGATCGTGATCAGCATCCCTGCCGACTCACGCTCTCAAAGTCCATTCCTCCTCTGTTCCACTGCTGTTATCGGGTCATCCCCTACATCTCCTTCATCAAAAATTCCGATTGGGTAAGACAGGAAGATTTGTTCCAAAAAACCATGCGAACAGAGTTTTCTTCTTCAAGTTTACCCGCATACGACCGCCCGAAAATTAACACACGGTCGGCAGATTCTGCCGGACGAATTCAGGATTGGTCAGACAGTGCAAAACAGGGAAGTCAGCTGCTAAGGAATAGTCCCGCAATAGTGTCCGTTCTTTGGTTGCAGCGGAAGGGCGCGAGCCCAATGCCAGTCATTTTTAGCGGAACAGCGCAAGCTGTCCGGTGAGTGCCTGCAAAAGGGCTGGCTAACCGGACGGCTCGCGCCGTGCCGCTAACTCAGATCTTGCTAAAGATCCGAGTGCAGAGGGAAGTTTGGCAACTTCCGCTAACGATCGGTCATTCACTTTTTGTCAGCCGACAATCTCGCGAATGACCCGGCCGCGACTTAAAGGAAACGGTCGGCCAGTCTGGTCGTAAAGCAATGTCTCGGGCGAATGGCCGAGACAATGAAAGATGGTCGATGTGATGTCTGCCGGAGTAACGATACCGGTCACCGGAAATGCAGCATGGCTGTCCGATTCTCCATGAATGATTCCCGATCGAATCCCCGCACCACCCAATGCGATCGAGAAGCAATTGCCCCAGTGATCGCGACCGGCGTTGCCGTTGATGCGAGGCGTATGGCCAAACTCACCCAGCCAAACGACCAGCGTTTCATTGAGTAACCCGCGTTCGTCAAGATCCTGCAGCAAAGCAGAATACGCAGCATCCATTCTCGGCATCAGATGATTCTTGAGGTCTGAAAAATGATTGCTGTGAGTATCCCATGAACCATTGTTCGTCACAGCTTCCACTCGTGTCCAGTTCACCTGAACCAGCGAAACGCCAGCTTCGACAAGTCGTCGGGCGAGGAGCACGGACTGACCGAAACGATTCCGTCCGTAGCGATCTCGCGTTTCCGAGGACTCCTGATCAATTTCAAAAGCGCGGCGAGCCGATTTGCCGGTCAGCAGATCAAAAGCCTGCTCGGTTTGCTGATTGAATCGCCCGGCCACTCCGGCTCGTTCAAATTCGGAACGCATTGGATCAAGACTGGACAACAACGCTCGCCGAGACGTGAAACGGTTTGCCGAAATTTCGTCGGGCAGGGCAAGGTCCGGAATTCGAAAACCTGGCTTCGAAGGATCGCAATTGATCAACCACGGATCAAATTTTCGTCCCAAAACGCCGGCTCCCTGACCGGGCCAAAGGATCTCACCATCGTTTGCAATGTGATACGGCAGCGTGATTGAGGATGGCATCCCATCGCGATCAGCCCGCAACGCTCGCATCATCGAGCCATGCGATGGAGACAGGTTGGGCGCTTTGGATGTGACGTTTTCCTGACTGGGTGGAACATGAGGAACTCCCGTCAACATCTGGTAACCACTCGATGAGTGCGCTTGGTCCTTTGTCACGACGGCTCGCAGGACTGCCAGCTTGTCCGTATGCATGGCCGTTCTTGGCATAAGTTCACCGACCCTCAGGCCGGGCACAACGGAGTCGATGCATCCGTAATCGCCACGAATCTCTTTGGGAGCTCCCGGCTTGGGGTCCCATGTTTCATGCTGAGGCGGTCCACCGAGCAGCCATATCAGAATGACCGACTTGGCACGGCCAAAACCAGGTGAAGCGTCGCTCAATGAATCCTGTGCCTTCACCGAACGCTGCTGAAGCAGTTGTGGCAATGACAGCCCCAGGGCAGAAAGTCCTCCGACTCGCATGGCTTCCCGACGTCGCAGCCCATCGCAAAGCGATGTCGAATGGTTCAACAGAGTCAGCATGGAAACTCTTCCGGGGAACACGAGGTGGGTTGGTGAGTGGAATGAGTTGATTCCGGGGGAGTTCACTATCGCATAACAACTCTCCACGATCAAGAAGCATGTCCTCGGCGACGGAACTTTGCGATCACGACCTGGGCTGGACTTTGATCCGCACGGAGTGAGGACCAGCCCCGAAATATTCTTCACGCGGCAAGGGATGAGGCACCGACAAGCGGACGAGACGTCCGCGCTCCCGGAGCGCGGACGTCTCGTCCGCTTATTGGGTCGCTCGCCAATCCCTCGTCTCTGCCCGCACCAAGGATAACGTCCCGAGTTAACGGAACGGCGCAAGTCGTCCTTCGAGCTTGTACAAAATCAATGCCTCTGAGCGAATGGCAACGCAGGCACACCGGACAATATCGAGAATCGGTGTCCAGCACGCGGGGCGGCAGATTCTGAAAAGTGAAGCCCAACTCTGCGCGAAACGTCCAGTCCCGAAGCGCTTTCGGGACGAAAAAGCAGCGGAAACAGTCGTTTGACCAGAGAATTGATCCAAATTTCAGTCCCGTGGATGTGCGCCATTGAGATTCCTTTCAGGAAGGCTCACCATTCGCAGTTCTTAAACCGCATTGCTTCGGACCCCATTATTATCCAACTGCCATGTCAGACCTTCGAACGTGCCGCCTGGTGACTCTGGGCTGCAAAGTCAATCAGTACGAAACTCAACTGGTTCGTGAAGCGTTGCTGCAAAGCGGCTATCGCGAAGCAGCGGAGAGCGAATCGGCTGATCTTTGCGTCGTGAATACCTGCACGGTCACAAATACCGGCGATTCGAAATCTCGTCAGGTGATTCGTCAACTGTCGCGCCAGAATCCCGGGACCAAAACGATCGTCATGGGCTGCTACGCCACACGCGATCCGCAGGCCGTCGCCGATTTGCCGAATGTGATCGAAGTGGTGACCGACAAACGCGAACTTCCGGATGTGCTCAGTCGCTTTGGAATCGTTGACATGCCAAACGGTATCAGCGAATTCGAAGGACACCAGAGAGCCTTCGTCAAAATCCAGGACGGCTGCATTCTGAAATGTTCCTACTGCATTATCCCGACTGTACGACCGGGACTTCGCAGCCGACGGCCGATTGACATCGAAGATGAAATCCGCGCGTTGATTGATCACGGATATCGTGAAATCGTGATCAGCGGCATCCACATGGGCCATTTTGGAGTCGACACTAACAATCTTCAGCCTGGTGACAATCCAGAACGACTCTGGCACTTGTTGCGTCGACTGGATCGCATTCCGGGCGACTGGCGTATGCGGCTGTCGAGCATCGAAACGGTTGAAGTTAATGACGACTTCATCAAGGCCGCTGGTGACTGTGAACATCTCTGCCCACAGTTTCATCCAGCGCTGCAGAGCGGAAGCAACAGCGTGTTGACTCGCATGCGACGACGGTACCGAGTCGAACGATTTCTGGAACGACTTGATCAGATTCGTGAGACACTCGGCAATGATCCGGCTTTCAGTACCGATGTGATTGTCGGATTTCCGGGCGAGACCGATGGAGAGTTTGAAGAAACTCTGGACACGTGTCGAAAAGCTCGCTTTATGAAAGTCCATGTCTTCCCGTTTAGTCGTCGCGACGGAACTCCGGCCGCGACGATGCCCGATCAGATTCATCCGGAAGTGATTAAAGAGCGGGTCCGTATTCTGAGCGATCTTGAACGTGGTCTGGCTGAGCAGTTTTATCTCAGTCGAGTCAATGGTTGCTTTGGCAGCTCGACTGATGAGCCTGGCAGTCGTGAGATGAAAACCGACAAAAGACTGCTGGAAGTTCTTGCAGAGCGTGAATCAGAAACTCGTCCTGGCTATGTCCGTGGTACAGATCGATGGTACATGCCAGTCGAAGTGCCAGGAAACGTCGCCGATCTGGGACACTTCGTTCAGGCTCGCGCTGCTTCGGCCAATCGCGAAGGTGTCGTTGCCGAACGAGTGAGCGAGATGCGAGATATCAATTCAGCCATTCAACCTGGACGCAGCGTCCTGCAGGCGACGGAAATAGAATCGCTGGATTCAACAGACAATTTCTCTTCGGCCTGCGATGCGGTTCCAGCTGAGATGATTCAGCTTGGGATTCCACAGTTGAACGCCATGAACTCAGGAGCAGACTCTTGGCCACGCTGATTGCGATTGAAGGCATTGACGGGGCAGGGAAGGGGACTCAAGCCGGGCGCCTCGTGGCGTCACTGCGGGACCTGGGACTGCGTGTTGATTCTCTGCAGTTTCCTCGTTACAGCGCCACAAATTTTGGTTCAGCGATTGGCGACTTCCTGAATGGAAAATTCGGATCACTGAACGAAGTTCATCCTCAGTTGGCTGCTGTTCTCTACGCGGGCGATCGATTTGAATCTCGAGCGTTACTGTTGAAGATGATGGACGAAAACGATGTCGTGGTGCTCGACCGCTTCGTCGGATCGAACCTGGCCCATCAATCCGCCAAGCTTGATGGAGCCGCGCGGACAGCTCTGGTGGAGTGGATTGAAAAAATCGAATTCGGTGTCTTTGAATTACCGCGACCAAAGCTCACGATTCTCATCGACATGTCGTCGCAAATGAGTCGCGAGCTGGTGTCTCGAAAAGCAGCGCGCGAATACACCGATCAGGAAGCCGACTTGCAGGAATCGGATCTGCCATATCTGGAGCGAGTCCGCCGATGCTATCTGGCACTGGCCCACAGTCGCCTTGATTGGCGAACCGTTCACGGCCTTCAGGAAGACGGCTCACTGAGAACAATCGAAGACGTTGGCGAAGAAATTCGAGCCATCGCTTGCGAGCAGCTGGATCAATTCTGAAGCGGACTTGTCACTGAGCTTGTGACTATCAAAGTGCCCCCGGGCAGACTTCTCCAAAAAGGAAACCTTCTTACGGGGTGTGACATCAACGGGCCGCATCCGAATTCTGACGAACACTTCTACTACTCATTCCGAACGTCATAGCGAATGTCACACCCTGTAGACTCGGGAAAATCAGCTGCCGAATTCCTGCATGTCCTTCAGAACTTTGCGAGCCCCGTTGCCCACAAACAGGACATCGACGCCAGCCACCAGCAATGAATATCCTTGCTGAGCGTAGGGTGCAACCGCTTCGGCGTTGACTCCAAAATAGCCCAGCGGGATTCCGGCCGCCTTGCAAGTCGACGTCACTCGCGCGATGCCGTCCAGAACTTCGGGATCGTTGATCTGGCCCAATTTTCCATAGCTGGCCGATAAGTCATAAGGTCCGAGTAACACGCAATCGACTCCTGGAACTTTGACGATCGATTCAATGTTGGCCACGGAAGTCTTGTGCTCGGCCTGCACGATGACAACCACTTCATCGTTCGCGGAACCCACATATTCGGCGAATCGAAAACCGTAACCATGAGCCCTCGCCAAACCGACTCCTCGCGAACCGGCCGGTGCGTAACGAGAAAAACTGACAACATCAGCAGCCTGCTCGGCAGTATTCACCTGGGGCACGATGACACCCTGAGCTCCCAAATCCAGAACCTTCTTGATTTCCGCTTCGGAACAAATCGGGACTCGAACAATGCACGCCACGCGATGACCAACAGCCTGCAGAATCCCCTGAATGTCGCCTGCACTCAGCGGTCCATGTTCGCCGTCAATAAACAACCAGTCAAAGCCTGCATCTGCCAGAACTTCGGCCGTTGCCGCAGTCGGCAAAGTGACCATTGTGCCAAGCAGTGTTTCGCCATTTTTCAGACGCGATCGAAATCCCTTGATCATGATGGGCGTAACTTTCTTGAGGAGGTGGAGTTGTCATCGCAGTTCAGGAATACGATGACTCAGCGTGCGATATGCCGCAGGTACTCACCGTACTCGTTCGGAAACTCCGACGCCAGCGAAAGCAACTGGCTGCGATCAATGAAGTTTCGGCGGAAAGCAATTTCTTCCGGGCACGAAATCTTCAACCCCATACGTTTTTCGATGGCCGCGACAAAGTTGCCGGCATCAAGCAGAGACTCATGAGTCCCCGTGTCGAGCCACGCGAAACCGCGCGACAACATTTCAACTCGCAATAAACCGCGATTGAGATACTCGCGATTCACATCCGTGATCTCCAGTTCTCCCCGTGGCGACGGTTTCAGATTGCGAGAAATTTCCACGATGGAGTTATCGTAGAAGTAGAGCCCTGGCACAGCAAAGTTTGACTTTGGAACCTTCGGCTTTTCTTCAAGAGAGATCGCCTTTCCCTGCGCGTCAAATTCCACCACGCCGTATCGTTCCGGATCACGAACTTCGTAGCCAAAGATGGTCGCACCGGTTTCAAGACTGCTGGCGTTGGCAAGAATTTTCTGAAACCCGCTGCCATAGAAGATGTTATCACCAAGAACCAAAGCGACGTGATCCTCGCCAATGAAATCGGCACCCAGAATAAAGGCCTGCGCGAGTCCTTCTGGTTTCGCCTGAGTGACGTAAGAGAACTTCATCCCCCACTTCGCACCATCCCCCAGCAACTTTTCGAATCCGTCGATGTCACGTGGTGACGAAATCACCAACACCTCACGAATTCCGGCAAGCATCAGCGTTGAAAGGGGATAATAGATCATCGGCTTGTCGTAAACCGGCGCCATCTGTTTGCTGATTCCGAGTGTAATTGGAAACAGTCGCGAACCGGTGCCACCCGCCAGAACAATGCCCTTTGTGATTCGTGTCATCGGGGGATTTTCTTCGTTCGAAAAAAGTGAGTCACAAAACCAGTCGGACGCAGAGCCCGGGAAATCGACATTACGCGAGGCCAAGATCCTGATAGATCGCTTCGTTGATCATGCGATTGCGACGCTGATGCTGACCTTCTCCACAAAAGCCGTTGGCAGACCATGCGACGACAAGGTTATGCTCCGGATCACAGAAGCCAATCGAACACTGCGAACCTCCATGCCCGAACGCCGAATCACTGGCGTATCGACTGTAACCATAAGGCACAGTCGCTGCGCCATGGCGATTGGAATTGCAGATGACACCAAGCCCGAAATCGACAACGTGCTGCAACGTCTGATCGTAAAGATCTGTTCGGTGCCGGGATGTCATCAACTTCACGGTATCGCCTGAAACGAAACTGCGACCGCCAGGCAAATCCCCATTCCTCAGCAACAACTCCAGAAACTTGCCGAGTTCACTGATCGGCCCGCGAAGATTTCCACCCGGCGATGCCTGAGTCAACCACGGTGCGCGGCAATACGAAGATTCTATCAGTTGCCCTTGTTCCCGTTCATAAAGCACGGGCAACCTGTCAGCGTAAGCAGCGAGCTTTTCCGGTGCGATTCCGCATGAAGTGTCATTCAGTCCCAAAGGGCTCAACAGATCTCGTTGCAGCAAAGTCGAGAAAGTCGCCTTTGCCGAATCCGCCTCCAATCGCCGCAGCACCTCGCCCAACAAGAACCAACTGCTTTGAGGATGATAGGCGGCCGTTCCGATGGGCATTTCCACAGGATGCTGAAAAATCTGCCTGATCGAGCTATTCCAGTCAGCATGCGGCCAACCCGTATCAACGGCTGGAAATCCGGACTGATGGGTCAGCAGATCGAAAATGGTTACAGCCGCTTTGTCTCCTTCGGAAGCTTCCGGCAGGATGCTCGCTAATTGCGAAGACAGGTCCAGGCGGCCAGATTCAATTTGCTTCAGGATCAGCAATGCCGTCAACGGCTTTCCCGCGCTTCGCCAGGGCATGAGCGTTGCGGCAGTCATTGGTTTTCCCGGAGCCGCCTCACCGCTCGCGCTATCGAGAACGGCAACGCTGTTGCGGGAAACATAAATCTGCACTCCTGTGTGCAGCTGACGACCGATCCCGTCCTGAATAGCGGCGGCCACTGTCGGAAAATCTACAGCAGGAAACATGATGGTCCTGTGATCGCGTTCAACGATTCAAAAACGAGGCGGTGGTCTACAGAGCAATTCGGCATGGATCAAGTCAATCGACTGGCAACCCGCGTTCCATTCGGATTCTGCGAACTTCGGCCAACACGCCATCCACGACGGCCGAGTTACGAGCGATTGCAATGTACTGAGTGAAGTTGATCACCATCGTGACGAACCAGGTGATGACCGCCATCCCAAAGTGCAGTGTGCCATCAGAGACTCCAACGACTTTTTCAAGCGACACTGCCGTCGCGGGATCGGCAACCGCTCCAAAGCAGCCCGTTGCCACAATCATCAGGAAGCTGATCAGAATTCCAGGCAGGATGCCGTATTTGATCTTCTGATTTCGCTTATACCATTCCTCTGAAAGGCTATACGCCGTTCCTGTTTCTTCCAGCCAGCGTCCTGTCCCCATAAAGTAAGTAAAGATCAGCGCGTGTACCATTGTCGTACTGGTCAGCGCTCCGAGTCCGATCAGAATGTGAGTTCCGATTCGAGCATTCACAATTGGATCAAGTCCATGGCTTTTCATCGGGTCGCCAACTCGCAACCCGAGCACCAGGGCAACGATCATCGTCATGTTGGCAAGGACGGCGAGAGTCAGAAATATGCGTTTCACAGCTCAGCATCCGATCTGTTCGGGAATTCGGGCAACCTCACAAAGAATAAGGCCGCAAGAGAACTATGAGAGTTCTCCAGCGGCCTTGCGATTAAGATTCTACAGAAAACGGATAGTCGACCCCGGTTTTTTCAATCCTGAAAAACACGAACTCACCATCTGATCAGTGAAACCGTGAGATCTATTCTGCCAGCGACATGGTTGTCTTCTGACGGAGAGTCTGCTGAATCTGAGTCCCGAATTGCTTCACCTGAAGCTCCATCGTCAAGTCGAGGTCCGACTTTGTGATACGTCCGCGGGCAACATCAAACAGGACAACGCCTTTTCCTTCTGATTTCTTCATGGTCAGCGTAATCGGTGCGCCGTCTTTTGGCTTAACATCGATTTTGGGCAGCATCGATATCCTTGCCATGCCGTTTTCTGTGCCTTCATAAGTCAGAACAGAATTAACGGTCATTGTTCCGAATGGCAGCTCTACCTTCTGATTACTTTCCCACGAGTCGCCCGGCTTGATCGCCTGTGCTGGCAATGTCACAGCCGACTGCGTCATCATCTGCTTCAATGTGTCTTCGTTCATCGCGCCGCCGGCAGGGCCGGTTTCCGTCAGGGCTTTCAGGAGTTCCTTGGGCACGGTCACTTCCTGAACTTTTCCGGTTGCCTGCATCGTGACGCCGAATTCCTGGCCGACAATCTTCTTGAAGACCTCTGCCATCGACTTCACAATCGGCGAATCAACGGTTTCCGTGCTGCTGGAATCAAACTGCACTGCGCCCAGAGGCCCGCCTTCAGACTTGAACTGCACACGATCAACAATTTGAGCCATCTTGGCATCGCCGCTGGCAGCGACGGAAGCGATCTTCCAGACCATATCCATGGTCTGGTTCATAATCATTGTGGTCTGCTGGCCGCTCAGATCCATCTCCATCTGTGTGTTCTGCTGAACCACATACTTCAGCGACTCACCCGACGCGAACTTCCACGCCAGACTGTCCTGAGCCAAAGCTGTCGATGTCACGGCAAACATCGTAGCCAGAATTGAAAACACGGAGAAGAAACGCGACACCATCAGAAAGCTCTCCCGATGAACTGGCCGACATTTTCACAGTCGAGCCGAAGACGAACAGAACGCGGATTCAACAAAGTGCCCATCCGAACAGACAACAAGCATAACAGATGAATCAATCTTCCCAGAAGACCGAATCGCTGCAGGTCCCCATTGGCGGGTTGCGGGAATTCAACAGTTCGATCCAATCGGCGTTTTTTACCTGCTTTTTCCTACTCGGCCTTTCGAACGCCCACCGTAAGCAGCAAATTAGCCCACAGCGCCTGGTCGCCTGTCTGAATTGTCAATACGTGGTCGCGGGAATCCACTGCATCATAGAACTCCCAGCGAGAAATCGGCTGGAGCTCAATCGATTGCCCGGCTGACGCGAGAATCGACCGGTATTCGTTCCAAACCGGAGGGTCATGTGGCAGTCGATAGGGGTCATCGTCCGGCATTCCCATCGTATTAACGGCTTCAACAGGAATCGCAGACAAAAGCACTCGCAAAACCTGAGCGACGGTCACCAGTCCTGGCGCGAGATTCAGACTGATCAATTCGGCCTTTGGCCCAATCGCAGACGAAGCCGGGTAGTTGCCGTCAGCAATCAACACTTTCGAACTGTGTCCGGCACGGGCAAGAATTTGAGAGATCTGCGGATGAATGAGTTCGGACCGAAGCATGTGACAACAGTGCCTTCTTAAAAAGTGAATAGGTAACGCCGAGCCAATAAAATGTGGGCGTTCGCCCGGATTTCATGGCGATCGAATAACATCTCGCAAAAACTGAGCAGAAACTCCCAGGTCGGACGAACCCGTAAGTCTCAGAGAAATTTCAACAGTGCACAAGCACTCCCTTCAAAAGAATACCCTTGTGAACATTTTTCCCGATCTCAGGCTGACACTCATGAGCTACTCTTCTGTATTCATGTTTCCTGAATTTCAATTTTGAAGCCGCAGGGAATGCGGGTTCGAGCCCACTCCATGACCATAACCCATTCCCATTCATCAACCGATTCCCAGAACGCCGCTCAGGACAAAGAAATCCGCCTGGTGGTCTACACCAGCGAATACACCGGCCATCCCACGCAAATTCATGCCGACTTGCAGTCTATAGTTTCCGTCGCTCGACGAAATAACGCATCGCTCAATATCACCGGCGCGATCTTTCATCAGTGTGGTCGGTTCCTGCAGTTCCTTGAAGGGTGCCAGCCTGGCCTGCAAACGCTGTTGAATAAGATTGGTCAGGATTCGCGACACCGCAACATTCGATTTCTCTTCGATGAACCCATCACAGAACGAGGATTCTCAGAATGGTCGCTCGATTCGTTCGACCTGAATCCCGCAGATCCTCTGAACCTGAAAATGCTGGAACGCATTCGAGACGTCTATCGATGCAACTTTCTGACCAACTCGAATACTCTTGTTGGAATTTACAAGGCCTTCGTTCAGGAAAATGTCGTTAGCACAGGCGTCGAAATAACTGTCTGACCTCCACGATGTCGCCTTGCCCGTTTCTCAATACGTAGGCTGTGACAAGCAGAGCGCAGGCACACCAGCACCAGGACACTCCTGAGTATCGATCGTCCGTTCAATCGATCGTCCGTTCAATCAGCGGTCCGTTCAATCAGCGGTCTGATCATGAGCGGCTGAAGACGAAGCTTTCAGCGGCCCCAGCAATCCCCATTGCATCGGCTCATCCTGAACGTACTGTTTTCCCAGATGCATTGCGATCTCCGCTCGAGCCAATTCATAACCCAAATAGAACGCGTGCCCGGCATCAATACTGCTACCTTTCGAAGACTGTGCGACAGCTGCGTGCTCAAAGAGCCGAAACACATCCTGACCATGCCAGTGGCCGCTGTTGTTCATCAGATGAAGCTCGCCGCTTTCGGCATAGATACGAAAGTTTGCGTCGGTAATCGCTGCCGCCAATTGCTCAAGTGACTTCAGCGATGTCGGTTTCAAACGAGAATCTCGCAGCATCACCAGCGAAGTACTCAGGTGCTTGGGAATCGTCCGAGCAGCGACCGCGTGATGAACCAGTCGACGAGCCGCATCGAACTCAGCCACTGCCGTGCGACACCAATTGATCACCTGTGTTGTCAGGACACTTTCGATCCCCAGATCTTCGCAAATCGCCGCCAAAACCATGTTCACTCCGGCTGAATCGACTTCGGTCAGCTCCGTAACATTCCCGATCCCCATCATCATCGGCACATCAGGGTACTTTCGCCGGACAGTGATATAGCGTTCCAGCGAATCCGTAAATCCCATGCCAATGGGCTCAAGGATCGGATCCACTCGGAAGCGAACGTTGTTCGCTTGCAGTTGTTCAATCAAACGA
This sequence comes from Planctomycetaceae bacterium, assembly GCA_041753135.1. GTDB lineage: Bacteria > Planctomycetota > Planctomycetia > Planctomycetales > Planctomycetaceae > SXXK01. The sequence continues at coordinate 20,356 of JBGSVD010000027.1, forward strand.
TCGAGCGACTCCAGATCCTGCGGAGTTTCTGGAATCGCCACGCACTCCGTGTTCAACTTTGTAACCCAGTCGACATTCGATTGATTGCAACTCAGAATCAATTCAGCTCCGGCGTGAACAGCCTGCTCAACCTCATGCCGGTCAAAGCTGTCGATGGAAACTCGCATTCCTTCACCACGCAGCGCTGCGACAATTTCCGCGATGCGCGAACTGCTTTCTCCTGGAACTCCGCCCACATCGATCAGGTTCGCACCGGCCGCGGTCATTGATCGAGCCTCCATCAAAATGTCCGACAGCGACATTCGTGTGGCATGATTGATCTCAGCGATGATCTCAATCGAGTAGCGGTTCAATTCCGCATGACGACTTTTGCCAAGCCCAAAGAACTCGGGAAGATCGTGCAGATCGCGCGGGCCGCGCTCGAACGGTCTCCCAAAATGCTGTTCCAGAATCGCAAGATCACCCTGACACCATCCGGGTAAAACGACTCGATCGATATGCGCTGGGACCGTTAATCGCTTCAACAGCAGACTGGAATGAAGCAAGGCGGCGACCTGAATTCCGGGAATTGCGACCTCGTACTGAAAGCCAAGCTTCGAAGCGATCGGTTCGACAACCTCACGCAGACTCGCTTCCGCCAATCGCCCGGTGACGAAAAGGATCGATGACGCGGGATTGGTGAGTATCGTGGCCATAGTCAAAACAACGCCGATCTTCACGGATAAGAAACAATCCGTTTTGTGCCGCTCATCATTTTTCAGGTCGGACCAGCGGCCCTCAAACTGCAAAGTAAACCGACTACCTCACCGCGCCGCCGTTCACATTGAGAACCTGACCAGTGATGTAGCTGGCATCATCACTCAAAAGGAACCGCGCCATGTTAGCGATATCCTGAGGCTCGCCCCAGCGTTTGAGAGGAGTCTCTGACATCACACGCTGTTGCCAATAGTCACTGGCCGTTTCACCCCAGGCCGTGCGAATCCATCCCGGAGCAATGCAGTTGACTCGCACATGCGGCGCCAGGCTGACGGAAAGAGATCGCGTAAATCCCATGATGGCATTTTTCGCAGTCGCAAACAGTTCTCCACTGTCACCTTCCATACCACGATCCGACTGGTCCCAGCCGACGTTGATAATGATCCCGCGTTGCTGATCTCGAAAGCGTTGTCCGAAAGAACGAGACAACTCGATAGTTCCAAGCACATCGACTTGAAACAACTGATCCAGCTTCACGTGAAACTCAGCACTGCGCAGTTCGGTGGTCAGAAGATCGGCTCCCGCGTTGTTGACGATCGCGTCAACTGGCCCTGTGGCAAACGCGGTTTCAATCAAACGCCGACGATCATCAGGATTCGCCACATTCGCGCAAATCACGGCCGCTGAGACGCCGAACTGCCGCGCTTCGTTGGCCACCGTTTCGGCTCTTTCGGTCGACTGCCGACAATTCACGATCACATCCGCACCGGCTCTTGCACATTCCAGCAAAATCGCGCGACCGATCCCCGTGGACGACCCGGTGACAAGAATCCGCTTGCCCGATAACGACGCAAAGACCATTGGAGGAGTATTCATGAGACAGCTGAAAGTGTAAGGAATCGTGCAGAATAGCCGCGATTTCAATCGAACGCGATCATCCGGGGCATTGAGATTTCTTCAAACTTCCCTGGAATTCCGTGCAATTTGTCGAGTGTTTGCCCCCGAAAACTGATCGGACTACCGGTCCAAGTCAATCTTGAGGTGTTTTCCAAACCCCACGTAAACTACGCCCCCGGATTATTCTCGTCGCATAAACAGATTCGACCTTCGGCCCATCCCTGGTAAAAGATTCATCTGCACGGATTCTGATGGCCATTCGTCCCTTCACAACTCTTCGGCATGCAATCACAGCTCTGCTGCTGCTGGCTGGCGTGTTGGTGGGTACGGAATTCTGGATGAGAACTCGCAACGTGCCGAGTCTGGCGGTTGTGACTTGTCAGGCGACCGAGTCGGAGCAATGCCTGCTCGCACCGTCTGCTGTGACTCACCACGAACTACGACGATCAACAACAACGGACTTCCTGCCGTGCGGGCAAAAAACTTCCGTAACCGTGCGAGTGAATTCTTTGGGATGCCGGGGCGGCGAAGTCGAAGAATCAGCGAAGATCGGAACCCGCCGCATCCTGTTGCTCGGAGATGACACGATCTGCGGCGCTACGGTGGCCGAGAATGAAACGGTCGCCGCTTGGCTGAAAAAATTCCTTACCAAGTCCGTCTCGGGCGAATTCGAAATCATTAACGGCGGCGTGCCCGGCTATTGTCCTCTTTTGTCGGCGCTTCAGTTCGAAAACGATCTTGCAAAACTGAAGCCTGACATCGTCATCCTTCATGTTGATATGACGGACATTGCCGATGACTCGCGATACAGAAGCTTGCTGCTTCACGATGGTGACCACGCAGTCTGCACTCACGCATCATTTCGCATTCCGCCGAAACCCGGCAACTCAGTATTGAATATCGTCAAACAATCGGCCGCAGCGTCCTGGCTGTTCGCGATGACCCGTCAACATGGCCCCGAACTGCTGTCGGTTTCCGACGCGGGTTCAACAGGAGACGTCGGCTTGAACTGGATCGCCGATAACCCGCCAGATCTGCGTCTGCAAACTCGGCACGCTCTGCAGCCGATTCGAGATCTCCGAGATACCGTCGCGCGATCAGGCGGTCAGCTTCTTGTCACAACTTCACCCGTGCTTTGGCAGATCCTTCCGGCAAAAGAAGCTCCGACACTAAGTCGCCATTGTGGCATCAAAGGGGCAACGCCTTTCAGCAGCCAGTTTCCATTCGAGGTTCTTGCAAGCTTTTGCCAGGAATCGAGTATCGAATTTTGCGATGCTTCGCCTGCGTTTCGCCGAGACGATGCTGTGAAACTGTTTTCCAAAGAAGCGCCGGTGCTTTCAAAAATCGGCATGGCGCTTTACGCTCGAGAGATTGCACGCAGCCTGATTGAGAACCCACAATTTTCCAGCCAGATCAAAATGTGATCACCAAAACAGTTCCTCAGCATCAGTAACTGTTTTAATTTCGAGGACCAGTTTCTCCAAACTGCAGATCCTCATTATGAATGGAGCGATTTCCAGCTACCATTCTTAAAGTTGCATCAACGACCTGCGAAAAGATACGGACTCTGAAATTATGAAAAGCGCTTTTGAAGCTGCGGAACAGTACTTTGAAGAAGCAGCCGCTGTTATGGACCTGAGTTCCAGCATGCGAGATTTGCTGCTGACTCCGGAACGAGAAGTCAAAGTGCAGGTTCCGATCAAGCGAGATAACGGGGAGATCGCGACGTTCATTGGCTTCCGCATGCAACACAACAGCAAGCGAGGTCCGATGAAAGGTGGTTTACGATATCACCACGAAGTCAACGCCGACGAAGTCCTGGCACTGGCATCACTGATGACCTGGAAAACAGCGGTCGTCGATCTTCCCTATGGAGGGGCAAAGGGTGGTATCGCCGTCAATCCAAAGGACCTGTCGATCGACGAACTGGAACGCCTGACTCGGCGATTCGTCGATGAGATCCATGATGTGTTCGGTCCTGACAAAGACATCCCCGCGCCGGACATGGGCACCAATTCGCAGACGATGGCCTGGATCATGAACCAGTATCAGAAGTTTCATGGCTTCAGTCCTGGTTGCGTGACAGGTAAGCCGGTCGAGCTTTATGGGGCTGAAGGTCGCGAAGAAGCCACAGGTCGCGGCGTCGGTACGTTGACTCTGGCCTTGCTGCGAAAATTCGGTCGGTCGATCGAATCATCGACGGTCGCGATTCAGGGATTCGGTAACGTCGGAACATTCACGGCCGCCTATCTGCACAAAGCCGGCGGTAAAGTGATTGCAATCTCTGATGTCAGCGGCGCGATTATGAATCGCAACGGGATTGATATCACAGAAGCCCTGGCGTGGGTTGCCAGCAAGAAATCGCTGGCCGGATTCCCTGGCGGAGAAACCATCACCAACGAAGATTTACTGTCGATGGATGTTGACGTTCTGATCCCGGCTGCCCTGGGTGGAGTGTTGACCGAAGACAACGCAGTGCACGTTCGAGCGAAGTTTATTATCGAAGCTGCAAACGGCCCCGTAACTCCGGAAGCCGATGCGATTTTTCAGAAGAAAGACATCGTTGTGTTGCCCGATATTCTGGCAAACGCTGGCGGCGTCACCGTCAGCTATTTTGAGTGGGTGCAGAACCAGCAGTACTTCCGCTGGGACCTGCGACGCGTCCGCGAAGAGCTGGAACGCACGATGACTCGCAGCTTCGACAAAGTCTGGCTGACCGCTCAGGAAAAGAAAGTGTCGCTGCGAATTGCGGCGTATCTTGTCGGGATCGGCCGTGTCGCTCGAGCAGGAACACTCGGCGGATTCTGACTTCCGTTCGCGCGATAGCCTGATTCACCAGTATTCGGAACACTCGCCAATCGCAGTGCTCCGTCACGATAAAAATTAGCCTTGGAGGTAGTGGATCTTGCTGAAGATTCCATCACTGCTGGACCTTCAGCAAGGTCCACTACACCATACTAATTGCGGTCACGATTGAGTTGTTTAACCGTCAGCCGCAGGCGTACGCGGATGCCGCCAACGACGTACGCCTGCGGCTGACGGTTAAACAAAAACAGCTCCGTCGAAACCGTTGAAAGTAGAAAATCAAATCTGAACAAAGCCTCGCCCGTATTCTCACGAATTTATAAACAGTCTGTTTCCTATGTCCTCCACTTCCGAATACTCACTCTCACTCGCCCAGAACGCTCGTCAGGCATCCGCAACGCTGGCGCCGATTGCCGCTGGTCGCAAGAATGCCTGGCTGCAGCGAGTTGCAGGCGATCTGCGTGAAAAGTGTGAGCATATTGTTGCCGCCAACGTCAAAGACATGGAAGCCGGAGCAGCTTCTGGCCTGAGTGCCGCGATGCTCGATCGTCTGAAGTTGACACCCGATCGAATTGAATCGCTTGCGAAAGCTGTGGAACATATTATTTCGCTGCCCGATCCCGTCGGTGAAGTGATTGAAGGACAGCGTCGGCCGAACGGGCTGTTCATTAGTCGCGTGCGAGTTCCACTGGGAGTCGTCTTCTTCATTTATGAGTCGCGTCCCAATGTCACGATTGACGCGGCCGCGTTGTGCGTGAAGAGCGGCAATGCCGTGATTCTGCGAGGCGGCAGTGAAGCCTTTCATAGCAACCAGGCTCTTCAATCCGTGATCACCGAATCACTCATTGCGGAAGGCCTGCCGCAGCACGCCGTTCAACTGGTCAATTCCACAGACCGCAGCATTGTGGGCGATCTGCTTTCCCTGGGCAGCCTGATCGATGTGACAATTCCTCGCGGTGGCCGTTCTCTGATTGAACGTGTGACGAAGGAAGCCACAATGCCAGTGATCAAACACTTTGACGGCATTTGTCACGTCTATGTGGATGCATCTGCCGACGCGCAAATGGCGGTGGACATCACGATCAACAGCAAGTGTCAGCGGCCGGGAGTCTGCAATGCGGCAGAAACCCTGTTGATCCATCGCGAAGCCGCACCACAACTTCTGCCTCGTCTGTCGCAGGAGCTGCAGTCTCGCGGTGTCGAATTGCGATGTTGCCCGAACAGCCTGCCGATGATCTCTGGCGGCAAAGCGGTCACCGAGCAGGACTACGGCACAGAGCATATGGATCTGATCATGTCGGTCAGAATTGTCGACTCCATCGAGCAGGCGATTGAGCATATTCGGCACTACGGATCGGCTCATACCGATGCGATCGTCACGAACTGTGTGGACGCATCAATGAAGTTCGAGGCGGAGGTTGATTCAGCAGCGGTAATGATCAACGCCAGCACTCGATTCAACGATGGCGGAGAACTTGGCATGGGTGCGGAGATCGGCATCAGCACCGATCGATTTCACGCTCGCGGCCCCTGCGGAATGCGTGAATTGACCAGCTACAAATTCGTAGTTCGCGGAGCAGGGCAGGTCCGTGGCTAGAATTTGGAATCGACATTCGATCGAACTCGCGCGGAAACAAGCAGTGCCAGCATTGAGCACCATCAGTGGCAAAAAAATCCAGTTCTCACGAATTCTGCTGCCGATGAATTCAACGACTGCGTAAGACACGACACAAGTGCTCGGCCAACCGGAGCTGGAGGAGTTGCATATACTAATCGCGGTCACGATTGCGTTGTTTAACCGTCAGCCGGAGGCGTACGCGGATGCCGCCACCCACGTACGCCTGCGGCTAACCGTTAAACGAAAACATCTCCATCGCGATCGTTTAAAGATCCCGTCATTGCAGGACCTTTAGCAATGTCCACTACACAAAATGCAAATCTGAACAAAGCACTAGCGGATTCAGGACAGAGCAACGTAGGCCGACGGTTGTCAGTTTTTCCGTTTTTCAAGTCACTCGGTTCGCCGCATCCTGTGATCCGTCGTTTGCCAGCAAAGGCGTTTCCGTGACAGAAAATCCATATCTGCCAAGTACGGTGCTCGACCCCAGTCCTGAGGTAACACCGCAACTCAGCGACCGTGTCCATCACGCTGCCTATGCCGTCTCTATTTGTGCCTTTGTTGTCTACTGCCTGGCTCTTGCGGCCCCGGCCATCTATGAAGGTGGCTACAAAGATGGAACACTGGTCGTTGTTCCCGATTCGAGGCAATCAGGTCTCGCATGCCTGGTTTTTTCCTGCATCTTCTTTCCTCGATTCCTCCTCTTCGCCTTTGCCAACGTGTACTTTATCGGGGCTACCCTGTTGCACCTTTACTCGCGAAGTCGCGTGGCCGTGAGCTCTCTGCGTCGTTGGCTTGCCGCAGTTGGCCCCTTAGCCGCTATTTGGTACGGGATCGGCCGAAGCGATAAACTTCTCGTTGGTTACTATTTGTGGGTCGCAGCCCTCGTTCTGTTTTACGTGGGAAATCACCTTCGGTCATCGCGGAGCACTCCGGGGCGTTCAACCAGGTTCCCAGATTAAGCGGAACAGCGCAAGCTGTCCGGTGCTGGTCCTCAGGATACTTGCAAAGACCGGACGGCTTGCGCCGTTCCGCTTACATGAAACGTCATTTCGGGACTGGTTCTAAAATCACTCGCTGGCACGGCGTGCTGGTATGAAGGTACGTTCTGATCTGCCGTTCGTCCGATCATCACGTATTGTTGGGCTGTGCAACGGCTTCCTTTTTGGGTTCTTCTTTCTTTGGCTCTTCCTTCGCTGCTTCTGCTTTCTTTGGCTCTTCAGCCTTTTTCTTCTGACCCAGATTGAACGGAGCACTTACGCGACGTCCAACGGCCGGTTTGATTTCGCGAACCCAAATGTTACGAAACTTGACTGCATCACCATGGAACTGCAGCGAAATCGGTCCGGTCTCCGCATGAGGCTTGTAATGAGCCGCTTCGGTGAAACTCGTCGGTCCTTCCAATTCAAAGTGATTCAACATCAACACGCCATTCTGAATCAGCGTGACATAGCCAGGCTTCACAACGTCGCCATTGCTCTTGAACTTCGGAGTGTTAAAAATGATCTCGTAGGTATTCCATTCGCCTGGCTTTCGCATTGCGTTCGCCAGGGGAGCTGTCTGCTTGTAGATCGAACCGGCCTGACCATCGAAGTACGTCAGATTCTCAAATGAATCGAGAACCTGAACTTCATACAAGCCCATCAGATAACATCCGCTGTTGCCTCGCCCCTGGCCTTCGCCCCGAATTTCTGTTGGAGCCGACCATTCCAGATGAAGCTGCATATCGCCAAAATGCTGTTTCGACGTCACCGCGGTTTCACGAGGAATCGCAACTCCATCCTGCACCAGCCATTTTTCACCATTCTCCCACGCGTCCATCGTTGAACCATCGAACAAAACAATGGCATCCGAAGGCGGAGCGTCGTTTGTCGCTCCAGGTGTTATAACGGGCGGCTCCTGCCATTCGATTCCGCTCTTCCATTCCTGAGCAGACAGGTCGCGAGTACCGACGAAAATTGCGACAATAACGGCGAGGTTGACGCGAAGAAACTTGGGTAACACCATGGGGACCGAACTCCAGAAGCGGGACAATCAGGAAGTAAAAAGACACCATCAATTCCGTGAAGGATCGTGCTCCCGGTTCCTGTAACCTACAACTCTGGCTTTGACGTCGAACTTGCAGGAGAACCCTTCACTTTCAGTGAACGGCCATCATACTTCCCCTCGCGCTTTCGCAAAACCAACTTTCACAAACGACTATTCTCATGAGCTTCTTGCCTCCCAAATCAGCACTTACCGGTCTCACCCTGGTTCTGACCGCCTGCGTCGTTGGACCGGTACTCGCGGCGACCGCATCCCCGCAAGTCATAAGATCCCAGACGCCAATTTCGGAAAGTGAAATTGTCGCCGCTCATCAGTTCGGCCAAACGCTTTCGATCGCAGAATGGCTGGGACCGATGGCACCGGTGGCGCTGTCACCGTTTTTCGGCATCACCTGCCTGAGCGGTCTGTCGCTTTTTGGAGGCGGCTGGATCGCTCAGGGTAATCCGTTGATTGGAGGCCACTCGCCTCTTCACAATCCTGCGGTGTTCTGGACATTTCTTTCGTTGACCATTTTGACGTCTGTTCCGCGACTTACGAAAGTCAGCAAACCGTTTGCTCAGGCTGTCGATCAAATGGAAGCGTGGTCTGGAATTATCACGATGCTCGTTCTGAAAGTGATGATCTCGTCGAGTTCCGACGTCGCCGAAGTCACCGTTCCCGTCGCGCAAATGGGTTTGATCAGCATGTCGTCGGATGCCGTGCTGATGCTTGCCGCTGCGATCAACATCTTCGTGATTAATGCCGTCAAGTTCTTCTTTGAAGTCCTGATCTGGCTGACACCGATTCCTTTCCTGGATGCCGTTTTCGAATGCTGCAACAAAGCCATTTGCGCGGCCTTGATGGTTCTCTATGCCTGGAGCCCCGCTGCCGCTGCGACGTTAAACTGCTGTCTGTTTTTCGTCGCGATGCTGATTTTCGGATGGGCCTATCGGCGAGAGATCTTCTTCCGAACAATGCTGTTCGATGCGCTGCGAGCGGCGTTGAATCCCCCCAAACCCGATGGCACTTTGGTCGTCTTTCCGGTCGCGGCTGTGGGGCCGATCAAAGCTCGATCCAAATGTACGTTTCGTCCGACCGCGGATGGATGGACACTCACCTATGAACCCTGGTTTCGTCGCGCTGTCAGCGTCGCAGTTCCCGCCACTAGTTGCCTGGAAATTCGAAGCGGCTTTCTTTCAAACCAGGTGACGATGACCGAACCTAAGGCAGAGCTGACATTCAGTCGCCTGTTCAACGCGTCGCTTCCAGAGTTGGCAGCGGGACTCAAGGTTTCGTTGTCACACGACCCAGCGGCTAACCGTGCGATCAAGTCGGAGTTTGCCTGATGACAAACGTAATCCCAGCGACCACGCGAACGAAGAGAACAGCCATCCTGAATGGGACCGTTGTTCTTCCAGATCGAATGCTGGAAAATAGTATGGTCGTCATCGAAGGCACTAAGATCGTCTACGTTGGACGACAACGCAGACTCGAAAAATCTGTCAACATCGTCGACGCTGATGGAGGATGGATTTCTCCAGGTTTCATCGATATCCATGTCCACGGCGGTGCCGGGGCAGATTTCATGGATGGCACGCTGGAAGCTGTCCAGACAGCATGTGCGGCTCATCTGAGACATGGCACGACGACAATTTTCCCAACCACGACGACCGGTAGTTTCCGGCAGATCATGGCGATGATTGAAGCCTGCCGCGAATCGCGACGGCTTGCTGCAAAACGGACAATGCCCTGGATTGCAGGAATCCATCTCTATGGGCCGTACTTCGCGGAAGACAAAGTCGGATGTCATTCGAAAGACGAATGCAGACCACCGCAAGCCAAAGAATACGAGAAGTATTTTGCCTCGAAGATGATTCGCATCGCGACATGCGCGGCCGAATTGCCGGGAGCAGCTCAGTTTTATTCGATCGCCCGCCGGCACAAGTGCCTTGTCACCTGCGGCCATTCGAATTCCAGCTGGACAGAAATGCAGGAGGCGTTTGATGCCGGGATGCGTCACGTCGATCATTTTTGGTGTGCGATGAGTTCCGTGCCTTCCATGCGGCAGCGGTTCAATGTTCCGATGCAGGGCAGCATGGCCGAGTTTGTTCTGATGAATCCGGAAATGAGCACCGAAGTGATCGCCGATGGATGCCATCTTGCTCCGGAACTTCTGGAGTTTGCATATCGGATGAAAGGACCAAAGCGACTTTGCCTTGTCACGGACTGCAATCGCGCGCTGGACATGCCGCCCGGTGAGTACATTTTCGGGCACTCCTGTGAGGGCACAAGTTTCCGCAGCGACGGCAAGGTTGGCTGGGCACCAAACGGCAGCCTGGCCAGTTCACTTGTGGGGATGGACCATATGGTTCGTCATATGAAACAGAGCACATCGGCCACTCTGCCAGAGATCATCCGCATGGCCAGCCTGACCCCCGCCGAACGAACGGGAATCGCTCACAAAACAGGAAGTCTGGAAGTCGGAAAACAGGCCGACGTTCTGATCCTGAATTTGAAGCTTGAAATCGCGAAAGCTATCGTTTCCGGATCCGAAGTCGTTGATCTAAATCCCTGATGTCAATGCGGCAACAGTCAACTGGATTTAAAAACATACTCCTTCGACTCAGCTCAAAACTGAAGAAAGACTGAGTGAGTATGCTGTGTTGCCTTCACTGAATCTGGCTGAAACAATCAGGAAGTACGTTCCAGACGCAAGTGATTCGAAAACCGTCTTTTCACTGCTGTCGCTGTTGTAATTCGTGGATATGACCTCGTTGTTTGTGATCACCCCGTCGCCATTGGTGTCGACACATATCTGGATCACAACATTTTCGCTCAAACCACTGAATGCTGCTGTTACATTGCTGTTGGCCGATATCGTAAACTTGTAAATGTCTGTGTCAAAGTTATGAACCGTGTCAACAGTCGTTTTCGCCGCTGCATTCAATACTCCCATATCCCGGGCAGTGCCGACTGTAGACCCCGGATCTGGCACACTATCGTCGCCAGCAAGACCTGCTGCAGAAAGACTTAGCGAATACGCTGTGTTGCCTTCACCGAATCTGGCTGAAACAATCAGGAAGTACGCTCCGGCGGAGAGTGGCTCAAAAACGGTCTTGCTGCTGCTGTCACTGTTATAACTCGTCTCCAGTACCTCGTTGTTACCCAAAACACTGTCGCCGTTGCTGTCTAAGCAGATCTGGATCACGACATTTTCGCTCAAACCGCTGAATGCCGCCGTTACATTACTGTCGGCCGATATCGTAAACTTGTAAATGTCTGTGTCAAAGTTATGAACCGTGTCAACAGTCGTTTTCGCCGCTGCATTCAATACTCCCATATCCCGGGCAGTGCCGACTGTAGACCCCGGATCTGGCACACTATCGTCACCAACAAGACCTGCTGCAGAAAGACTCAGTGAATACGCTGTGTTATCGTTCTGAAATCGGCGGCTGACACTGAGGAAGTAGGTTCCCGCGGAGAGTGGTTCAAATACGGTCTTGCTGCTGCTGTCGCTATTATAGCTCGTCTCTAGCACCTCATTGTTACCCAAAACACTGTCGCCGTTGCTGTCTACGAAAATTTGCACGATAATGTTCTTCGTCAGCCCACCAAAAACCGCGTTAAGATTGCTGTCGGCCATGAGAGTAAACTTGTAAATATCAAAATCAATTTCTCCATCAACGACATCGCCCACTCGATCATTGTAAACGAATGGTGTTGTTTCCAAATCGCCGACATCCATAGCCGTGGCCACTGTTTCTCCCGGATCACGTTCAAGAAAAACACGCACTTTGATAAACAAAGCTGTAGTCGCCAACCCGTCAGTCGCACGAACTTCTATTGTTCTGAACCCAACCTGCGCCTGCGTTGGTGTCCACGAGACTGTTCTGGTAAAAGAGTTGAACTGCACACCAGGTAATTGGTTGGGAGCCAGCGAGTAGGTCAGATTGTTCGCCGGAAGATCTGCATCCGTGGCGAATACGGTAAACTGAAGCAATTCGCCAACAAATACTGTCCGAGTCGATACTGGGTTGAACACCGGTGCGACATTCACTTCCGTCACATTAATTCGCAAGCTTCTTGTGACCGTCAAATTTGTCTCATCAGTCACGCGAACGGAGACAACGTATGAATTGGGCCCCTGGGATTCCGTTGGAGTCCATGTAATTAACCCAGTAGCAGGAGCAATCTTGATTCCAGCTGGCACCGAACCGTTAAAGGAGTATCGAAGTATCGAACCAGCATCGGGGTCACTGCCGGATGCATCAAACGAAAACTCCGCAAGTTCGGGAGTTGTCTGTGTTGGATAAACTGGCAATTGTGGCAACTGGTTAACTCGACCAGACAAACTGAAATTGAACGGACTTTCATTCCTGTCGGTATTCGCAAACGAGACGGAGGCTGACTTCACACCAGCAATCGCCGAGTCCATTCGCAACACCAAATTTACCGCTGCATTGGGGACCAGAATCTGATTCGCTGTAAGATTCGTAACGATTGTGAATCCACGATTGGCTGTCACTGTTGCAGGCTGCAAGACAAGATTTGCGTTTCCTGTGTTTCTGATAACGACAGTCCGGGTGATCGCAGTCGCATCTTTCACCACGGAGCCAAAGCCAACGACTCCAGTCCCGTCCGGCAAGTCAACATTTCCAACACTTACCGTGATTTCAGGTGCAGTAACCGAGCCCTGCAAAGCAAAGTTAAATGGATTCTCGTTGCTGTCTGTATTCGCAAACGACAAGGTTGCATTCTTGTCTCCCAAAGCAGCACTACCCAGTCGCACGACGAGATTCGCAGATGCGCCAGGAGCTACCTTTTGATTGGACTGAAAGTTTGTGACAATCGCATAGCCACGATTCGCAGTAACTGTCGCCTTCTGCAGGAAGAGGTCACCGTCTCCGGTGTTGGTCACCGTAAATGTTTTTGTTACTCCCGACGAACCCTGCAAAACTGCGCCAAAGTCCACCCGGCCCGAACCATCAGCAATATCCACTGCCCCGCTTTTCACAACGATTTCAGGGGCAAGGACAATTCCTGTTAAATCAATATCAAAAGGATTTTCATCAGCGTCGGAATTCACAAATGAAAGCCGAGTTGCTTTGCTGCCCGCTTTAACACTGTCTAATCGAACAACCAAGTTGACCGTACCTCCGGGCACCAGTACCTGATTTGCAGCGAAATTGTTCAGCACAGTGAACCCACTTCCTGCAGTGACCGTGGCCTTCTGAAGGATTAGATCAGCGTTACCACTGTTTCGGACCACAAAGGTCCTGGTGATTCCCGCAGATCCCTGAAGCACTGAACCGAAGCTGATATCGCCAGCATCTGCAACATTCTTTCCGCCATCGGTGACTGAGATCTCAGGCTTTGTAACACGCCCCTTCACGTTAAACACAAAAGGATTCTCATCGCTATCGTTATTCCTGATCGAAATCGTGGCGCTCTGGTCCCCCAACACCTGGTCATTCAAACGCATCACAAGACTGGCAGTGCCGCCGGGTAGAATTCTCTGACCTCTCGACACATTTGTAATGATTGCGAAACCACTGCCCGATGAGATCACTGCCGGCTGAAGAATAAGAGCTGAGGACCCCGTGTTTCGAACAACAAGTGTCCTGGCAACACCACCACTACCCTGAACAGCAGAAAAGAAATTGACAACACCAGTCCCACTGGCCACGTTGCTGGAACCATTCAGCATTGAGATCTCAGGAGCAGTAACTGAACCCTTCAATGTAAAATTGAACGGATTTTCGTCACTATCCGTGTTTACAAACGACAGTATTGCATTCTTATCTCCCAATGAGGTGCTGTCTAAACGGACAGTGAGCGTAGCTGCGGCCCCAGGCATCAGTCGCTGGTTCGACTGAAAATTCGTCACGATCGCATACCCGCGATTTGCCGTAACGGTTGCCTTTTGCAGCACCAGATCACCGTTACCAGTATTCGTCACAGTCAAGGTTCTGATCACACTCGGAGAGCCTTTCAGTACGGAACCGAAAGACACAATCCCAGTACCGTCAGCAACATTTGCAGCCCCATTCTTGACGACGATCTCTGGCGCTGTCACCCGCCCATTCAATGCGAGACCGAACGGACTCTCATCGGCGTCATTGTTCCGAAACGACAACTGCGCCGACTTAACGCCAGCCAGCCTATCGTCAAGTCTCACAACGAGATTCACGGTGGCGTCCGGAGCAACAACCTGATTCCGCGTAAAATTTCCAACAAAGGAAAATCCGTTGTTAGACGTAAGCGTGGCAGGCTGCAAAATCAAATTCGCAGAACCAACATTCTTGACAGAAAATGTCCGCGTTACGCCTCCACGAGTCGCCAATGCGTCCCCAAAGTCCACAGTGCTGACATCATCGATCAGAACCGACACCCCAGACCGAACATCAACTTCCGGCGCTGGCGTACCGCTCAACAAGGTTCGATCGTCCAGCACTTCCACCAGAGCCGCAACGACATTGCCGCGAGCCCGACGACGACAAGAAACTCTGCGAGAGCTCAACAACAAACGGAGGGATGCGAACATTTGAGAAACCTCAGCAAGGCTTAATTGTTTTTGCGAACGCTGAAAAATCCGACGTGTTGTGCACGCTCGACACGCGTAAGTTTTTAGTGCAATTGAAATTCCCCTTACGTGAATTTCAATACAGCTCCACCCTCGTTGTAATTGAAATCCCTTTAAGCTTGCAAGCACCCCAAACGAAACTTCACAAAGAACTCGCAGAAGTCGGCAAGGGCGATAGCTCCCAACGTGAACATATCGGCACTCGACTATTCATGTTCGAATCTTCTGAATTGCGAACCAAGGCAGACGATTCGTCTCTGTGGGTTTCGGTATTGCTCGAAATGTCCGATGCGCCAATTCAGTATTTCATTTCGCATCAAGCCAACTAGTTCAACCAACCCATTTGGCAACATGTGTCCGAACTACCCGGAATTTGCTCAGAGCCGGTGTTGGAAAATCAAAACTGATAACCAAAGAGCTTCAGCTCTCGCTCAAATCCAGCTTGGATTTTCATGCGACAGGTGTCGTCGATCAGTTCGGAATAATGACGCTTGTCGGTTCGATGTGAGGCTTTTGCCTGTGGCAACTGCAGCGGCTCGGGAATTCCGACTTGCTTGCGAATGGCTTCCAGATCCTCAGTCAGATTTTCGTACCGTCCCACTTTGTTGACGGAGATTTGCCCGCTGGCGTCCGTGTAGATCCCGATGCCGCGAGTGGTCAGCAGGTTAACTTCCGGATCATCAAGAAACTCGGCCAGGGAAGGACGCGGCTCAGATTTGTGGCGCCAAAAATAAAGCGAGATCACTCGATCAAACGGGTTCCGCTCAAAACAAAACTTGTAGTAGCTGTTCCACGTTTGCTCACCGATCAGGAGTCGAACTTCTCGTGAGGAAATATGATTGTAGAACTTCGGCCATCCGCGTGCAGAGAGCAGAGCACTGGCAACTCTGCGGATGTTGCCGCCACGAAACGGGATTCGAAAATTCTGCGGGCCACGATATCCCAGCTGCCGTCGGATCAACTCATCCGGCGCGGAGATGGGGGTGATGATATCGTCTTCGCCAAGATGTTTCGATAACGCGATCTCAACACTTGTCCCGGCCGTCTTTGCGGTCTTCAGAAAGATGAACCTGTATTTGTGCGAAAGGATCATCAGACATGCAACTCAGCGGAATTCGTCAGACGGCAGTTTGCCATCAGGCGGCAGCAGGTAAGGAACGTCGAATTCCAGTGTACTCACAGGTCCAGGAATCATCTTTTTCGTAACCCAGCTCAATCAGAACATCCGGCAGCTCAGGCAGCTCCGACAGCAAGGCTTGAATTCGGGCTCGATGGCATTCCTGTCGCCAGCGATTTCGATTGTCAGCATCAAGTTCGCGTAAGCCGTTCAGCGCTCGCACATCAAATGAACGAGGAATCTCTTCATGAAATGATTGGAAAGGTTGCGAAGTCGTCCAGCCTGTAAAGTCTTTGATCTGTGATTCCACATCGTTTGGACGGGTCACCAGATCTTCGTAGCGAATCGGCAAAACGTCCGGGAATTGACACGCCCATTTCCAGTGAAGAAAACAGTGGCGCCATCTGCTGACAGAAACCCAATAATTTCCTGGTTGAGACACGTGGACCGACGTCAGCACCGAACGAGGATCTCGGTTCATTACGATGAAACGAACATCTTTGCAGCGAGATTCGTAGAAATCGCGAAGTTCGCTCAGCAAAAACAGATCCTTGGGTCGCTTGGTCATCACACAAGCATGAGTTCTGCGGCTAAACTGCGCAACTTCCAGACCTCGACGTTCACGCCCGAAGACTTTGATTCCCGTGACACACGATTCAATCATCAGCTGACACAACGTCGTGCCGCTTCTCGGAAACCCACAGATAACCAGGTGCTGTTGCAACGGAGTCGAAGGCAGCCAGCCCATGTCCTGCAGTTGAACCACTGATCGGATCAGTGGCTGCAGCAACGACTTCGGAAACTGAAATGTTGGAGTGCATTTGCTGATTTCTTCCGGAGGGAGATCAGGCCGCTTCATGAGGCTTCACTCTCGACAATCGATCAGACGTTTGATGCTTCACCACAGGCTTCAATGCTGTTCGCATGATGAACGCATTGGAATCTCCAGACTCGGCCGAATCTGTAATCGATAGCCGGACAACGCAGCACCATGTTCTCGAACCATCGTTCCTACAGCTTGCGCGATAATACGGCCTGCAAGAAATGGGGCCGCCACGCTTCGGGTGGCCCCTGCAGACAGTTTTGACAAACAACGATCATAGACGATTGCTGAGCAGCGATCCGATTCAGAGAACGACGGCTTCGGAAGCGGAAGTTCTCGTTCACGCTGCCAGCGATTGTATGTGGTGACCAGTCCCATCTCCGAAATTCGTTGAACATTGAGCGAAATCCGTCCTCGCGCTGACGCTGGAAGTTCGAAGAGTCCGACGCTCGCTCCAGCAGTCAATGCTTCGTAGATCATGGACATGCTGTCGCATGTGACCCAGACGGCTCCGCATTTTGACAGTTGCTCCGGAAGCCAGTCAGGCGAACATTCTTTTGGTGTCACAAGTGGAATGCGCGGGGAATGGTTACGCCACTTGCGAACAAAGCTGGTCGGTGTTCGTTCTGAAGTTACGACAGTCCAATTTACTGAGCTGCCTTCAACGGTGCCGCAGACCTGCTGAAGAACGGATTCATCCGACCATCGAAAGTGTTTCGATAGCCCGCCGATCAGGATCAATCCTTTGTCGGCTTCCTGTCGCGAAGAAGGTTGCACGCGATTTGGAGCGCCCTCTGTCCTGATGATATTCTCCGCATGGAATCGGAGGTTATCGTGCGCCGGAATGAGACAGAGATCGAACAAACTGGTCGGCAGAGTGGGCTTCATCACGACAACAGTTTTTCCCCCGTATTTTTTCTGGAGTGCCAGCAAAGGAAAATGCGTCGAGTGTCCAGCACCGATCAGCATGTCGGGAGAAGGCAGATGCCGAACTGACGCCAGTCTGCCTGGGATGAGACTTTTGAGACCCCGAAGATCTTCACTCACCCCGATATCAAAGCATCGCACGAAATGATGCCTGGAGATCGCTTCCGTCAGACCAATGACCTGATTTTCATGGCCCGGTCTGCCATCCAGCAGTCGCCAGACAACTGGCGCAGCGTTGCTTGTGGTGATCCAGCGCATAACTCACCCAGGGTTTCCAGGAGATCTCGTTCAGGCAGCATCTCGAATCAGCAACTGTGACTGATTCAACGCTCGATACGCGGCACACGAATTCATCAGCTCATCATGACTGCCCGTTGCCAATACTCGCCCGTGGTCCATAACAACGATTCGAGTGACCAGGTCAAGAAAAGTCCGGTTGAGCGCGTGGCTGATGATGAACACAGTCCGGCCTTTGGCAAACTTCTTCAGCACAGCGTGAATAACTTCTTCACTTTGTGAATCCACGGCGGAAGTGGCTTCGTCCAGAATCAGAATCGAGGGATCTCGCAGAATCGCTCGAGCCAGGGCGATTCGTTGACGCTGGCCGCCGGAAAGTTTTCCACCTTTGTCTCCAACGACAGTATTGAAGCCATCTGGCAACTGATTGATGAAGCCGGCCGCCTGAGCCTGCGTGGCTGCATCTCTTACCATTTCGGACGTTGCCGTTGGATTTCCATACCGAATATTTTCAAAGATGGTGTCATTGAACAGCAGCGTTTCCTGCGTCACCAGGCCGATTTGACTTCGCAGATCCAGTGTTCGCAATTCACGAATATCGACGCCATCAACCAGAACTCGACCTTCGCCTGGATCCATGAAGCGAGGCAACAGGCTGAGCAGAGTTGATTTTCCGGAGCCATTGCCTCCAACAACGGCGATCACTTCACCAAACTTGACTTCCAGAGAAACACCCTTCAACGCCAGCGGGCGCTGAGCCTCTGCGGCTTCCGATCCTTCATAACGGAATGACACATCCTGCAGTGAGATCATCGAAGAATGTCGAATCATCATGCGCGGTGATTTCGGTTCCGGAACAATCGATTTTTCATCGATCAGATCAAAGACCCGCTCACTGCCTGCCATTCCTCTTTTGATCTGCTCAAAGATTCCTGACAACTTGCGAACGGGATCAAGTGTGCCGGCAAGCAATGCGTACAACGTGGCGAGTTCTGCGATCCCCATGGGTTCGGCCGCCAGCTTAATTCCAAGGATGGAATCTGTATTCCGCAGAACCAAATAAGCACCGGGGGCCAATGCGGCAAAGACAGCCAAAACTCCCATGATTTCGCTGATTGGACGAACCAGAGCACCCAGCCGAACGATCTTCATCGAACCAGCGTAGTAATCACGGTTCGCCTTCAAAAATTGCTTGCGATGCTTACGGAATCCAGAAAAGGCAATCACGATTCTTGCGGAGCCAAATGTTTCTGAAATGCATTCGTAGATTCTTGCCATGCTTTCCATGGTTCGATGAGAAGCACGTCGCAGACGCTTGCCAAAAACATTGAAAACCAGCCCAAGGAGTGGCACAACAGTGATCGAAACCAATGTCAATCGCCAGTTCACGTAGAAGGCCAGGGCTGTGCAGGCGCCCGCTTTCAGGGGTTCGCGTACGAGCGTAACTCCAAACACTCGGATGGCCAGCGTCATCTGTTCAATGTCGTTTGTCATTCGCGACATCAGCGATGACGTTCCGATTCGATTCAGCGTTTGATAATCCAGTTTCAGTGCTGTTCGAAAGCAGTCCTGACGAATTGAATTGACGGTCAACTGGACAACGCTGCCGACCAGCATTTCCTGGAAGTAAATGAAGAGTCCCTTGAGGAACGTTGCGGCAAGGAGCACTCCCAGGATCAGGGCCATCGTGTCGAACTTATCGCGAGGCACGTAAGGCAGCAGCGAACTGCGGACTCGAGTCAACATCAGCAGACTGCGAGTTTGTTCGCTGACCCGAGCCTGAATTTTTGCACGAGGCTTGAACTGATCCGCTGGAATAGTCTCCAGAGACATTGTGCCTTCACGAATCGTTTCCTCCAGCGACTCTATTTCGCCGTCAACATACGCATGGAGACTGTCATTCTGGAACAAGACTTTGACAACAGGAAATGCGATCGAAAGATTGAGCGCCCAAAAGACCGACACAATGATGGCGCAGACCACCGAAAGGGTGAATAGCCGACGGTAAGGCCAGACATAAGAGCCAATTCGAACAAAATCCTGCATCATGCCAAATCCCTTGCGGCGTCCCTGCTGCAACACTATTGAATGGGCTTTTATCCCATCCGACAAGAATTGGTCAAGGTCAATGAAAACTGCAACTGACTGCTGAGCCATCGCTTACTGCACGTCGTGTTTCACCCTTCGCCGTCCATAGTTATCGACACAATTCAAGAACATTCAATTTATCCTCCCACTGGGAGGGTCGAAAACGAGCGACCGCGAGTTTTCGGGGAGGGCGTGATAGATGCGATGACCGGAGACACCTGATTTTGCCATGCTCAGCCCTCCCCTCGCTGCGCTCGACCCTCCCAAAGGGAGGGTGAAATCCGGTGTCGAAACTTGTGTAGATTCTCTGGTTTCGGGCCGGCAGGCCAACTGGGGCAAGGGCAACGCCCTTGTTAGAGTGTGCAATTCGGACTTGTAACCAAGACCTGTTGTCTTGCAGCGAAAGCACAACTACATGACTCGATGTCTGATTGCGCTCGGTGGAAATATCGGTGCCTCGGAAACGGTATTTGAAGCGGCAATGAGCCAACTGGAGCGACCTGGGATCGACTTGATACGGGTGGCAAAAACCCTGAGAACTCGCCCGGTGGGAGCCAGCGCTGGCGAGGAATTTCTCAACACGGCCGCAACGCTGGAAACATCGCTGGATCCACAAGAGCTACTTTCAGCTCTTCACGAAGTAGAAAACGCGTTTGGCAGAACTCGAACAATTCACTGGGGCCCGCGAACACTCGATCTGGATCTCTGCCTGTTCGGCGACGAAATTATCGACAGCAATTTGCTGGTGATTCCTCACCCTGCGATGTGGTATCGTCGATTCGTCATTGATCCGGCCCTGGACGTTGCAGCCGAAATGCAGCATCCTCTTTTGAGGCAGTCGATCCGTGAACTTCATTGCGAACTCCATCGAAGCCCGCTGAAGATCGCGATCGGCGACAGTGAGACAAATCCAGCGAGAGCCGTCTACTCGGCAGTCGTCAAGGAGGCACTCGACCTTGATTCTTTGATTGAGTGGCTCCTTCCACCCAACTCGCCGAATACGACAGAGAACTGTTTCGCCCAAATTGTGATTGAAAGACGCCCGGAATCAACCCCGCGGCGCGTTCAGCCGAAACATGAAAGTTCTCGAGTGATCCGAATATCGGCAACTTCGGACGCGGATGCCATGGACCAACTTAAGCAGCTCACAGGAGCCATTCTTGGGTAGGTCATCTGAGTCCAGTTGCAAACAGTGAACTTGCCGATGGACGTCATTGTCCTGCATGAATCCTGCACTTCGAGTCAGCTGGCCCGGGATCAAACCATATCAGGGGGCTGCCTCTTGTGACGCTTTGTCCTGAAGCACGACGACCGGAGTTTCCGTCGCTTGCGACAGACCCTTCGCTGTGAGAATGCTCTGAATTTTCTCTTCAAAAACGGCCTCGGCGTCTCGCATGGCATTCTGGACAACAGCGCCCATTTGCAATGCATTCCCAAACTGCCCACCGCCCAATCCCAGGCCTTCGACGAGACTTGAGATTTCTTTCACCTGGGGATCATTCTCAATGGCTGCAACCTGACCGGGTTTCACGTCGGCAGCGGTAGAAGTTCCGGCGGAGGAAACCAGAAGTTTCCACTGAGAATCGTCCGACTTATGAAATAAGCGGTGAGTCACGGTCGCCGATCCGCCAGCAAGGTCAAACTGAAAACCAGACAAAACGATCGTCGAGTGGTTCTTCTCTTCCGCCATTCGGCGAGCAGCATCGGGAAGAGAATCTTCCTGCGCGACTGGTTGTTGCCTGGCACCACCTTCATTCAGAAGTTCACCAAGCAAACTCTGCACGTTGCCCTCAAGCATCGTACTCACCACCGCAGAAAGATCCGGAGCTGCGGACTCGTCATAGATGCTCTTGCCATTTTGAATGAGCCGCATGACGGTATTCATGCGAATATCAACCGCCGCCAGAATTCGCTGCCGGCTGAGATCATCGTCGACCTGAGTCGACTCTGGAGAAATCTTCCTGGCAGCCGCCGGAATTCTCTGCAGTTGTTCTGAAACGGATTTCCAGTGCGTTTCTTCGATGTCCGGGATTCCGTTCAAAATCGCAAAGCGGCACAAATCACGCCTGGAGTCGGGCTGCGATTCCAGATTTCGCAGTCGAGCTTTAGGGATCTCGAGAATAACGAACTGGGGAACCGTATCGTCATTCGGAACGAGCGTGCGAATAACTTCCTTCAACAAACCAATTCGCTGCCGATCAACCGGCGTCGCCTCCTGTAGTCGTTCAACATCCGCTTTCAGAAGTCCGGAGAGCGTCGCGAAGGAGTCCGCTTTATTCTTTTGCAGCTCGGGAAGAACTTCGCGTTCGAAAAATGCAGACTGATTCTGTTTCAGCCATGCAGTGCTCATGAAGACTTTTGCAGGCTTCTTTTCAACGACCATTCCCCATAACTGAGCCCCCTCTGCCAGGGTTGCTTTGTCGACCACACGATCTCGAAATGATTTGGCCGTTGTTGGAGGATTCTGCCCGAAGAGACTCGGCGACATCATCACAGCGATGAGCGTCACCCGAACGATCAGGCTTCCGGAGACGAACAGACAACGCTTTGGGAAACAAAATTTTGTCATAACCAGACCTGCTTTCGTTCGTAATTCCAACCGGAATCCAATGGGGACGATCCGGCCATTTCTCGATGTCGGTGCGATCAACTTCTGCGATCAACTTCACTGGCCAAACAACAGAGTGAGTCCACGCCAATATTCAGCTACGTGCGGCATTGATGCAGCATGTTGTCGTTTTGCAACTTCAGAATGTAAACCAAACTTTACAGAATAGAGGAAACGGCAACGCCCGTGATAAATCGTCACAGAAAATCCCTGCATCAATCGTATTGAACCAGTTACACGACACCACTGGCGCAACGTTTGCTTAGGAGTGTTCATCACGAAGAATGCGAACATGTCTCCAGGTGAACCACACTGCTATTGCTCTGATTAACATGTCAGACTTAATTCTACCCTGCTAGATGAAACCCTCCCCAGAAAACAAGCAGAATCCTCCAGCCTGGCTGCGATGGTTTGTCAATGATGCGGTCCGCGGCGTCATTGACCGCCACGTCACCGCTCCGGTCGGCTGCCACTTTTTCCACGAGGCTGAATCAGATATCTGGGAAGTTTCTCTGTTCGTTTCCCGAACGGAAGTCTGTGGCGGCCCGGCCGACGGAAAGCACGTCCCGACCGGACTGCAGATTGATATCACTGCGGTCTGCTCTGCCTTTGATTCACCGCCCGCGATCTATTGGCAGGCGGAAAAGATTGCGGAAAACGATGAACTCGGCAATCACCTGTCCTTCGAAGGCATTGCACGAGGATTCGGCGTCTGGCTGAGAATTCTGCAAAACGCTCCAGAGTGGACGGAACCAGGTCGACTGGTTCACGCTCAGACGGGAAGCATCGAAGACGTCTGGTAAGACGTCGCCCGTCGTTCTCTTCGCCTTAAACGCATCCTGGATTGCCGCTCCTATCGAGCCGGGCATTACTTTTGACAATGCGAACAGTAGAACGTTGCACGCTGAGCCTGCACGATTCTCTGAATGCAGCTCTTCCGACAGCTCAAACAGGTTTCGCCTGCTCGTTGATAGACGCGGTGCTGATTCTGGTAGCTGCCATCCTTATTGAGCGCATTTCGGTAGGTGCCGTCATTCAACGTCGATCCTTCGTAGTGGATCGCCTGTAACAGGATGTGATTTGTTGCTTCGCTGAGTTTCCGGATTTGCATTTTCGTCAGCGATGCAGCACTGCGAAGCGGAGAGATCCCGGCCATGTGAAGAATTTCGCTGGCATAAAGATTACCGATGCCCGCGACCAGAGTCTGATCCAGCAAAGCCACCTTGATCTCGCGAACGGTGGCGCTGAGACGCTCGTGCCAATCCGCTGCCGTCATCACAAGCGCATCAGGCCCAAGGCGAGAACGCAGGTTCTGCAATTCCTGCGAATTCATTAGTGAGACCGTCCCCAGTCCTCGGCGATCCCAAAATTCCAATTGCGGAGTTTTTCCCGCTTCCGGCCCAAAGTGCCACACCAGGCGACGATGTTCCGTAGTCGGCGGTTCAGATATCAGCAACAAGCCCGTCATCCGCGGCTCGACGACCAGCACATGCTGAGAATCCAGCTCCAGAAGGATCCGTTTGGCCAGTCGACTGACGGCTGCGATACGACAATTCTTCACTTTACGGATCAGAGTCGCGCGATCCGGAGAAACTGGAAACGGCTTGCGTTGAATTCGCACGAACTCCAGGCGATCAATCAACCGGCCCTCACATTCGCCGCGGATCCCTCGCACCATTGTTTCAACTTCAGGTAATTCAGGCATGCCGTATCCGATGACTATTTCCATCAAATTTTCTCCAGGAGCGTCGCCA
>JBGSVD010000028.1:0-48904 GCA_041753135.1 Planctomycetaceae bacterium
GAGTCCTCCGTGAAAGGCAGTTGTGGTAAACCGCTCTTTACTGAGTCTCAGGGACCTTTTCCTATACCAGTTCACGCCCCCTGACTTTTCCCGACAATTTCAGAATCCGCCCGTCAGGTAGCGTCCGAATTCTGACGAATCTGGTTACAGTTCGTTCCATGCCGCTCAACGTATCAATTCAGGTGCACGATCAAATCGATCGGTCTTTGCCGAAGTCGATCGCCAGATTCACACCGCAAGTCCGGTTTCAGCTCGGTCAAAGTGCTTGTACCAACATCCCGCGAACCCTCGGCCGCTATGACGTGGATCACGTCGACGTAGTGGCATGACACTAGTTATAATGAGCACTCGAACATACGGAAATGTCTGTTTTTGTTTCCAAAACGAGAAAAACGATGATCACGCAGGAGCTCAACAACAAGATTCTTCCACGTATCCCAAGCCTTGACGGCCTACGCGCAATTGCCATTCTGCTTGTTGTTTTTGGTCACGGCCTACCCAGCTTCTACGCTTGGGCAGGCATTCAGCCTAATGCGATTGTTGGTTGGTTTGACAAAGGACATACTGGTGTCACCATCTTTTTTGTATTGAGCGGTTATCTTATTACACGGTTGATAAGAAGTGAGCTGGAAAGTACGAGTGCATTTAACATTATTAAATTTTATGTGCGACGCGCTTTACGAATCTTTCCGGCATTCTACGCATTCGTAGGAGTTGTGGGAGTGCTCGTAGCGATTGGTGTCGTTCGGCACAGCTTTCTCGACGTTTTCCTCGCTTCTGTCCACCTCTTCAACTATCGAATTCTTAGTATTTCATGGAACCCAGCTGCGGCAAACGAAGCATTTTCTAGCTCGAGCTGGTATCTCGGACACACTTGGACACTCGCTTTAGAGCAGCAGTATTATCTGCTTTGGCCACTTGCAATCCTCGTTTTGGGGTTGAGGCGGTCACGGTGGCTAGCGATCCTTGTTCTTATTCTGTCTCCGGTTCTTAGGGTTGCAACGCATTTCTTGCTACCGGGTTGGAGAGGGCATACTGGAATTATGCTGCCGTGGGCGGCAGATTCCTTGATTCTTGGTTCACTGGCTGGTCTGTGTGCGCACCGCGAAAAGTTTGAGAAATATTGGAGTGATGTCGATACACTGGTTTTTGTAGTAGGCGATTTCCTCTTTTTATGCTTCCTCTCCCCACTTGCTTCAAAAACGTTAGGTGGCGGCTACAACCTACTTTTAGCACCTTCCCTGAATTCCCTTGTAGTATTACATGCCGTTCTCTGGTTTAGCAGACATCCGTCATGCATCGCCGGTAAACTTCTGAATTCCAGCACTGCCAAATGGTTTGGTTCGCTCTCATACAGTCTTTATCTTTGGCAGCAATTGTACTTAGTTCCTGCTGGACTCCTTGGGCACTGGAGTCAAGGCCAGCGCACACTTAAGGCCCTTTGATACCAAGGACTTCCATCAGGAAGTCGTCGCTCCAGCCGCAGATTCTGCGTTTCATGGCGAGGCTGTCTTTGCCAGGATGTTGCTTCAGCAGAGATAATGTGAAGCGTCGGAGCCATGCTAAATTCTCCGCGATTGTACGTTGGCGAGTTCTTAAGCCGTCTTCTCCATAAGTCACATCCAGACTCCAGTGACATGTTGTTTCAATTCCCCAATGCCTGCGAACAGCCTTGGAAAACTGTTCGATTCCAAGAGGAAGACTGCTGATGAAATATCGGATGTCGATTCGCTCTTCGCCCTTGATGAGACTCTTATACACAACCACACCGATCGTCTTCAGACCTTTCCACCGAGACGTGCTGGTGAACGCATTGGGCACTTCAAACTGCAGGTACGTTCGCGAGTCGGTGCGACCATGTGCCTGCTTCGATGATTCTTCAAGACGCTCCGAAGGAAGACGTGCAAAGTCATCGCTGATGTTCTCTTCGACACAATTTATAACCTGCTGAAAGAGTCCGTCCTGATTCGCCTTCAACGCCAGAATATAATCCCCCTTGCCTTCAACGATCTGTTCGGCGATCGCAACCTGAGTCCCCATTGCATCAATGGTAATGATGGATCCATCAAGGTCGATAAGTTTCAAAAGCTCTGGAATCGCTGTGATTTCATTGGATTTTACGTCCGTCGCAACCTGAGCCAGCGTTAGTCCGAACTCTGATAACCAGGCACTAACCATATGCATGGGGCCAAGTCCCTTCGCACGATTTTGGCTGCCCTTCATCGTCTTGCCATCAATCGCCACATGATCTTTTAACTCTGCCTTAACACCGGCCTTCTCTTTCGCGGCATCACGCAGCGAGTTCAGCCAGCAGGCAAAGCATGATTGAAACGCATCGACTTTCAGGGCTGACAGGACTCGTCGAATCACGTCCCGCGAAGGAATGCCATGGGGCAGGTCGAGCGCCTGAACCAGCAGGTCTTTCTTGGCAACAGCCCATCTGGAAATGGCTGTCGGTCCATCCGACCCAGCAAGGACTCCCATCAAAGAGATCGTCAGAACACTCGGCAAAGGATGGTGCCGATTGACGGATGAGCGAGGATCTTCGAGCTTCTCAAAGTGACAAATAACTTCGCTGAGCCCAATATTGATATCTGATCGTGACACAGTCTTCTCTCCATAGCATGCGATGACATTTCGTATGCTGCGGAGGTGTACTCAAAACCTCACAAAAGCGCAACCCCCTAGCTTGCCAAATTAGCCTAATATGCGCGCTGGCCTTGTCACCGTGGCAGCCCAACCCTAACGCGATAAAAATCAAGCTGCAGCGATACGGTCGGAAAGCATTTCGAGTTCCTATTACAACAGCCGCTTTGGACCAAACGCCCGTAATAGTCGATACCGGATGCAGAAACTTCATGCTGATGAAGTCTTCCACCATCAGGTTTCAACAACGATTAGGAAATGCTATTCCAGCCAATAAAGTGACCATCTCAACTGCAGCGGACATTCGAGAGGTTCAGACTTATATTCTGAAATCGGTGACGATTTCTGGTTTCGAGTTTCGGGATGTGGAGGTTCATGAAGCGAACTTCGACGCGATCGGTATGGGCTGTTTGTCGCATTTCGATCTGGTGCTGGATTTTCCGTACAACGAAATGTGGCTGACACCGCATTCGGATGACTGGCCGAAACGAGTTCCCCCTGACGCATGTGGTTTGGCTCTGGGCTTTCTGGACACGAATGTGCTGACTCTGCTTGGAACACAGCCAGACAGTGCAGCCTCAAAGAGTGTACTTCAGGTTGAGGATCAGATCCTGCTGTTTGATGGAAAAGAACCCAAAGATCTTTCGATGATGGAGATCCATGACCGTCAGACCAAGGCCGGAACCATTCTTCCGCTTCGCGTAAAACGCGGCGACAGAGTATTCGACGTTGAACTGCCACTTGGTTATTCGTTCGAGTATCCGCCCAGGTGGTCGAACGAAAAGAATCTGCTCGACGAGTTTGGTGAGTTCCTTGAAAAAGACGCGAAGGCGTCCCCATCTGAACACACCACGCCACAGAAGTAACGGAGGAGACAAAAAGATCAGACATCATCCTCTGGTCCACGTGTTACAGTGTTCCGGACGGACTGGAACTCCGCCTCAGTCGCAACTTTGTTCACCCACGAACGCCTGTTTCGCGGCAGAGATGGAGCATCGCGAATCGCCAGCCAGTGGGAATCACCAGACGGACTTCGCCAAACAGCAACGGAACTCCACTGCCATTCCTTCGCGAGGCCCACGAAATTCGCCCGCACTGGATTCCGTTCGACATAACGCGTCACGTCAGCAAATGTTGGTGCTGCGCGAAATGAAGTGCGCGAGTATTACGAGGTTGAAAGTAAGTGCTTCGCCTATGGTGCCGGCGGCGTTTCGTGCAACTTACCGTGAAACGATTTCAGAAATTAGCCGATGGTAAGCGCAGCGCCACCACCGGGACGTTTCCCAGGTAGCGTTTGAACCCTGACAAGGGTGCCAGATTCGAGGCTTCTGGCATCCCTTCAGGATGAATCGCATGCATCTACAGATAAAATTCAACTCGCACTGAATTTCGCGGTGAACCACAAATCAATCGTGACCGCGATTAGAAAAGCACGACCAATTTTTCTTAGTTCGGCCGATGGCCGTGTTCCACGATCACGGTCGTGCGAATTCCGCCGCGTGGTGTGAAAGCCGCTTCAATTTTCATCCAGCGCGGCTGAGTTACGGCAACCAGGTCATCCAGAATCATGTTGGTCACACGTTCGTAGAATGCCCCATGATTGCGGTATTCCTGCAGATACAGCTTCAACGATTTTAGTTCGTAGCAGACTTTGTCGGCGATGTAGGTGATCGTCAAAGTGCCAAAGTCAGGGTGTCCGGTCTTTGGGCAAACCGAGGTAAATTCGGGAGCCACCGTTTCAATCACGAAATTTCGCTGAGGAAACGGATTCTCAAATGTCTCCAAAGTAGCGCGAGACGGGTCAGACATGGATCTCAGAGTCCTTCAAATCAAAACGGTCACCGGGAAAATTAAGTCTGGTCGCCGTGGCGAGCAGGAAAGTTCATGATCATAGACACGCAAGAAGAACTGAACGACCGTTTCGTGAAAAGATTGCGAGGATTCCTGTTCTGCGAAACGTCTTGCTTCCAAAAATATGGAAGCAGACCTTGACGGACTAAGCCTTCAACATCACTCTTATTAGGTGATGAACATGCGAATTCCTCGCGTGGAAAAATCGTGCTGGGTGATTCGATGGAAATTCCAGAGAAAAAGCCTGAAAACAACGCTGATGCTCCTCGGCTGACGGAGAGCTTCACCGCACCTGGCGACAACGATTCGGAAACGCCGGATCGCAAATCTGACTCTGCGTCGCCGCAACAGGATTCCGAATTCGAACCAACTGCGAACCAGAGTAAAGGCCAGGACGACAATCGCCCAGCCAGCTCAGTCCTCCTTGATTTTCAGCCTCAACATCGCAAAGTTCTGAGAATTGCGACAGGAATCCTACTTGCCGCTTTGGTGCTGGAGTGGATTCTGATCGCCGGTCAACGCCCGGAGCCGCTCACTCTTCAGCGCGGCGAGGCATTCCACAGGCAATTTCGCATCGAAATCAACAGTGCGACCTGGATAGAGTGGCTGCAAATGGAGGGGATCGGGCAATCACTCGCACACCGAATCGTGGCCGACCGAAAACTCAACGGACCGTTTCGCACGATCGACGACGTCGCCCGAGTTCCCGGAATCGGTCCGACAACACTCGACCGAATCCGCCCGTGGCTTACAATTCGCCATGATCTCATCGAAACACAACCACTCAAATCAGCCGCATTCCCAGAGTCACAGCAACCAGGCGAAGAACGATCCGCCGACCGAGCCGGGGCTCACTCCTCCCAGGGAAAGCCAATCACCAACGATCGGAAGTCGGCAACGTTTTGAAGCGTATCGCCTAAAGGTAAAAGAGAAACTGCTCCCCAAAGGCAGTATTCATTCGACCGGAGAATCCCGAGCAGCGAAAGATCGCGTTCGAACATCCTGGCAACTGATCAAAGAATTCTTCGGCCTGCTGCGTCCCTACCGCTGGCAGATCAGCCTCACGCTGTTGTCCGTAACATTGTCGACATTGCTCGGGCTGCTGCCTCCTGCCGGTACAAAGTTTATTGTCGACTACGTTCTCAACGGCGTTCCGCTTCCGCCGTGGATGATTCGGCTGTTTCCGTCCATCAACAGTCCGATGCGACTTCTGTCGGCGGCAGTCGGCGTTGTTGTCACAATCTCTCTTCTGAAAATTGTGATTCATATCTGGGGCCGATGGGATGCAACCAAGACGTCCAAAAAGATTCAGCTGGAAGTGCGGCGCAAAGTGTTTGAACACGCGGTCCGCTTGCCATTGCACCGAATTCACGAACTGCGATCTGGTGGTGTCGCCTCCGTTCTGCGCGAAGACGGCGGCAGCGTCGGAGAGTTGGTCTTCGGGATGCTGTACAACCCCTGGAGGGCCGTCATTCAGTTGATCGGCAGCTTCGCCATTCTCGCCTGGGTCGACTGGACTCTTCTTGTCGGAGCTCTTGTCCTGCTTCCGACTGTGTTCATCACGCATCGCGCCTGGATCAACAGCATCCGACCTCAGTTTCGTGCGATTCGCAAGCAGCGAGAATTTATCGATGCCGGCGCCGCAGAATCTTTCGCCGGAATGCGAATCGTCCGCGCATTCAGTCGACAGAAGCGGGAGTCCGCTCGGTTCACCGAAGAAAACAACATGATGGCTCGCCAGGAACTTTATGCCTGGTGGTGGATGCGAGCCGTCGAAATGGTGTGGGAAGCGTTGATCCCGATTGCGAGCGCAGGGTTGTTGTTTTATGGCGGATGGCGAGTCATCAACGGCCATATGACTGTCGGTGATTTGATGATGTTTCTCGTTTATCTGCTGATGTTGCTGGAGCCTTTGGCCGCATTGGCATCAAGCGCTACACAGTTCCAAAATAGTCTCAGCGGGCTGGATCGAATTCTGGACCTGCTTGCCGAACCGCGCGAGATGGAATCAACACCAGACAGTCTGCGAGCCAGCAAAGAACGAGTCTCAGGCAACATGTCATTCGACGATGTTACGTTCCTCTATCCCGGAACGCAGACGCCAGCGCTATCGAATATTCAGCTATCGGTGAGGGCCGGTCAAACCGTGGCACTCGTCGGACCAAGCGGAGCTGGGAAAACAACGATCTGCAATCTTGTCGCGCGATTTTATGATCCGACAACCGGCTGCGTCACGCTTGATGGTCGCGACCTGCGTGACTACGACGTGGAGTCGTTCCGCGCGTTGCTGGGTGTCGTTGAACAGGATGTCTTCCTGTTCGACGGAACGATTGGCCAGAACATCGCCTACTCCCGCAAGCATGCCACTTCGAATGAAATTGCAAATGCTGCGGAGATCGCGAACGCTTCAGAATTCATCAACAAGTTGCCCGAAGGCATGAACACGCTGATTGGTGAGCGAGGCGTGCGACTCAGCGGCGGTCAGCGTCAGCGTCTTGCGATCGCTCGCGCTGTTCTGGCAGATCCGAAACTTCTGATTCTTGACGAAGCAACCAGCAATCTTGATACAGAAAGCGAGCAACTCATCCAACAAAGTCTTGGACGGCTCATGAAGGGCCGCACCAGTTTTGTCATCGCTCACCGCCTGAGCACAATCGCCGGGGCGGATTTGATCGTCGTCGTTGAAGGCGGCCGCATCCTGCAAACCGGTACACATTCCGAACTGATGGCACTCGGTGGAAAATACCGCACGATGGTGGAGCAGCAGGTGAAAATGACGCTGGGAAGTATGGACAAGAGCTGATTGCTCCTGCCTATTTTTTCAATCGGAAATGCGCTGACACTTTCGCTACGATCTGCGGCTTTGTCATGGAGTCCGTTGTTTCAATCTCGCATTTTTCGACAGCCGGATATTTGCTGTCCACTCTTTTTCGGAGCTCAACTTTGGCTTCACCAGGTCCGAAGATGTAAAGCGACCTGGCCTGATCAAGATGTGAAATGACGTCATCATAAAAGTGATTCAGATCGTCAATTTTTCTTCGTTCGCGAGTGCTGTCAGACGCAACCTGCAACGCTTCAAATTTTCCAGACGGATGATCGCTGTCCCGACGCGGCTGACTTTCAAACTCTGAATCCACGCAAACGGTTTCATCACCACTTTCGGACAGCTTCACCAAAACTGCCTCACGATGATCGATCCAGATACCCACTTGATTTGCCATCGGTATTCGCTCCCAGAAAATGTGTGCGCCCAGATCGTGTCTGGATTTCGATATCCGAGACGATCGCTCGCCGCTTGAAAATCCCGGCATCAGCAAGGATTGCCACTCTCTTTGATTCAGGCATGTTTCGTACCGCAAACGCATGGCAGATCGAATCGACACACTGACACTCTGAAATTGCTCGCCATTGCAGCCGCAGATGTCAATTCCGACGCGTGCGAGTGTCGCCATCTTGACGAGCCTCCAATCAAGGAAACCACAATTTCGCACACATGTGGCCAGAGTCGCACATGAGCACAACGGCCTCAGCGCGTTGTTCAAAGTCTGAGCGAATAAAGTCGCAGAACGATCCCGCAAATTCTGGGTTCCTGTTGAATCATTACAACTGGCACAATCGTATTTGCTGATCATTGTCCGCTTTTGAACATCCATCAACCGAGGATGAACGACTCTCACCACGGATCAGTGGGTCAGGAACATGTCTTGAATGTCAAGCCGTGATTTCTTCTGATTTCCAGATCGGTGTTGATTCGAACCCGCTACCACCGTTAAGTCCACCCGGCTGACGCAGGCGGATTTTCGGAAGGGATTCGTTGACTGCTACAGGCGTCAGGTCGTGCCTGCGTGGTGACTTTTCGCAACGTCGCCAGAGATTTTACAACAGCCGACCAAAGTTGAGGTGGTAGTGTTGCCGGAGGCATGAGATTCAAGAACGGCCCTGCGCGACAAAAAGCTGATGTTTGAAAACCGTCGTGCGAGCTTCAAACGACAACTCGGGCGAGGCTGGATTCTGCAGGGAGCCAAAAGGTACTGCGTCTCAACGGACCTAACGAACTGTAACTGGCGACAGAAAACCGTCAGCAGAAAACAGAACGAACTAACGGAGCAGCATGTTGCATGTTTCCGCTTATGGCGTCGCGCACTGCGGGATGCCGGTGAATGAAATCAGGTGGATGTCACTGTGGATACCGAACGACTCAAAACCGACTTACTCGCGCTGGGGCTGCTGGCCCTGGTCGTGTTTGTTGGCTTGAGTTTCCTCAGTTACGACCCGGCCGATCCGCCATCGACTTTGGTGTTCCCGGCTCGGCAAGCTCCGACCAATATTTGTGGCGAAGTCGGAGCAGCGGTTGCATTCTATTCACGACAGTTGTTGGGATTCGGCGTTTGGATTGTTCTGGCCACACTCATTTCGTGGGATCTGAAGCTTTTCTCCCGCGAGCAGGCTCGCCGCACCGTCCCAACACTCATTGGCATCACGCTTCTGGTCATCTCTTCCTGTGCGTTGCTTCATTTGTTCGCACCTGGAATTTCGTCCGGTTCAACTTATGGAAGCGGCGGTCAGATCGGTGCATGGAGTGGCTTGCTGCTGCAGAAGAAATTCTCCGCGGTGGGCATTATGATCTTCGCCAGCAGCCTTGTGGCGGCCGGAGTCCTGTTGACTCCGCTTTCCGACATTCTACAGCCCGCGTTACGCGTTGCCGCACTGCCAGCCAGTGCGATTCGCAGCGCAGGAGCAATGTTCCGACGGAATCCTGTCGCCCTGAAGCCGAGCTTGCAGAAGGACACCGTCAGGCCAGGTAAAGTGACAATCGAGCAACCTGCGACGGTGCCATTTTCATCACCGGCAGTTGTCGACGCGGAACCAGAACCAGAGCCTGCGCAGGTCGACGGACGTTCGATTCGAATCAATCCTCCGGTACCATTGTCGGTCCACAATCCGGATGGACTGGCGATCATGGAACGTCGCGGCTTTTCGCTGCCTGATATCACTCTGCTGAAGGAGTCTGAAGAGTTTCCGTACGAACTTCTGGCAAAGAAGGCTCGCGTAGCAGCGACAACATTGGAACAGGCCTTTGAAGAATTCGGCCTGAACGTGAAAGTGGCCGAAATTGATACTGGCCCGGTCGTGACTCAGTTCGAACTAGAGCTTGAGCGAGGGCTGCGTCTGAATAAAGTGACTGCTCTGGAAGATGACCTCGCGATCGCGTTGCGAGTTCCGTCCGTGCGAGTTGTCGCGCCGATTCCGGGGAAAAACACGGTCGGCGTGGAAGTGCCGAACGACAAACAAATCATGGTCCGTATGCGGGAACTGCTGCAGGTTTCGCGTTCCACATGGGACGAACTGCGTCTGCCTCTGTTCCTCGGGAAAGACGTGAGCGGCCGGCCGCTTGTCGTCGACATGGCGAAGATGCCTCACCTGCTGATTGCCGGCCGAACGGGTACGGGCAAGAGCGTCTGTTTGAATACGCTTATCCTTTCACTGCTCATGACTCGTACGCCAGATGAAGTGCGCATGCTGATGATCGACCCGAAAATGGTTGAACTCAGTCCGTACAAAAAGATTCCGCACCTCATGCATCCCGTCATTACGGACATGAAGAAGGCAGAAGCCGTGCTGGCCTGGGCTGTTGACAAGATGGAAGAACGATACGACCTGCTGGCTCGTGTTGGTGTTCGACATCTTGACAGTTACAACAAGCTCGGTAAGCCCGAAGTGCTCGAACGACTGGGACTGAAGGAATCCGATCCGGATGCGGCCGAGATTCCCGATCGAATGCCGTTCATTGTGATCATCGCGGACGAAATGGCCGACTTGATGATGACTTCTGGAAAGGAAGTCGAAGCTCATATCATCCGACTGGCTCAGAAGTCTCGAGCTGTCGGGATTCACCTTGTCCTTGCGACTCAAAAACCGACCGTCGACGTGATTACGGGCCTGATCAAATCAAACCTGCCGGCTCGCATATCGTTCCAGGTCGCCAGCAAAATGGACAGCCGTGTGGTACTGGATGAAGGTGGAGCCGAACGACTGCTGGGCAGTGGCGACATGTTGTACCTGGCCCCGTCGACCAGTTATTTGACTCGTGCCCAGGGAACGTATGTCAGCGATGAAGAAATTAACGCGGTGATCGACTTCTTCAGTGACGTGGAGCCTGAATACAGTCCGGAACTTACGAAACTTACGGCTGCCGCAACAGCATCCGCTGCAAACGGCAGTTCGAGCGATGGCGGAACTCGTATTCACGACGATTTGTACGATCAGGCGGTGGAAGTGGTAATCCGTGAAGGTCGAGGCAGCGTGTCTCTGCTGCAGCGAGCATTGGGAATTGGCTATGGCCGTGCGGCTCGCATGATCGACTACATGGCGGAAGACGGCGTCGTTGGCGACTACAACGGAGCACAGGCACGCGAAGTGATCTGTACGATCGACGACTGGGAAGACCGCAAGGCCGAACGCGACAACTGAGGCCGTTGTGCCTAAAAATCCCTCGCGAGTCCGTGATGTTCGTTCGTCAGCTTGGTAGAGTGTCAGACGAGAATAGATCCGCGTTTGATGCCACCGAATTTGATGTGCAGGGATTCAAGATGATCTTTAGGGCCGTTGCATTTCTGGTCGCTGTTGTCCCAGGTTTGACATCGCTTTTCGCACAGCAGCCTGCGAAGGCACCTGTGCCGCTGATCTTCGACACAGACATCGGCAACGACTGCGATGATGTGTTGGCCATGGGCGTCATTCACTCTCTGGAGAGCAGGGGGCTTTGCAAACTTCTCGCGGTGACAATCACAAAGGATCACGACCAGTGTGCTCCGTTTGCGGATGCGATTAACACCTTCTACGGTCGTGGTGACATCCCTGTCGGAGTCTGCCACAGCGGCATAACACCTCAACAGAGTCGCTTTACGGGATTGGTAAATGAAAAGGACGGCGACAAAGATCGCTATCCTCACGATCTTCGTTCGGGAAAAGACGCGCCCGATGCAGTGAGAGTGCTTCGCCAGGTTCTGGCGGCTCAGATGGATGGAAGTGTCGTCATTATTCAGGTCGGGTTCTCTACGAATCTTGCCAATTTGCTGAAGTCACCTCCCGACGAAATCAGCTCGATGAGCGGACGAGAGTTGGCCTCGAAGAAAGTTCGGCTTGTCTCCGCGATGGCCGGAGCATTTACACCGATCAACGGGCAGCCACATCCCGAATACAATGTGACCGAAGATATTGCATCGGCGAAAACGCTGGTGATGGAATGGCCCACACCGATCGTTTTTAGCGGCTTCGAAATTGGATTGGCAATCCCGTATCCGGCCAGCAGTATCGAGAACGATTATCAGTACGTTCCACAGCATCCGTTAAAGGAAGCGTATGTCCTGTATGAACCACCGCCCCACAATCGTCCAACATGGGATCTGACCAGCGTCCTGTATGGCGTACTTCCGGATCGAGGGTACTTTGGATTGTCAGACAAGGGTTCCGTAACTGTTGACGACAAAGGCTTCACGACTTTTGCGGCTTCAGAAAACGGACTGCATCGCTTCCTGACAGCGACGCCCGAACAGCAACTCCGAGTTACCGAAGCACTGGTGCAACTGTCGAGCGAGCCTCCTCATTAGCGCCTGAATTGATGCGAAGTTGCATTCATCAGATTCAGGAAGTCCCGGAGAATCCCATGCGTCGTCCACGAATCATTGTCGTCGGTTCGATCAACATGGACCTGGTCTACCGAACTCATCAACTTCCACGTCCCGGCGAAACGATCTCCGGCCATAGCTTTCGCCAGATTCCCGGCGGAAAAGGAGCCAATCAGGCTGTCGCTGCAGCAAGGCTCGGCGCGGACGTATCGATGGTTGGCCGCGTTGGCGATGATGGCTTTGGAACACTCTTGATCAATGGACTCGTGCAGGAACAGATCAACGTTCAACACGTCACAGTCACACGCAACACATCAAGCGGACTTGCTGTGATCGGAGTCGAAGACAGCGGCCAGAATTCGATCGCAGTCATACCGGGAGCCAACGGTCTCGTAACGCCAGACGACGTGCTTGCCGCGAAGGCGATCTTTGAGAACGCGGATGTCCTGCTGCTGCAGTTCGAGATTCCTCTTCCCGCAATTCAGCAAGCCATTACGCTGGCACGTCAGCATGGCTTGAAAATTATCCTTGACCCGGCCCCGGCCTGCGCCGAAGTGCCCAGGGAAATACTTCAGGTCGACATCACATGCCCGAACGAAACCGAGGCGGGCGCATTGAGCGGCCTTCCGGTCCATTCAATCTCGGACGCTATGGTGGCCGCCCAGCGAATTTGCGAGATGGGAATTCCGTTAAGCATTGTCACTCTGGGCTCTCAAGGCGCTGTGGTTTGTGATGGCACACTTTGCCAAAAGATTCCGCCATTTGCAGTGCAGACCATCGATTCCACTGCTGCGGGCGATGCATTTGCTGCTGCGCTTGGAATTGCGATCGCGAAAAAACGCCAGCCATTTGATGCTGTGCGTTTCGCCTGTGCAGCGGGCGCAATTGCAGCATCCCAACCAGGCGCTCAACCATCGATGCCCACTCGCACTGCTGTCGAATCGCTACTTGCGAATTCAGTGCAATCGCTTTGAAATAATCACTCTGTGAGTAACTGGGCCAACACAGTCTTATTGGCTTCCGGGAAATCCAGAGTGGCAAGTTCCTCGAAGGTCACCCAGCGAAACGGACTTGTCGCAGTTGCCTGATCGGGCAGACCAGGACTCAACCCACATCGCCAAAAGTGCAGCTCAACATCGCCATGAGCATAGCTGTGCTCAACGGTCGCCAGGTGTTCCCTGGGCACGATAAGCAGACCCGTTTCTTCTCGACATTCGCGAACCGCGCACGATCGAGGTGTTTCGTCGGCTTCGCATTTTCCGCCTGGGAATTCTGCAAGTCCGGCCAATGGAACCCCCTCAGCCCGCCGGCCGACCAGGATTCGCCCGGCGGATTCAACAACAGCAATTCCGATGCGTGTTCGGGATGTCATAGCGGAAACGATGGACTGAAGAGGGAATAAGGAAAACGAGCAATCCTGCTCGCCAGGAAAAAGAAAGCCCGGCCTTTTGTCGAAAGCCGGGCTTTCAGAGTTCGTAATCAACAGAACGCAACACCTGAAACAGGATCAACCCATTTTGGCTGCCGTTTCGAGAAAGTCTGCGGGAGGAGCTCCCATGATATTGAAACCGCAATCCACATGAACGATCTCGCCAGTCATTCCGCTGGACAGCTTGCTGAGCATCACCATTCCCATGCTGCCAACTTCTTCCACGTCAAGATTGCGACGCAAAGGAGAAATTGCTCGATTAACAATCTGCATTTTATCGAAGTCGCCGACTCCGCTGGAGCTGACTGTTCGCAACGGACCTGCGCTGATCGCGTTAACGCGAGTTCCGGATGGGCCGAGTTCGCTGGCGAGGTATTTAACACCGCATTCCAGAGCGGCCTTGCAGATACCCATCAGGTTATAACCCGGCACAACTTCTTCGCCGCCATAATATGACAGAGTGAGAATGCTGGAATCACTGCTGAGAGCATCCTGCTTCTTTGCCGCACCTGCTACAGCCAACAAACTGTAGGCACTGATTTCCATAGCGGTCTTGTAACCACTTCGGCTGCAGGCCCATGTGGGTCCTGTCAAATCAGCCGGCGGAGCGAAGGCAATACTGTGCAAAATGAAGTCGATCTTGCCGAAGGTTTCTACAGCCTTCGCAATGACTGCAGCAATATGTTCGTCGTTGCAAACATCCATTGGCATCAGGAACTTTGCCCCGATTGGTTCAACCAGCTTGGCAACCTTGTTGTGATTCTTTGGGCGATCTCCGGTATCGGGCAAGTGTGTAAAGCCGATCTCAGCATCTTCCTGATGCAAAAATTCGGTTATCGACCACGCGATTGATCGCTCATTCGCAATCCCCAGAACAATGCCTTTTTTGCCCGTAAACAAACCCATCGTACCCAGCCTTTTTATGACATGACGTTGACAACAACATTAACATTCTGACCGACCAGGAGAAAACCTCCCCTCGGAATGCCTCGCAGAAAATAATACGGCGAGGTGGCAGGATTCTCGCAGTTGACGTGCAGGAAGGACGCGTAATTCCGAATCACGCTGTCCATCCCGATCGAATGGCGAGACTGCACAGCGGGGATGATAGGGGCTGACTTTGTCGCCGCAAAGCCAGAGCCCATTGCGCACGACTCAAATTCGGAGTTGGTGATATCGCAAAAATAGTCAGTCAGCATTCGTCCTTGACGCCTCCCCGGGCTTCATTGTCAGTATTTATGACTGAAGCATGGTTCAGACTTGACCCTGCGTTCCTGGGCGCGAAAATCGTGATGTTCTTCTGTGTATGCCTTTCCAGCCTGCAGCGACAGCGCTGTCCGAGGAGTTCAACTCATGCCTGTATTACGATTCTCTACACTTGTCCTCGCATGCCTTACATTGGGCTTGTGGCTCGATGAACCAGCGTTTGCACAGCAAAAAACAGCAAGCGGTGCCACTGACACGAAGAGCAAAGGCGAGGATCTGATTCTTTCGGCAGCCGGATGGCCCATTCATATCACCTACTTCGAGTCGCCCGCAGGTAAAGAATCATCGGTCGTTATACTTCTTACAAGCACAGAAGGCTCCGATAAGACGGACGCCAGAAACCGCCAAATCTGGCAATCAACTGCCCTCTCACTTCAGAAAAGTGGCTTTGCTGTCGTCACGGTAGACCTGAGAAAACATGGAGACAGCATCCTGACGGCCGCGGATGGCAAAGAAACAACAGCCCCCAAGATGAACGCCGACGATTATGCCCTGATGGCGGCGGTGGATCTGGAAGCCGTGAAGATATTCCTGATGACGCAGCACACTGCCGAAAAACTTAACATCAGAAAAATTGGCATTGTTTCTATGGGATCCAGTTCTATGGTTGCAGCGGCATTCGCTGTTGCCGACTGGAGCAAAACACCCTATCCGGATGCACCAACAATTGCCCTCAGAACGCCGAAAGGTCAGGATGTCAGAGCACTGATCGCCTACAGCCCCTCAACGAGTGTTAAGGGAATCAATTTCACATCCATCCTGAAGTCAGTCAAGCCGCTCCCAATTGCGGTTCATGTGGTTGCATCGAAAGATAACAAAGACGATTACCGCCATGCGGAAAAGTTCTTCAAAGCCGTCGACGCAAAAGACGAAGCGTATAAGGAATTTCGCAAGCAGACTCTAGTGTCTGGCGAAGTCCGCTCGGAACGATTCCTGGAGGGAAAGTTTGCCGACGTCACGACGAAAGACATCACTGAGTTCCTTACGAAGAATCTGAAAGAACTCGACTTCCCATGGGTATCACGTAAGAGTCGACTGACGGACTGACGGACTGGCTGATTCATGAAGTGGGCATGATAGAGGGATGTTGAAATTTCGCCAAAATGCCACGAACGTGCGTCGTGGCATTTGAAGCGTCGTTTTCACTCAACAGCTCTCGTCGCGGCATGGCGATTCACTCAGCCATCCTGCAATTCCGTGGAGTCGTCCGCGGGTTGTGAAGACTCATCGTTTTCCTCAATCTCATCCTCGCTGTCCTCAGCGAAAGCCCCCGGCTTTGTCATGATCCATATCATCATGGACGATAGTTCCCAGCAATCATGAACCTTCCAAAGCGGCACCTCTGGTGTTTCGAAATGCTCCGGTGTGCGCAGAACCATTACGGCATCGGGAGCTGAAATTGTTTCACGGCCAAGTCGTTTAATGCTGGCAGCCAGAGGTTTTCCGTGCGAAATTTCATCTGCCGTTCGGTACGGCGGATCGAAGAAAATCAGGGAATACGGCAGACAATCGTCACCGCCGTGAGGCCGAAAAGACGTTCGTCGGACATCCGTTTTCCAACAAATCGTTCGTGCTTCCGGCGCAATCGTGTGAACATTGGAGACAAGAAGTGAATGAATCTCGGGATTCTGCTCGTAGAAAACGCAGGATTGAGCACCGCGGCTAAGTGATTCCATCCCCATCGTTCCCACACCAGCAAAAACATCAGCCACGCGGGCATTTGGAATCAAGTGGCTTAGTCGATCAAATACCATCTGCCGCACGCGGTCGGTATAGGGGCGAGTCGAATCATCCGAGGGTGTTTTTAGTAGTCTTCGACGATATTGCCCGGAGATGACTCTTAATGACATAGGGAACACCTGTTTGAGATTTATTCACAGAGCCTGGCGGGTTGAGGAAATTGCCATGACGAATCGTATCCGGAACTCCAGACAAAACCTTTCCCCATCGACTCCGTCCCTCAGAATTCCGTCAGGTCGGTCCGAATCGCCAAAAATCCTAGGAAAACTAAGGGAAATCGAGATTTTAGCAGCAGGAGAGGATTGACACCTCTGGTGATCAGAACTCTACTTCCTGCAAAAAACACGAGGGTTTTTAACGTCTCTGAGGACACCCCTCTCGATTGCCGTTTTGTTTCAGTAATGATTTTGAATTGAAGGAGAGAATTTCCAATGGCTAAAAAGTCTGACAAGCCTCTGTCGAAGACCGACATTCTGAACGCCCTGGCAGAAGCAACTGGACAGAGCCGTAAGGAAGTTGGCACGTTGCTGGATGCACTGGAAGCCTTGATCGCATCCAACATTTCAAAGGGACCAGGCGTATTTAACCTGCCGGGCCTTTTGAAGATCTACGTCCACACTCGCCCATCAACCAAAGAGCGAACTGGTCGTAATCCAGCAACTGGTGAAGAGATTAAGATTGCAGCAAAGCCTGCGAAAAAGGTCGTTAAGGTTCGTGCTCTGAAGAAACTGAAAGAGCTGATCTAAGCCCACCTGACTTTGGCCGGCATTACCACCGAGACGTTATTAAGGGTAAACCCAACGTCCGGCTGTATTGTTTTGATAGTGAAGGC
Source organism: Planctomycetaceae bacterium (assembly GCA_041753135.1). Classification (GTDB taxonomy): domain Bacteria; phylum Planctomycetota; class Planctomycetia; order Planctomycetales; family Planctomycetaceae; genus SXXK01. The sequence goes on from JBGSVD010000028.1 coordinate 17,393, forward strand.
TGGCAAAATACTGAAGATAAACACCTCAGTGAATCCCAAGTCTCAAGATTAAAAATTCTCTGCCTGAAGTCGATTGAATCCGAAAGGTGCCACCTTTTTGCAAAGGTGGCACCTTTTTTTGTGCCAGCACGGTGATTTCACCAGCAGCGTCGGCAATATTTGCCATATGACTTATTGACGGTGCTGATTCTGGTGCGTAGCATGCGAGCATACAAGATGTTGTGTTTTTGCTAACTGATCTGTGCTTCAGGATTCAAGTGCGGGGAGCATTAACTTAATGTCGGGAGAATTGTCATGCTGGTGTTGTCAAGGAAGAAGAACGAAAGCATCGTCATCAACGACAATGTCGTAGTGACTATTATTGATGTTCGGGGAGACAAGGTTCGAATCGGAATTGAGGCGCCACGAGACGTCTCCGTTCACCGCCAGGAAGTTCTGGAAGCGATCCTTGGAGAAAAGCTCAAGATTTCCATCGACCGATCCGAAGAATCCTCGAACACAATTGCTCATTGATTTGATTTGGTGTCAGAGACTTGACTATCCTGTGTCAATCAAAGGCAACGGCCTTTACTGAAGGCCCCATCGTCTAGTTAGGTCTAGGACATCGGATTTTCATTCCGGTAACAGGGGTTCAAATCCCCTTGGGGTCATAAACCTCGAATCTCATTGATTCGAGGTTTTTTTACGCGCTGCCCTCAGCATGATTGAGGGAATGTCTAATAACTGTTGTTTCGAATGCTTGCCTCCAGAACAATGCCCACAATACATTTCTGAAGCCTGCCAAACCGCGCGAACAACGAGCCTTGTCGCTCAAATTCGATTGATCGCCCTTTCTCCAGTGAATTTGCACGGCGGAGTGCCCGTTTGGTTTCCCAGTCACTTTCGAACCAATACCTGTCCGATCCGGATGTACAGCTAATGCTGAAAGTGGCCGCCGGAGACAATGCGGCCTTTGAGCAACTCGTTGTTCGGTATCAGGATCGGCTTGTGGGGTTCTTTTTTCACCTGGTGCACGATCGCACTGCAGCGGAAGATCTTGCACAAGAGGCATTTTTGCGAGTATTTCGCTCCAGAGAGCGTTACGAACCCACTGCCAGATTTTCGACATGGCTCTTCAGGATAGCGCATAACCTCGCGAGCAACCAAAAGCGAGGAGCGGCCCGAAGGCGGGAAATCCCGCTGGCTTCAGGTTCCGGGCAGCACGATTTGTCATTTGGAGAACAAAATCTCGCAGAAAAATCGGCTCTTATGCCGACGAGACAGCTTGATTCCGTAGAACTACGAGCTGTCGTACGGAATGCTATTGAGGACTTGAGCGAGAGACAGCGAACTGCTGTGTTGCTGCATAAGTTTGAGGAAATGAGCTACGAAGAGATTGGCGATGTCATGGGACTTGGCCCGGTCGCCGTCAAATCATTGATCTCACGGGCTCGGGGAAAACTGAAAGAAGCGCTGGAGCGATTTATCTGACCTGCCTGCCAGGAATCAACGCCTTGACTGACTTTTGAGTGCAAACCATGTCACCTGCCAACGACACCGAGATATTCGATGAGCCTGAGGATTCGCACGATCCGCAGCTGACAGAGCTCGTTGCGTACCTGGATGGGGAGCTGGATGAAGCCGAGAGTACTCGGCTTGAGCGTCAGTTGGCCACGGATCCACCATTGAGAGGCTACGCCGAATCACTGGACCGAACATGGCAACTTCTCGACAGCCTGGGCGAGGCAACCGCCAGTGGTGAATTCACCCAAAAGACGCTGGCCTCACTCGAGGTGGTCTCCGATGACGGCAACGACACATCTTCGATCGCGTCGGCGAAACGGCTTTCGATGCTGTCCAAGTTTCCAACCACCAGAATCCTTCTTTGGACAATCGCCGGATTTGCGGGCTGCTCCATCGGAATTCTGATGGCACGCACAGGGCAGAATGCCAAAAAAGAGTCCGAGGACGTCCAGATTCTTCGCCAGCTTGACCTGCTCAAAGATTTCCCAAAGCTATACCCCATCCCGGATGCAGAGTTTCTGAAACAGGTCTCAACGCTCGAAGAAACACCGATTGACCAGACTCATTGATCAGGATCAGGAACCATGACTCGCCCATTCCAAATCCAATCAATAATGCTGCCACTTGTTTGCATTGCAGCCGGCGCAATTGGCGCGGTCGTCGCCTGGGGCGGAAGCACTGATGAGCGAATGGAACTTGTTCAACGCTTGAAAGAGTTTCAGGAACTCCCGCCCGAGCAGCAGAACAATATTCGCAAAAGCAGATCTCTGCTCAAATCGCAGCCACCCGAGCGACAGACGGAGATCGAAAAAATCCATGAGGAGTCCAGCCAGAATCCAGCGTTGAAAAAGACACTGGATAAGTATTTCGTCTGGTGGTCTTCATTATCGCCCACAGAACTGGAGACCGCTCGCAGCCTTGATACTGCCGAACGTCTGGAATTCGTAAAAGCCCACTGGGCAAATGAATCAAAAGTCCGCAAAGAAATTACAGTGGAATTTTTCGGGCCAGCGAACACCAGGCTGCCAACACTAAGTCTGACGTTTGAAGAATTCTGGGGAATCATCTCAGCGGCCATACCGCCCTCTGAGAGAAGCGAATCCCTAAAGGCCGACCTGGAAAGTCTGACGTCGAATAAACATCGAGCCCTTCGCCTTACACTTTACGTTTTCGAAAGTTTCAAGAACCAGGGCGAACCGGGTGCGATGGAAGCACGAGGTCAGAAGTTTATGCAATCTTTGATTGCCAATGTGGAGGACGAAGAATGGACAAAGAGATTCCTCGCCACGATGAAGAATGACGAGGGCAGAAATTATTTGAGACGTTGGTTGCCTCTGATACTCTTTGACGTTCTCGATCAAGCCACTACCGCGCTCGGCGATGACCTTCGTATTCAATTTCCGGTGACCTCCGATCAGATCGTTGATGCCTTCTCGTCGCTGGCGGACCGAACAGATGCAGAAAAATCACTGCAGAGGTCTCTGATGACCATGCAGGCTGACGAAGCTCGAAAACGACTTGAGCTACTTGCACAAACGGTCGGCGCGAAAACTCCTGAACAACAACTGCTGACAAGTTACAACAAATCTACCCGTGAGAGACCGATGTTACGGCGAGCTATCTTCGGTTTGGGGAACTTCGGTCCAGGTCCTGGCCCCGATCGACCACGCGGACCGGACGACCCATCAAGACCCCGTCGCGAACCAGGACGCAGGCCGCCTGAACAGAAATAGCCACGCCGGAATGCGAGCGATGTGAAGATGCGGATGTTTTCTCTCTACATCAAAAATTAATCTCAGTCATCCGCACAAACCCTCGACTGGACAATCAGTGAACTCTTGCGTGTGGTGTACCTGATGCCGCAAAAAACAGAATGGAAACGAAGTCAACAGCTTTTGTCCGCTGATCGCAGTATCCTGACCATTGTTGATATGCAGGAACGATTACTTCCAGCGATCCCAAACAGAGAATTGCTCCTTCAAAACACGCAGTTTCTTCTGCAGAGCGCCGCATTACTTCATATTCCGACGGTGTTCACGGAGCAGTACCCCAAAGGTCTTGGGCACACTGCACCTGAACTGAGAAGCAAGACCGCCGATTGTTTAACACTGGAAAAATCACGATTCAGCGCAGCTCAGGTTCTGCACGGGTGTGAGGCGTTCGAGGCATCTGATAATCGATCGTCGAAACAGACTATCCTGGTGGGAATTGAAGCTCATATCTGCGTTCTGCAAACAGCGATGGACTTGATTTCACTGGGGTATTCCGTGTTCGTTCCCGGAGACGCTGTTGCAAGCCGTCATGCCATGGAGCGCGATACGGCTCTCGAACGAATGAAATCCGCAGGAGTGGTTGTAACCACATCAGAGGCCATTGTCTTCGAATGGTGCGAATCCGCAGACTCGCCGGTATTCAAAGCCATCAGCCGGCTGGTAAAAGAACGCGATCGCACCTGACTTCGCAATTCACCCGTGTGTCGACATTGATACCATCGAGTGACTTGAAACCCCATGGCATTGATCTGATACAATGCGCAGGCGTTGATCCCGATGTGTGAAGTAGCTTTTCCAGGCGGCTCCTGTGCGTTGTCCTTATTGCAAGCATGACGAAACCAAAGTCATTGACTCTCGAAACAGTCAGGACTTCTCTATTCGTCGCCGACGTGAATGTCTCAGCTGCGAACGGCGATTCACAACGTATGAGAAGATTGAAGAATCGCCTGTTCGGGTTATCAAAAAAGATGGAACACGCGTTCCATTTGACCGCGAAAGAATTCGAGCCGGCGTAGAAAAAGCCTGCTACAAGCGTCCGATCAGCCCCGAGCAGATCGACTTACTGGTTGGAGAAGTCGAAGCCTCGATTTACGAGGACGGGGAACGAGAAGTTCCATCGCGATTGATCGGTGAACTCGTCTTCAATGCACTAAGAGATCTGGACAAGGTGGCCTTTGTTCGCTTTGCATCAGTCTATCGCGAGTTCCAGGACGTTCACGATTTTGTGGAAGAGCTGCAACCCATATTGGACAACCGCCGGCGAGATTCGTGAATTCCGATCAGCTGACATCGTTGCCGTCTGAATCGCCGCCTCCTGCAGGCCCGCCGCTTAGAGTTCCACGATCCCTGGTAATCGCTGCTTTTGTCGTCGTCGGCATTTGGCTGAATGATTTGCTTGCATGGAACGCATCTGCGACTCTCCTCATCACGGGACTCGCAGTCGTCATGGCTCATTTTCTCGCCCAATGGAGATGGACGCATGCAGAAAGCTTCATGCTTGGAATTGCACTACTTGGACTTGGTGCGTCGCTATGGGCTGTTCGCAATTCCGCAAACGCCGGCGGAGATATCGGGCAGCTTGCTAAAGAAAACCAGATAGAGACTCGAACGCCGCTGCAAGTGACGGGAACGATCGCCAACATTCCAGCGTTGGATGTTCCTGCAGATTCACTCCGCCAACTGTCTTCTCGACCGCAGCAGGTGCGCACGTTATTTCTTCTGCAGGCGACATCTCTGAAGCAGAATGGCTCACCCGTTGAAGTGCGAGGAACGTGTCGAGTCCTTGTCGAAGGCGATGGAACAAATCTGTGGCGATGGGGTGATCAGGTCGAACTCACCGGCCAGATTGACCTCGCGCAGGCACCAGGAAATCCGGGCGAGTTTGACTACGCGCAACATCTTTATCGCAGCAGAATTTCCGTCATGATGTTTGTAAAGCATCCGGCTGCGGTAGCGGTTCTTGAGAGTCACAAGTGGAATCCTCGAGTCTGGATGTCCGACTTTCGGCAGCATATTGTCGCATTGCTGAGAACACAGCTCTCCGCAAAAAATCGAGCAACTGCCGAAGCCCTGCTGCTTGGAAACCGAGGCCATCTGCCCCCTGAGCTGGAACGAGATTTCGTCGCCAGTGGCACAATGCACCTGCTGGCAATTTCCGGACTGCATGTCGGCATTCTGTATGTGTTTCTTGTAAGAGTCTTCAACGTGTTGCTGCTCCCGCGCACACGATCGCTTATTTTGGCAGGCTCCGTATGTCTGCTTTATTGCCTGCTGACTGACCTGAGGCCATCTGTTACGCGAGCGACGCTTTTCATTGTCCTGCATATTTTTGGACAACTCATCTGTCGCGACATTCGAATGGGATCGCTCATCGGCACGACGATACTGATTCTCGTCGCCTTCGACCCTTCGATCGCATTTGATGTCGGTGCATGGCTTTCATTTCTCGCTGTCGGCGCATTGGGATGGATTTCAGATCGAACACCGCCGCCCGAGGATCGAAGCGTTCCGCTGGATATTCTTTCGTGGCAGGACCGCGTGAATAACTTTCGAGTTGCAGCCTTTGACTGGCTGCTGTTGCGATATCGTCAGATGCTTGCGGTGACCATGCTGTCCGCGCCTCTCGTGGCGAGTCAGTTTCATGTCGTCTCGCTAACCGGGATGATTATCAATGTCCTGTTGATTCCACTGACTGGTTGCATTCTGATCGCAGGCTTTGTCTTTATTGCGGTCGGAGCCTTTGTTCCGCCCGTTGCTTTTTTGCCGGGAGTTTTGTTTCAGACGCTGTTATCTTTACTGAACGGAGCAGTGGCGATTGCGGGTGACGTGCGGTTTGGATTCATCACGATTCCTGATCTGCCCGGTTGGTTTCTTCCGGCATACTATCTGTTATTGATCGCATCAGCGGCGGCTTCCCACCTCAAAGTCCAGCAGACTTGTCGACTTTTGTTGCTGGTAATTGTGATTGTCGCCCTTGGACTGACGTGCACAGCACCAACGCCAACGGGATTCACATGTACGATGCTGAGTGTTGGGCACGGCAACGCTGTTGTTGTTGAAACCGATAATGGAAAACTCCTGCTGTTCGACGCCGGCGCTCTTAATCGCGGCGAACGAACCTCTGATCTGATTTGTCGTTTCCTCTGGCGGAAGGGTTATCGCATGATCGATACGATTGTGATTTCTCATCCGGATGCAGATCACTACAACGCAGTCACCGGACTACTTGACCGCATGCCTGTTGGCAATGTGGTGATCTCGTCCCAATTTTGTCGGTCAGAAGCCGTGGAAGTGAAGGATGTGCTCAACAAGATCTCGTCGCTCAACCTCAAATGTGACATTGCCGTGAGCGGCGACAGAATTGAAACCGGCGGCCTGAAGATCGAATTTCTGCAGGCGGATCTGAACGCCGCGGGCAATACCGCAGACAACGCCTCCAGCCTGGTCGCCGTACTTCGTATCGCGGGACGATGTATTTGTCTTCCCGGTGACCTTGAAGGCCAGGGACAGCAGCAGTTACTTTCCGAGTTGCCGCAATGCGATTTGCTTCTTAGCCCACATCACGGAAGTCCGGCAGCAAACCAAAAGGCATTTGCCACCAGAACCCAGCCACAAAACGTCGTTGTCAGTGCCCGTGACGATCGGCTGCGCAATGCACTTCAGAGTGTCTATGAAAGTTCTACTCTCTGGATGACAAGCGAAGCAGGAGCCGTCAGCTATCAGATCACGGCTGATGGGGCAACCACGATAAGCTCCTATGCGGAATCTCAAACGGCCGGACTTTAATTTGGTTCTTTGCAGAATCATGGACAAAATTCGAAAGCGAACAGGTCAATGCAAATACACAATCACAGCGGGCGTGAATGTCGAGTCCGTCGCAGGGACTTGGTTTCCGAATTCTTTCCCGGAGCACTTTCAATGCATCGACAACTGACAATCGGCTTCGCAGTTCTCTGCCTGGTAATGACTCCGCCGTCGCTGAGCGCACAGCAAAAGGCTACAGTCCCTGCGGTTCGGCTCACAGCATCGTCACGAACACTGCTGTCTTATGTTCCTGACGATGCTGTCTTCGTCGCCGCCGCGCAGCCCGCGCGTGTCATCAATTCGAATGGACTAAAGACGCTGCTGGATGCAACCGAAGGACAAGACGTTCGCACAGAACTCCTGTCAAAATGCGTCGAGACATTTGGGCTGAAGATTGAGGAAGTGGAAGAGATCGGCGTCATGCTCGATCTCCGCCTGCTTCGCGAACTGACAAGTCACGCGACGCAGGATGCCCAAACCGTAAATCGCCTCAATGGATTGCGGCAGGTTGCACTGGCAATGCACAACTTCCACGACACGCATGGTAGTCTTCCCGATGATGACGGGGCAGCAGACGAAAATAAAGGAAACCTCAGCTGGCGAGTTCACCTTCTCCCATTTCTTGATGAAGTCGATCTCTACAATCAGTTTCACTTCGATGAGCCGTGGGACAGCGAACACAACAAGTCGCTGATAGAAGAGATGCCAGCCGTTTTCGAAACTTCCGGGACAGAAGAAAAGGGGCACACATCAATGCATGTGCTTACAGGCCCCGGGACCCCGTTCGACGGAGAAGACGCTCCTTCGTTCAGGATGATCACCGATGGCACCAGCAACACAATCATGGCCCTGAATGCCGGGCCTGACAAATCGGAGGCATGGACAAAACCAGGTGGATTGAAGATAGATCCCGAGAATCCAATCGCCGCGCTGGGCAATATTGAAGAGCAATTCTCCGTTGCGTTTTTGGACGGCTCGGTCAGGAAAATTCCGGCAAAGATTGACAGCATCGAACTGCTTTACATGATGCAGCACTCCGACGGCAACATGGTTCAACACGACGTCTATTCGCCAGCAACCAGAAGTTCTGCGCCTGCTCCCGGTATTGTTGTTCGATGCTCCAATAAGATCGACCAACCCGCAGTACTGTCCCGCCTGTCAGTTCTAAAGGACACTGAAACTCCGAAAATCGGGGGCCTCAATTCACATCGAATGACATCGGGAATCCTGATCGTGTTCCCTGATCCAAAGACGATGCTGCTGGGCTCGGAGAGTTCACTCTCCACGATGCTGGAGAAGCGAGCGAAAAGCGGTGAAACCAAAGCTCGTTTTGAGAAACTCTACCCGTCCTGCGATATCGCAGTTGCACTGAACATGGAACCTCTTCAGGAACATGTACCGGACGTGCTTGGGCCTGTTCCAATACCAATTGCAACTCTAATCCAGAGCATAACATCAGTCGCTGCTTCGGTTGATATTGTCGGCACATCAGAGTCCGTTGTTCACATTGATGTGAATACCGCAGACGACAGCAATGCTCAGCAGTTGAATGCGATGGCAAATGGTGGTTTTCAAATGCTGAAGGCTCAGACACTGGGAACCGCAGCGCGGGATAATTCACCGGCTGCCGAACAACTGTCCGAAGTCCTGAGCACGCTGCTAGATTCGGTTGAGATCGAGGCCGAAGGAACTCGTGTTCTTCTCAACATGCCGAAGCCCGAGAATCCCAAGTTGTTCATCGACGGAATCACACCCGCCGTTGGCGAAATTCTGAAAGGAGTTCGAGGCAGTCGAGAAGTTGCTGAACGCCGAAAGCAGATGAATCCCCTGAAACAACTCGGACTCGCTTTCCATAACTATCATGATTCTTATGGAGGCTTCCCGTCCTTCGAAGGCCCGCACTCTGACCAGGCAATTGGCAAGGGTCTGAGCTGGCGCGTTCACCTGTTGCCATTCCTTGAAGAGTCTGCTCTGTATGAGGAGTTCCATCTGGATGAGCCCTGGGACAGCGAGCACAACAAGACTTTGATCGAACGTATGCCCACGATCTTCGAATGTGATGGAGTTGAAAAACCGGGTCACACGGCACTCCATGTTTTTACCGGTGAAGAGACTCCATTTGGAAGCGGTGAGCCGATAAAGATCTTCCAAATCACCGATGGTACATCGATCACCATTATGGTGGTTGCGGCGGGTGCCGACACGGCCGACGTTTGGACAAAGCCATCAGGGCTTGAGTTTAATCCCGAAGATCCAAAGAAAGCTCTGGGCAAGATCGGTGAACAGTTTCTCATCCTGCTTTGCGATGGGTCTGTTCGATTCGTCAGACGCGATATCGACGATCAAACACTCAGCCACCTGATCCAGCATGCCGACGGAAATCCACTCGGCGATTTCTGAATGTTGTTCACACAATCGTGACCGACGTTGCAGGTCTCTGAATCAGGGCATTTCCTTATGCCAGCCCGTTGACTGCTGAAACTGGTGAGCGATTCGCAGCAATCGCGATTCATCCAAAGCGGGAGCCTGCAACTGCAGGCCAATCGGAAGTTTCGTCGACGTAAAACCACAAGGAACAGAAATTCCCGGCAGACCCGCAAGGTTTGTGCTGATGGTGTAGATGTCTCCAAGATACATGGCCAGAGGATCATCCAGCTTTTCACCCAGTCGAAACGCCGCAGTTGGTGCGACAGGGCCAGCAATCACATCAACTGTTTCAAATGCCTTGTCGAAATCTTCACGAATACGACGCCGAACTTTCAAGGCTTTCAGATAGTAAGCATCATAGTATCCTGCGGACAATGCATAAGTGCCCAGCATGATGCGGCGTTTCACTTCCGGACCAAATCCTTCGCCACGACTTTGACTGTACAGATCCACCAGATCCGAAAACTTGTCCGCCCGATGTCCGTAATGGATACCATCGTACCGTGCGAGGTTGCTTGAAGCTTCACTGCACGCAATCAGATAATACGTCGCAACCGCATACTTCGAGTGAGGCAGGGAAACAGACTTCACCACCGCCCCAGCAGATTCGAAAATCGCCAGCGCGTCGCGGACACTCTTTTCAACTTCTGGATCAAGCCCTTCTGCAAAATACTCTTCCGCGATTCCAATACGAAGACCGTTCAATGGCTGATCAAGCTGACTCATCCAGTCTGGCCGATCAACAGCCAACGATGTGGAATCCCGTGCGTCATGCCCGGCGATACATTCCAGCAACAGGGACGCCCCCCAGGCATCAGTCGCGAGTGGTCCAATCTGATCGAGCGAACTTGCGTAGGCCACCAGACCATAACGTGAGACGCGGCCGTAGGTCGGCTTCATCCCGACAACACCGCAGAAACTTGCTGGCTGACGAATAGAACCGCCGGTATCCGACCCCAGCGCCAGGGGCACCATTCCACTGGCCACAGCGACCGCTGATCCACCACTGGAACCGCCAGCCGTGCAGTCCGAGTTCCAAGGATTTCTCGCTGCGCCGAAAATAGACGTCTCCGTTGATGAACCCATCGCGAACTCATCCTGATTGAGTTTCCCGATGATGATGCCGTCTTCTGCCTTCAGTCGTTCGATGACATGGGCATCGTAAGGCGGCCGAAAATTCTGGAGCATACGACTGCCACAAGTCGTGGTTGTGCCTCGCGTACAGATGTTGTCTTTGACAGCAATCGGCAGGCCTGCAAGACGACCGATCGGATTTCCTGCGGTTCGCTTTTTGTCGATCACATCGGCTTTCGCCAACGCGTCCTCCGCGTCCACGGACACGAATGCGTTCAGCGTGCCATTCAATGCTGTGATTCGCTCCAGACTGGCTTCGACAAGCTGTCGAGCCGTGAGGGTTCCGGAATTGAGCTGGGAAATCAGTTCGCTGGTCAGTGGGCGGTTCATCGACGATAGGGTCTTTTGAGGACTAAGGCGGTCTGAATATCTCTGGACAAGACAATTCGCCGGATGCTATCGCCATGACCTCCAAACGTCCATCACTTCAGGCCAATCGGCTGCAATGGACAACGGCTTGCGACAAAAGTCTGAACCTCACCGTCGTTCTCAAACTGCACAGTCACCGTGGCTCGGTGCGAGCCGCCGGACATTTCCGTCACGACACCTCGACCGTATCTCGGATGTCGAACCTGCATTCCCGGTCGAAACGCAAATGCCGCCGGAGAATCATCCGTTGCACTTCCGTCCGGAAGTGCCTTCTTCGCTGCCAGTTCGGAGGCCGTCATGATCAACTTGCGATCGCCAATTTTCTGAGCTGCCTCAAATCGTCTTCGAGCCTGCTCCAACCGCTGATCGAGCATCGCCTCCGTAACAGGCGGCGGAGTCACAACCGACGAGGCTCGTTCGACCGCACCATACAGCTCAGGAATAAATGGACTTGAAATCGTCGTTCGCCGCATTCCGCGAAATGTTCGCTCCGACGTCTGCGTCAGCGTGAGTTGCTGCATCGCACGAGTGATTCCCACAAAGAACAGCCGACGCTCTTCCTCAAAGCTTGAAGTGTCACCTTCTCGCACAGCGCGCTCATGAGGAATCAGCCCACTCTCGATGCCGATAATGTACACGGCCGGAAACTCAAGTCCTTTCGAGGCATGCAAGGTCATCAGGGTCACTGAGCCCTTGCTCGCATCAACGCTGTCCGCTTCGTTGGCCAATGTGGCAAGCTCCAGAAAGCCCTGCAAAGAAGTACGATCATGCGTGGCTAAGAACTCCGGAATTCCAGAATCAGGCAATTCCTGTTCGTCCGGAACATCAGCATCGTCGCCTTCATCTTCTTCTTCCTCGTCGTCGTCGTCTTCATCCTCGCCTTCTTCGCGACGCCGCAAACGCCACTCTTGCTGATCTTCAGAGTCTTCCCCATACGCATCGTATTGCCGCGCGGCGGAGATCAGTTCATACACATTTGCCGCGCGGTCAACATCGACTTCGTCATCTTCTTCACGCCACAGTGACAAGTAATCAATATCTGTAATCAGCCGTTCAATCAGCGGCGCCACCTTGCCTTCGGCCGATTGCTCATGCAGCTTCTGAATCAGGTCGACAAACCCTTCAATCGACTTGCGAATTCGCCCGGTGACTACTTCAACAGACTTCGCTTCTTTGGCTGCCTCAAAAAGACTCATCTGGTACTTCGAGGCATAGTTTCGCAGTTTGAGCAGCGTCGTATTGCCAATCCCGCGAGCAGGACGATTAACAATCCGTTCCATCGCAGCATCGTCAGAATGGTTTTCGATCAAACGCAGATAGGCGATCAAATCACGAACTTCGGCGCGTTCATAAAACGAATAGCCGGCCGCCACCTGATACGGAACTTCATGTCGCGACATCGCGGTTTCAAATAGTCGAGACAACGCATTGACGCGATAAAAGATTGCAAAGTCGGAGTATCGTCTGGCTCCCGAGGCGACAAGTCGTTTGATCTCTTCTGCAAGACCATTGGCTTCCGCTTCCGGATTCTCAAACAGCAGCAGTCGGACAGGATCGCCTTCCGGATTCTCGGTCATCAACTTACCGCGATGCGGCCGGCGGTTGTGCGAGATCAGCTGATCAGCACATTGGACGATGCGTTTTGTGCTGCGAAAATTCTGATCGAGCGAGACAATATGCGTACCAGGGAAATCGCGTTCAAACGCCGAAATATTTCCGGGCCTCGCGCCACGCCAGCCGTAGATGGATTGGTCCGGATCTCCTGTCACGCAAAAGTTGGGGTAAAGCTGAGACATCGCCTGGACAATACGATACTGAGCAAAGTTTGTGTCCTGATATTCGTCGACAAGAATGAACTTAAAGTATTGATCGAGCTGCTCGCGAACATGAACATCCTCTTCCAGAAGATGCACCACGTGCAGCAGCAAATCATCAAAGTCGACCGCGTTCTGCTGCTTGACTCGCGCTTCGTACAGCGGAAAAACCTGATACACAATCGCATCAAGCGGGTTGCCAACTCGCTGTTCGAACTGCTGGCGAAATATTTCGGCCGTGATCATCTCATTGCGAGCCCGACTGATGCGGCCAAGCACTCGAGAAGGCTCATGAAAGACACCGTCGAGTTTTTCTTCCTTCATGATGTGTCGCACAATCGACACCTGATCATTGTGATCCAGAATCGTGAAGTTACTCTTCAAACCAACATGTTCAGGAAAACGCCGCAGGATACGAGAACAAAATCTGTGGAACGTACTGACTCGAACGCGCAGTCCGCCAAGCAACCGCTCGACGCGTTCCTGCATTTCCCGAGCGGCTTTGTTCGTAAAGGTCAGAGCCAGAATATTTTCCGGCGCGACACCTCGCTGCAAGAGTCGCGAGATTCGATGCGTGATCACGCGGGTCTTGCCAGACCCTGGCCCGGCAAGGACCATCAGCGGCCCTTCAAAATGCTCCACCGCTTCAAATTGTGCATCGGTGAGTTTTGAAGACATGGAGAGGTTTAGCGTTGAGGGTCAAAATGCTGCACAGCATGGAATCCGTTGTCATAGCAACGCATGTGCAGATAAGGGACCCGGGGATTGTAGTACTTTTGGCATGAATCGTCATCGATCGCCAATGACTATTGTTTCCCCTGAATTTTCTCCATCCTTTTAGCCCCGACACTTGTGTTTGAGTTCAGCGTAATGCAACGCAATTGCGACACTGCGCGAATTACGCGTGCCTCTTTCAGCCAACGAAAAACAGCAGCGGTGTCGTTGTGTTGAGCTACCACGCCACGCCAAGCAGGCCAGGGCAATATCCTTCTCAGGACTGAACACCAGCAGCAGGCTTTGTCGCGATCATTGGTCGCGGCGGACTGAAGGCAGGACCAACTGGCTTCACCTGATCGTAATGCTGACGATACAGATTACTATTATTGCTGCGACTATTGCGAAAACCCTGAAAACCAGCTCGACCGGGTCCGACCGCCGCATGATGCCGCTGATGATATCGGGATGCGATCAGTGTTTCTGATGGTTCAGCAACATGACGCTCGACAATAAGCAGAGCGACGATTGGCAAAACAGCAAGACTTAATAGTCGCAGCGATCTCGAGAAACTCAACATGTCGTAAATCCTCAATTGTGCTCGCACGGAAGAAAGCCCCTGACGCATAGCCAGCAATTCTATTTCCGCAGACGCACAATTTCTCAAAAACCAAACGATGAACAACGATTGACACTGATGTAAGGACATCGGCTTCCGGGGCCAACTTTGTCAACAAATGATAAAGTTACAGGCCGACCATCGAAGAGCCTCTGGTATTTGCCCATGATCGTAGCCCCTGAAAACCGCCAGGCATTATCGAGCCACGATCGCTCATGATGATTTCGGAACACTTCAAGACCGAAAATCTCACCAACCCATTCTGGCCGAATACCGTAGTTGTCGATTGTAAGGATTGAACGCAGGACGCGCAGGTGCCGTAAGAGCCCAATCTTTCGCAAGACACGAACACCGGAGACTCTGCCTGTTCGCTCAGGCCAGCCTTCGAACATCTACTCGGCGCGATTCAGAAAATGACTGATCATCAGTGTGTCAACAGGAGCATAGTCATCTGTCAGCAATGGAGACATTTGAACATTTCGGCTCACCAGCTGATCAACATCCGCCTTCGAGAAAGCGTGGGCTGATGATCGGTCTGCCCACCAATCAGCCCGCCGGACTGCCCCGGATCGGCCGGCGATCACAAAGACACTTCGCTCGCTTAGACTGCTCGTTTCCACTGGCGCGAGCAACTGAGTTTCTTCAAAAGAATGCTGAACGGTACGCACCGCAGATGTCAGAAAACGTCCGTACTCCATCGAATCAATGACCGTCAGCAGATAAACCCCTTCAGACTGAAGCAGCCTCTGGATCAGCACATTGTATTCGGCCGTCATCAGATGGTACGGCACAGACAGATCATTAACCGCATCCTGAATCACAAGGTCGTACGAAGCCGCCGGTGCCGACTTAACAAACTGACGGCCATCCATGTGAATGGAATTAATCCTTGTCGACCGGGACAGTCCAAGTTTGTCATGAGCAATCTCTGTAACCGCCGGGTCAATTTCTACGACATCAAGATGGACATCTGCGAGATCCGACTGCGATTCAACCCAGCGTGGAAAAGAATACCCACCTCCACCGATGATCAGAATTCTGGGCTGCCGACCGGCTGCCCGTGCATCACGAGCCGCAGTACGAGTGAAATCTCCCTGAATTTTCTCATGCGGATAATGCAGAAAGGAAGGATCATTCAAGTCGATTGCTGAATGCACAAGGCGATCAAGCACAAGCATTTTCACATTGCGATTATCAATAACGTCGTCAGAAACAGCGAGACTGAAGTAACGACTTTCATAGTCATATGGCGACTTGCAAACAACCAGAAGGGCGGCGGCCGCCACCAGCATTGCCATGGGCATCATCAAACGATCGGACGATCGAACATTGTCTCCGGCAGGTTTCACAAAGAACATCAGGAGAACGGGAATCACGCCGCAAAGAAGGCTCGTCCGAATCGCACCAAAAGACTCGATCATCAGCCATGAAGCAGTCAGAATTCCAGCAATACAGCCGATCGTTGACCATGCGTAAAGCTGACCTGAAATCGAGCCCGCTCGTCGCACATCGCCTACGGACAATCGAATAACCTGGGGAGTAATCGTCCCAAAGGCGATCGCAGGCAACAGGAAAAGCGTGAACGACCAGAAAAGAATCTGCGGAATCATCGAGATCTCTTTTAGCACGCCGGCACTGACAACCACTTTCCACACTGGCGCCACAGCCAGAGTGGTGACAGCACAAACCAGCAGCGACGTCCGCAGCACGGATCTGGAACTGCAGCGCGTCGCCAAAACACCTCCCAGATAATTTCCGAACGACATGCCGGCAAGAATGACGCCTACAACACCGGCCGTCAGAAACATCGATACGCCGACTAATGGGGCCAATATTCGGAATGCGGCGCCTTCAAGCGCTCCGGAAGCAAAGCTGCATGCAAAGACAATGAGAAAGGCCCGGCGAATCCATCGAACGGAGTCGGAACGAGCCGCTGCATCGAAATGTGGCTCCGCAGTCAATGTCGACGCGACCGTCGTTCCAGGGAGCGCCTGTGAAGAAGCCTTGCTGCGACCAACAAGAAACGTAATTACAGAAGTCAACAAGAGGCACACACTGGTCATTTGCACGATTGAGCTGACCCCGAACATCGCCAGCAGAATAAAGCCTGCAACGTAGTTGCCCATCAGACTCCCAAATGTTCCCCACGCAAAAATTCGACCAGCAGCAGATCCGACGTCATCAACATGGGACACCAGGCTGCGAATCGATGGAGGAGTAACGAAACTCAGAGTAACCCCAGGCAGCAGGCACACAAGAAACGAGGCGGTAAAAATCTGAGCCGTAAGAGGAAGCGCAGAAAATATCGCGGCGCCGGACAGACTGTTGGCAATCGGGATCATCAGCCATACTGCAAGAGCACTGCCGAACAGACTTCCGGAAATCAATGTCACTGCAGGTAAACGGTCCGCAAATTTGCCTGCAAGATGATTACCCAGAGCAATACCAAGCAGAAACAGGCCAATAATCGCCGACCATGTCTCGACCGAAGATCCAATCACCGGCGATAAAAGGCGAAAAGCAACCTGCTGTGCAACCAATAGAGCGGCATTTGAAACGATTGCAACGACTACGATAAGCCGCTGCCAGGCGAGACCATGCACACTGAGCGCCGCACCCGTTTTCCCGTGCGCTGCAGAAGCCATGGCCTCAATCAGATTCGATCGCGTTTCCAGTTTCGCGACAGCAGACATCTCATATTTCCTTGCCGAATGGAACCAAGCTTTGTGCCGCTGCGATTCAACGCAATCAGCCTTTCAACCTTAGCTCGACAAACGGGAGGCCCCTGCCACGAAAGCCATCGGATTTCCCGATCGCAACTCGACAGAAAACAGATATGAGAAACTTTCGAAGTTCCATCAACGAGAACCGGGGTTGGCATGCCAAGACATACCAACCCCGGAACATCGGGTCGTCTGATTCTGAGGAGTAAAACCAGAACGAACTCTTCAGGATGCGAGTACTACCTCGCTGGTGTTTCCGTCAGCTCGCAGCGTGTTTACGAGCTGACGCGAATGGCCAGGCCGGCCAGAATTGATTTCTTATTCTCCCCACGTGCATGACAACAGGACTGATTTAAAATCGCGATTACCCACCAGTTGATGCCGATGCAGTCGTCCAGCTTTTCCACGCTGCCGACACCGAATACCCATGTGTCCGACAAAAACCTAACGAGTGGTGTAGATGGCCGGATCATCGATGATGATCGGTGTGGACCACGTGGTCCCATCGTTTTGGTTACATGAATTGAAGAAGTGAGTCGCGAAATATTCGGCCTGATAACCATATGGGAAACTTGAATACAGATGATCTCCGGCTGTCAGGTTTTCAACGCCTTGCTTCCCATAATAATGAACTCGACCATCGCCGCTCACCGACATTCCCAGAGTCCACCAGCCAGGTGATAACTTGAGACTCTTCACTTCGTGACCCAGGTTGTTGCCCCGAATCAACAGAACAGCTTCGTCTTCCTTAAACTTCCCGTCGTGACTGCTGTGAAATTCGATAAAGAACCCAGGCCAGTAGTCTTCCTGCTTCTTCTTCGTAGACGTAAACAGAAACTTCTTTTCAGACTCTGTGATCGTTGTTTTCAAATCGATTCGGTAGCCGAAATGAGAACCCGATCGATTCTCCCATTTGTCAAACGCAGGAAGGTAGATTCGCGTTACGCAGTTTGGATTACGCCCGGTAGCAATCGCCCCGACACGCGACGAGCAGGCCATGATGAGGTCATCCTGCTCCATCTTGTAGGAATTGCGGCCAGGAACACCTGAGTTGAGCGTCTGAATTTTCAACGCTCCATTGCTGCCAGGCAGACCACCCTCAGGAGTTGGAACTCGCACGATATGATCTGGCATCCCGCGTTTTGGACTCTCGAACCAGCGTTTGTTGCTGGAGAACCCCGTGGGAGACCGGACTTGCTCGTCCTGCTCCCGGCTGGCTTTAGCGCCATTCGGAATCCACTTCCATGACTCATCTTCAAAATCATCACCCACCTGATTCAGTTTCGCACCAGTTCCTGGCACAATCTGAGCGTGGGCGTCGATGAAAAAGATGGGAATTGCGACCACAAAACAAGCGGCTTGAGCAAGCCTCAGGAATGGCGACTTCATGTCGTCCGTGCCCCCAAAGTAGTGAATCCGTTCAGGCAAAGGAAGACTTTCGCGGGCCGATGGTGCTGGCTAGGGTGCATCCATGCAAGCTAGCCAGCACTTCAAGGCAGTTACGCGAAACGCGTGCAGTCGAGTGTCGTCCCTGATCCGCAGACCTTCCTTGGCATTGCGTCACCGGACTCGACAGCCCTTGTTCCTTCAAAAGGAGTTATCGGCCTGGTCGTTGCACACGGAACAGCCATTTCCGCCTGTCTCAGGCAGTCCTACGTCGCAATTCGCGACAAGACGGCATCACCCTGTTTTTTTACCTAATCTAACATCATTCTCGCCACCAAAAGCGTCTCTCGTAGTTATAAAGTCACTCTGCAATCCAACGGGTAGCCTCGCCTTGCTGACAAACTTCCCATTTTTCAATTCCCAAATTCCGAAAGAACTGGCGGCTATTTGCCACAATCACCTATGCAATCTCTCCCTTCCTGGGAATCCATCTCGCGAAATGGATGACACAGCATTGATTACGAGGCCTAAACTCGCTAGATTGCTCGACTTCTTTCCGCCCAAAGCCGATAAACGCTGGATGTTTTATTGGCAAGGCTGAAGGCACTCTGCTCAGGCAGACTTCATGTCTGCCCTTCCGTTTCTGAACATTTGATCATAGCTGCCCTTGAGGGCGGCCCAAAGGATGACGGTTCCATGCTGGCGATTGGCAAAACATGGATGGCAAAAAAAGAAGTCGTTGACGAACAAGGCCGTGGCTGGTTTGTTGTTGACGCGGATGGACACATTGTTGGACGTCTGGCAACTCAAATTGCGACCGTTCTGATGGGCAAGCACAAGCCAGAATATACTGCCCATGTCGACACGGGCGACTATGTGATCGTGCTGAACTGTGAACGCATTCGCTTCACAGGGAACTCGATGCAGCACACACGTATTCCCTATTTGACCACGAAGATGGCAAAGAAGAACTACGATCGATACACCGGTTATCCGGGCGGCCTCAAGACTCGATCTGCAGTGGAAACCTGGGAAAAACGACCAGATCAACTTGTTAGTGAAGCTGTGCGCCGCATGCTTCCTAAGAACAAACTGGGACGCCAGATGCTGAAGAAACTGCGAGTGTTTGTTGGAACAAATCATCCACATCAGTCGCAACTTCCGAAGCCCTTCCCGGCTCATCTGCTTCCTGACCGAAAAATCAAAGGCTAATTTTTCGTCGCGAAGTGCCTTCTGCTCGCTGCGACTTGCTTTGAATCACCTTTTCCTTGTGACGAATAACAATGAGTATGGATCCCTCTGAAACTGCGG
Organism: Planctomycetaceae bacterium; assembly: GCA_041753135.1. Taxonomy (GTDB): domain Bacteria; phylum Planctomycetota; class Planctomycetia; order Planctomycetales; family Planctomycetaceae; genus SXXK01. Next base: position 36,969 of record JBGSVD010000028.1, read on the forward strand.
CAGACGAGCCAGAAGTTCCTTCTTCCCAGCTCCCTGAATTGACAATCGGTTCGGGCGCTGCTGCAACTGCTGCTGTTGACCCATCGTACCAGCCAACAATTCGCGGAAAAATTGACCGCTTCGGCGTCGCAATGGGAACGGGACGTCGTAAAACGTCTGTTGCCCGCGTTCGCATTAAAGAAGGCGCAGGCCAGTTCGTCATCAACAGTCGCCCAATGGAAGAATACCTTCGCATCGAGCGTGACCGCGAAAGTGTGATGGTTCCTCTGAACGTAGTTGGCAAGGCAGGCCAGGTTGACATTTCTATTCGCGTTGAGGGTGGTGGCACGACCGGCCAGGCCGGAGCAATCATTCTTGGAATCGCTCGTGCCTTGCAGGGCATGAATCCAGCATGGCATCACCTTCTTGCAGATGCTGGCCTTCTGACCCGTGACGACCGCATGGTTGAACGTAAGAAGTTTGGCTTCAAGAAAGCCCGCAAGAGCTTCCAGTTCTCAAAGCGATAGTTCGACAAAGCTCTATCTGCGACCGATGGTTTCGTAAAAATCGGTTTAACACTTTCCCTGCCGGATTTCGTTCCCGCAGGGATTTTTTTTGGTCCGCCTTCCGAACTACGGTTGTATGCGGAATTGCAAACTGGCAGTACTTTTACCGTCTGTTTCCGACAATACGTTCCGCCTAGAATCATCCAAGGGGGGTTTCCCTCAGTAGCAGCCTTTGCTGTTGGCCGGGTTCCGGAGTCTCCCATGCAGGACACATATCAAACGCTGATCCTTCCCGATGTGCAGCAAATGCTTCAGGAAGATGATCTCGTCGGATTGGCGGCCTTCTGTAAGGTCGTGCATCCGGCAGCCGTCGCTGAGATTCTTGAAGAACTCGATGATCATCAGATCTGGACAGTTCTCGATCAGGCCGACCTTTCGCTTCGTGTAGAGATCTTCGAATACATCTCCTTGCGACGACAGACAGAACTTGTCGAGGTACTGGATTCGACTCGTCTTTCGAATTTGCTGGAATGGATGTCGGCCGACGATCGTGTTGACCTGCTTTCACGAATGCCTGAGGACCATCGCGAGGAAGTCCTGCGACTGATTGCGAAGGCCGAACGAAACGACATTCGGCGTTTGCTTTCCTATGACGAACACAGTGCCGGCTCGATCATGACGACGGAGTATGCGTCGCTGCCGGCAAACATCACTGTTCGCGAAGCGCTTGCTCAACTTCGACAACAGGCACCGAACAGCGAAACCATCTATTACGTCTACATTTTGAACGAAGCCCGAAAGCTGGAGGGCTTCATTTCGCTGCGAGAACTGATTCTGGCCAAACCAGATATTCAGCTTTCGGACATCATGCAACGTGATGTGATTCGATTTAAGGTCTCTGAACAGCGTGAGGTCGTTGCTCAGGAACTTGGTCGATACAACTTTATCGCGTTGCCTATTGTCGATGAGAACGATCGACTCGTCGGCATCGTTACCCATGACGATGCTTTGGATGTTGTTCAGGAAGAAGCAACGGAGGATGCGTACCTACAAGGTGCCGTTGCGCCACTGCGTGACACCTACGAAGAGACGCCCCTGCTGACAGTGCTATGGAAGCGAGGCATCTGGCTTCTGTTTCTCTCCATAGTTGCTCTGATGAATGCGCATGTGATTGACCACTATCGCCAATCCACAGGAGGCGGCGAAGCACTGACCGTTGGGCTAAGCAGCCTGACGACACTGATCCTGCTTTTTCTTCCACTCGTGATGGCCAGCGGAGGAAATGCGGGATCTCAGTCTGCCACCCTGTTCATCCGAATGTTTGCATTGCAGCCTACAGAGACAAACGGTGGCCCTGATGAGGCAATAGACCGAAGCCTCATCATGAGAGAATTCGTTGTTGGACTTTGCCTTGGAGTCGCATTAGCCTCACTCGACTTTGCATTCGCGTTATTTTGGTTTGGAAGAACGGTGGCTGAATCAGCCGCAATCGCAACTACAGTCGTTGCGGTTGTCGTCCTGGGAACATCCGCTGGCACGTTGCTTCCACTCGGTCTGCGGCGACTGGGAATGGACCCTGCGATCATGTCCAATCCATTGATTGCAGCAATGGTGGACGTTCTGGGTGTTGTGATCTTTTATGAGATCGCCACACTCTTTCTGTCGTAACGTCGATTCCGGGGTTATCATCCTTAAGTGCCCGCGCGGGTACGCAAGCAAGTAATCCTGGCCACACCGGAACTAAAGCCGTATGCACGCTTTTCGCCTTTCCCCAGTGCCCGTCAGCCTGTTGTTGGCGTTTTTAACGTTCAGCGGGATCCCGAAATCTCTGTCGGCAGATGAAGCATCAAAAGCCGTTTGGGGACTCAGATCAGGCGATCGCTTTGTTGTTAGTGTTTTTGTTGTGAAGCAGACGGAAGCCACAATCGACAACAAAGTATCGACGACTTCCGATTCGCGAGATCGGTTTGAAATTGAATATCGCGTGGCTGAAGTTTTGAAATCCGGCGACGCTTTGGTCCTGGCCAGACTGAGAAAAGCAAGACGCGACACAAACGAATCCACCTCGGAACTGTTGCAGCAAACGGCTCAGTCAACCAGGGCCTTGGAGGACGTCAAGATTCGTTTTCAGATCGATCCATCAGGAGAGATTTCCGAAATCAGCGTGAGAGACCGAGAAGCCGCCGTGGCAACTTTATCGAGTCTTGATCCGACGGCCGGGAGGATTCTTCGAGAATCGTGTCCGGATGAAATTATCAGCAGCTGGTTCGGTCGCCCGTTTTGGTTTGTTCGAAACGCGCAGAATGACAAAGACAAACCGCAGCAGGAAATCGAGTTTCCCCAACGCACCGACTTTCTGGCTGTGGGACCATTTGGCCTGATACGAACAACGATTGGCGTCCTTGCGAGCGATGACGCCAATGAGAAAGATTCTCTGTTGATATCCGGTACAGGTCGCTTCGCTCCACTGGTTGTGCCCGAAGCGACACAAAGCTCCACAATGATTCCTCTGAGTGACGTTGTTGCCGAATTGGACGAGTTCGCAGGCAAAGCTCGACTGGCGAATATTGAAGCGACTGGTAAGCCAGGTCAGGCGACAGGAACGGGTCTGCGTTTTCAGTCAATGGAGTTGAACATCAGGATACACGGCACGGCAAAACTTTTGATTTCTGCAGAAGGAACATCACAAGAGTTGTCCTTTCGCCAGACGCAAATGCAGTCCTGGATTCTTACTGAACACTCCTTCAGACGCGCGCCAGTCGAAATCACCATTCCAGTGCCAGACGCCCCGAACTAGTCGTGGTTCTGTGACCAACGAACACGCTGGCGGATCGCTTTCACGATCATCTAAGGCGCGACTTAAAAATGAGTGTCGGCTTTTGGTCGCCCAAATTACGTGCTTTCCCTGGGCAGGCAATTCATCGTCAATCTCTCACACAATCACGCACATACAAGCTCGAAGCGCCAGCAAGTGGGCTTCGAACATTCAATGGCCCACTCGCTGGCGATTCGAGCTTGTAGAAAATGACTGCCTATGAGCGAATGCCAACACTTTAGACGATCATTGTTACACCGCCCCAAGCAAGAATGTCTACCGACATATTGGAACAATGCCTGAAGCGCACAGTCCTCAGAAGGACTGAGGAAATAACGTATCTGCTGGGCGAGCGTCAGGCAGAAAATATTCCGGGCCAGCACCAGGAAGCTGACGCAGTTGCGACTGCTGATACGGATGAATGCCAATCAACTGAGAGACAGGCTGTGCCGGCATCAACTCATTTTGCTGCATAGACCCCTGCATTGAGGAAAGACTCTGCACGATGGTCACCACCGCAAGCGACAACGAACAAACACTCAGCGCGGCAACCTGAAGGTTAAACTTCCGAGCCTTCGCAGGAACCACACGACGTCGCTGAATCTCACGCGAAATCGCTGGCCACACTGACGGCAACGCAGCAACTCGTCCAGAATTCACCGGGGTTTCGTCCCGCAAAACCAGGAGTGCGGACATTGAATCAGACATGCCAGCGTGGTAAGTACGACACTCGCCACAGCGTTCCATATGCTCAGCAAGCTGAAGCTCTTCTTCAACGCGCAGATCGTTACCGACATCCAGATGGATTAGATGTTTTGCGTCAGAGCAGTCCATAAATCAATCCCGTCACAACGCTTGAATTTCATGCCGACTTAAGCCGACGACAAACGATCACTCAATTAACCAGCCGAATTCCCGGCACCACTCACACAATTCTATTCACTGTCACGAGTCTACTCACTGTCACCTGACAATCGCTTCTTCTCAGCCCGCCGCTCGCGTCGTTCCCAGGCTTCTCGGAACATTTTGCGAGCTTCCGCCAGTCGCCAGCGGATAGTGGCTTCACTGCGATCAGTAATCGCTGCCACCTCAGAAGTACAAAAACCTTCAAGGTCGCGCAGAATCAGAACTGTCCGATAAGCTTCTGGAACTTCTGCAAGGACAACCTGCACTTCCTGAGACAAGTCAATTTCCACTCGTGGATCAACAACGGCCGGATCCGGAGAACGATCTTCACCCGCATCTGAAAACAAAGCCCATCGACCACGCCGACGCACTTTGCGCAGATGGTCGTAAGTCAGATTGACTGCCAGACGAAACAGCCATGGCCCAAACCTGCGTGCCGGATCGAATTGTTCAATCCGCTCATAGGCTCGAAGAAATGACTCCTGAACAAGATCGGTTGCCAATTCCAGATCAGGAACAAATCGGCGAATCACTTTCAGAACGCGCCGTTCGTACCGCAGAACCAGTTCTCCAAATGCGTCATGATCTCCGTTTCGGGCCGCGTGTACCAGACGTACCTCGCTCGCAGACGGAGCCTCACCGCTTTCCGGCGAATCCGCAGCATCGAGTGACTGATCTTCCGCGTCCGATTCGGACATTTTAAGCATTTGAAGGCCTTTCCTGCGTAAACTACGCGGCTAAGCCTGCATCCGTTGGAGAAATCTGGAATTCTGACCGCCCGATTCGAGCGGCAACGATCCGCATGATAGCGAATTTACGCGATTTTCGTCGCCGAGGCCTGCGAAAGATTGGCGGAGTGGTCTTTGAAGGATCAGATTTTGCGGTACCATGGAGGTTCGTGTTCCGCCGTATTCCGCATCTGGCTTCAAATTTGGCTTAAGCAGTCACACACGATGGTGACGCAAGACGCCGGGGAAATCCGAAACCTCTGCGGTGTCTGAAACACTCGACCGATCATTTGAGTTTTGCGAGGTTGAGACGCTCATGTTGCATTTTCAGGGATGAGTTCATTGAAACAGGATGTTCCCGCGCTTAACCGATTTTTGAACCAACCGGCGCCGGGGTGGCTCGCTGTATCGCGAGGCTCGGCCCTTGGATTGTCGCTTCTGATGGGTCTCAACCTGGCAGAGGTCGTGGTCTATTCAACCAGTGCCGTGAATAACTGGTTCACACACCTGAGTCCTCTGACACAGCCGATCGGGGTGACGATTCTGGCGATGGCCGCAACCTCCTGGCTGATGTTTGCAATACGGCCCGCACTTCCTGGCCCGGTGCAATTCGCTGCAATGGCTTTGATTGTCACATTGAGTGGATTTTGTGGCCGTGATCTTTGGTTGATTTCACAACACGCGGATGATTCACAGAAGGCAATGTCTATGACACAGCCGCTGGGAACACTGATGTTGCTGGCTGTGGCTGGAGTAGGCATTGTTTCGGGAAATTCGAGTTCTGTCCGTGGACGATCTTCATTCATCGCAATACTGGTCAGTGCATTCGTGGCGATTCTATGCTTTGCTGTAATTTCCATACAGACCGGCGGAGTTTCCGATGCAATTCCGGATGAAGCGACTCCCGTGATTCTGGTGCTGGGGTGCGGCGATTCATCGATCGGAAAACCTTCCGACGAGCTGACCGATCGACTCAATACCGCATTCAAACTTATTCAGGACAGGAAGGCAAAAACACTAATTCTTTCCGGCAGCACAGAAGTATCAATGATGAATGAGCTTGCGATTGCGGCTGGGCTTGAGCCAGATCAAATCGTATTGGACGACCAACAAACAAACATCGCTTCTTCAGTCCAGTTTGCAGCATCACAGGATGCACTGAAATCCGATCGCCGACTCATTGTGGTCAGCCACTGGCACGAGCTTTCTCGCATTCGACTTCTGGTTCAACGATCCGGGCTTGAGGCAACTGGGGTTGCGGCTCAGCAGGAACATGCCCTGTTCAACCAGAATTTTCTTGTCCTTAAAGAAGCGGCAATGCTGATCGCAGCGCAATGCGAACCGGCGGTACGATTCATCAGAAATGGGTCGCCAGCACAGGCGATACCACCAGCCGAAGATGATGTTGAACTTGAGTTTGGTGATGAGCGTCCGTAGAGGCAAACGATGCGGTTGGCGCCGAAATTTATCGTCGCCACACCCACTGAAGCACAAAGGCATCTTCGAACCGAGTTGAATAGGGATTATTGCGATACTCGAGTTCGCGACCGAACACATATCCAAATTCCCATGCTGAGAGCCCTGAATCCTTATCCGCATGTTCAAAACCCAGCACAAGCCGGAAGTCACGGTAAGTCATCACCTGCCCGGTTCCGTTTGGGAACTGAATATCCCATGTGCCACCATCCATATTCGCAGACAAGTATCCTCGCCAATCATCCGTCAGAACATAGTCGATTCGAGGCCGTGGAAAAATCAGATCGTATCTCAGCCCCGGAATGTGATGGTCATGCAGAGAAACACCAAACACCGGCAACACGGCAACATCATCACGTCCCAGATAGTCCACGCCGAAGACTAAGTCTGTCGTACTGTTGATGTGAACCATACCTACCGCATGACTTGGAAACCGAACTCCATCCCGCGCACTACCTTCGAAATCGCTAAAGATTCCGACGCTCGTGGCGAGATCATAACTGAATCGGTCTGACAGGCTGTCTCGCGTCTGAAAGCCAAATGCAAAGTCATAGAGTCGAGGAGGCACTGGTGACGAAATGGGCCCTCCCAGCAAATGGATGCCGAAGTTGCCTCCGAAGCCTGTCTTCTTCCCTCGAGGTTCGTAAGTAGACCCCTGAAAACTCAGCCAGCCGAAGTTCTCCCCGCTGCCCGGCAACCACGACCAGGATGATTGGTCGACTCGGTAGTTTGTATACGGTTCCTTCGCAAGCTTGTAGAACGAGAATCCCTTTCGAAGGTCGTCCGTTTCCTTCAAACTGTGTATCTCGGCAGCATCAGACGAAACACGAGGCGGAGCCTGCGGCCTGGGTGGCACCAGAAAGTCGCCGTCCTCTTGCGGTGGAAATTCGGCATCCTCTGCATTGAAATTTCGATGCCCATCGAATACCTCATTCGGCGACGTCTCTCGAAACAAAAGGTTTGATTTAGCGTCAACCGAATTCCGCAAAGTCTGATTTCCTGGATCTTCACCAGAAAACTCATCGGCCCCCTGGGCTTCCCAGTCAAACTCGCCCGTTCTTATTGTTGCACCTTCGATGTTCGTGAATTCTTCAGAAGGGACCAGGGAACTAAATCCACTGACGGATTCGTCAGCAGAGACAAATCCGCATACCAGCGCAACGCAAGAAAGTACGATGCTCCCCAGAAGACTCAGCCGAAAGACTGGGCGTATCGTACTTGTGCAGGACAAGGAAGGTCCTCCGCAAATTGACGTGGGCTTCGGCATCAACGAGACAAACCCGGTCGAAGTACAAATCGAAAGAATAGCCCTGGAAAACCGGATAGTCAGGGGCAGGATGCGTCCCTGATCCATCAGAGCCCAACTCATGTTCGCCAGTTCCTGATGCCCCGGCAAGAGCGATTTCCCTCGCATTTTTCGGCAAATTCTGCCGGTGAGGCATTTCGAGAAACGCTTCAAGCTTTCCCGCGACGGAGGCAAATTTCATGTGCAGCAAATCCCGCCAGTCAGCAGTCGCCCAGGTCCGTTTCTGAGCAAACGCAGTGTCCCGCAATTTCATTTTATTTTGATGTGCTCACCGGACTCATGGCCGGATTCGTCAGGATTTCAGCCCCCGGGGAATTCTCACAACTTCCGCTGCCGCATGTTTCAACGATTCCTGAGACACTCCACTAAGGCGAGCGGCAGGAGAGGATTTACCATTGTAGAACGAGTGTCCCAATCGGTCATGAGCTGCTGAGACAACTGCTCTGCTACAGCCTGGTAATCCGTTTCCTGCCGCTCGCCCAACAGGAACTGTGGTCACTAAAATCTCAACCAATCGCCGTATGAGATTAGATGCCCCTTGACGTGGAATTGCCATAGCGATCAAACTCCGGACGTCATGGCGAATCAACGAACAATACCCGAAACAGACTCATCCTCATCCGTCACCTGCGAATGGTGCAGTCTTCCGGATGAAACTCTGCTTGATCTGCGGATGAATCAACTGAATCTGAGGATTGAGGGAACTCCGCTGGAGTCTCGCATTCAGCGACTGTATACCGAACTTGAGGCTCGAAATCTGCGATTTCGTCCCCATTTTTGGCTCGCGGACGAGTGGTTCTCGCCTGACGGTGTGCCGGGGATTGCCATTCCGTTTTACCTTGCGAACACTCGGCTGGCAAAACTTGAAAATGCGATGATGCTGGAAGTCGAGGGAGCCTCGGAAGAATCCTGCATGCGAATTCTGCGGCACGAAACCGGGCACACGATCGAAACAGCCTACCGTCTGTATCGGCGCCGGAAGTGGCAGGAGATATTCGGCAAGCGTTCGGAGCCTTATCCGGAGTACTATCAACCAAAGCCTTATAGTCGAAACTACGTTCATCACCTCGACATGTGGTACGCGCAGAGTCACCCGTGCGAAGATTTCGCGGAAACGTTTGCCGTCTGGCTGAAGCCAAGATCCCGCTGGCGAACGCAATACGAGGGCTGGCCAGCAATCAAGAAGCTTCAATATGTCGATGAATTGATGCAGGAAATCGGCCTCACTCGACCTCAAGTGTCGTCGCGACAACATCTTTATCCGTTGAAATCACTTCGCAAGACACTCAGAGAACATTACGCAGCTCGCCGAGCTCACTATGGCATTGAAGGCTCACACTTTGATGACAACGAACTGCGAAAACTGTTTTCAGATTCGCCAGAGAATTCTCGCCGCCTGCCAGCCGCTTCTTTCCTTCGACAACATCGTGTAGAATTCCGCCGTTATCTCGCGGAGTGGACCGGGCAATACCGCTACACGATCGACGAGATCCTTTCTGAAATCATTCGACGGTGCGAAGATCTTGATCTGCGACTTGATCGGCCTGTAAATCAGGTTCGTCGAGACGCCCTGGTAATGCTGACGGTCCAGATCATGAACTATCTGCATAACGGCCACCATCAGGTCGCATTATGAAGTCTCTGCGTATTCTGGTCCTCGCTCATGCAGATCTGATACCCCCTGAGAGTATGGAGGGATTCACAGATGAAGAAATCACTGAATGGAAGACCGAGTTTGACGTCCTGACCACATTGCAAAACATGGGTCATGACGCACAAATCATCGGTGTAAGCGACGACCTGGGCGTCATTCGCGAAAAGCTAAATGATTTTAAGCCTCATATCACCTTCAACCTGCTTGAAGAGTTTCACAGCGTCCCGACGTTCGACAGCTATGTCGTAAGCTATCTGATTCTGAAGCAGCAAAAGTTCACAGGCTGCAATCCTCGCGGGCTGATGCTGGCCCATGACAAAGCGCTGACCAAGCAGATTCTTACGTACCACAGAATCCCGACGCCGCGTTTTTGCGTCATCCCTGTGGGAAGAACAGGAAAGAAGCCTGGACGCCTTCAGTACCCTCTGTTCATCAAATCAACAACCGAGGACGCTTCACTCGGCTTATCACACGCGAACATCGTCCATTCCGACGAAGAGCTAAGAGAACAAGTTGCGAAGATCCATCAGGTAACCCAGTCCGACGCGCTTTGCGAAGAGTACATCGAAGGCCGGGAACTCTATGTTGGCATCTTGGGCAACGAGCGACTTGTGGCATTCAGAATCTGGGAATTGCGGTTCGACAAGAACAAGGAAAACATTCCCCTGATTGCGACAAGGGAAGCCAAATGGGATCCAAAATTCCAGAAGAAGTATGGGGTTATGACTTACCCGGCAGACGACCTCTCCCCGGAAATTGAACATCAGATTCTGCGAACATGTAAGCGTGTGTACCGCGCGTTGTTTCTCACGGGGTACGCCCGAATTGACCTTCGCCTTTCGGCAGACGGTCGAATCTATGTCCTTGAAGCGAACCCAAACCCAAACCTGTCGTATGGAGAAGACTTCGCGGAATCAGGACACGCTCGAGGTATCCAATACGAAGAACTGCTCACACGAATCGTAAATCTTGGTTTGCGATATTGTCCTGTTCAATCGTCATAGAACAGGCGTCGAAATAACTGTCGGCCCTCCACGACGACGCCTGGCCAGTTTCTCCAGACGCAGGGTGCGACAGGCGGAGCGCAGGCACACCAGCATCCGGACACTACAAGTCGCGATCATTTTTTCCTAAAACGAGAGACCAGGCTGCGACTGTGAACCCAATCCTGCCGTGAAGGAACATCTCCACTGACAGTTATCTCAAGCATCGAAAGCCCGGCATCGCAAAGGACGCCGGGCTTTCTGTTTTTGCGGATCAGCCTGAAGAATCGAGAACGCCGTTACAGCCCGGCGAACCAGACATCTTCAGTCAGGATCTGAGACCCATCAGTCAACTGTGCGATGGATCGCATACGACCTTCGTCGTCCAGGTTCATTCCAACCAGGAGACTGGAGACGTTGAATTCACGAAGCGAATGAAGTTCATGTTCTTCCAGAACGGCATCACCGTCATCCAGCCACAAAGCCAATTCGGCCATTTCACTATCGCTCAGCACACCGTCACCGTTGGCGTCCAGGGCGGACAGTTTTTCATAGCCGTTCGCATATTTTCCGCCTTCGTCTCCAAACAGAGCGGAGCCATCAATCTCGCCATTGGCGCCAATGTAGGACGTATTGACAAGAATTCCGTCACCGTCGCCGGCAAACCATTCGATCTGATCCAGTTCGCCGTCGGCATCAATGTCGAAGGAGACCGTTCGTCCGATGGCGTTGCGATCCGCATCTTTCACAGTGGATTCACCAGTCACACCAATCCGCCCGTCACCGTTGAGATCCAGAGCAATTGGAGAGAAGGATTCATACTGTGTCTTGTCCAGAATCGAGATCGTCCGGGCTGAACTCTCGACCTGGATACTATCGCAGGAACTTGCCTGAGTGATTGTCATGGAGAATGTCTCCGTGCATTCGCGATAGCCGCCGTTCTGACGAGTGAAGTCGCTGTCATTGTCCACGGTAACGCGTTCGTTCCAGGTTTGAATCTCAAACGATTCCGACATGGACTGTCCTGCCCGAACGAGCACCTGCACGGTGCCTCCACTTTGAACCGCTCCACCCTTCTGAACTGTGTAATCCCAAATGGCGGTTCCGTCAGGTCCAACCGTCGGGCGATCGGTTCCAGAATACGTTCCGTTTGAGATTCGATTATCAACAATGGAGGCCAACGGGCCGCCGATGCCGTATCGATAGTCGTAGTAACCGCCCCACATAATGTCCTGATGAGCGGCTTCGTAGTCGTTCCGATCAACACGATTCGCCGTTCCGTCTGTTACCTGAACAGTAAACCAGGTGTCAACGCTAACCGCCTGATCCAGTTGAATCTTGTAAGTCGCCGCATCGCCTTCACAAATCTGATCGTCCCCAACGACGGTCGCTGTGATCAAAACGGGAGCGACGGGATCCACCGGTGGTTCGACGACTGGTGGCTCCTCAACTGGTGGCTCCTCAACTGGTGGCTCCTCTACTGGTGGCTCCTCTACTGGTGGCTCCTCTACTGGTGGCTCCTCTACTGGTGGCTCCTCTACTGGTGGCTCCTCTACTGGTGGCTCCTCTACTGGTGGCTCCTC
>JBGSVD010000029.1:0-23583 GCA_041753135.1 Planctomycetaceae bacterium
GCAATACCGTTCAACGAACGGCCTGTAAAGTAGCGGAATCGACGCAAGCCGTCCGGTGAGCCAGCATTTTGCAGGCACTCACCGGGCAGCTCGCGCTGCTCCGCTACTATTTGAACGGTATTGCGTTTAACGGCGAGCCGCAGGCGTAGGCGAAATAGGGCGACGACGCCTGCGGCTTGCCGTTAAACGACTAAGCAACATCCCGCTTGCGCTATTCCGCTAACGGGGGAAGTGATTTCGGGACGGGTCCAGCGGACAAATTGAGCCCATCATTTGAAATAACCCCTAAAACACTGCCAACAAGCGGATGAGATATCGTGAATTGGTGAAATTCTTAGGGTACGCTGCAATAGGCACACATTCAGGAAACAGCCGAATTGATCAATTTTTCGGAGTTTCAACAGCCGATTCAAGTGCTAGAATTAGGGTGCTCGCAAGCCGAGCTCCTACCTGAAAAATCCTACCAAGCCTCCCCGGCTTAACGGCTGTTCCAAGCCGCCCTCCTAATTTTTGTCTGATGATCGCAGATGTGATTGTCCGGCAGCCGAGGTTCGTATGTCCACTTGTTTCCCTCAGAACGGAACAGTGAATTCTGATCCCGCGCAGAAAAGCGTGTTGGCATTTGGACGTTTTAGTGCGTTGGCAATCCGCGGACTTGCGGTCTGCTGTGCTTTTGCTGCTCTTTTTGTCGCCCTGAAGGCTGCGCTTCCGCGAAATGAGCCGCCACAGATTCTGACCGTGGCGAAGTCACCGTTCAAGGTAGAAACCAAAACCGTCGGCAGTCTTTCGCCCCTCAGTTCAACTCGAAAGATTTCGGAATGTCAGTGGACAGTGCGAATTCTGAGTTTGGTTCCCGAAGGCACGTGGGTTCAAAAGGGCGACATTGTCTGTGTTCTGGATTCATCGGAAATTGAAGAGTTTCTGCGGTCTCGCGAAGTTTCGCTGATCAAAGCGGAAGCTTCTCTGCAGGCCTCTCATCAGCAAGCAGAACTTCTAAAAGCGGCCAACGAGCGCCGGCTGTCTGAGGCGGAGCATGATCTGCTTGCGGCCGAGATGGACCAGGCGGAGTACCTTCATGGCTCGTTTCCAAACGAAATGCGTCAGTTGAATGATGACATTTCCATCAATCGCGATCGGCTGCAATCCGCCGCTGAAAATTTCGAGTTCGCTGAGCGAATGTGGATGATGGGTTATGCCAGTCGGCCTGAGGTTGCGAGTGAATCTTTCAAGGTCACGACTCAAGCGGAGTCCGTACGACGGCTGGAATTTCAGCGTAATCTTTTGCAGGAGTTTACTCATCCACGGCGTGACATTGAGAAAAAACATCAGTTGAACAATTCACGATTGCGAGTCGTCCGCACGGAACTTGCCAACTCATTGGCAATTGCACGAGCGAAGCTTGGAACGCTGTCCGATGAACGTCGGCATGCCATCTACGAGCGTTATGTGAAGGCTGCAAAAGCGAGTATCGAGGCCTGCGTCATGCGAGCTCCTCGCGATGGTCAGGTCATGCACAGCAATAACTGGAATCTGCAGAGTCGTGGAATCAGAACCATTGAAGAAGGCAAGTCGGTTTACTTTTCACAGCCTGTCTTCGAGATTCCCGACCACGAGCATTTGAAGATCCGACTTCCGCTGAATGAGTCGTTGATCACGAGAGTCTCAGTGGGATCATCATTGATCCTTCGGCCGACCGGATATGAATCTCTTGAGGTTGATGCAGAGATCAGTCGAATCTCACCCTATCCGGTTGTTCGCGATCGCTATGCACCGGAGCTTAAAGAGTACATGCTCGACGCGGTCTTGAAGCCACTGCCTTCACAACAGGAATTTCTGCATCCGAGGATGGAAGCCGAGGCGACGGTCACGTTGATGGAAAAGGCAGACGCCATCAGTATTCCTCAAGAGGCCGTCGCGCGCTGTATGGGATATAGCGTGGTTCTGATGAAGACTGGCGATCAGTTTCTTGCCTGCCAGGTTAAGCCAGGGGAGGTCGTTGATGGCAAGGTGCTGATTGAATCCGGACTGCAGGAGGGCGATCAGATCATTGCAGCACTTTCTGAACAACAGCGACGTGCGCTCAAGGAAAAGGTTGGCGGTTCCTTTGATGCGGGCGAATAGTCGCTGAGCATATACTAATCGCGGTCACGAATGAGTTGTTTAACCGTCAGCCGGAGGCGTACGCAGATGCGTCCACCAGCGGACGAGACGTCCGCGCTCCCGGGAGCGCGGGCGTCCCGCCCGCTTTTCCACTCGCTCGCCGACACTTCATTTCTGACCGCACGAGGTATAAGCTCCGTGCGACGCCTAAAGGTGGGAGCCGCGCCGGCATCGGCATCGGCCGCGAGTTTTTGCCGGGTGAAGTATGGTTGAAAGAGACGTTGCCAGGCAGGCTGATTCACAGTGGAGCCAGTTGGATCGCATTAAGTTTTGGCAAAGACTGAATTCGCCAAGCATTTTCGGGACGATTTGTTGCCCGAGTTTTCAGACAGGCTGTGTCAGTTCCTTGACCGAAATATGGCGGCACCCAATAATCCGGCCCCTCAACGGGAGCGTCGACCGACGCCCCCGACCGCACTTTTTCATTCCTCGCGGGGCTCTGCCAACATGAAGCCGGAAGAAATCAGCGAATTTCGGATGATGCTTAAAATGCTACAGGCCCGCTTGCGGGGCGATGTGGAGCAGCTCAAAGAAGAAGCATTCTCCGGATCGGAAGCCGGCAATGAATCTCGTTCTTCGAACCACATGGCGGAAATGGGTTCCGACGCGTGGGATCTGGACTTTTCTCTTCAGCTGGTCGAAAGTGATCAGGGCGTTCTTGAAGAGATCTCCCACGCATTGAAGAAGATCGACGCAGGCTCATACGGGTTGTGTGAAGCCTGTTTGGAGCAGGGGAAACAAGAGGCCAAATGTCGGATTCCTAAGGTAAGATTGCAGGCAATTCCGCACGCTCGAAACTGCATTGACTGTGAGCGGTTAAAGGAAACGCGTCGCTGATGACTTGCTATCCACGGAGTCGGATTATTGTTTACACGGTTCTTGCGATCGCAGCTCTGGCTGTTGATTTGTTGAGTAAGTCCGTCGTGTTCAACCGGCTTGGGGGTGTCTTTCAGGGGACCGGTTGGCTGATTGATGGCTGGCTGAAGTTTGAATTGCATACCAGTTTGAATCGTGGCGCTTTGTGGGGAATGGGACAAGGTTTCGCGCCGGGGTTTGCAATCCTGAGTGTTGGAGCCGTCGTTGGGATCGTCTTTTGGCTTTTCTTTCGAGGGGCAGCGAGCAGCTTGTGGTTGACCGTGGCACTCGCTTTAGTGTCTGGCGGTGCAATGGGAAATTGCTACGACCGGATGGGATTGCATGGCGAGCATTTTCCGGCCGAAGAAAAGCCTGCGCTGGCGGTTCGAGACTTTCTGAGGTTCCGATTCGGAAACTACGACTATCCCATTTTCAACATTGCGGATTCGTTTCTGGTCGCCGGAGCCATCATGTTGATGATTCAATCTCTCAAACAAGATGACTCAGAATCGGCCGCAAACGCCAGCGATCCCAAGGCAATCGGCCCCTGAGGACCTGCGTAAAATTACCTGCGTAACATTAATTGTCTAAAGATTTTGTACAAGCTCGAAGCGCAAGCGGGTGGGCTTCGAACTGTCAATGCCCCACTCGCTGGCGCTTCGAGCTTGTAGGTGGTTGATCGTAAGCTGGATTGACAATGAACTTCCCCGGGGGAACGACGTACTCTTGCCGTCCAAAAGCCGACACTCATTTGTAAATCGCCCCTAAGGCATCTTGGTCAGGACGCCGTTTCGGGCGGAAAATGAATTGTGCGATTGCGAATGAAGCGGGTTACGGCCCGGCAATCCCTTCCGCCAGAGGAAATGACCGGCTGAGCTTTGCTGCATTCTTTTGTTCAAAACATTTCGGGACAAGAGCCGGGAATAGAAAAACCTTCTTGCGGATCAGTCTTCAGCACGGCAGAATTCAAGAGTGGTTCTGCATAGATCCAATGGAGCGGCCTGAACTGGCTTGAAGGATTAGAACGTGACTGCAACTCGAGAACGAATGCTGGTGCTTGGCAAAAACGGTTCTGCGGTGCCCAGACTGCGGGAACTCACTGGCGAACGTGTCGACATTGTTTCGACAAGCGATATCAGTCTGCCGGACGCTTCGGCCGACTACATGGTCGTCGACAGTTCCGAACCGGGTCTGATGTGCGACATGCAAGTTTGCGCAATGGGCCTGCTCGGCGCGTTGCCGGACGGTGTCGTGCTTCTGGATGAGTCTCAGTTGATTCTCTGGCACAATATCAAGTTCAAAAACTTGTTGAATGTCGAGACCTCGCTGATTGGTAAATCACTGCAGGACGTGATTCGACCAACCGACGGAACGGATCTGCGGCGCATTGTGATTCCTGCCAATCCGAATGAAGCAGCGTCGCTCAATGTTCGACGTGAAGATCGATGCAGCCTTGGACTGCGGCTTGCACGAACCAATATCGAACTTGGTGGCAACCAGCGATCAGCGCTGATTCTTACGGTTCGCGACGTGACCAAGCAAATGCTGGAGAAACAAAAGCAGGATGCGATTTACCGAGCTGGCCTTGAAATGGGAAACCTGGCGCCGGATGAAGTCACCGCGATGACTCATGATGAACGAGTCACCCTGCTGAAGGATCAGATCCTGCAGTTGACTCAGGAGATTCTTGGTTACGATACGTTTGAGATTCGATTGCTGAACAGCGAGACCCGGGAATTAATCCCTTTGCTGGAATTCGGCATGGATCCCGAAGCTGCGACCCGGCAACTTTTTGCAGCAGAAGATGGAAACGGTGTTACCGGATTTGTGGCCTACAGCAATCGCAGTTATCTGTGTGCCGACACAAAAAATGACAATCTGTATCTCTGTGGTGCGGCTGATGCTCGCAGTTCTTTGACTGTTCCATTGACGATTCGAGACAACGTCCTGGGTACGTTTAATGTCGAAAGTCCAGGAACGTTGTCGTTCAATCAGAAGGATCTGGACTTCCTGACGCTGTTCGGTCGAGTCGTCGCAAGTTCGCTGAATCAGCTTCAACTGCTGGCGGCTGAAAAGGTGACCGCAGCAACGGAGAATTCGGATCGCCTTCGTCGTGAAGTGGCGGAACCTTCCGATGAAATCCTGAACGGTGCGACCTGGATTTTGGAACGGTACATCGGGCACGATCCGGACGTTTGCGAACGTCTGCACATGATCACACGACACATCCGCAAGATTAGTGCAAACGTAGGAACCGTGCTTCCAGGCAGCGAAAGCACGGGCGTGATGAGCGGTTCAGTGGCCCGTCCGCCTCGGAAAGCACTTCAGGGCAAGCGAGTTCTTGTCGTCGATCAGGACGCGACAGCTCGCGAGGACGCCCACAACCTTCTCGGAAAAATGGGTTGTGAAGTTGAAGCGGTGCAAAATGCCACTGCCGCCTGCGCCATGTTGAGGAACTATCATTACGATGTCGTACTGACTGATATTCGCCTTGCGGACGCCAATGGATATGAATGTTTCCGCAAGGTGCGTGAAATCAACAGCCATGTTCCAATCATCATGATGACGGCTTTTGGTTACGACGCTTCTCATTCCATCGTAAAGGCGCGACAGGAGGGCTTGAAGGCCGTTCTCTACAAACCGTTTCGTCGAGCACAAATGCTGGACGAAGTGGAGAAGGCCGTCACAACGCCGCCGCCAAGTTAGGCGAGTAGCAGTAGAAAAAGATACGCAAACACATCGCCGCGTTCCGTCAAGATAAGAAAGCCAGGGTTGGTTGTAATGGATCTTGCTAAAGATCCGGTCACCGCACGACCTTGGGACCTTTAGCAAGGTCCGCTACTCCGAATTCAGATCTGCATAAAGCATTAGACACATTTGTCTAAAGGACTGAGCGATAAACAAAAGTCGGAGATATGAGGAAAGAATGATCGCACCCTGCGTCTTGAGAAACAGGCCAAGTGTCATCGTCCATGTCAGACAGTTATTTTGCCGCCTGTCCTAACTGTTCCAGAACGATCGGGACAATCAATTTTGCGGCGGTGAAGACTCATTCGTCAGGCGTCCTATTGACTTGAATTCAAAATCAATCCCCCTTATTCATCTGCGCATTGAAATCGGTAGAGTCAGAAAAAATGAAGATCACATCTCGACGTCTGATACTCGCAGGCAACACATCTTTGCTTGCCATCAGTGTTTCTCTGTTCGGGATTGGCTGCTCCGAAAATTCGCCCGCAGTGAAAACAGACAGTGCGAAACCGGCCGTTGCGGAGATTGGTGAATTCGATCCGAATGATGGCCAGGAAGTGGTTGAAATCAAGCCGCAGGTCACCGATCCAATTACGGGACCACTTGCGATACTCAAAGGAGTTCGTGCCAAAATGCCGGCTCTTCAGATTGAGCATGCATTGAACCTCTATCAGGCGTCGGAAGGAAATTTCCCGAAATCCCACGATGAATTCATGACGAACATCATTAAGGCCAATAATCTGGCACTACCGCAACTGACGGACGATTTGCAGTATCGGTACGACGTGGAAAACCACAAATTGGTCATTGTCCGTACTGCGGACGGGAAAATCGTTGAATAGAGTCCGCTTCCCCCGAGAAATCGACTGTGCCGAAAGGTTTCGGTTGTTGTATTCGCGTCCCGGGTTACGATTCAAAGGCATGATTCGCAGTACGCCGCAAAAGTGAAATGCGTTTCGATGCTCCCGCCTGAATTCTCCTGCCACCACGCCCGCGGTCCTCTTCGACTCGGTGACAACTATGCGACGCCATCAAACAGACTTCAGACCGAATCGGTTCGGTAAGTTTCAACGCGAAGTGATCGCTGCGATTTTGCTGTGCGTCTGCAGCTCGCCGTCGTTACTGGCAGACGAACGGGCCGACTTTTTCGAATCACAGATTCGGCCGCTTCTGCTTGATAAATGCATTGAGTGTCACGGGCCGTCGAAACAGGAAAACGGAATTCGCCTGGATCGCCGCGAAAGTGTGCTGCAAGGCAAAGCGGGTGATGCTCTGCTGATTACTCCCGGCAATCCTGCGGAAAGCCGTCTTGCCAGAGTTCTCGAACATTCCAGTGAAGATATCGCAATGCCACCCGCTGGAAAGTTGGAGGATGCTCAACGTGCGGCCGTCAGCAAATGGATTGCCGACGGTGCATACTGGCCTGAGTCGTCTGACCTTGAAGGCGAAGCAAAACGACGAGCCGAACAATGGCGAGAGCACTGGGCCTTTCAGCCGGTGAAGTCTCCAGATCTTGCCGGCGTCCCTGAAGGTGTTAGCC
Source organism: Planctomycetaceae bacterium (assembly GCA_041753135.1). GTDB lineage: Bacteria > Planctomycetota > Planctomycetia > Planctomycetales > Planctomycetaceae > SXXK01. The sequence goes on from JBGSVD010000029.1 coordinate 7,304, forward strand.
CGATTGATTTCTTCATTGATCAGAAGCTGTCCGAGAAGCAGCTCAAACGATCCAAACCAGCATCACCTCAAACGCTGGTGCGAAGACTTTCGTTTGCCTTGTCAGGTCTGCCTCCGGAACCCGGTGATCTCAATGCAGCGGCGAAGGCGGCCACTGATAAGCAGTTTCAGCAATGGACCAATCAGTATATTGATCGGCTTCTCGCGGCCCCTCAGTTTGGTGAACGCTGGGGACGCTATTGGCTGGATATTTCTCGCTACTCTGACACGAAAGGCTACGTGTTTCAGGAAGATCGAGAATACCCGGACGCCTGGAGATACCGCGAATGGGTTGTGAATTCGATCAATAACGACATGCCCTACGATGAATTCATCAAACGGCAATTAGCCGCAGACCGCATGTCTGGCTCCGACGATCCTTCACAGTTGGCAGCGATGGGCTTTCTGACTCTCGGGCGTCGATTCCTGAATAACCCTCATGACATTATCGACGACCGCATCGATGTCGTCAGTCGCGGAATGCTGGCACTCACCACCACCTGCGCGCGATGTCACGACCATAAATTTGATCCCATTCCGACCGCCGATTACTATTCACTTTACGGAGTTTTTGCGTCTTCGGACGAGCCGAAAAATGAACCATCAACTCTGCGATTGGTCGATCGGGCTCAACCTGTGGAACCCGTAATTTTCCGGCGCGGAAGCCCGGGCAATCGGGGTGATCAAGTGCCTCGACGGTTCCTGACCGCGATTTCCGGAGCCGACGCAAAACCGTTTTCGGATGGCAGTGGCCGGTTGGAACTTGCGAACGCGATTGCCGATCGAAACAACCCGTTGACCGGGCGAGTCGCCGTGAATCGCGTTTGGATGCATCTCTTCGGGCAGGGGCTTGTGGAGGCACCAAGCGACTTTGGTGTTCGAACCGCTCCGCCGACGCATCCCGAACTGCTCGACTATCTCACGCTCTCGTTTATGGATCACAACTGGTCTGTCAAATCGCTTGTGCGTACGATCATTCAATCAGAAACGTGGCAGCAGAGTTCTGAACGACGACTGGAAGCTGAAAAGTCAGATCCCGAAAATCGGCTGCTCGCACGCATGAATCGCAGTCGACTGGACTTCGAGGCTCATCGCGACGCCATCCTTGCAGTCTCGGGAAAATTAGATCGCACGATCGGTGGCACTTCGACCGACATCGCTGCGGATGCAAACAGTCTACGTCGCACGATTTACGCCAGAATCGATCGCCAGAATCTGCCTGGGCTGTTTCGAACATTCAACTTACCAAGTCCGGATGCCCATGCGGCTCGGCGCTTTGAAACAACCGTTCCGCAGCAGGCGTTGTTTCAGCTGAATAGTCCTTTCGTTATGAATCGCGCGGTTGATCTCGCTGAGAAATCCCGCAGCGAAGGGGATGGGAATGATATCTCTCCGCGCATTCGCAGACTTGTGCGGATAGTTCTTGAGCGTGAACCACGAATGGATGAAATCACGTCGATGGCGGCGTTCATCAGGACGATTGAATCGGAGCAGGCGGCCACTGGTGGTCAGACTGGCTGGGGCTACGGTTATGGAACGTTTGACGAAGCTTCCTCCAGCGTCACAGCATTTACTGAGTTTCCGTTTTCGGGCGAAGGAAAATGGCAGGGCGGTCAAACTCTTCCCGACGCAAAGCTTGGCTGGACGTCACTGAATAAGCAAGGCGGGCACCCGGGCGGTAATCTTTCTCTTTGCACAATTCGCCGATGGACGGCAGACATGGATTGCCGCGTCATCGTGAACAGCGTCATCAGCCATTCCGTTGATCAGGGCGACGGTGTTCGCTTTCGAGTCGCTCGCAGCGGGCATGGTGTCCTGGCAGAAACCGTGGCACAGAATTCCACTTCTCCAGTAGCGACGGAGGCGTTTGAATTAAAGACCGGGGAATCCTTCGACTGCATTGTGGATTGTCGAACAAACGAAAGCCACGACTCGTTCAAGTCACGGATTCTTGTCACTCAGATGGTCAATGGGAAAGTGCAAAGAGTGTGGAATTCGGAAGACGATTTTCGTGATCAGAGCGGCTCATCTCGACTGGATGCGTGGGCTCAACTTTCGCAAGCTCTGATGCTGACCAATGAATTTGTATTTGTCGATTGAGGCCAACGATGCACAATATTTCTGAATCTGCAAATCAGGGGCCGATCGCCATCGGCCGACGTGGAATGCTGTCACGCTGCGGTCTTGGCTTCGGTGCGCTGGCGATGACCGGGTTTCTCAGTGATTCGATGATGCCATCCGCCATGGCGGATGCTTCGCTCAATCCTATGGCCCCCAAGCCAGCACAGTTTCCATCTCGCATCAAACATGTGATCCACTTGTTCATGAACGGTGGTCCTTCGCATGTGGACACGTTCGATCCGAAGCCTGAACTTCAACGCCGCGGCGGAGAAGTGATTACTTCGGGAAATCTGAAAACGGAACGGCCGACCGGAGCGTTGTTTCCGTCACCGTTTCGCTTCCGCAAGTATGGCGAAAGTGGCATCGAAGTCAGCGATCTTTTCAAGCACACAGCTCAGCATGTGGATGATATGGCCATCATTCGCTCCATGCATGCGGATGTCCCCAATCATGAGCCATCGCTGCTGCTGATGAACTGTGGTGAAGCGAGACTCGTGCGACCAAGCATGGGATCCTGGCTGACGTACGGACTGGGAACGGAGAATCAGAATCTTCCTGCGTTTGTTGCGATGTGTCCTGGTGGTTACCCGATTCAGGAATCGCAGAACTGGCAGAGCGGTTTTCTTCCCGGCGTGTTTCAGGGAACGTATCTCGACACGAAACACACCGAGATCGAAAAGCTGATTGAAAATATTCGCAACGATCGCGTCACACGGCCGGAGCAGACCGAACAGCTGAATCTTTTGCGAGGTTTGAACAAGAAACACCTCGAAGAGCGCCCCGGCGACGCTCAACTGGAAGCCCGCATCCAGTCGTTTGAGCTGGCGTTTCGTATGCAGACGGAGGCGGCGGAAGCCTTCGACGTGAATCGCGAACCAAAACACATTCGCGAGATGTATGGCGATGGCGTTCAAGCTCGCCAGATTCTGATCGCTCGCCGATTGATTGAACGAGGCGTGCGATTTGTGCAGGTGTGGCACGGAGAAGGGCAGCCCTGGGATAATCATGACGACATTGAAGTGAATCATCGACGATTGGCCAAACAATGCGATCAGGCAATCGGCGCCTTGTTGACGGACCTGAAGCAGCGGGGCATGCTTGAAGAGACACTCGTCATCTGGGGCGGTGAATTTGGGAGAACTCCCGTGGTCGAACTGCCCAAGGAAGGCTCAAACGCAGGTAAGATCAATGGCCGTGACCACAACCACTGGGGCTTCACAATGTGGATGGCTGGTGGCGGCGTGAAAGGCGGATACGTCCACGGGGCGACAGATGAATTTGGCTTTAAGGCCGTTGAAAAAAACATGCACGTGCATGATCTGCACGCCACGATTCTGAAGCTGATCGGCTTTGACCACGAGAAATTCACCTACCGCTACGCGGGGCGTGATTTCCGACTGACCGACGTTCACGGAACTGTGGTGGATGACCTGATCGCCTGATGCGAGGTGTGGATTGCTCATCCGCTGCGCGAGTCGAATTCCCTGCAGATACGCTTGCTGGTTTGTTCAACAGGAACAACAGAAGCGGAGCCACTCGGCCTCCGCTTCTGTTCTATAATTTCCGGCAGTACCGGAGATTCTCACGCGTACTGCGACAGTTCAACTTACCTCAGTTCCATCACTGCATGGGCTCGATGCAAGGGCAACGCAATGCGAACGCAAATGCAAATCGAACGCAAATGCGATCCGCATTGACAGTGCTTCAGTCCGCCGATGGTACGGCTTGCTTATAAAATTCGAGCAGATCGGCTCGAAGTGTTTCCAGAGATGGTTCGTGAATGTACATCATGTGACCGCCTTCGTAGTAGCGGCGAGTCACGTTGGGAAGCAAGTCGGTCGAAAGACCAAGATGGTCGATTGTGTAGTCCATCGCGAAATGCGGCGTCGCGAGGTCGAAGTATCCGCAGGCGGCGAACAGTTTCAGCGATGGATTCGCCGTCATGGTTTTTCTGAGCGTCTCTGATGCATCCACAAAACGGTTCTCGAATCCACGATAGCTCCACGGCTGAACGTTGCCCGTCAGAATCTCGTAAACGCGTTCTTCTTCGAACTTCAGGTCTCGCCGAACATAATCATTGAACGTCGCCGTGAATGGTCCGAAGATCGCGGCCCCGCTTGGGTCAAATTCAGAAGATTCACCGGCAGAATCGCGATCCTGATTGCTGTAACGACTATCAAACCGCCCGATTGTTCGTTCGCGTCCGCGAAGCAGCTCTTTGCCGAATCGTCCCATGGAGACGCGCAGCTTTGAGGACTTGACGTATTCCGGAGAGAGCCCTGTGAGCCGACCCATCGTCTCAGCGACCGCATTGAATTCATCAGCTTCAATCGCGGTGCCTTTCAAAAGTGCCTGAGCATATGGCCCTTTTGCAAAGGCTTCCGCTTCCTGAACAAGCTCTGACAATGGACGCTGCTGAAGATCGGCTGGCAAAGCTTTGTGATACCACGCTGTTGCCGTGTATGTTGGCACGAATAAGATGAACGGCAAATCGTTGCTGTTTGAAAAACGCAGAGTCTGGAAGTTGATCGCTCCGGAAACCACAACGATGCCATTGAGTTCCATGTTGTAGCGGTCCTGCAAATGCCCGCTCAATCCCGCCGCGCGAACTCCGCCGTAGCTTTCGCCGCAGAGAAACTTGGGGGATGGCCAACGCTGAAAACGAGTGGTGTAGTCATGAATGAACTGGCCAACGCTGCGAACATCTTCTTCGTAACCATGAAACTCGGACTTGCTCGTATCATTCACCGGGCGGCTATATCCAGTGCTGACCGGATCGATGAAGACCAGGTCGGTCACGTCCAGCAGTGAGTACGCATTGGACTCCAGTGTGTACGGCGGCTTCAGGTACGAAGCGTCATCTGGAAATCGAATTCGCTTTGGTCCAAGCATACCCAGGTGCAGCCAGACCGACGACGACCCCGGGCCTCCGTTGAAACAAAAGGTGACGGGGCGTTTTGCTGAATCAGCATCCGTCTTCGTGTAGGCGATGAAAAAGATCTCGGCCCTGGACTTCAGATCGTCAGACTTCATCAGCAACTTGCCCGCAGTTGCTTTGTACTCAATCGATCGGCCATCGATTTCAACTGTGTGAAGTGTATCGACGAACACTTCCTTTGGTTTGTCATTCCCTTCGGCCGAATCTTTGCTGGCCGCTTTATCCGGTTTGCTTTCATCGACCGCCAGGACTGCTGGCAGAATTAATGCCGTTGTGACAAAACCAGAAAGAATCAACATCATCGTAGAACGCAAACGCATTGGCTGCCTCATTGAAAGTTCGTGTGTTTCACAATCCGCGACACGGTGGGCGTGTTGTCGCGTGGGCGACAGAGTACCACTGAATCGCAGTCAACGACAAATAAATTGCGGGCAGAAACTCGTGGACTCTATGGTTTCCGAAAACGTCCAGACCGTTCCATCTTCGCTCGCCTTCGAACGTTCTCCGCGGCTGTGTTCCAGTTGGCGGGCGATCTGAAAAAATCGAATGTGTTGCCCATTCAGCTGATGGGGAGAACATCGACGCTGACTGTCAAACGGTGCTGACCGCCGCCCACAAAGACTCCGGTGAGTGGCGGAACATCGCTGTAGTCGCGGCCCCAGGCCAGCGTAATATGATCGGTCGAACAAAACGTGTCGTTAGTTGGATCAACATCCAGCCAAAAACCGTTTCCGCAATAGACAGACAACCATGCGTGAGAAGCGTCCGCTCCAACAAGACGCGGCTGGCCTTCGGGCGGAATGGTGCGAAGGTAACCGCTGATATACTTCGCGGGAATATGCAATGATCTCAGCATCGCAATTTGCAGGTGAGCAAAGTCCTGACAAACGCCGCGCCGCAGCCGGAACACTTCGTGCACGGGCGTATTGACCGTTGTCGCGCGGCTGTCGAAAACAAAATCCGTATGGATTCGGCTGGTTAGGTCTTCAACGGCATCGATAATCGGACGCCCAGGAACAAACGACTGTGCTGCATATTCCCGCATCGCCGCGGATGAAGCAATGCGATGCGAAGGAAACGCGAACTCCAAGGCGGCACGGTCGTCCGGTGTTGCATGAATCTTCAATGCCGCGACGACTTCTTCCCACGCATGCGATAGTCGATCACGAGTAATCACAGACTCACGCACCGTGACGGTCGTGGTCGCGATCACATCAAGACGCTGATAGCCTTCGTTGAACGAAAAGATCTGAACCGGGTTGCCGAAAGCGTCCATACGACGACTTCGAACGGACGGTTCCGGTTCGATCGTCAGTCGGAAAGACTCCACCTGTTGCCGATTGATCATTCGAAATTCCAGCCACGCCTGATTGTGTCCCACAGACACGGTTTCATGGCCTTCGTAACTGGTCTTATGAGTGACTCGATATTTCATGCTGAGCCTCCGTTGGTATCAGTAAACTGTCGAGGCGTTCCGGAATGCACAAGATACTTATTGGTCAAAACGTCCGACAACTTTGTCATGCAATCGTCGACCGTCTTCAAGGCAATCAAAACATTCTTCGGCGTGGACGCGGCCAAATCTTCTGTCGTCAGCATACGCACCGCGTGAGCAGCTTCCATGACAAGTCGCATTTCTTCTGAGCGAAGCGGCCTTGCTTCGTAACCCGGTAATCGATCAACATGCTGCACAAGCCGGTCAATCTGATACGCCAGTGAGCGAGGATTTGTGTCGTCCGTAATCGCCAGATCAAGCACCGCGTTCCGCTGCAGATTTTCGCGGTATCGAAATCGATAAGTCATACGCACATCGAGAATTTCAACCATGGTCTTCAATAAGTTGGGCGACACCGGCCCTCGTTTGAGTTCCGCGGTAATCAGCATTCGTGCCGTTGCGCCGGCTCGCTCGATACAGCGCCCGAGCTCCAGAAATCGCCACGATGGTCCGCGATTCATTCCGTCAGATATCAGCCCGCTAACGGATGCAAGATCTCCGATAAGAGTATTCGACGAGTTGACCACGTCGGCCAGATCATGCCACTCTTTGGAAGGGGTCGCATTAAACGCTCCGGTGGTCACATTGATCCTGTGCCAGGTATCCGGACTGATCCAGTCACGGACCAAAGACGCCAGCCGTGTGAGATCATTGACTGTTCTTGCCAGGCCGCCGTACTCATTGGGATCATAAACAGCGAGTGGCAATGCTTCCGCCAGAGAAGGCAGCTGAGACTCCATCCCGTCGACAACAAATCCCGGCTCCAGTTGTCCCATTTCGCTGAGCGAACGAGCCAGAAACTTTATTTCGGTCAAATCGACATTGCCCTCACCCACCAGCCGATCGGCCAATGCGCGGACAAGTCGACCGAGAAAGTCGCACCGATCAAGCGAACGCCCAAGCCAAAACAGATTGTCAGCCACGCGACTCGGAAACAAGGCGCTGGTTCGGCGAAGTTCGGCCGGCTGATCTCGCGGAGTCAAAAGCGATACAGGATCAACTTTGCGATCGGCCAGCACCCAGAGGTCTTTGCTGCCATCGCCGGCTGCCACAGAAAGTTGCATCGGGGATGTATCCGGAGCAACTCGAATCAAGCCGCCCGGCATCAGCTGCCAGGCGCCTTCGTCTTCCACCAGGAAAGCTCGCACGGCGGCGTGTCCGCACTGAATCTCTTTCTCCGTCCAGACAGGCACGGCCGATCGTCGGATCTTTTCCTGAGCAACCCATGCGAATGGCTGAGCGTGAATTCGAGCCAGCAGCTTTTGGCGTTCTTCCGGAGTCAGTGTTGCGAAAATAAATTCTTCGCCACCGCTTTTCTGAAAGGCCGGTTTCAGCACAAGGTCATTGGCACGACTAAGAACATGTTGCAAACTATTTGGATCCCCACACCACCACGTCGAGATCGATGGCATTTTCAGCGGTTCGCCAAGCAGCCTCTGGCAAATCTGCGGAAGGAACGCCATGAACACAGGAGCCCCAACGATGCCGCATCCCGGCGTGTTGGCAATCGTCACGTTGCCAGCTCGCATAGCGTTCAAAAGACCCGGCACACCATGCGCGGCATAGCCTCCAAGTTCCAGAGGATCTAACCCGGATTCCGCGCATCTGGCGAGCACAATGTCGACTGGAACAAGTCCCGACAATGTCTTCATGTAGACGATATCATTTCGGACAGCCAGGTCTCCGCCCTCAACCAGCGTATATCCCAAATAGCGAGCCAGGTACACATCTTCAAAGTAATACGGATGAGTCGGGCCGCTCGACAGAAGCACGATTCGCGGGCTGTCGTTCACTCGCGGAGCGCGGCGGCGAACAGCATTTTGGAGATGGGAGAAAAACGGAGCCAGACGTTCGACTTGAATATGCTTGAAGGCAGAAGGCATTGTTCGAGCACTGACAATGCGATTCTCCAGCGCGAAACCAGGACCGGCCGGTGCTTCCGATCGATCCGCCATGACCCACCACTGTCCGTCGGCAGAACGAGCCAGCTCCGCTGCGTACAGAAACATTGGCGAAGTCTCTGCACGTCGAAGATCACAGAACGGACGCAGAAACTCCGGGTTCGCGAACAATGCTTCTGGTGGCAAGGTGCCATCGTTGACCAATGTTCGCGGACCATAGATGTCGGCAATCAGCAGATTCAAAAGGCGAGCCCTCTGGCTCAAGCCTTCTTCCAGTGTCGACCAGTCCGATGCCGTCGTCATCATCGGCAGCAGATCCAGCCGCCACGGTCTTGCCGCTGCTCCGTCGTCGTTTCCTGAATGATAGGTTACGCCATTCTCACGCAGCATCCGATCTGCCTGAGCATTGCGACGCGCGAACTCCGCAGAAGAAACACTTCGCAATGCGTTCAGGAACTTCTGCCAATGGGGACGCGGTTGCCCTTCTGCATCGTAGACTTCGTTAAACACGAATTCAGGACATTCGAAAATCTGATCGGCCCGCAAATTCGGAGTCGTTCCAGTTGCCATTCCATCGTTTCCGGAAACACATTCGCTCAGTCATTGATGACAGAAGGTGTTTCGTATCATTTCTCAGAGGCATCCTCCGCTCATCCGCCATTCCGTGACATGGTGGACAGAGGTCGTCGCCGCGTATTCTTGCAGGGTTTGTGACTAAGAGCAAAGTCATACGGACGGGAATCGCCATCCTTGCTCACAACGGAGGCCCAAGCGCGACCAGGGGATTTCGCTGGGCACTCTCTTGATGCGACGGGATTTCCTGAATCCGGCAATGGAGAGCCAATGGAGAGCCGAGGGATTGCAATCAGCCATTCAACTTCAGCTGTCGCAATTCGCGGCTATTTTGCGACGGTCAACACGATTTTTCCTGAGAGCGTGTTGGCACTGTGCAGAGTATTGTCTTCCTGAAGTTTGTGAGCCACGGCCGCGTCGGAAAGAGGCAGTGTGACTCCAATTTTTGGCTGCAAGGTCTTCGCGGCCAAAAGTCGATTCAGGTCCAGAGCCGCATCGCGCTGTTCGTCCGCGGACGCATTGAACATCGCAAACCCCAATGCCCTCAAGTCCTTCACATAAAACGGTCCAAGAGGAAACACAGGACGAGCATCTCGGCCGGCCATAAAAATTAATCGCCCTCGCATGGCCATCAACGGTATGCAACGATCCAGCGTCGGTGTTCTGAGCGTTTCAAACCATAGATGTATCGGCCCGGTTGAATCAGTGATTTCCGCGAAACGTTGATCAATATCTTCCGTGCGGTACTGAATCACATGGTCGGCCCCAAGTTGCCGACACGCCTCCGCCTTTGCCGGGGAACCTGCCGACGTGATCACCGTGGCACCAGCCGCCTTTGCCAGCTGAATGACGGATGAACCAACTCCACCGGTTCCGCCATTCACAAATACGACTTCACCAGATTTCAATCCGCCGTGGAAAAACAACCCCAGGTGCGCTGTAATCCCGACAAGTGCGCCGGCGGCTGCGGATTCACTGCTGATGCCGTCCGGAATCGGATACAACCACTGCTCGTCGATCGCGCAGAATTCGGCGAACGTGCCCTGACGACCGAACAAGCCCTGATTAGATCCCCAGACGCGATCACCGACTGTAAATCGGTGACACTCCGGCCCCACAGCTTGCACGACGCCCGCAACATCGCTGCCGATCACATAAGGATTCGGCAGGCTGAATTTAACATTCCCCGCTCGAATGTATGTGTCGATTGGATTCACGGAAACAGCATCGACTTTCACAAGCACTTGCGATGCACCGAGAATCGGATCGTCGATCTCACCGAATTGAATGACATCCGGAGTACCGACAGATGTGATATACGCGGCTTTCATCGTCAACTCTTTCCAATCCGTCTATTGATCTGCTCGGACACACTGATTACGGCGACAAAATCACAACCGGCAATTTCTCACCGTTCGGCAGGACGCAGAAAACAGCCCGCGAAGCCTGGGCCAACCGAATCATAGCGAGCCCGCACAGCCGATCTGAAGCGACACGAACCACTGAGCAAATCGTTCCCAGGCTGACGTCTTCTGCGGTGACAAGTGGAAGACCTGAGAGCTGCTCCGCCGAGTATGGCCCGACGATCTCAACGACTCGCAGTGCTCGATTGACGTGGCCCATCGCATCGAGTCGTGCGATGGGTTCCTGTCCCAGATAACAGCCTTTTGTATAGGAGATCGCAGTCGAGTTTCGTTCGGCTTCGGGAGCGAGATTCTCTCCAGACATGTCCGTACCCATGATCGGAAATCGTTCCTGAATCCTGAGTCGTTCGAAGTCGAGCGGAGAAATTGGGGCAATGTTCGAAGCTTTGATTCGCTCCAGAATGGGACTCATTGAATCCACATCACCACACACGGCCAGCATTCGATTGCCAAACCATGTGAATCGAAAAACCGTGACGAGGCTGCTGAGGCTGATACCGGCCGTGAGTTCCGGTGCTTCAAACTCAACCCCATCTGCAAGCTGCGTCTTCAACGCTGGCGTTTCGTGAAAAGCGAAACAGCAACTTTCGCTTGTTGCAAACTCAACCGTCACATCTTCAGTGATGATGTAGCGGTTGAGATGCTTTCGTAACGCTTCTGGGTCTCCCGATAGAACCCAGATCTCGTGACAGTCTTCCAGGGCCAGAACATAACCATGGGCCAGAATGCGAGCCTTCACATCGGTGAAAAAGGCTTCGCACGCCTGCCCGGCGGTGAGCGACTTGATGTTGTTCGTGCAAAAATTGTGCAAAAACTTTGCTCGATCGCGTCCGGACGCTCGAAGACGAACAAACGGAACGCGATCGTCATTGGAAGACATGGTCAACTATCTCTTATCTCTATTCGAAGTCCGCGTCCTACTGGCTGGAAGGCGGACGAAAAAGGCTGGCGAAGAGAAACTACTTCTTCTCAGCAACCGCTGCAGCATCCGCCTTTGCTTTTTCTTCCTGGGCAGCGGAGAGCTCTGGATTGGGTGCGGATTCGCCTTCAACATCTCCACGAATCCACTGCACTCCGGCAGTGATAGAATCGAGATATCGCGCGTCGCTCCATGTGGCTTCGTTGTGGCCAAGATTGTTGAAATAGACTCGACCTTCGCCATAAGACTTGACCCATGCGACCGGCACATGATACGCCGCAGATGGAGTGCAACGGGACATGTCGAGGCTCATGAGAACTCGAACCTTCTCTGGCTGAAAGTTCTTGTACTGGTAGATCTCGTCCTTGACCGTGAATTCTTTTCCGAAGGACTTCATTGTTGGATGCTCTGGTTCGTGAACAGTGATCGTGACGGTCTGGCCCGCGTTCCACGGATGACCGTTGAATGTTCCGCCGACCATGTCCCAATATGGCTGATAGTCGCCGTAGGTGTCGGCTGCGGAGTGAAAGCCGATGAAACCATGCCCCTTGGTCGTCAACCATTCTTTGAAAAAATAGTCTCGATCAGCATCTGCGATCGGCAGCGAGCCAGTTGTGTAGAACATCACGATGTCGTAGTTCTGCAGATTGGCCCTGGTAAAATCGGCGGCAACATCCTGAGTACAATCAACCGTGAACAGCCCTGTCTTTTGGCCAAGTTGTATCATCGCGATTTCAGAAACAGCCAACTTCTTTTCCGGCTCCGAACCATCCGGACGCCGCACGCTTCCATGCACAAATCCCTGACTTTGAGTCACCATCAGGATTCGCGATTTCGCTTTTTCTGCACCGTTGGTTGTGGAAGCACTGCACACAAAGGCGAGCGCAGTAAGACAAAGACCGATGTTCAATAATCGCATTGCTAAGACTCCAGAATCAGGCGGTTTTAGGCGGGCGGCAGACAAAACAAAATCACTCAGACCAGCACGACGCGCCAGCGGGTGAGCCGAAAAACTCATTCGCTGGTATTTTGTGCTGGCATCTTTTCACATGCTGCTCGCCCCAGGCGGGCAGACCGCAACTTGGGGGAAGAACTTGGGGAAGGTCGCAGCTCGTCGAATCGACGGCTCGCAGTATTGTTCACTCTGAGCAGACAGTTTTCCAGGGATCCGCGTCCATGAAAGGATCAAACAGTGAAGCCAGGCCCGCTTTTGCCAGTTCTGGCCCCGAAACAAACCGACCGGGCCGAGTCCAGCCGTGCAGCGTTTCCTGCGAAACTCCAAATAACCGGACGAGCAGTGTATCGAGTTCGCCTTCCAGTTCTTTGAAGTGCCGAGCCCATTCTGTGGCTTCCTCCAGACGCACGTCTTCGTCGGACTGCCATCGCATCGGATGAAACAGAAGCGTCGACTGCGGAGTTACAAACCGCTTTTGACAGGCCGCAAAGGGCAGCAATGCAGCCGAGGAACATTCTCCTACGACGACTCCCGTCACACGAAGTCCGCGGAGTCGCATCAATGTTCCAAGCGCCAATCCTGTGTAAACGCTGCCGCCGCAGGAATCAAAATAGATCAACCCGCGACTTCCGCGCGGTACTTCCGTCAACTGTTCCAGCAGTTCGGCTTGACGTTCTGTCAGATCACCGCAAACGGGCAATTCCCATCGTGCCGAATTGCCGGGATCTTTTTTTTGATACCAAAATGGTTTTGGCGACGGCATCCGAACGGGCCGCGGCTTTTCCGTATTCATCAATAAGGACCTTCAGGAAGAGTGGCCGCACTGGCACAGAATGACCCCGCGGCATGTCTTCCCTGGTTCATATCAAATACGGGCGAAGTCGTGAACCGACTTCGCTGAGAGTATCAGGAATCGCTCTGCGAAAAACGTATTCCTGATGATCAGGAAAAGTAGAAGTCGAGGATGCGATACTTACCCTGATCCAGCGCGCTCAGATCGATTTTGAAGCTTGCGCCACTTGAACTTTTCACTATGGTCTTTTTACCGGAAGTGAAACGTCCAAGCTTGTCCAGATCCTGAAGAACGGCTTTTAGGGGATCGTCGGAATTTCCTGGAGCATCATCTGGATCCGTGTCGACCAGAACGACTTTCCACGTGTAAACAGGATCTTTCTTCGAACCTGACGGATTAGAAAGCACCTCGAACCCTGGAGAATTCCTGATCCACTCTGGAATTTGACTTAGGCGACTGCTGCCAGTAATCACGACTGGTTGATAGTTGCCGAAGTCCACTCGCGTTAGTACCGACCCCGGATTGACATTCAAAACTGGATTCTTAGCGGCGTACAACAACGAAGGATCACGGAAGTAACTGATCCCAGGCGACGCGATCCACGACCCTGACAAAGGTATCGACTCCGTTACGGCACGGCCATTCCATTTGTAGAGATCGCCAATCGGAGTCACGTAGTACCAGCCGTTTGAACCCTTCAGCCAGCGTTCTCCTTTGCCGCCAAAGTTCTCGAGCGTCTTCGAACCGGCTTCCAGGCCTAATTTTCGATCGAGGCGGTAGACTTCTTCTGCTCCGGGCGAAGTTCGCGACGCACTCTGAACCCAGCCATCGGGAACAACTTCTCGAACCGTGTACTTTCCGGGCTCTACGTTTTCAAATCGATACCATCCCTGCTCAGCCTCTGTCTGAATGATGCCGTCGCCGTTCAGGTCGATGTCTCTGGATGTTTCCGTAGCGACGACGTCGCCAGAGGAATTGACAAGTTCAAAGACAAAGCCATTCATCCACGGCTCGTCCGCTTTTTCCGGAGAACCAAGCAGAGTCTCCGGCGAGTACCAAACTTGCGAATCAAGTCGGTCTACTGTCTTTCCTGACAGCGACTTCGCCTTGCCGCTCCACTGCCGCAGAATGCCGTTCGGGGAAAGGAAGTACCAATTGTTATTAACCTGGGACTGATACCAGTACTCTTTACCACCGTACTGGTTATAAAAATTCTTGCCGTCCACAAACTGCAAATCGAGCCCTAGAACTTTTCCTGACTCTCGAATCCCGTTCGCATTTTTGTCGTGCCACTTTCGACCTTCGACAATCCCCGGAACAACTGGTTCCTCATAGGTGATCTCAAGCTTCGGGCGAAGCGCAACGTTGGAGGAGTTGCGACTGATAAATGATTTCACATTGCCAGCGAGCTCGGACGACTTAATCATCCAGCCGAAATTTGTGTATGGATCATCAAGCCAGTCCTGAACGTCATCGACAAGTCCAGATCCAGCCCATTCATAGGCACCAGTCGATCGAGTTGTCACACTGGCAGATGCACCGCCGAAATCTCCTCCGGCATTCGACCAGGTCACTCCATCAAATCGAGAGAACAGCCACGTCGCATCCATCGCTCCAGCGGCAGCACCTTCTGTTTCATTTCCTGCGGCATCAGAAAATCCTTCGCCCCAACCTTTGAGCAGGCGATGCACACCGACCGCCGCTGCACCACCCGTGGTCTGAGCAAGATTCATCGTCAACACGACATCAAGAATTGTCGCGCCGTCCGGAATATTGGCGGCAGCGACATCGAACGAAATCATGCCTCGGCGAGCCAGGGCTGTCCCAGACGATCCGCTGGTGACAATGTATTGCCCCTGGCCATTCGCCTGATCACCGGTCGCCACATTATAGATTGTGTTGTCCTGCTGGGCCGACAACTGCACAACCACCGCGCTGAGCAGCGTTCGAGGCTCGAGACTTTCCAGAACCGGGACGGACGAACTCTGCGACGCCATACGCCGTCGTTTTTGATTTGTCAGTGAAAGTCGTCCCCACATATTCTTTGATTCCGCTCTACACAAAGAATTTTGCCCCAAAGCTCGCTCAAAGGGAATTGTCGAAGCTTTCGGACGTTTTTCAATCGCCAATCTGATTTCCAACCTCGGGAACGGAAAATCCGCATGCAGTGCAAAATGCAACAACACGACGAATCTGCTGCGCTTTCCTAACAGGCAAAGCACAACCGGCCTTACGCTCCATTCGAATCGCGGTCAGGAAATAAGACACTGACCGTATCTCCAACGGAGACAACACCTTCCGAAAGAACGACGGCTGTGATTCCGCCGTGGGCCAGCATTGCCGAATATCCGCCCGGACCCAGATTTTCTTCCATTCGTGAACAGGGCGGACAGTTTCCAGACCCCTCCAGGATGGCAGAACCGATCTTAAAGGTCTGATATTTCAGTGCAGCAAGGTTGATGCCAGAAACAACAAAATTTCTTCGAAGCAGCCCCGGATCGATTTCAGCCCGGCGAAGAATCGCTGCAACGGTTGGAATGTGCTCTGCCTGAATGAGCGTGACTTGGCGCTTCGAGGAACTTTTGGGGCGACAATGATGATCGCCTTCCACACCTCCCGTGACGATTCGGACCGACTCCGGAGTCTGAATGCGAGCCTTCGATGCCGCTGCGATTCCAATCCAGTCAACTCGCCCCACAGCCGTGTTGGTCGACAGCAATTCCTTCAGCACTTCCATCATGAAACCCTTTATGGCGATCGACAGAATAAAAAGTCTCTGCGAAGGCGTCGCACGGAATTCAATTGTCCATAACAGCGGAACGGCTAGCCTGCATTGCGTACGACGACTGGAGCAAATGGGACTGGCTCCGATCGAAGTGTAATCTTCAAAACAAGTCACAGCGGATGGGATCGGTGCCTGTCCCATTTGCCATACGATTTATCCTGAAAGGATACCAGAGATTAGCCGGTGGTCGCCTCTTGGCGCACCACCGGGGAACGATCACGAATAGGACTCATCCCGAAGGGATGACAGAGACTTTCATTCTGGCACCCTTATCAGGGTGCAAACGCTGATTTCGGCGCAAACCGGTGGTGCGCTCCGCTGACCACCGGCTAATTTCT
>JBGSVD010000030.1:0-56877 GCA_041753135.1 Planctomycetaceae bacterium
GCGCACCACCGGGGAACGATCACGAATAGGACTCATCCCGAAGGGATGACAGAGACTTTCATTCTGGCACCCTTATCAGGGTGCAAACGCTGATTTCGGCGCAAACCGGTGGTGCGCTCCGCTGACCACCGGCTAATTTCTCAAACCGCTTCGCGGTGAATCGCAACAACCACAGCCAAAGCTTGTCAACAGCAGTGACACCTTGAATTCGGGCTCACGCACACGATTTACCGCAGAACCGCAAAAGCGAAGCGGTCGGTTCTGGATTGTTTTGTTGGTGAAACGAAACAAGCGTTGACCACTGCGGACGTGTCAAGTTCACGAACAATTGGAACGTCGAAGTGTCCGAATACGAACCCGCAGGCCGCGTCAACTCAGGACGACAATCCGGTCGCATTGGCGTTCCCACGTTCAAAACGGCGAGTGAAATCTTCTGCATTGGAAAGAGCTGATTCGTTTTGAAACCGTAGTCCCCATGCGGCAGAATCATCGCCGAAAAGGCGAAGGTCAGAATTTTGTGATTCATCCGGATTGCTGATATCATCGCGGAAAGCTCTTGCGACTTGGCCCGATGAAACATTGTCTCGGAACAGGGGATAACGGCAATACCGTTCAACGAACGGCCCGTGAATTAGCGGAATCGTCGCAAGCCGTCCGGTGAGGCCGCATTTTGCAGGCGCTCACCGGGCAGCTCGCGTCGCGTCGCTACTTTTTGAACGGTATTGCGATTAACGCAGGAACGGAAATCCGGCCACGTCGAGCGTTGATTCTGGGTGTTTGGGACCACTGCGGTGAATCGCAGTTGTTTGTGTAAGTGACTGCGGCGTCATTGTTTAGGTGATCTTTGTAATCCTGCAGGGTGAGGGCGAGATTGCCGTTGGCTTCGGTTTTCCGAGAAGTGAACGGTCGCGTTTGCCTGGCGGTGTTCAGTGAGTTACTTTCAGTGAGATGTCATCTGAAGATTGCCGTCGGCTATGTTCCCTGGCTAGAATCATGAAGTTCCTGCGGGGCTTTTGGAGTCGGACATTATGACGGCTAGTGGCAGAGCGGATGATCTTGACGATGACTGGCGACTCTGCCGTGGCCCGGCGAATTGGTTCACGTTCCGTTGTCCCGACGAAATCGAGGTTCGGCAGAACCAGACGCTCATTGAGCTTCGCGTCCGTCAGGAAAATGTGGGGGTCGCTGATTCCTCTGAGACACCAGAACCGTCGCCGTCCCGCGCGATGTTGTCAATGGTGACCTGGTGGGATGATGCAGAAACGGATGCGACCAGAAGGCCATCTCCGGATCTGGGGCTTCTTTTTCCGCAAGTCGTTGCCTTGCATCCGGAGCCCTCGCTCGACATTGAGTCTGCGAACGAAGTCTGGAGCGGGATTTCTCGAAGGCCTCGAACCGGCTGCTGGCTGTCGAGAATTTTTGGGCGAAAGCCTCATTATCAATGGCGGCTTTGGACGATTCGACGGGGCCGATTGACGATCGTTGCGACCGTGCAGTCTGCCGATCGCGAAGCTTTGAATCCAGGTTTCTTACTGATCTGCGAAAAGGTACTGGGGACTCTGAAGATCTCAGAGCATCCCGCATGGCCACCGGATGTATTTTTAAAGCAAGTGATGGAACTGGCTCGCCAATATTTTCCACTGCTGCAAGCCTCTGTGGCTCGTGGTTTCTCCCTGCGCCTTGGTCACTCTGAAGTCGGCTTGTCGAATTTTTATCGCATGTATCTGCAGCAACCCGATCATTTCAGAAAGATCGTATTGCCCGGGCTGACGACACTCGTCCGACTTCAGGAGCTTGGCCCCGATCAACTCGTGCCGGCGCTGGCTGAGATCCAGGATCAGATTATGCCGATGCTGGCGGCTGACGATGATCCGCGAATTGATGAGCGAGTTCACATGCCGTGGGTCGGCGGACTTTCAGTGGGGTACGTTGTTGATGAAGACGACTCCTATCGCTACGTTCATCAGCAGATGCTGGAGAGCTGGAAACTGTCGATCGACGAACTGCACGCCATTGCCATCAACAACCTGCAGCAATATGCGGTCGATCATCCGATTGAAATCACAATGGTCGGCGACGAATTGCATCCGCGAATGCTGATGCCGGTGAAGCCAGACGCCTACAACTGCTCCCGAATACTGGATCCTGGATTTCATGGACGCCTGCGTGACCTGTTCGGACCTGAACTTGTTGTGGGAGTCCCCAATCGGGACTTTTTCATCGCAGTCAGTCTGAAAGAGCCTGCATTGATTGATCAGGTACGCGACAGAGTGAAGGACGATTTCTCCACAATGCACCACCCTCTTACGAAACGACTGCTTGTCGTCTCCGCGGATGGAGTCAGTGAGTACTGTGAAGCCTGAGAATCCTATCGCAAATGCCCCACGGGTGGCGTTTATCGGCGGAGGTTCAGGCGGGCACCTGTTTCCGGCCGTTGCCGTTTGCCACGCTCTGCTTCGCAAAAATCCTTCGACAAGATTCCTGTTTCTGACCAGCCATCGTACGGTTGATCAGCAGGTTTTAAAGTCCTCCGGATTACCGCCGGGCTGTTTTGAGCTGTTGCCCTATGCCAGCATGCCGGGTCAGCATAGCAGGCTTTCACAAATCCTGCGTGCTCCGGAAGTATTCCGTTCCTTCTGGCTGGCGCGAAAAGCTCTGTTGAGATTTCAGCCTCAGGTCGTCATCGGTGTCGGGGCGTCTGCCAGTGTCGCGGGAGTTATCGCAGCAAACCAATTGCGGATTCCGGTTGCTCTGATGGAACAGAACACTGTCCCAGGAAAGGCAACGCAGCTTTTGGCTCGTCGAGCGAAGATCACGCTCGCGGGGCTCCCGTTTCAGGATAGCGCCGCTGGTCATTGGCATTCACCTCTGACTGTCACTGGCACACCGGTGCGAACTTTGATTTCCGACCTGGCTGCTCAGCCAGAGCGGACTTCAAATGGGCGATCAAGACTTTTGATTCTGGGGGGCAGCCAGGGTTCTGCCTCGGTCAATAAGTTGGTCCTTGCGGCACTGGCGGATGAACATTGTGTGCCGTCCGATTGGCAAATTATTCATCAGACAGGTGAGGCTCAGGTCACCCAGGTCACGGCTGAATACGCTCGCCGCGGGCGAACGGCCACGGTTCTTTCGTTCCTGCCGAATCTTCCTGAGTTGCTCGCCACGGCGACGGTTGTGATCAGCCGCGCTGGTGCCGGGACGCTGCAGGAGCTTGCGTGCGCTGGCTTGCCTGCGATCCTGATACCGTTCAGTCGCGCCGCTTCGAATCATCAGCTGGAAAATGCACGGTACTTCGCGAGTCGAGGTGCTGCCGCTCTGATTGAGGAAACCGATGAGGATGCTGGATTGCAATTGCGTCACCATCTGAACGAATTCGCAGAAGATCCCGCCTTGCTGACTCGTTACCAGTCCGCGATTCGACAACTTGCGAAACCCGATGCGGCCAACGTATCGGCTGAGATTATTGCGCAACTTGTCAGCTCGACGTCGGGAAGTTCTTCAACCTGATCTGAAGCGCCATGAAGCGTTGTGCTGCCGCATTCCTGGCGCTGCGATGTTGTTCCGATTTTCGTTAACGAGTCTCAGTGGGATGGCATCTCTGGATTTGCCCAGTGACCGTTGATGTTTTCGCCACGGACGACAAAGCCCTTCTTGTGCCAGTCGTACCATGTCGTGACGTCAGCAGCGGCGTAACGGATTGTCAAACCGCAGCGACGGCGATCCGATTCGTTGGCCTGTGATCCATGCAACAACAGGTCGGAGTGCATTGAGAATTGCCCGGCCTTGAGCTGAACATCAACTTCCGCATCGCCATAGGAATTCGGATTTCTGACCGCCAGGTCCAGCACGGTGTTCGCGTCCTGAGTTTCGTCGTAGTCGATCAGCCCGTGAAGATGCGATCGCGGAATGAACTTCATGTTTGCGTTTTCCGGATCCGCATCATCAATGGCCAGCCAGACGGTCACTGTCTTGGTTGGAGTCAATGGCCAGTAAGTGCTGTCCTGATGCCAGGGAACTCGCTTTCCATCGTGCGGCATTTTGCAAAAGAAGTGCGATCCCCAGCAAACGACGTTTGGACCAAGCAGATCGGAAACGGCGTCGAGAATCCTGGGATGCTGCACAAGCTGATAAATGCGCGCGAAACGGAGATGAGCGGTGTTGATCGAGTAGCTGGATTTTCCCAGTTCAATGTAGGCGGCCAGGATGCCGTCGAAGAATGCGCGAATCTCACGGGCTTCGTCTCGATCGAGCCCGCTAAAGGGCATCAGGTATCCGTTTTCGTTGTATTGC
Source organism: Planctomycetaceae bacterium (assembly GCA_041753135.1). GTDB lineage: Bacteria > Planctomycetota > Planctomycetia > Planctomycetales > Planctomycetaceae > SXXK01. Next base: position 4,291 of record JBGSVD010000030.1, read on the forward strand.
TGGATCTGCGCCGGGCTGAGCGTTTTGGGGCTGGCATTCGTCACAGGAAAGAATCCCATCTGCCTTGGCAACTGGGCCAATTGGGAAGGCGAAGGATTCGGAATCTCATCAACTTTGCTCATAATCGTTAGTTCTGATCGAACGAGGTCGGAAGGGAAAAGCAGACATCAACACGCATGAAAGCGGCAAGAATTGTCTCCTGTCGCTGCGGGATCGGGAATAGTCGCTAGAATCACGGGCATGTGATTTCTCATCATTTTGGATGTCGACCTTATGACCGAATTTATGCAGACGAGTGCTTATCGCAACGTGATTTGCGTTCCGGCGGATACTCGGCAACGATTTCTTCAGCTGGAACAGGAGGCCGCAGCGCCACTGACTAAGCTGGGCGTGAGACTTTCAGGAATTGGAACGTTCGGACTGGATTATCGAGTGGGTTACCGAGATCCGACGTGCCATCTGGTGCTGCTCACACTGGACGGTGATGGCTTCTATCATTCGCATGATTGCCGGATCCGCGTGAATTCGGGAGACCTGTTGCTTTCACCGGTCGGTGTTCCGATGTTGCTTGGCACGGTCGATAAACCGTGGACGTTTCTCTGGTTCTACATCAATGGACTTCGACGCTGGCGTCAATTTGACCGCACCGCACCCCAGTTGACTCGTCCCGGTTTTACAACGCAACTCCACAGCGCGATGGAAGGGTTGCTGGCGGAAACGGGTTATGCGGGAACTCAGTCGGTACTCACGGAATCAGGCTGGCTGGCCGGTGATCCGGAACCGATGAAGCCATCCAGTCGAGCGGCCAATTTGTTTGGCGAACTCGTCGCCGAATATTTACGACAAGTCCTGCAGCCAGTGCATGCCGAACAGGATGTCTGGCAACAAGCGTTGCAGCAGTTGTGGGCAACGATCGAACAATCGCCAGGGCTCGATTGGTCTCAGAGAACAATCAGCAGAAAACTGGGAGTCTCGCCAGCGACGCTCCAACGTGTGGTTCGGCAGCACTTTGATTCGACGCCGCAACAGATGGTCATCTCGATAAGGATGCATCAGGCTCGTCGGCTTCTGCAGCAATCGGACTATCCGCTTTCCGTCATCGCCAGGGAGGTTGGGTATTCGGACGCCTTTGTCCTGTCGGCGGCATTCAAACGCTTTCACGGAAACAGTCCCAGCTTCTTTCGAGAAGCACTGGAGCAATAGACGTGCGATGCTTGGTGCTTGGTGCTTGGTGCTTGGTGCTTGGTGCTTGGGTCGAGTCCCGAAATAACGTCGCGCGTTAGCGGAATGGCGCAAGCCGTCCGGTGAATGTAAAACTGTTGAGCTCGCGAGTTCGCTTCATCCGAAGAACGGAGACTATACGAATCGCGGTCACGATTAATTTAATGACTATCTCGGCACTGGCCCTAAGGCGAAAACTCACTTCCTTGCGTTGTGTGTTGGTGTCTTTTCAGCTGTTGCCTGCCTAAAGAGTTTCGTGCGAAGTTCGTGACTCGCGTGGCGGCTGGGCGTACCAAACTGAAGTTTCGGCACCATGGGAGGTATTTTTGCCCACGGAACGTGGCGAGAAATATTGTGGAAGTCGTTTTGGCTTGAATTTTGACCGCGGAACCACAGTTTTCCGGAGCAACGAGTTGTCATTTGAGGCTCAACCCCGTTCAATAGAGCAATACTGAGGGTACACAGCTATCCGGAGGTCCGAGCTGGGGAGTCTGGGTCTCAAAAGCTGCCGTTCGCAATTGCATCCGCCCATCTATGGAAAAGCCATTTCTCTTCACCGACGTTACCAATCCAACGTGGTTGGCGTATGTCGCGTTTCTTATCATCGCAGTGTATTTCCGGTTCTCTCGAATATTGACGATTCGAAATCTGGATTTGACACTGATGCTTCTCTTGTCGACTGCGATTGTCATCACAGGCGACTCTCGAGATGCGCCCCTTGAGAAGACTGCGACCGATTCCAGTTCCGAATTGGACTCGCCTGCGGGCACGGTCGCAACGCCGCCGATGGCTCCTGAAGACGACGGGGTGAAGGTCGACGGGGTGAAGGGCGACGCTGCTGCGAAAACGACCGAGGTGGTGGCGAAGTCAGATGAAAGTTCGGACGAGGCAACCAGTTCGAACCCCGTGACTGTCGAAGAGCACTCAAGCGTCGAGCCAAACGGCGTCGAGCCAAACAGCGGCGAGTCGCCCGTGGAATCTGCCAGCGCAGAAAATTCTATTGCGGCCGCTGCGGCCGCTGCGGCAGAAATTCCGTTGGACGAACGGTCATTGAGCAGAATTGAAGAGAAGGAAGTGCGCCCGGTTTACGCGTGGGCTCCGCTGACGTTGATGGGGCTCACTCTGCTTCTGCTGGTGCGACTGATTTTTGACGAAAGCTTCACCAGGCGACCGCGTCTTGATCAGAATTTGAATCAGGCGGGCATTACGTTTCTGTGTATCCCCGCATTCGGAATCTTGATGTTCAGCGTGCTTTCGAATCCGCCGGTGGACAGTACCTTTAAAGCTATGGAACATGGGCGAGCCTTGCTGCAGCGTCGAGACGTTCCGGTGAATCCGGCAGTCGACATCGAAAGTCAGCCTGCACCGACGGAAACTTTGATTGCCGCCGGCGGAACCGCGATGGCTCAACTGTCGGGCAATCTGCCGGAGCCGTCTGCTGAAGATTCTGACTCCTCTGTGGAAGCGACGGCGCGGCTCGCGCGAGTCTTAGTTGTCGTTGCTCATACGTTGGTCGTGCTTGGATTGTTGACAATTGGGCGACAACATTTTGCCAGTCTGCAACTTGGGATTTCCATGAGTTGCCTTTACATCCTTTTGCCATGCACGGCCGTCAATGTGCATGAGCTGAACCACGTTTTGCCAGCAGCGTGCCTGGTTTGGGCGATTGCCAGTTATCGCAATCCTGTTGTTTCGGGAATCCTTTTGGGACTGGCAAGTGGCACGCTCTTTTTTGCGGCATTTCTGCTTCCGCTCTGGGCCGTCTTCTATGGACGCCAGGGAGCACTGCGGTTCGTCGTTTCAGTTCTTGGAGTGACCGCCGTTCTGATCGCCTCATTGTTGCTGATTTCGGGCGACGCGAATTCCTTTACAAGCAAGCTTGTCACGACGGCGAACTGGACTGTGTATCGACTGCTTGACGATTCTGCCACTGCAACCGATGGCTCACTAAGCCAGTTGTTTATCCGGATTCCCATGGCGGCAATTTTCTTTGTCATGCTGACCGCCATGACAGTTTTGCCCAGGCCGCGTAATCTCGAAAACCTGCTTGCGAACTCTACATCACTCGTGGTGGCAGCACAGATGTGGTATCCCGACGACATCGGAACCTATGTGCTGTGGTATCTGCCACTATTTCTAATCGTTATTTTTCGACCTCGACTGGATCGGTTCACTCCGCCAGATGCAATCGATCGGGATGCTGCGACCCAGTCGACTCAAACGCCTGTTGCTCCAACATCCACCATGGCTATCTGAGTTCCGCGAGCGGTTCGCCGTGCCGGAATACCTGTCGAAAGGGAATCAGATCAGCAGTGCTCAGGTTCCCGGCCGCGCGTTGGTTGCACATGGATCGGCATGCCAGCACGAGGCTCAAGGGATTGATTGCATTATCAACGGCTGGCTCCTTGGATCAGTCCCGAAATCACTTCCCACTTTAGCGGAACGGCGCGAGCCGTCCGGTGAAGACAAACCGGAGGGCTCGCGCCCTTCCGTTCCTAACAAAGTACGAAGACTATTTCGGGACTGTTCCTTTGTGGCAATCCAACAACTGCGGAGACACGACAAGAGTCGCAGTCAAATGGCAGGTTCTGTATGGCCTTCTCTGTCAGAAATTTCGATCGCATGAACTTCGGCCGGTCGTTTTGCCGACGGACTCGTGGCACAGATGTCGACTTCCCCGAGTTCCCTCGATAGACTGACGGCTTCGGAGATATCGACAATAAAGGAATCGGTTTTCTGAAACAACAGGCCAGAGCAGCAACATGGGGAAACGATTTAACAATCGAAATGATTCCGGAAGCCTTTTGGCATCCATCTTCATTCTTGCGCTTGGCGGTGGGACAAGTCTCTTCACGGTCGCTGCAATGTCACCGTCCTCGCTTCCCAAAGCCATGTGGACGGTTGGAGGCATTGTCAGTGCATTTATGGTCTTCATCATTCTTCATCGCATGGGAAAAGTTCCGCAGGCAGATTTGAGTTTCCTGCTTGCTTCGCATCGAAATCGAAGATGTGACGGAACGACCGACTATCAACCCCGCAAACTGGACGAAGGTCGCAAAAACGTCATCGGTACAAATCAACCGATCTCCGCCGAGGAAGCTCGCGACATTAAGCAGACCAGCTCGAATACCTGGGTTCCTTCGCCGACTCGCGGCAAGAAAAAGAAATAGCGAGTTTCATCGCGGAATTGCTCTTCGCATCAGACGCGAAGCCGAATGAACGGCGGATGGAATTCGACCAGATCAGCTGTCGTCTGGAATGCGATGGTTCGACCATTTGTCAGACGCTGTATTCAACGGCTATGATCGTCGCGCCTGCCATCCCGCCACGTTTGATACTGGAGCCCTCTGGAATGCTGTCCCGCCAGCCTCGTGTTTTAAGTTTGCTGACTCTGCTGATTGCTTTTCCGCTCGGTCTGAGCTCAGCCGTTACCATTGCACAGCAGTCGGAAGATCCGTTCGCGTTGGGCGTGCGAACGACAGAGGCTGTCAGTGCCGAAGAAGAGCAGGCGACGTTTACGGTTCCGGATGGCTTTGCCGTTGAGCTTGTTGCCGCTGAACCTGACATCGCCAAGCCTATGAATCTGGCATTCGATTCCAGGGGCCGCCTGTGGGTCAGCAGTTCGCTGGAGTATCCCTTCGCTGCTGCGGCGGGCACAACTCCGCGTGACACGATTCGAATTCTTGAAGACACGAACGGCGATGCGCGAGCCGACAAAGTGACGGTCTTTGCCGATGAATTGAATATTCCGATCGGACTGATTCCTTATGGGGACGGGGTCATTTGTTTCAGTATCCCTAACATCTGGTACCTGCGAGATACGGATGGGGACGGTCGCTGTGACAAACGGGAAGTGCTTTACGGCCCGTTCGATACGACTCGCGACACTCATGGTATGTGTAACGCATTTCGACGCGGCGACGATGGCTGGATCTATGCGTGTCACGGATTCAACAATCGGTCCGACGTGGCGGGACGTGATGGTCATCGCGTTGTCATGACGTCGGGCAACACGTTTCGATTTCGTCCGGATGGATCACGGATTGAGCTTTACACTCAGGGCCAGGTGAATCCGTTTGGCATGTCGATCGACAACTTTGGCGACATCTTTACAGCCGACTGTCATACCAAACCGGTGACGTTGTTGCTTCCCGGTGGCTGCTACGACAGCTTCGGCCGAGCTCATGATGGACTTGGATACGTTCCCAATGTGATGGACCATCTCCACGGATCGACAGCCATTGCAGCGATTGCCCTGGGATCTCAGTTGAACTTTCCGCCCGAGTATGCGGACAGTACCTTCGATGGCAATGTGATGACTTCGCGAGTCAATCGAAACAATCTGAAGCGTACTGGCTCCAGCATTCGCGCCATTGAGCAGCCTGATCTTGTCAGCAGTTCTGATCCCTGGTTTCGCCCGGTTGATCTTGTGGCTGGCCCCGACGGAGCGTTGTACGTGGCTGACTTTTATAATCGAATTATTGGCCATTACGAAGTGGATCTGAAACATCCAGGACGCGACAGGTTTCGTGGCCGCATCTGGCGAGTTTCATTCAAGGCGAATGAACAGACGGCCAAAGGTCCATCCGGATATGGCTTAGATTTAACCGGAAAATCAACCGAACAACTGATCGACGTGATCCGATCCACACCAGAGATGCAGAAACGACTGGCCCGCGACGTTCTCGCGGACAGCAAGTCTGCGGAGGTAACGGCGACGCTCAAATCGCACCTTTCCGACGATGATGCCGTCGTGCGTCGAAACATGTTGCGACTGCTGGTTCAGCGAGAAGAAGCCGACATTTCCACGATTGCCGCGGCCGCGAGTGATCCAGACGAGACAGTTCGAGTTCATGCGTTCCGCGCGATTCGCGAGATGTCGAACCCATCAGGTGAATTAAAGAAAGTCGCAGAGATCCTTCATAAGGGGTTCGGAGATTTGTCACCAGTGGTGCGACGTGCGGTCGTGGCGGCCGCATCTCGTCAGCAGTTTCAAACGTCGATTCAGCCGCTGTTGAGAATGCTGCAAACGACGGATTTGGCCGACGTTCACCTGCGGCATTCTATCAGGATTGCGCTGCGTGATCATTTGCTGAATGATGAATGGTTTCGTTCCACGTCGGCTTCTGTTTCGGTGCTCATGGATCAACTTGCTTTGGCAGACCTGAGTCTAGCGGTCAAGACGCCAGCAGCCGCAGAGTTCGTGGCCGCGAATATTCGAGCGCTGGGAGTTGCTCAGCCGCAGAAATTGGCGGATTACCTGCAATTCGCGGCGGCTCATGTTACGCCCGAGGCGGCCGATGGAGTCGTTGCGGCTGTCCGTGAACGGTTCTCATCGGAAACCGAGTTGCAGCGAAAATTGTTGGATTCCATGCGGCAGGGTTTTGCTCAGCGTAGTCAGCAGCCGCCAGCCTCAGTCCGAACCTGGGCGCTGGACGTGGCGTTGCAGATGCTTCGAATGAAATCTGTGAATGATCTGGATGCTCTACAGGGAGCACCTGCCATCAACTGGACCTACGTCGCGCATCCGGATTCGCCTTCTCCAAACAACTGCTGGGGAATCACTCAATCGCGGAATTCGGCTGACGGCGTGCACGGGGCGAATTTGTTCAGCAGCTTTGAAGCGGGAGAAAGTCGAACCGGAATTTTTCGTTCCGGGCCGTTTGCTTGTGGTACAACTTTGTCATTCTTCGCGGCAGGGCACGACGGTTTTCCGACAGGGCCTCTGAAGAAAGCGAACTTCATTCGGCTGCGAGATGCGGACAGTGGTGAACGTCTTCGGGAAGCTTCCCCACCACGGAGTGATGTGAGTGTAAAAGTAGAATGGTCGACCGCCGATCTGAAGGGCAGGAAGGTCTTTGTTGAGCTTGTCGACGGTGACAACGCCACTGCTTACGCCTGGCTTGCGGTCGGCCGATTTTCTGAAGAACGTCTGAATCCTTCCGACGTGGAGCAGCAACGGACCGCGGCTGCGGGGATCATTGGGGAATTCGGTCTGTCCGAACTTCGGCCGGCCCTTGCGAAGTTACTAACGATTGATGGCATGACTGGCACTTCACAGTCGGTGATTGCGTCATCGCTGCTGAAGTTGAAGCCCAATTCAAAGTTGTCAGCGGTTGCCATCATTCCGACCATCACTGGGGTACCAGATTCTCTGGCAGCGTCTGCGGCAAAGGTTATTGCGGACGAGCAATTGAACGAAGCATCAAGTCTGTTGCAGGCGGCATTTCAGGTGGCAACATCTTCCGAGCAGTTGCTGATGGCGGAGCAGTTGGCTGCGGATTCTTCAGGAGCTGAAGAATTGCTGGGGCTGATGGAAAGCGGTCGCGCCTCTGCTCGATTGCTATTGAAACCGACGATTCAGCAGAGATTGAAGGCCATCGCAACCGAACCACTTTCGCAACGCGCGCCTGCTTTGGCCGAAAAACTTCCCAGCGAGGATTCTGTCGTTGACCAATTGATTGTGGCCAGACGCAAGACGTATGCTCAGGGAAATGCAGATTCAGAAAACGGCCGCGAACTGTTCAAAAAGAATTGCCAGATCTGCCATCAGGTCGCCGGTGAAGGAAAGCAGGTCGGCCCAAACCTGGACGGGATCGGAAATCGCGGACTGGACCGTGTGCTCGAAGACGTGCTGGCTCCAAATCGCAACGTGGATGTGGCGTTTCGAACGACGACTGTGGTGACGACCGAAGGGAAAGCCTACAGTGGGTTATTGAAGGAGTTGGAAGGCAATCGCATCAGCATCGTGGACAGCCAGGCGAAGGAGACGATTTTGCAAACCGATGCGATCGAAGACAGACTCGCGTCAACACTGTCCCCGATGCCATCGAATGTTGGGGAGACATTGAATGAGGATCAACTTCGCGATCTTATCAGTTTTCTTTTGAAACAACGCAAAGTCAACGACGAGTCGAAGACGCCGTGAGGCGGCTGGCAGGAGACGATTTACCAATGTAGAACGATTGTCCCAATCGTTCATAAGCAGTCGAAGCAACTGCTCTCTAAAGCAACTGCTCTACAAACGGGCGGGTACGCCATTTACTGCTGCTAAACTAAAGAGGATTTGTGGCTCGTTAGCCAAAGTCCGCCGACCTTGGTTAGCGATCGGCCACGACCGGCCGATCATCCGATGAAACGCATCTAAGGACCGACTCTAAAAATGTCCGACAACCGCGGGACTTGTGCTTTGTCAGGATTTGCATTTTGAGTCATGGACCCTGGTCAAGGTCCAGCAGCGGGATCTTCAGTAAGAGACACTACGTCCAATCCGCATTCTGCAGCTTGGTGGAGCACTCGTTCCCGGATAACGGCCGTAGTGCTAAGAAAGACGCCGTTCTTCCGATGCCGCTTCAGGCTTGCTTCTACTTTGAACGGTGCCGCCGGAGGCGTTTTCGTTTAACCGTTAGCCGGAGGCGTACGTTGGTAGCGGCATCCGCGTGCGCCTCCGGCTGACGGTTAAACAACTCAATCGTGACCGCGATGGTTTAACACCCGTTGCGGAAGTGGACGCTGCCGCGACGCCTCAGGATTCTGTTTCAGTCGTCGTCGAGGCGGTTACGGGCAGGTCTTTTTTCCATTCAATCCTCGGAGCATCCGCCCATAGTTGCTCCAGGTTGTAGAGGGCTCGTCCTTCTGGTGTGAAGACGTGGAGTACGACGTCGCCGTAATCCGTCAGAATCCAGTTTCCTTCAGTTCGATATCCTTCGATACTGATGCGACGATTTCCGTCCTCGTGCTTTAGCTTGCGGTTCACCTCGTCAGCAACCGCATGCGCCTGACGCTGGCTGGTAGCCGTGGCAATGACGAAGAAGTCCACAATCGATGTGATGTGAGTCAGGTCCAGAACCAGAATGTTTTGGCCACGAAATTGGTCGGCAATAATTGCCGCATTCAGGGCATTTGCAAGACTTGCGGCATACAGCTCTTTCGTTCGAGGAGCGGTGGTCGCGCCGTCAGCGGTCAGAGATGCGAGGGTAATTAAGGGAACTTCTGAATCAGCCATTTTCTGTGTACCAAAAGAAAGCCAGGCGAGCGTCGCAAAGTGGCAGTTTAGGTGCCAACGACCTCCAAGACAACGTGCCAGGGGTTATTCGCCAATTTCGAGCTTCGCGCAAGGCTTTTCGAAGCCCGATTGCGGACGTGAATTGACACCAGCAGTCACAGCGTGACACCAAATATGCCAAAAGGCATCAGTTCCGGTCGTAACAATTTCAGCGATTGTTGCGAATTTTTACTGAACAAAAACACTGTGCCTCCATTAGGAGTTACCCTCGATCAGGCAGTTTCTGCAACGTGAAAACGTGTGCAACACCGAGGATAGTCTCATGATGGGAATCCCCGCCAAGGCACTGTTCACACGGAGGTGCTTTCCGACTGCCTTAATAGCAGTTGCCCACAATTCCACGCAATCTTCAATGAAAGCAGCACCGTGCAGATCACCGAAGTTCGCATCAAACTTGTTTCAGATGTGGATGACCGTCTGCGAGCGTTTTGTTCCATAACGTTCGACGGCGAGTTCGTTGTTCGAGACCTGAAGATTATCCAGGGTCAGCGAGGTCACTTTGTTGCAATGCCCAGCCGGAAGTTGATGGAAAAGTGTAATCGCTGTTCCGCGAAAAATGATGTCAAGGCTCGGTACTGTTCCCATTGCGGATCGCAACAGCCGGTCGCTCCGCCTGCCGAACATTCCGGCGGCCGGGCGCGGATGTTTGCAGACATTGCTCACCCCATTAATCCTGGTTGTCGCGAGAGAATCGAACAGGCCGTTCTGCTGGCTTTTGAAGAAGAACGAATCCGAGCCAATCAGCCTGGTTACGTCTGCCGATACGACGAGTTCGAAGATCAGTTGCCTCGACTTTTTGACGCTGGTCCCAATCGATCGGATTCCCATCCAGCCGCGGGATAGTAAGAACTTTGCTCAGCGTAAAGGCTCCTTGAGTTCCGGCGGCCTGGAAATGTCGGAACCCACTCCATTCGGTCCGGCCAGACAAAAATGTGTGACGGCACCCTGCATTCAGTGCGCAGATGAGTTGCAGATGGCTGGCGGAATTCAGATAGAGATGACAATTGTCGTTGGATCTATCCGTTGCGTCCAACTTCTTCTCGGACGCGTCTTCGACCGATCGATCAAGCCAACTCATGATTCCTCGGCCGATAACTGATCGGCATCATAGGAAGTTTAGCTGGACAGCGCCATGTCTCGAACGGTTTTCTGATCTAAGTGTTTGCCAGATATTGTTTAACGGCTTGCCGTTAAACGCAATACCGTTCAAATAGTAGCGGAGCAGCGCGAGCTGCCCGGTGAGTGCCTGCAAAATGCTGGCGCACCGGACGGCTTGCGCCGATTCCGCTACTTTACAGGCCGTTCATTGAACGGTATTGCCGTTAAACGAAGCTCTGAAAAACGTTACGAAAAATCCCCGATGTAAACCTGGCGCTGTCCAGTTAGAAACTTCCACTGCGTGTTTGTTTTACAGCTTCGCGGTGGCTGTTTCTTCAACGACATCGCTACCGTCGAACCGAACGTCGATCAATGTCGTCACACCGTGCCCACTTGCGACATGCACGCCTTTTCGAAACTGAACTCGCCAGGTGAATGTTGAATCGGACGCCGTTGCGATGTCTTGAATCTGTTCACTGCAGGCGATAAATGTTTCCAGGGTTTCGTCAGGCATAATCACCTTGCCGGATTCCTGCCCGGTCAGCACAAAATTATTGTCCATCGTCTGAAGATAATTCAGGATGCGCGTGCTGGAGTCGCCAACCGTCAGAAATGAGTTCGCGATCGTGGAACTATCCTCTGAAAGCGGCGGAGTACGATGAGACATCAAGCCCGCATCGAATGGCGGAAAGGCGTAGTCATCGGCCGCGTTCTCAAAACGCAGCCATAGCTTCAGGACTGGTCCTGTCGTGAGATCATCCTCGGGGGCACTCGTTCGAAACTCCTGAAACTTCAGAGCTTCCCGAGTGACTCGAACAGGTGTCACAAGAACGTCGCCAAACCGACGCGTTTCGCCAAGATTCATGACGTGACCTGGTGGCACGGGAGTTCCATCCGGAACCCGTCGAAACTCATTGCTGTCCAGTGGACGCACATCCGGCAAACTTTCCAGAGCCGCGTTTCCAAACAACGAAAGTCGACCGGTCAGAAGAAAATAAAGCAGCAGCATAGTCATCGCAATGGCATATCCCATCACGGCGGGCGATGACTTTGATTTGGCTGGACTGCTCTTTGATTCCGGCGCGGGAGCTTTCTTCCTTGCTGGCGGCTTGTCTTCAGCTTTCTTCGCTGTTGTTGGCGCTGCTGCAGCCGCTTTGGGCTTTGATGGCGATTTCGGTTTCGTTGCGTCAGCAACGGTCATTGGAATGACCATAGGGACAGATGCCGGTTGTGTTTCCTGAGCATCACCTGGTGGTTGCATCGCGGAAAAAGCGAGAACATCCGGGAACGATTCGCCCAGCTGATTCTCTGGCTTCGCGTCGAAGTGCATGCTCACAGCGTCGGCTTCGAATTCCTGCGGCGTTGATTCTTCCGACCACTCTGAATCCTCTGTCGTGATGGCTTCCGATACGACCTCTTCAATCATGTCGGGCTGCGTTGGCTCTTCGACTTCTTGAGAGACCGTTTCGCTTTCGGCATCCACATCATCGGTGGCCATGGGCTGGTCTTCATTCGCCGGAAGTTCAACTACAGCGGGCGTCGAATCGGCCGTTCTCTGATCAAACTTCAGATCAGCAAAGTTTGGCACTTCTTCGGAGACCGGCATTCCCGGGAAGGGACTTTCACCCGCAGAATCCTCAACATCATTGGACGCGTCTGGCGCGGCATTTAAGAAGCCGAAGTCTAAAGGGCTATCATCCGGGCGATTTGGTCCAGCCATTCGTCAAAACTCCAAACGTTTGAAACAATACCGTCCACCGTTCAAACTCTGCCACGAACGTGGCTTCTGTTGTCGACTTGCCGTCGGCAGTCCGTACCGTGCACGCATGACATCAGGTAAGATTCCAATATGCGAGTTTTTTTATCCAGTGTCAGCCGCCACAAAACAGGGCGGACGAAACCAACCGGCATTTCAACTGTGCCGAATATTCGGAGTCAACCGGAATGAAGTCAATTCTTGCCAACGCGTCGGGCTTTGTTCCTGCCTCGCATGAGGATCCTCAGAATCCGGGCGTATTGAAGCGAGTGATCGCCACCAAAGAGGATTTTCAGGCGGGCCACGTGCAGATGCTCAACTGGGCACGGTTACCGGCAGGCTCTTCATTTCAGTTGCATTATCACGAGGATATGCAGGAAGTTTTCGTTCTGGTCAAAGGCGAAGTTGAAATGAAATGTGCGGGAGTTTCCACTCCCATGCGTCCAGGCGATACCGTCTTTGTCGAAGCTCGTGAACCGCATCAGATGTTCAATCATTCTCCGGATGACGCCGAGTACATCGTCTTTGGGATTTCATCGGGGCAAGACGGCAAGACGGTGGTGATTGGGAAATCGGAATAGACGGAGTCGAGTCGCGAGGCCACACAGGCCCGAATCAATAGAGGTCGCATCGCGCGATGTTTGGCAGAAATCTGACGCTGATGAGTTTCAACACTTCACCAGGAAACTTTTTTTATGAAACGATTGCTCACCGTTTTCGCGACCCTGTTGTTATTTTTTTCCGGAACAACGCGGGCGGCTGAACCACTCAAAGCCGGAGCGGCGACCAGCGTCATTACACCGAGCATTGGTGCTCCGATCATCGGAGGTTTCGTTCCATTTCCGTCGACACACATTCACGACGACCTTCATGCTCGATGCCTTGTGCTCGACGATGGCAGCAACAAAATTGTGCTCGTGGTTTGCGACCTGCTGGGAATCCATCGAGTTGTCAGTGAAGAAGCCCGACGGCTGATCACGGAACGACACGGCATCCCCAAAGACAACATCATGATCAGCGCGACTCACACACATTCCGCCACCAGCGCTTTGGGAGATGATCGCCTGAAACCTGATCAGATGCCGGATGAGTATCAGGCTTTTGTCGCTGGAAGAATCGCCGACGCAGTCACCTGTGCGATCAATAATCTGCGGCCGGCAAAGTTGGCGTTTGGGTCTGTCGACATTCCCGATCATCTTTTCAATCGTCGCTGGCATATGCGACCGGGGACCGTACCTCCTAATCCGTTCGGCGGGACCGACATTGTCAAAATGAATCCGCCTGGTGGAAGTCCTAACCTGATGGAACCCGCTGGCCCCATTGATCCCGCTGTGTCGATTATTTCAGTGCGAGACCTGGAAGATCATCCGATCTCTGTCTTTGCCGCCTACTCGCTGCACTACGTGGGTGGTGTCGGTTCCGGTCACATTTCGGCCGACTACTATGGATACTTTTGTGAGCAACTTCGACAGTTGATTGAGTCGGAACAGACGCCTTCGACACAGATTGATCGTCCTCCGTTTGTGGCCATGATGGCAAACGGAACCAGTGGTGACATTAACAACATTAATTTTCGGGAACCTCGTCCTTCGAAAAAGTCGTACGAGCAGATGCGTTTTGTCGCTGACGACGTGGCAACAAAAGTTCACGCGTCATTGAAATCGCTTGACTATCAGGAGCAGCTCACCCTGGCGGCCAGCTACCGAGAGCCTGTGATTTCATGGCGAAAGCCCACGCCTGATCAGAAGGTTTGGGCGGAATCAACGCTTGCTGCGGGTGCCAGAAGTGCTTCTGATCTGTCGTTCATTTACGCTCAGCGAACGATGAAGCTGGAGGGATATCCGGAAACAACAACCATCCCGATTCAGGTGTTGCGAATCGGGGACGTGGCGATTGGAACGATGCCGTGCGAAGTGTTTTGTGAAATCGGGCTTGAGTTCAAAGATCGCTGTCCAATTCGAGCACCGTTCATGGTCGAATTGGCACATGGCTACTTCGGTTATTTGCCGACTCCGCGACAGATTGAGCTGGGTGGTTATGAAACCTGGATCGGAACCAATCGTCTGGAGTCGATGGCTTCCGAAAAGCTGTTGTCGGAACTTCTGGAGATGGCGGCTGCGATTCAGGAAACGGCCGAGTGAAAAGTTCCAATAACTTCATCGTGTCACCGAACGACACTGATCTGTTAGGAGGCTAAGGAACACATGGCTGCTCTGATTGAGCTGAATAATCTGACGAAGGACTATGGGACGTTTCGAGCCCTTTCGAACGTCAACCTTACGATCAGCGAAGGGATCACCGGACTTTTGGGTCCGAACGGTGCGGGGAAAAGTACGCTGATTAAGGTGCTGCTTGGACTGGTCAAGACCAATGATGGCACCGGACACGTGCTCGGATTTCCACTGGGGCAGTCGTCCGACCAGATTCGCACTCAGATCGGTTATATGCCGGAAGACGATTGTTATATCCATGGTCTTTCGGGAATCGAATCCATTCAGGTCGCCGCACGACTGTCTCGAATGCCGAACACCGAAGCGCTGCGACGTGGGCATGAGATTCTGGACTTCTGCGGAGCCGGGCAGGAACGGTATCGCCCGGTTGAGACTTATTCCACTGGCATGAGGCAGAAGCTTCGATTTGCCATGGCCATCGTGCATGATCCGAAGTTGTTGATTCTGGATGAACCCACTTCGGGACTTGACCCCGAAGAACGTGAAGCCATGCTGAATCGAATTCGCATTCTTGCTCGAGACTTTCACAAGTCTGTCATTTTATGCACACATATTCTTCCGGATGTCCAGACTGTCTGCGATCGAGTGGTGATTCTTGCCGCTGGTTCCGTTCAAGTCAGCGACACTCTGGAAGTTCTGTGTCGCATGCCGGACCCTTCGGTGACCGTCAGCGTAACGGGCGATTACAACGCGATGCATGATCGATTGCTTCAACGAGAATTGAAAGCGGTTGTTGTGAATCCCCATCAACTAAGAGTCAATGGTGAGGCGGGTCAGTTGAACTCAGTCCTGTGGTCGGCGGCAAGCGAGTCTGGCTGCGTGATTCGAAGTTTGACACCTTCAAAGAACTCACTCGAACAAATTTTTCTGGATGCAGTTCGCGAGGTACACCGTGCCGATTCATAATCTTGGATACCGGGAATGGAATGGCAAGCTGGAATCTTCTTCCACTCGCTGGACTGTGGTCGCTGAAATTGGCATCCGCCGCGCCTGGCAGAGCACATGGCTAAGACGCATGATGTTCTTCGCCTGGGTTCCTGGCGTGATCATGGGCTTCATGATCTTTCTGTTTGAGCAAGCTGAGAAAGACGACGGCTCATCACGCGAGATTCTGGGCAACCTGACGTCAATGATGATTGCTGGTCGCGGGAGTGATCCGAGCCTGAAAGACGTCATGGAGAAATTCATAAGCTTCACCGCCACGCCGGACGAACGTCGGCATACGTTCTGGTCGATGTTGCTGCTGAATCTGTTCCGACGATCGCAGCCGCTCATTTTGATTCCGCTCGTCGGACTGATTGCACCTCCGCTGATATCGCAGGATGTTCGTTCGCGAGCGTTCCTGTTGTATTTTTCGCGTCCGCTGACGAAGGTGCAATACATTCTGGGCAAAGCGGCAACGGTGATCGCCTTTCTTGCCATGGTGACGGTGGTTCCCGCACTTTCACTCTATTGTGTGGGCGTGCTGTTGTCGCCCAGCATTGGCGTTGTGCTGGCAACCTGGGATCTGATCTTTCGAATCGTTTTTGTGTCCGCAGTGATTGTGATTCCCAGCACATCGCTGGCGTTGATGTTATCGTCGCTCACGACTGAATCTCGATATGCCTCCTTTGGTTGGTTTGCGATCTGGATTTTTGGCTTCCTGACTTACTCGATCGTCGTTCCGTTTTCCTCGCCCGGTGACAGTTCCTTCATGCAGTGCGTTTCGCTGTTTCATGTCTTCAGCGATGTGGCCGGGTACATGCTGGATCCTAAATTGGCAGTCGCGGGTATCGAAACGCGATTCATCACACTGGGGATTATCACTGCAGTTTCGATGGCAACAGTTTATCGCCGAGTCTCAGCGCCGATGCAGGTCTGACCTGATTTGGTGACCGCCTTCGATAGGGGCTGTGGGCAGATGCGTGCGAGATCTGAAAAGCAGCCACAGTGTTCGATTGACTCTGCAATTACAATTCGTCCGGTTAGCGGAATTCGTTTCATGTTCACTACTTCGATGATTCATTTTGAATCGGTCACCAAGCTTTACGGCAAGGTCCTGGGTGTCAACGACATCACTCTGGAATTGGCGCCCGGAGCGTATGGACTGCTTGGGCCAAACGGTGCCGGCAAAAGCACAATGCTGAACCTTCTTACCGGTCAGCTGCTGCCTTCGCGGGGAACGGTGAAAGTTCTGGGGATGAATCCTCGAAATAATCCCGAGCTGATGCGTCGAATTGGTTTTTGCCCTGGCTTTGAAGGTATGTACTCGTCGATCAGCGGGGTGGATTGGGTCACTTATCTGCTGCAGATGCAGGGAGTTAATCGGAATCAGGCACGAGTCAAAGCGATGGATTGCCTGGAACTCACCGGCATGCGTGAAGGAATGTATCGGCCGATCGCCAGCTATTCACGAGGGATGCGTCAGCGCACGAAGCTGGCTCAGGCGATTGCTCACGGGCCGGAGCTTTTGATTCTGGACGAACCATTGAGCGGCCTCGACCCCGTTGGTCGATCACAAATGACAGACGTGCTGAAAGACTGGATCACAATGGGACGCAGCGTGATCATCGCGACTCACGTGCTGCACGAAGTTGAAGCCCTGACTCAATCGTTTCTGCTGATTTCCGGCGGTCGACTTTTAGCCTCGGGAACAGCGTCGGAAGTCCACGAATTGCTCTTCAAGGTTCCAATGGAGATCCAGATTCGCTGCAGCAATGGTCGCGATCTTGCCGCTCGGGTATTGAAAGACGAACTGGCCGATTCCGCGAGAGTGAACGCAACGTCTCTGGGCGACGTCGTGCTGGTGACAACTCGAAACGCCAGCCACCTTTCGCAACAGATTTCCAAATGGGTCCAGCATGAGGATTTGAAGATCTTCGAAATGCGGACTGCTGACGATTCCCTCCAGGCTTTGTTTAATTCTCTGATGAAGATTCATCGAGGTGAACTGTGAACGCACTTCGGGCTGTGTTTATTCATGAATGGAGACGCTCACTGACGGCCGGTCGAATCGCCTGGTGGCTGGTGATGGCCGCATTTCCGGCGGTACTGACGCTGTTGATTCGAACGATCCCGGGTTTCGAAAGAGGAGTGTCGGTTGGCGAACGAGACACTTTCTGGGCCATCATGTTCTATGCGCTGATTCCATGCGTCTGTTCAGCTTTGAGCGTATTGCTGACGGCCGGTCCAGCTGTCGCAACGGAGCTTGAACAACGAACGTGGGTTTACCTGGCAACACGACCGAACGGAATTTTCTGGTTACTGCTCGGAAAATACTTCGTCGCTGTTACCTGGGGCGTAACAGCCGCATGGACCGGAGTGACCACTGCCATCGTACTGTCCAATGCAGAGTCGCCGTTTGTGATCTGGCGGACAATCATGGCTCTGAGCCTGCTGTCGTGCATATCTTATTCTGCCGTCTATTTGCTTGTGGGTGTTGTTTCACCGAAACGAGCAATGGTCTTCTGCGTAGTGTATACGGCAGTTGTTGAAGTCGTGCTTGGGATTATTCCCGCAATGGTCAACCGACTCACTGTCCAATTTCGATTGCGTTCACTTCTGGTGCAATGGGTGGAGCTGAGCGAAAAGGTCAGTCAGAATTCTTCGTTCTCCTACAACTTTGGTGACAGTTCTTCGCTGACGCACTGTGTCTGGCTTCTGACTCTGACAGTCATGTTTCTGTTTCTGGCGATCAAGTTGGCGGAGCGGAAGGAATACACAACGGCGTCTGAGGGCGATCTGTAAAGCACATAGCACGGCACAAGAGAGTAAAGACACAAGCACAAAAGAACAGTTCCGAAATAGTCTTCTCCCGAAATACTGTCCCTGCCTTTGCTGAAGTGGCAGGGCGCGAGCCCAATGGCGATCACTTCGGTTTTCAATCTGCAGCGGCACGGCGCGAGCCGTCCGGTTTTTGAAGACCATCACCGGACAGCTTGCGCTGTTCCGCTAACGTGGGAAGTTATTTCGGGAATGGTACGAAGCGAGCGGCCACCATGATCAGCGGGTTGCCTACTTCGCTGAAACTTCAGGAGCGTCATCTGCCAGCTTATCGTCGAACCGGCGATAGATCGGCAAGTGGCGATAGTAGACCTCCAGCGTCAGGATGCTCAGTGTGGTTTGATAAATCCGCCCGCCACCACTGCGGTGAGGATCCGTGGCGTCCCAGCTTCCGGCGCCAGGTCCTTCTTTGACCTGACTGGAGACCAACTCTTCACGCATCCTGAGATTCCATTGATTCCAAAGATCCCCGCCCCAGTGATGCAGTACCTGCGTCGCATAGTAGTTGTAATAGATGTCGCCTCGACGTGGTCCAACCCTGGCCAGATGTTCCACGCCCGTTTTCAGTGCCGGATTGTCGCGCTTCCATCCGAGGTACATTCGGCAAAGCAAGCCAACTGCCGTCATTGAATCGCTAGGCCCCTCGCCTGGCATGTACGCATACATCGCACCGTCGTTGGATTCGACAGAATTCAGAAATGTCTTTGCGTCGCGAAGCGTTTCCCCAAGCACACGAACGCGACCGGCCTTGGCACTTTGCAACGCCATGACTTGCCAGCCCACCACAGAGGTGTCTCCTGCATCCCCCGGCTTGTATCGCCAGCCACCATCGACTTTGTTCTGTGCTCGCTCAATGAACTTGACCGCATCTCCTGCCAGACGACGGAGATCTTTGTCGTCCTTTTCCAAAGCATACGCTTCACAAATGCAGATCGTCGCGATGCCCTGAACATACATCCCGGAATTGCCCTGAGCATTCCCGCGCAGATCCGCACCTGATGCGCCACGTTCCGCGTTCTTCAGTAGATACTTCAAACCCTTGAAGACGGTTTCCTGGTACTTGCCTTTCTCATTATGAGTATTGCCGGCTCCCAGAAAACACAACAGCGCCATCGACGTGGCTCCCATGTCGGTTGCCCCAAACGCGCCGGGCTGCCCTGCATTGCCGACTTTGCCAAAACTCCACGAGCCATCCGGCTGCTGAATCTTTTGCAGCCAGTCGAGTCCCAGGTTCACGCACTTCTCACTGTCAGCGCTGCCGCCATAGATGGAAACGGCCGCACGTCGCCCGGCTTCTGAGCGGCCTCCGAACTGCCCCTTAATGAAAGGAATCTCTGGCAAATCGGTTAGCTCTTCCAGTGGTACCATAATCTCTTCAGGCTCTGGAGAATCCATCTCGGCGCGTTGCTGCCCTTTGTCCAGCTCGGCGAGCATCTGCTTCATCGTGCTGTCGACTTTCAGATCCTCAAGGTCCGCTGGCTGAACAACCTCAGCCAATTCGACCGGCTGCTCAAGAATCTCCTCATCGTCCGCCCTTACACCGATCAATTGCAGCACTTCATTCTTTGATTGCTGGGGCAACAGCCATGCGGCCAGCAAAAGTCCGGCGCACAGATGGACCAGAAAACTGACCGTTGCCGTCGTGATCTCTCGCTTACGACTGCGAATCAGATGTGGAATGGTCACACAAACCAAATTGCGAGTACCAACAGCAAAGGCCACAACCTTGATCGCCCATGCCGGAGGTTTACGACGACGCGATTTTTGGCGACTGCGCTGCTCCACCTTTTTCAAAATCGACGAATCGTTCGGCTGGTTCGGAGCATCGGGAGTCCGCACCGTCTCTTCGGACGGACAATCTGGCGATGCGTCGTCAGTAAGTTCAGATGGTGACTTTGAGTTTTCGTGCATGCTGGAAGACTCAGCTTGAAGACTCAGTATGACAGGCGATCAGGACAGGAGGATGACGAGTCTGAGAAAGGATAGTAACGCGAATCGAATAGGAAACTCAGTTTAATGTAGTTGTCGAATCGAAAAAAACCTACTGATTTTTGCGATCGCCATGTAGGTCCTTTCTGCCGGCAAGGACTTTCGCCGCCAGGCGAACCGCGTGTGCAATTGGCTGTGGAATATCGGCCCGGTTCGTTTGGTTACGTGCACACATGTCGCGGCAGGCCGCGAAGTGCTCCTCGGCAAGGAGGACCTACCGAAATTCGCAACTGCACCCTTTTTGTGGCATCAAGGACGCTTCTGATTGGCATTTGGTGCAGAAAACGGCAAAATCGGTGCAATCGCGATAATTGTTACCAGCGACTCGATGAGCTCGGCTTAGATTTCATCTGGCCTCAATGTGTCCTGATGTGATTCTTTCCTCACGGAAATGCGAACATGATGAGTGGATCTTCGAACGAGACCTCGGAAGCAAACATCTTGCATGATGATTCTGTTTCGCTGTTTGCGGCCGATCGCATGATTCTGGGAGCTGTCCTCTGCAGTGTGTTCTACCTGATTTTTCAGATCAACGGTATTTGGTAATCGAGTACTAATTCATGGGACTGCTCGCAGGGACAAAATTCGATCGACCGCCACACTGCGATCGCTGTGAAAAGCTGGAATCGGAATGCACCTGTCCTCCGCCAGAACCGGTCAGAATTGCACCGAACAAACAGACAACTCGCATCGTCGTGGAAAAGCGCAAGCATGGCAGAACGATGACCGTCGTTCGTGATCTGTCTGCTGAGGACAATGACCTTCCCGAGTTGCTGAAACGGCTCAAGAACTTGTGCGGGGCCGGCGGAACAATCGTGGACGGCATCATCGAAGTGCAGGGCTCGCATCTTGACCGTATTCGCGACGAGCTCCAGAAAATTGGATATCGAGTCAAAGGATGATGGGTCGATGAACCATGGTTGACTTTGAATACCTTCCACGCGGCCTCAACGCGATGGCTCGCGCGCATCAAGTCAGCACGATGTCCGGACATCTCGGGGCTGCCGTGGTCACCGGCTATTTTCTCGCCGAGCAATATCCGGATCTCGACGAACGCGTCTGCCAGGGAATTGAAGGAGAACTCAATCGCATCATCGCAGGGGAGTCGGTCTTCAGCCCACGCAAGAACGCATCTCTGAGTTCTCCTGAGATGTTCGTTCCGTTCGCGAAAGAAGCTCCACGTGAAAATTTGATCGACGGAATTGCGGACGCGTTATCGAAGAACATTGGTCAGGCTCGTGAATCCGGACACAACGTGATCTTCGCATCGATCGCGATTCGGGCCTTGAAGGGGCATCCGGAGTTTGCGACACCATCGGTCATCGAAGGGATTCGCAAGTTGATCGCCGGCTTTAACAATGCATCGCCGGGAAGTGGCTACTATGGCAAAGAGAAAGGCCGCATCAACGGCAATCAAGTCGAACTGCCCGATGACGCTGCGTTTCCCCCCTACACAAGTCTTGAAACGATGGCGGATTTAGTGGTCGATGAGCTCATTCAGCATGCGGAGCAACGTCGAGACGGTTTCGGTGGCTTGTGGCATCTCATCAACCACGCGGCCGCGCTGGTCGAGTTATCGCGTCAGGGCTATACCGATCTGGCAATCAAAGGCTTAGCGGCCCACTATCAGCATTTTCGATTGTTTCGAACAGTCCCGAACGTGGCCGACGAACTGGGTGCGGAGACGCCAACAGAATTTGATCCGCGTACGCCGGAGTTCTGGGATTCGGAAAAAATCCGACGAGATCGAGCTCATCTGACGCATCGAATCAAGACGCTGTACGGCTTCGATACTCTCGTGGAGCTGGTGGATGATGCGCCGGAACGCGAATCAGCAAACGCAAAGCTGCGTTACCTGATGTAGCAGCCCTGGACGTGCAGCCACAAGTTTGATTTTCGAGTTTGTAGTTCTGCTTCGGCTGACGGTTAAAACGCAATACCGTTCAACGAAACGGCCTGTGAAGGAGCGGAATCGGCGCACGCCGTGCGATGAGCCAGCGTTTTGCAGGCACTCACCGGGCAGCTCGCGCTGCTCCGCTGCTATTTGAACTGTATTGCGGTTAAACAACTCAATCGTGACCCCGATTGGTATATCTGCCGCTCGCCCGACATTTGAATCCAGCGATGACATGATTCCATGGCGTGACAAAAGCGATACCGATCACAGGAATGCCGCAGGATGGCGGCTTCAGGGCGTCTCGAGGCGGTGTTATGCGGGCCTGAAAATCAACGTAAACAATCCGGCACGACGCGAATCGGACCAATGCCTTCAGTTTGAAATTGAATTCGAGAGGCTGTGGAGTTACGTTACACCAGCGGCAAACCTGAAGCCGCTCCCTCCATCCACTGATTTGGGTGCTCGCCGGAGTACCGCAGTCATCCCTCCTTTCAAACGGCTCCGTTATTTCAGCGGGGAAAAGCCATGCGCTCTTTCAAAGTTGTTGGCGTTATTGTTGCCGTGTTTGCCGCTGGTGTCTCCGGTTCGGCGATTGCTGAGGAACCGACCGAACGGGCTCAGCTGGAATTCTTTGAGGCGAAGATCCGCCCGGTGCTGGTGCAGCATTGTTACGAATGCCATGCGGCGGATGCAAAGAATATCAAAGGCGGACTGTTGCTCGACACGCGTGCAGCAACGCTCAAGGGTGGCGATTCAGGCCCGGCGGTTGTCGCAAAAAATGTGGACGACAGTCTGCTGATCAACGCACTGAGGCATGAATCGTTTGAGATGCCGCCGAAGGGAAAACTTCCGGATACCGTGATTGCGGATTTCGTGACGTGGGTGGAAATGGGAGCCCCCGATCCTCGCGATGGAGGAGCGGTCGCGGCTTCAACAATCAACTTCGAAGAAGCTCGCCAGTTTTGGTCGTACCAGCCGATTGCTCACCCGGAAATCCCAAAGGTGCAACAAGCAGACTGGCCGCGTAACAGCATCGATCATTTTACTCTGGCAAAGATGGAACAGCTTGGACTTCATCCAGTGACACCGGCGGGCAAAACAGAACTGATTCGCCGCGCGACGTTTGATCTGATCGGTCTGCCTCCTACGCCGGAAGAAGTTGCTGCGTTTGTTGAGGACCAGTCGTCGGAAGCCTTCGCGAAGGTCATCGATCGTTTGTTGTCATCACAGCACTACGGCGAACGCTGGGGCCGATACTGGCTGGACGTCGCACGGTACGCGGAAGATCAGGCTCATACGTTTTCCGTGACGGCAAACACAAACGGCTATCGATATCGAGACTGGGTAGTCTCTGCATTCAACTCAGACATGCCCTACAACAACTTTGTGAAGTTGCAGATCGCGGGCGATCTGATTGATGTCGAATCCAGTCATTCCTACGACAACCTCGTCGCGCTGGGATACTTCGGGCTTGGCGCTCAGTATTACAAGAACAGTGATGCGGCGAAGGCGGCGGCCGATGAACTGGACGATCGCGTCGATACGCTGACTCGCGGCTTTCTGGGGCTCACGGTTTCCTGTGCCCGCTGCCACGATCACAAGTTCGATCCGATTCCGACGCAGGACTATTATTCGCTGGCCGGAATTTTCAATAGCTCAAAACTCCACAACGCACCGCTCTGCAAGCCCGAAGATGTGGCAGCTTACAATGCAGGCCAGCAGAGAATCAAAACGGCCGAGGAAGCGGTTAAGAAATTCCTCGCCGACGAAAACTCAACGGCCGCCGAATCGCGTGTCGGTGAGATCGCAACATTCATGGAGGCCGTGTGGAAGTATCGCGTTGCGTCGGCCAGTGGTCAGTCGCCCAACACGGCTGAGTTCGCAAAGCAGGCTGACATCAGTGAATTCCTGTTCAAACGCTGGATCAGCTTCCTGGATTCTAAAGAAAAAGGGAAAGTCGATGCCCTGGATGCGTGGTTTGCATTGGATTCGAAGGGCGCAGTACCACCAGAAGAAGTAACGAAGGTCGCCGCAGAATTTCAGCAGCGGATTCAGTCGTTGCTGGATGTTCGCGATGGTGTCGCCACATCAAATCTTGTGGAAGCGAACGAGAACGAACCTCATAAGCCGGGAAGTCCTCGATTTGTCACACCGCTGGTCACGAAGATTCGTCCGACCGCCGGAATCGATGTTGATATCCGTGACGCGAAACAATTGTTCCTGGTGGTGTCCGAAGGAGCCAACGGAAATAGTTGCGATCATTCGGACTGGCTTGAACCTCGCTTGATCGGTCCGGCGGGCGAACTCAAACTGACGGATCTCAAATGGACTTCGCTGGAAGGATTCGGCGGGGCCAAAATTGATCGCAACTACGAAGGCCGAAAGATTCGCGTTGGTGGCAAGGAATATTCGTTTGGCATCGGAACCCATGCTCCGTCGCTCATCGTTTACGATCTTCCGGACGGGTATGAACGATTCAAGGCCATCGGTGGTTTGGATAACAGCGGTTCTGATCAAGGCGGCTGCGGCGAACAGGCCAGTATTCAATTCAGCGTGTATACAGAAAAGCCGGTGGATGGTCCTGTCGGCGTCGGCGAAGATTTGCTGACGAAAGTTCTCGGCAAAGACGGCCCGCTGGCCGTGGGTAACGACGATCTCGAAAAGTTTCTGACGGGCGAAAAGAAAGAACAGCTCACGAAGTTGCGGGCTGAGCAGGAAGAGGCGAAGAAAACGGCTCCTGCAATGTATCCGATTGCTCATTCGTATGCTGAAGCCAATGTCGCTGACATGAAGGTGTTTGTTCGTGGCAACCCGGCGAATCAGCGTGAGCTTGCTCCGAGGCGTTTTCTGACGGTTCTGGCGGGCGAAGATCAGCCGCTGTTTACAAACGGCAGCGGTCGCAGTGAATTGGCGGAGGCGATTGCCAGCGACGACAATCCGTTGACTGCTCGCGTGATGGTCAATCGACTCTGGCAGCATCATTTCGGTCGCGGGATTGTGGGCACGCCGAGCAATTTCGGAAAGCAGGGCGAAGCTCCCACGCATCCTGAGTTGTTGGATTATCTGGCGGCAAAATTTATTGAATCGGGCTGGTCGATCAAATCGCTGCATCGGGAGATCATGCTGTCGTCGACGTATCAGCTCAGTTCGTCGTTCAGTGAAGCGAATGCGAACATCGACGGCGATAATCGTTTCCTGTGGAAGATGAGTCGCCGCCGACTGGATGTCGAAGCTTGGCGAGATGCGTTGCTGGATGTTTCCGGCAGGCTGGACCGTGCGTTTGGAGGCCCGTCAACCAATCTGGCCGATGCCAACAATGTCCGAAGAACGATCTACGCCAAAGTCAGCCGCCATGAACTCGACAGTCTGCTGCGTCTGTTTGATTTCCCCGATGCCAATATCACCAGCGAGAAACGCAGTGAAACGACGGTCCCGCAGCAACAGCTATTCGTGCTGAACAGTCCGTTCATGGTGGAACAGGCCAAAGCGTTTTCGGCACGTGTTCACAAAGAGGCGGCAGATAACGATGATGCTCGCATCAAGCAAGCATTCCTGCTGGCCTACGGTCGACCAGTCACCGATCTCGAACTGGAACTCGGATTGGCCTATCTTGGCATCAAATCAGACGAACAAAACAAGCTCACTCGCTGGGAGCAGTATGCTCAGGTACTGCTCGGCGGCAATGAATTTATGTATCTGGATTAAGGTGTTTACCAACCATGAATCAATCACCGCTCCACCGAACGCTTTCGCGCCGCGAATCTCTGCACCGCATGGGAACCGGTCTGGGAATGCTCGGCCTTGCCGGCATCCTCGCTCAGGATGGCACGCTGGCGCAGGCTGCGGACGTAAACTCCGATAATCCGCTCGCGCCGAAGGTTCCGCATTTTACGCCGCGAGCCAAACATGTGATTCACCTGTTTATGAACGGTGGCCCTTCACAGGTCGATACGTTCGACCCGAAGCCTGCGTTGGAAAAGTACAATGGCCAGCGTCCGCCGAATGCCGATCTGAAGACGGAACGCAAGACCGGCGGATTACTCATGTCGCCGTTCAAGTTTCAGAAGTATGGACAATCGGGCATTGAAGTCAGTGACATCTTTCCACACATCGGATCATGCATCGATGACATCTGCGTCGTTCGCTCGATGCATACGAACATCCCGAATCATGAGCCCTCATTGTTGATGATGAACAGCGGCGAAACTCAGCCGACTCGCCCCGCGATGGGATCATGGCTGCTGTACGGTCTGGGCACGGAAAATCAAAACCTGCCTGGCTTCGTCGTGCTGTGTCCTGGCAAACCAGTCGTCGGTCCTCAGTTGTGGAGCAACAGTTTCCTGCCTGGCATTTTCCAGGGAACGCACATCAACAATTCGAATATGGAGCCATCAAAAGTCATTCGCCACATCAACAATGCGTGGCTGTCTTCCAGTTCGCAGCGCGAGCAGCTTGACCTTTTGAAACGCATGAACGAAATCCATCTGGAACGTCGCGGCGGACAAGATAATCCGCTGGAAGCGCGTATCGAGTCGCTCGAAATGGCGTTCCGCATGCAAACCGAAGCGCAGCAGGTGTTTGATCTGAAACAGGAAACGAAGGAGACTCAGGAAGCCTACGGTCCCGGAAAATTCGCCGACGCCTGCCTTGCCGCGCGACGACTTGTCGAGAGCGGTGTGCGGATGGTGCAGGTCTATTATGGCGACGGGCAACCGTGGGACGATCACGAAGATATCAAGGCCCACGCGAACAAAGCGAAGGACGTCGATCAGCCCATTGCCGCGCTGATTAATGATCTGAAAGCTCGTGATCTGTTGAAGGACACCTTGATCATCTGGGGTGGCGAATTTGGCAGAACTCCGGTCGCCGAAAACGGCAACGGTCGCGATCACAACCATCACGGATTCTCGATGTGGTTAGCCGGAGGCGGCGTTAAGGGCGGGATGACCTACGGAGCAACCGACGAATTTGGCTTCGCTGCGGTTGAGAAGAAAGTCCACGTCCACGATTTGCATGCCACGATTCTGCATCTGATGGGGCTGAATCACGAAAAGCTCACCTTCCGCTACAGCGGCCGCGATTTCCGTCTGACGGATGTGCACGGTCAGGTGATTCATGAGCTGTTCGCGTGAGCGGTATTGCAGGCATGATAACGACTTGCCATGTGCAAACAGCACTTCGTGACTGAGTAGCTCTGGAATTCAAGTTCTCTCGTGGAAGCCATTTGGAAACTGTCCAGCAGGAATTTCAAATCGCTATGGCGATCGCAATCGCTATCGGGTGGATGTGAATTTCCCCTGCTAACGATACGGCTTGTCGTTAGCAAAATCGACGGGGATGCGACACGCGTCCATCCGCAACATGTCTGGCCTTACCGACATTGTCAACGCACATGAACCAAGCGCCGATCCAGTCTTATCGCGAATGAGCTGCCCACGAACCAGATTTTGAGCAGCCGATAATTGCCGGCCAGCGGACTTCGCGGTATCATCGATGAATCGTGCGTATACGCACTAAAGTTCTGCGGGCGGTGACTGGTGACGGACGAAAGCGAACTTCCAATGGCATTGCGCGCGGCGTACGTCGCGCTGCATCGACGTTCGGAGTCTCATTTTGCTCAGTATGGCGTGACGGCCGATCAGTTTGTCCTGCTGGCAACACTGGCTCGCGGGAATGCACTGACACAGCGTGAGTTGGCTCGCCGGATGCCGTCAGATCCAAGTACTGTTCGTGCGATGCTGGTGCTGCTGGAAAAGCAGGGACTGGTGCGCCGCGATTCCCATCCGAGTGATTCGAGGGCTAGGACAGCGGCATTGACCGCGGCCGGAAAACGGAAGTTTCAGCAGGTGTTTAAGGCTGGTGAATCGATTCGGCAGGAGATGTTTCAAGCACTTCAGCCAGGCGACGGTGCTGTTTTGACACGGTTGCTGAATCAAGTCGCGGCGGCACTGAATGCGGAGTTTGTGTCGGTCAGTTCGAACGGCTGAAGAAGCTGCTCTCCGAATATCATCGTCGTGTAATTCACTGGACCCACGTCCGCAAATTGCCAGCCCGTGTGACGGCAATTTGCGGTTAAAAAATTCTCATTTCTTACCTTCAACTTCAACGATTGGAACCCACCATGAAGTGCATTTTCAAATTGTCCGTGCGGCTAATTGCGCTAGCCCTGGTTCTCTGCGCATGGAATCAGCACGTCCAGGCACAGGCGGCAACTGACGCGGATAAGGCAGCGGCGGCTCAGCGTCCAAAGCAGCCGCCCGGCGGTCGACGAGGCGGCGGGTTTGGTGGTCCGATTGAACTTGGCCCCGATGATGTCGCCGTTTACGACGCTCCTCCGGAAGGTTTCAAGACGGAACGCGAAGGCACACCACATGGCAAGCTGGAAATGGTGGAATACGAATCCAGGACTGTCGGCACGACTCGCAAAATGCAGGTCTATACGCCGCCTGGATACTCTGCGGAAACCAAGTATCCGGTTCTCTATCTTCTGCACGGCATCGGTGGAGATGAAACCGAATGGCAACGCTTCTCGACGCCGAACGTGATGCTCGACAACCTGATTGCGGATGGCAAAGCTGTGCCCATGATCGTCGTCATGCCGAATGGACGAGCTCAGAAAAATGATCGGGCGGAAGGCAACGTCATGGCAAGTGCGCCGGCGTTCGCGGTCTTCGAACGTGACCTGCTGGACGACGTGATTCCTTTCATTGAAGCGAAGTACTCGGTCGACAACAACCGCGAGAAGCGAGCCATCGCCGGGCTTTCGATGGGCGGTGGTCAGTCGTTCAATTTCGGACTGGGGAATCTCGACACGTTCGCATGGGTCGGTCCGTTCTCGGCGGCTCCGAACACGAAGAAGCCGGAAGAGTTGATTCCTGATGTCGCTGCGGCCAAAGCCAAACTCAAGCTGCTGTGGATTTCGTGTGGAAACAAAGATGGTCTGATCAACATCAGCCAAAGAACGCATCAGTTTCTGAAGAAGAACGAAATCAACCACGTCTGGCACGTCGACGGCCACGGCCATGATCCGGCACACTGGAGCAGCAGCCTGTATTGGTTCGCTCAGAGCGTCTTTCAGGACAAGCCTGTGGTTGCAAAATCACCGAAATAGAAACGAGAGCTTCTCTGGAATTCACTCATCCACTGGCAAGGGGCGAAAACAAGCGACCATAAGTTTTCGCAGAGGGCCGCGTAGCCGTTTTACAGAGCGGAACCGCAGCCCTCGCTGCTGTGTTCGGTGCGCTGCGTTTGGTGAGCTGCGTTCCAATCCGAAAGCACGTCAGCCCGGACGACGGTTCATTGGCCCTCATCGACGACGACTTTTTTCAAGTATCGTTCACTGGAGCACCGAGCAATATTCGCTTCAGGCCGACGAAGATCCACTTCAGAAATGCCAGCGAATAACCAACGACGTGCAGCACCGTGAACGAAGTCAGAACACCACCCATCAACGCGCCGAACTTCCAATTGGCGATTGGATTTTTCGAAGAGGCCAAAGTAGGCGGACCTGTCTCAGGTCCGCGGTGTGCAGTCTCATCGATCTGAGACAGATCGACAGCAGTCAGGGATGATTGTCAAAGTAGGTCCTTTCTGCCGGAAAGGACATTCGCCGGAAGGCGAACCTTGTGTGCAATTGGCTGCGGAATATCGGCCTGGTTCGTTTGTTGACGTGCACACAGGTCGCGGCATGCCGCGAAGTCCTCCTCGGCAAGGAGGACGTACAGTAGGTCCTTTCTGCCGGAAAGGACATTCGCCGCCAGGCGAACCTTGTGTGCAATTTGCTGCGGAATATCGGCCGGTTTCGTATTTTGACGTGCACACAGGTCGCGGCAAGCCGCGAAGTCCTCCTCGGCAAGGAGGACCTACAGTAGGTCCTTTCTGCCGGAAAGGACATTCGCCGCAAGGCGAACCTTGTGTGCAATTTGCTGCTGGATATCGGCCGGTTTCGTATTTTGACGTGCACACATGTCGCGGCATGCCGCGAAGTCCTCCTCGGCAAGGAGGACCTACAGTAGGTCCTTTCTGCCGGAAAGGACTTTCGCCGGAAGGCGAACCTTGTGTGCAAGTGGCTGCGGAATATCGGCCCGGTTCGTTTGGTTACGTGCACACATGTCGCGGCATGCCGCGAAGTCCTCCTCGGCAAGGAGGACCTACCGAAATTCGCGACTGTATCGGACAGATCGACCTACAGGAAAATCAAGTCGCATTTGGTGGGGCGGGGCGGTAGGATACGCGGGAGGTGGAGTGGGGTTTGGGATCATTTTTTCGGGATGGTTGCGATGTGGAATCGCCTGAGAGCGGCGGTGTCGGGGATGGTGCAGGGGACGCTGCTGCGCGGGGCTCGGAGTGGCCGGCGTCAGCGACGAACCTGGTCAACCGAAGCCGTTGAATGCCGATGTCTGCTCAGTGGTACGGCGATCGGTGATCTCGTGCAGACATATCCCGTGACCGTCCAGTTCTCCGAGCTTGGTCACTTAGGTGATGCCCGAGTTTTTGGAGACACTCTTATCATCCCAGTTACTGGGAATGACGGATCGCCAGTCGCGTGGACTGTGAACTTGACAACTGGTGTATCAGAGACATTGGTCTTTCCTGGGAACGGAAATGTTTCGGGAGTGTTTCAGCGTAATGGAGAGTTCGTCTATACGGGATTTCTTAATACAGCTACCGGTCGAAAGATTACGTATTGGGATGCGTCTGGTGAACATCAGACTAATGCCCTTGGCGATCTCTGGGATGTCAGTGCTGCTGGTCGAACAGTCGGAACAAGAGCGGGTGTCGATGCTTTTTATCTTGATGTAGGTACTGACAACGCTGTGATATTGCCTGGTATTTCTGGCATGTACGGTGGTGTTAATACCATTACAAATGATGGGCGTTTTATCGGCGGAGGCGCTTTCGATGATGATTTGAATGCCGTCGGTATCGTCTATGAGCAGCAGGCGAATGGTTCCTATGCCTTGCTTGATGTTCAGTACGTCACTCCTGATGGTCTCAGTCTTCTGAGGATGGATGTGGTAGACGGTCCTGATGGTCCGCTTGGTGTTGGTGTTTATGCCGATGTTAACGGTGCTATTCAGACAGGTCTCTGGAATGTTGCTGATGGAGCTTACAAGGCTCATTTGGGAAGTGGATATGCCACGAGTGCTGTGTATAGAGGTGGTTATCTGTTTGTATCAACTGATCAACGGATCGTGACTGCAACAGATCTTGCTACGCTGCAGACAGAGACGTACACGGCGACAACACTGTTTGGATCCGCTAAGGATTTCAAACGCGGTTCTTTGTTTGTCACAGCGGACGGTAATCTTGGAGTCGTTGGGACCGATCCGGCAACCAAATTGGCGACGGTCAAGACCTTCAAAATTCCTCAAAACACGGCCCCGGTTGTTTCCGCGTGGGACGGGACGGCGGCCTTCGTCGAGAACGCTCAACCGGTCGTGCTCGATGCGAATGCGTTGGTGTCGGATGGGGATTCCTCTGACTTCGCCGGTGGTTCGGTGACAGTTTCCGTGGTCTCCCATGGTGAGGCGGCCGATCGGTTGAGTGTTCGCCATGTGGGGAACTCGGCCGGGCAGATTGGTGTGTCGGGAAATGGCATTTCCTACGGCGGAGTTCTCATCGGGACCATGACCGGCGGTTCGAATGGCTCAACGCCGCTGGTGGTGACTCTGAATTCCGCCGCGAATGCTCAGTCCGTGACGGCGTTGCTGCGAGCCGTGACGTTTCAGAATGTGTCCGACTCGCCGTCAACACAGACTCGGCAGGTGCAGGTGACTGTGGCCGACGGTGATGGCGGGTCGAGTGCCGCAGTGACGAAGGCCGTGAGCGTGACAGCGGTGAATGATGCTCCCGTGATTTTGACGTTCGATGGATCCGTGACGTATACCGAGAACGCGGTTCCGGTGCTGCTGGATACGAACGCCTCGGTGACCGATGTGGATTCGTCGAATTTTGCGGGCGGCACGTTGACGGTTTCCATTGCGGCCCGAGCACAATCGTCTGATCGCATCGGAGTGAAACACATCGGAACCGCCGCCGGTCAGATCGCTGTGGTCGGGACGAATCTTCGCTACGGCGGAGTCACAATCGGACGGTTTACGTCGGGGACCTCGCTGGTGGTGACTCTGTACAGCAACGCAACAGCTCAGGCCGTGCAGGCTCTGCTGAGAGCAGTGACCTTTTCCAACGTGTCGGAGAATCCGTCGAGTTTGGATCGAACGGTGAAGGTGGCTCTGACCGACGGCGACGGTGGTGCAAGCAATCAGCCAACGAAGACCGTGAAAGTTGTGCCAGTGAACGATCGGCCGGTCGTTGCGGGCTTTGAAGGGACGGTGTCGTATCGCGAGAACGCGGTTCCGGTTGTTCTGGATTCCAATGCGATCGCAACGGATGTTGATGGACTGAATATCGGCGGAGGAGTGCTGACCGTTGCGATTACGGCAAACGGTCACACATCGGATCGACTTTCCATACGAAACGTCGGGACTGGTGCCGGTCAGATCAATATCACCGGCAGTACAATCAAACTGGGGGATACGATTTATGGGACATTCTCCGGCGGAACGAGCGGCTTCAGTCCTCTTGTGGTGACACTGGCTTCTTCGGCAACCACCGCGTCCGCGACCCGCATTTTGCGAGCACTGACTTTCGCAAACGTCTCGGAAAATCCTTCCGAGTTGCCTCGCACGGTTCGCGTGATCCTGACGGATTCAGGAGCCGCGAAGAGCATTCCTGCGAGGAAGACGGTAAGCGTCATTGCCGTGAACGACGCGCCGGCGATCAATGGGTGGGATACGTCGTTGTCTGCAGTTGGGAATGCAAATCCCATGCTGCTTGATTCGAGTGTTTCTGTGACCGATGTTGATTCATCCAACTTCGACGGTGGCAAGTTGACGGTTTGGATTTCGTCGCAGGGTCATGGATTGGATCGCCTTGGGATTCGGAATGTTGGAAATTCCACAGGCCAAATTGGCGTCTCCGGTTCGAGTGTTCAATTTGCAGGTGTCTTGATCGGAACATTCACCGGAGGAACGAGTGGTACGGTTCCGCTGGTCGTGACGCTGAACAGTGCTGCGAAAAAATCTGCAGTCAACGCGTTACTGCGTTCTTTGACCTACAAGTTTGCGGGATCGTCGGCCGTTCAAGTGACCAAGACCGTGAGCGTGCGGCTGTCTGACGGAGATGGCGGTTTCGGGATCCCGGTTTCGAAGTCCCTGACGTTGCAGCGGACTTTGTAGGACGGGCTGGAATGTCAACGTTGAACGGAGCCGACGTCGCTGTTTTTCGTTTCACCGTTAACGGGAGGCGTACGTTGGTGACGGCATTCGCGTACGCCTCCGGCTGACAGAGCACTATCGCCTCAGGCTTAACCGCAACACCGTTCAAAAAGTCGCAGACACACTCCGTGTGCCGTCCGCTGAGTTCTCAAAAAGCCTTGCTTTTTGAGGGTTGCGGCACATGGAATGTGCCTACTACGTTGCTTAATTGAACGGTATTGCGATTAACTGGTACTATTTATTCTGCCGCAGGCCTTAAGGAGCTGGAGTCTCAGACTTCTCGGCACTCTCGGCTGCTGGCGCGGCACCGGCTTCTGTGGCTGGCTCTTCTGTTGGTGCTGGAGTTTCAGTGGGTGCTGGATCGCCGACGGGGATTTCCAGTGCCGGTGGCTCAACAGCTTCGGCGGTCGTGAGACCGCAAGCGGCGGATAGAGCCGTGATTGCCGTATCGATTGCATCGGACTGCTCTGCATAGGTGGAGCCTTCTTGTCCATGCATTGTCTTATCTACAGCTCCGAATGCGTCCATCAGAGCATTGACAGCGGTTTCGATGGCCGTCTGGCTTTCTGCAGAGATCTTCTCTTTCTTAGCCAGTTCTGGGATCTCCCCCAGAACATGTCCAACTTCGTGCAACGGGTCGTGAGCCGCATCGGCGTCATTTTTTGCGAAGGCATCACGCATCGTGTCACGCAAAGCAGACAGCTCTGCAACCGCATCTGCCAGGGATTCTGCACCGTGATCATGACCATGGTCGTGATCGTGATCATGACCATCGGTTGTTGCCGCAGGTGGAGCATCACTGCAGCCGCCCGCCACCAGAAGTGAACTTGAAATCAGCAGGGAAGAAAAACAACGAGAAAATGACATTACAGAAACCCTATATCAGAGGAAAGCAGTTCTTCCGTCGACCTCATTGTCGACAGATCATTCAAATCAAGTCCCCAAGTCAACCGCCGTCATTATCGTAATTTGGGGCCACAAGAGCAATGATCACGACTCCTTCCGAAACCAAGGTTTCAGCGTAATGAATCCTGGCGGGGCTCGCGAATGTACAGTCCATCGTTTTTTCCATGCCGAATCGTCGGGATTCCTGCCAGCAACTGATCACGGAATCGGCGATCGCCCAATGCCAGTCATCTTGAATGGAACACCAGTGGAACGCCGCAAGTTGTTCGGTGATGGACCGAGAAATCCTTGCAAAACCGGACGGCTCGCGAAGTTCCGCTTCAAATTGAAAACCGAAGGCACTGACATTGGCCGATCGCCCGTGGAACGGTGGTTTTCGGCGATCAAGGCGATTTGGAAATCACGCAGCGGAACCCAATCGCATCGGTCATGCCTTTCGCAGGGTGAGTCTGACGAAAACTGCTGGTGAGAAGGGAGTGATGATCTCGCCATGAGCCGCCTCGAATAATCCGAGCGACATTCGTGGTCGCGTCAGCATCTTTGTTGCTCTTCGTAACGGCGTTGTGGTCTTTGGTGTCTTTGGCTGCTGGATCGGGTGCGGAATCAGACGCGTCAGGCGCGGTCGTCTGAGGATCGGCAACGAACTCCCACAGATAACCGTGCATATCGTAAAGCCCCCAGGGATTGGGTTTCAGGCTTCCAACAACGGGATCGTTGCCGGCCGCGTTGCCGGTGTGCCAGGCGTATTCGCTGAGCACTGTGGCCTGGTTCTCCTGATCGCTTGCTGTCGTTGCATCATCACCGAAGCTGTACAGAGTCTTCGTTCCTGCGCGGCAGCAGTATTCCCATTCAGCTTCTGTTGGCAGGCGCACCTTTTGTCCATCGTCCAGAAGTTTCTTTGCCTGCAGCATGACAGTCAGGCGATCACAAAACTGCTCGGCATCCTGAAACGATACCATTTCGACAGAATTGCGATCGCCCTTCCAGCGACTGGGGTTATTTCCCATCACGGCCTGATAAAGCTCCTGCGTGACTTCGAACTTGCTGATGCGAAAATCACTTTTCATCTCGACGACTTTTGGCGGCAACGGAAGCGGCCCGGCATTGAGTCCGCCCGTGGTAAAGCTTTTCGGGAATTCTCCTGAGCCTGGAGTAATGGACACGCATTCCTCAACAAATCGCTTCAGGATCTGATCCGGCGTGTTCTGGGTGTCTGCAATTTGAGCGGAAGCAGACATAGCAACAAAACGGCTATAAACGCTGCCACATGACAAAGTGATAATGAACAGCAAAAGGGCGTAGCGAGTCTTCACAGTAGCGATTCCGTCAAGATCAGTTCAGCGAAAAAAAAGAGGAAAAAGCGGTCGTCGAAAAAGCGAATTTCCGGAAAGCAGGCAATTCGCTATCTTCTGTCAAATGTCCGGCCGCTACTCCCATGATGAATCATTTGACCAGCGTTGGTTGCGAAGTGCAATTGACCTTGCGATCTGCTTTGTGATTGCGGTCATCATGCTGCGCGCCTTTGTGCTCGAAGGATACCTGATTTCCACAGGATCCATGGCACCGGGATTACTGGGATTTCATCGGCTGATCAAATGTCCGTCGTGCCAGTACGAGTTTGCGTTTGGCGTGTCATTTGATGATTCCGTTGATTCGACGATTCCCGTGATTCATGAGCCGGAGGGAACTCGAAGGTACGCCACCTGCCCCAACTGCGGCCAAATCAACATTGATGTGTCGGGCGTTCCGAACAGTCACGGTGATCAGCTTCTGGTTCAGAAGCATGTGTATGATCTTCGGCCGCCTCGACGCTGGGAAACGGTCGTGTTTCACAATCCAGCTTCACCGGGTGAGGCTTATGTAAAACGTGTGGTCGGGCTGCCTGGCGATCGTATTCGAATTCTGAACGGGAACGTTTTCATCAACGGCAAGATTGCCCGCAAAAGTTTCGCTCAACAGCAATGGATGCGCATTCCGGTTTGCAACCTGCACAATCTTGCAGACGCAGACGACTGGCAACTACCGTGGGAAATGGATGACACCTGGCAGCCAGCTAACGGACAGTTAAAATTGCAGTCGGAAGCGGCTGGTGAGTCTTCCCCTTCGGCTCATTGGATTCGCTTTCGAAACTGGCGATGGTTTGGCGGACATCACGTCGCGGAGACTCCTCTTTCAGCGGCAGACGGGCTTTCAGACTGGAAGAACTTTGTAAGCCGTTTTGATTCAATGCCGATTGTCTGGGCCAGTCGCGTTGACTATGACCAGGAGCGTGAAGTCCTGCGATGCGAAGGCGTAATGCCGGACGATTTGCAAAAGGACTTGCTTCGACAAACCACGACCGAGGCTTTTAGGAACGCCGTTTTTCGGCTGGCCGCGTTGTCTCATTTGTCGCCGGTGACAGATCGCTATGGCTACAACGCTATGGTTTCTTCCCCCGAATATGTTGTCGACGACCTGATGCTTCGAACGGCAATTTCATGGCAGAAGGCTCCTCGAGCAATCGCAGTCAAACTTCCCGTGGGTTCGCAGACGTTTGAGGTCTTGTTGAAGCCGGAAGAATCTACGGCAGAGCTGATTTCGGTGGACGATCGAAAGGTGCTTCAGAAAGTTTCCTATGACAGACCGGACGGGGCGAAAGGAGGATCTCCTGAAAC
Source organism: Planctomycetaceae bacterium (assembly GCA_041753135.1). GTDB lineage: Bacteria > Planctomycetota > Planctomycetia > Planctomycetales > Planctomycetaceae > SXXK01. The sequence continues at coordinate 41,149 of JBGSVD010000030.1, forward strand.
GCTGGTTCTGGAAGTGTCCAACTTTGATCAGCAAATTGCCGTTGCCGTGAATGGCGTGGCTTGCATTGATGCCTTCGAAATCAATTCAGACGAATCGCCGATAGAATCGCTGGAAGCCAGTGTCTCGACGCAGTCTGGAAAGACAATGGACGCGGGGAAAGCCGCGTTGATTTCGATTCGTCAGGAGCAACAGAAACGATGGGCGATTGGCGTTTCCGGTGGTGAGGTCCAAATTTCAGACCTTGAGATGTACCGTGACGTTTTCTATACGCCAGGAAAGCGGCGAAATGCGATCGATTCCGAGTTCACTGTTCCGGAGGCGTCCTATTTCGTGCAGGGCGACAATAGTCCGGTCTCTTCGGACAGCCGAAACTGGCCAAATCCTTGCGTACCTCACAAACTGCTGATCGGAAAGCCATTTCTGGTTCATCTCCCGTCTCACCCGGCCGTTCTGCAGTTCGGCGGACACCAGTGGCCTATTCGAGTACCAGAATTGTCCAGAATTCGTTACATTCGTTGACGATAACGGCCTGGATTTTGGTCACCTGACCGAACCACGGCTTCAGTGGTTGTTGAGGAATCAGGCTGAAATCGCTGAATTGCTGGCCTCGATGAACACACACCAAAGATCTGGCTCCTGTTGTTCGCTTGTCTCAAAATGCACGCATGGTGTGTGCATGACATTGAGCAAAATCCTGTTTTGATTCGGCTTCGGCCCGGAACACATACTGATGGCAACAAGCCGAAAGAAAACCGACGCGGCAGAGGAAACCAAGGACGCTCCAAAAGCCAAAGCTTCACAAAAGCCACATGAAGGCACTCGTGAGACGATCGAAGCTGTGGCGATTGCCTTCATTCTGGCGTTCGTTTTCAAAACATTCGAAGCCGAAGCTTTTGTAATCCCAACAGGATCCATGGCGCCGACTTTGTATGGGCGTCATAAAGAAGTGACATGCGAAGGCTGCAAGTTCCCCTACACGATCGGCGCGAGTCAGGAGATTGATCAGGAGACTGGTGTCCTGGTCTCACGCATGACGACTTCGAACTGCCCCAACTGCCGTTATCGAAACGACGTGCTCTCGGCTCCTGTGTTCAACGGAGATCGGATTGTCGTCAATAAGCAGGTGTCCGACTATAAGCGGTTTGATGTCGTCGTCTTCAAGAATCCAGAAGAGCCGCATGTGAATTACATTAAGCGACTCGTCGGGCTGCCGGGGGAGACCGTTCGAATTCGGCAGGGCGACATTCAGGCTCGCAAATCAGAAACCGAGCCGTGGGTTGTTCAGCGAAAGGCCGACCCGAATAAGCAAAACGACATTCAGCTGATTGTCTATGACGATCGATTCCCACCGCAGGTTCTTTTGGACGCCGGCGCTGAAGAACGATGGGTGCCTTCAAGCTGGAATGAATCCGACAGCGTGATGGGCGGATGGCCATTGGCTGAAAATGCCTGGAAGCCGGATCCTGCGACTCGAACGTACTCCGTCGACGCTTCTGACGACCAGCAGCACTGGCTGCGTTATCGCAATCTGGTCCCGGAACGCGAACACTGGGTTTATGCGCGAGAGATCGCGATGGCAAAGGAAGAGGCCGCTGAATCTGCTGAAGGTGATTCTGCATCCCCAGCGCAAGTGGCTGGTGGTGATTCGGCAAAGCTTGAGATTCCGCTGCAGCCTAAGCTAATTGCCGATTTCTGCGGATTCAACAGTGACGGCGGAGTTGATGAAGAATTGTACTGGGTGAACGATTTGACTTTCGATTTCACCATCAAGATTGAATCGGCAACTGAGAGTTCTCAACTGCTGGTTGAGCTGGTTGAAGGATTCCGAACTGTTCGATGTCAGATTAATCCAGTGACCGGTCTGGCCGACGTTGTGGTGATTAGTCGTGAGGCTGGAAATGATTCGCCGAAAGAAGAAACGATTGCCAGTGTTCAAACTGAAATTCAGGGAGCAGGTGAATATAGGGTTGCATTCGCTGACGTCGACGACCGTCTGTGTCTTTGGGTGGATGGTGACCTGGTGCCTTTGGGGGAAAAGGCCGAGTTCGCTCCGGCCGATCTGAATCTTCCCACGGAACTTGATCTGGCGCCGGCTGGAGTTTCCGTGAGAGGAATGAAGGCTGTTTTGAGCGACCTGCTGATTCGTCGAGATATCTACTATCGAAACGATGTTGTGAATTTTGAAAATCAGGACGGCATTTCTGCCGACCCGACGTCGGTTGAGTATCGCCGCCAGTATCGCAGTGGAAGTATTACGGTGACCGAAGTCGACATGGGCTTCTATTCTCGACTGGCCACAACGCTGAGAACTCCTGGCAACTATGCCAGCACGTATACTCAATTGATTGAAACCCAGGAGCAGAAGTTCGGCAAGGTTCTGGAGTTTCCGCTGGCGAATGATGAATATTTGATGTTCGGTGACAACTCACCGGCCAGCAAAGACAGCCGCCTTTTCGACAATTTCAGTCGCCCACTGCGAGGCGTCGAAAGTCACCGCTACGCCGTTCGTGAACAGGATCTTATCGGGGAGGCCCTTTGCATTTTCTGGCCTCACGGGATTCCTTTCCTGAACGATGGGAAGGGGTTTGCTGTAATCAATCACAAGAGGTACGATAACCACGGTTTGCTGACAACTGACAAAGAATATCCGCTCTATAGTGCTCCGTTTTACCCGAATGTGAAACGCATTAAGCTGATTCGATAGAGCTTGTTATCGCCGCGAGAAGGATTCTCCGATGGCTCTGCTGAAATGTGAAGGACTCGTTAAAGACTATCCCGGCAAACGCGCGGTTGATGGTGTGAGTTTTCATGTCGACGAAGGCGAAATCGTCGGCTTGCTCGGCCCCAACGGTGCTGGCAAGAGCACCAGTTTTCGAATGGCGTGTGGATTGATTGCTCCCACGGAAGGGCGAGTCATCCTGCGTGATGAAGATGTCACATCGTGGCCGATGTTTGAACGCGCGCGATACGGCCTGGGTTATTTGCCGCAGGATACCAGCATCTTCTCCAAGCTTTCGGTCGAACAGAACATCCTCGCGATTCTAGAATATCGCGGTGTGACCCCAAAGCAGTGTGCCGACAGAATTGAACAGCTGCTGACCGAGTTCGGTCTCTGGGAAAAACGCGCTCAGCGATCAGGATCGCTGTCGGGCGGTGAGAGGCGACGTCTGGAAATTGCGAGAGCTCTGGCAAGTGATCCGCGAATCATTCTGCTGGATGAGCCGTTTACGGGGATCGATCCCGTGACGATCCACAGTATCCAGGACATCATTAAAGGACTAAAAGATCGTGGCATTTCAATTCTGCTCACGGACCATCGCGAGCGTGAAACTTTGACCATCACCGATCGCAGCTACATCATTTGTGATGGACAGGTACTGGTGTCCGGAAGCGCGGAAACGGTGCTGACGGATCCCAATGCGATTGCTCGATATTTCGGAAAACGCTTTGACGCCAGTTCCATCATTGACGGAAGAGAGTCATTCCGCAAAAGTGCCTGAGATACGCTTTTCGATTTTTGCTGTTTGCTTTTTGAACGCTGGTGTTTTGTTCGGATTTGAATTTAGGGTAGTGAACCTTGCTAAAGGCAATACAGTTCCACGAACGGCCTGTAAAGTAGCGGAATCGGCGCAAGCCGTCCGGTGAGCCAGCATTTTGCAGGCACTCACCGGACAGCTCGCGCTGCTCCGCTACTATTTGAACGGTATTGTTGCTAAAGGTCCGGAAGTTAAGGAATCTTTAGCCGAGCGACAGGAGTGGATTTACCATTGTAGAACGATTGTCCCAATCGTTCATGAGCGGTTGAGACAACTGCTCTACGGTAGCCTGGTCATCCATTTCCCGCCGCGGGCCTCAGCAGGATCCACTTCCTGATGACCTGATTTTTTAGCTTAACGGTAAGTCTGTCTGGAGTAGTTCCGCTATGAGTTCTGGATTTGGAGACGACTCGCCCGTTGAACCGGTGACAACGCGTGGTCGTGACTGGCCATGTTTGAGGCAATTTATTGTCTTCCTGGAGAATCGAGTCGGCTCTCTTCACGATTTGCTGCGCCGAGTGGAACGTGACGATCTGAAGATTGTGTCGCTGAGTATTCTTGATTCCGCTGACTGCGCGGTGGCTCGAATTATCGTGAACAATTATGAGCGAGCCCACGAATTGCTGACATTCGCCGGTGTGACCATGTTCGAGACGGATGTGATCGGTGTTCTTCTGCCCGATGTGGATCAGCCGCATACGTCGGTTCTGGGCAGTTTGATGTCGGCAGAATTAAATGTGCAGTATGTCTATCCGCTGATGTATCGCAAGAACGGACGTGGAGCTGTCGCGATCTATGTTTCTGAGAAGGACGAAGCTCTCAGAGTCCTTCGCGAACGTCAGTATCAAATGGTGACTGAAGATGATCTGATGCACTATGACGAGTTCTTCTAGCACACGACCTGAATGCTGCTGTAATGCCGCAACCTTCTCGAAGTCCATCCGGGGACGTGAGTCTGCACGCCCTCGTAGTCTGAGGGCTCATGCTGCGATTGCGTCCGCTGGCTTAGATAAGCCTGTCCCATGCGAGCCGAATAGCCTCCGTTCTTTGGTTGAAGCGAAACGCCGCGAGCCGTCTGGTTTCGCATCACTGCACGGCTTGCACTGTTCCGTTCATGCGCGAAGTTGTTTCGGAACTGGTGCTCAATGGCTTCGGTCAAAACTTGCGGCAGCGTTGCCGTTCCTGATGACCTGCCTGGTGGCGATCGTTGGCGTCTCTCCTTTATTTGCCAGCGATGAATCGGCAGTTCCCGCGAACACTCCCGAAAATGAGCTGAAACATGGACCACCTCAGGTTCTTGCTGAGCATCTCATGCGTTCTCGTGAGATCGAGACTCTGCTTCGGACAGTTGTACTCAAACAGGATGGCTCGTTTGGTCCGGACGCAATCGCGTCACTGCAACAGTTGTTTGAATATCCGGCCGATATCTTTGAGACGGAACTGGAGACCTGGAGCTCCGCCAGTATTCGTGGCCGCGCCATTGAGATCCTGCGAACATCGAGTCCAGCGGCCCAGCGGCAATGGAATTTGCAAACGCAGGCACTGGCAGAACTTCAATTGCGCAAGGCTGTAAGGACGGGATCGCGTCATACGATCTGGCAGGTGGCTCGACGGTTTCCTCAGACGGAGACGGGCATCAGGGCTGCAATCCTGGCAATGACGATGGATCTGCTAAGCGGACGAAGATTTGAGGTCCGGCAGCGACTTTCGGAACTGGAGCGTCAGTCCGATGGAACAACGCTGGCGTCCATCTTTCAACGCCGATCCGAATCACTGCGCAAGACGCTGAACGCAATGGATCCGGATCCGTCTGGTGCAACCGGATCGCAGTTGTCCGTTGCAAATGATTTGGATGGCACCTCGCTTTCGCCGCCCTGGCCGAAGGCAACATGGAAATGGTCCGAGTCTGTCTGGAAGTATCCAGGCGTGCCGCAACCTATTGCCGGAAATGCACTGGAATCGCTGATCCCCGACTCCGAAACCAGCCTGAAGGATTTTCCAAACTGGCAACCAGTGTTCTGGGGCGACTGTATTGTCCATCGTTCGCCGTTTCGTATCGTGGCAATCGATAAACAGACTGGTGAAGAACAGTGGACAATTACGACGAACACATTTACTCCCGACGCACCGGCGGCTAAACCCTCGGATGGCGAGCCGGATGAACTCAACGTCGGCTTTGGAAGATTCGGAAACGAACCAGCGTTTCAGGCGGGTCTGTCAAGTTATGGACTGTTGTCGTGTGATGACGAGTACCTGTACTTTGTAGATCATTTTGATTTCTTCCGCAGAACACAGGAAGATGTTCGCGGTCGCAATCGCAGAGTTCCGCGGAATCGCATGGGTGTTCTGCAGCCTTTGTTAAGTGAAGGCAGCTCGTTTAGCAATGGGGTTTCCCTGATCGCTGTTCATCGAGGGACGGTGGGAGAACTTCCAAAAATCGCCTGGATTGCCGGCGAGCAGAGCGGGATCGCTTATGATGTCACAAAGTCTCCTGTCGCACAGGAGATAGACCGGCCGGCTGAGGCAATCTCGGAGGAACAGCCAGACGCTTCACAACAAAACAGCGATGAAGTCGATTCGACTTTCCGACCGGTGCCTGTACTCAAAGGGCACCGCTTTCTGGGTCCGCCGATTGGCCAGGGACAACAACTATTTGTCTTGTCGATTCAAAAAGATGTGCTGTGGCTGAACAGTCTGGAACGCCAAACCGGTCGTGTCGAATGGCAGCAACCTCTGTCGTTCGCTGATGACCTGATGATCCGTTATCGAGAGAACGCAGATCCGACTCAAGTTTCCAGCGTCTGTTTGCTCAGCAACAACGTTGTGGTGTGTTCGCTTTCCTTTGGCGTGCTGGTTGGCGTTCGCCCCACGGACGGACAGCTTCTTTGGGCTTCGGCAGTTCGTGAAGAGCCCAAGCCGCTGATGAATCGAGGGTTCGGACTTGGCATCGGTCCGCCAGACGATATGGAGGATGGACTCATCGATTCTCCAGCCGTCATTATTCCATTCGCATCGGATGGTGTTGTTGTCTGTTCCAACAGTGAGTCAGCCAATCTGTTTGGGATCAACGTTGCCAACGGCGAAATCCTCTGGAAGACGTCTCGCAGAGCTTTCGGGCCTGGAGACATCGGCGGCAGTCCCGATTATTACATTGCAGGAATCAGCGGCAGCCATGTGATTGTGATCGGCGAACGACATTGCCGCAGCCTGGATCTGAGAACTGGCGTCCAAAACTGGGCGATACCCATGCAGCCTACGCTCGGTCGTGCCGAGTGTCGAGACAACAAATGTCTGATTCCTCTCGCGAATGGACGTGTCGCAGCGATCGACTTGACGACCGGTCGCGAGATTCGATTCCGACCGAACTTTCTGCCGGAGAATTCCGTTCCGCAGTTTGGAGCCATTGCCAGCGATGCGGACGTTGTGTGTACATCGACTCCCGTTTCTCTTGCGGTTTATCCACGAGCCGATTCGTTTTTCAAAAATGATGGAACAAACAAATCGGCATCGCCTGGCGAATCGGACGACGTTCTGAAACGAGCGCAGGCTTATTTGATCCATGGTGACGATGAGAAAGCGATCGAGCTTCTTAAGAGTTCCTCAGCGGTAGCGTCGAATTCGGCAAACGGCGGGGGCTCGGAGTTTCTTCGAAAATATCTGGGAGAACTGATCCTGCAGGACTGGGGCTCGAAGCTTGTTGAACCGCAAACCGAAACAGCGCGAACTCCCGAGGATGTTTCGTTGATCGAAAGTCGTGCTCGTCTGCTACCGGAACTTGGTCTTTCGCCAGAGCAGGAGCTTCGGGCCGCAGTTCTGACGATCCTGAGTCGTCCCAATGCAGAACTATCAGCCGACGACCTGTCGGAGCTTTCTGAATTCAAGGACTGGACGAACGCCGTTGCGATTACCGACGCATGGAAGATTCGCCCCGATCTGCTGCTCGATCGTGCCGGAAAACCAGGCGTGATCACTGATGCGGAATTGGAAAAATTGACCATCGTTCAGCTGAAGCGACTTGCCGCCACTGTGGTGTTGTTCCCCACAGTGTTGCCAACCGATCAGCAGAAGCAACAACTCGTGACGAAGCTCATCTCCACTGGACAGTACAGTGCGGCAGAAGCATTGCTGATTGTCTGGAGTCGCGCAGCGGATAATTCGCAGCCTCGCGAACTGCTTGCACGGCTGCGCGCGAGAAACGTTATCGGTGGTTTCGTGGCGGCTGAAGTTCAAAAGCAAAAATCTCCGGACCAGACACCGCCCTCGTCCAGCGCTGAAACGGTATCGAAGTCTGGATTGAATTCTGATGCCGGGTCGTCGATTGTCGTGGAGTCTGAAGTTTATCTCGAAACGCCTGACTGGGATCTTCAGCGAGTTGAACGCGGCCTTGCGGTCAATGCTCTCCCCGACTGGATGCCTTTGCGATATTTTCTTGTCGATGGTCGTGATGGTCTGCCCGATTTTGTCACGGTCGATATGAGCGACGGGAGCCTGCGAGATCGAGTGACTCTGCCCTTTTCATTCCATCGAAACACTCTGGCATTTCAGGCGATCAACAATGGTCTTTCCACGCCAGCATTGCTGCCGGTGGCCGGTGCCGACCAACTGGCGATGATTTCTGCGGCAATCCCGGACAAAGCCAGATTGCAATGGACCCGCCGTTTAAAAAGTGACACTGGTAATTCCACCATCGAATTTGGCTCGCTGGGGGCCAGCCATCTGATTTGGCATTATGGTGATGAACTCCATTGTTCCCATCCCGTAACTGGGCACGACCTCTGGGTTCGCAAGCTGCAACTGTCGCCAGTCAGCCGATCGATGGCCGGAGTTCGCAGAATCTTCGGAGATGAGAAGGCAGTGATCGTTATGGGTGCGGATCTCGCCAGCTTTGAACGATTCAGCACGCGGGATGGACGCTTGATTGGAAACGGACGCCTTTCGATCAGCCGGGTCAGCGAATCGCAGACTGTTGGACGATTTTTGCTTTATCCGGATCACAATTCTCGACTGAATATGTTTGACGGTGCCACGGGTGAAGACACGCTCGCCAAAAGTGATCCCATCATTGTGGGACGAACTCATGCGGACAGTGCATTTCATGTGCTGCCGGAGGGACGCGTTCTGACTATTTCATCGACGTTTGAGGTTATCCTGATCGACACAAATGAGGGCCGCATTGTGTTCAGAACGCAGGCCGCTTCACTGCTCAAAACTAAGGCACTTTTCGGATTCACCGCATTCGAACGGAACGGTTTTCTGTTTGTCGGCCTCGAAGAACAACGCGATCTGGTACTGGGCCGGCTGGAAACCAGTTATCGTGTCAATGAACCTCGCGTCAGCGCGGGACCACTGCTTTGCCTGGACAAATCCACCGGCGAAATTCGTTGGAGCATGCCTTTGCTTTCCACTTCAATCCCCACAATTTTTGGTGATCCCACCGACCTGATGGTGATGTGGAGCAATCCGGAGCTGACCGAGGAAGAGATCAGAACAAAGAAGCAGCAGACTCTGAGTCTTCAGGTCGTTAACAGCTTCACTGGAGAGATCATCGCAAAAGAAACTTCGATCTCTTCGTCTCGTCCGTCTCGCTGCTCTCATTTCGCTTCGAAACGGATTATCGAACTGATCACCAAAGATACAAAGATTACGGTGCGTGCCTCCGTAGCGGACGAGGCGGAATAGACGGTGCATAGTTGGCTATATTCGGTGAGCAGTTGTTTGATCTCTATCTTGCCAACCCGACTGTTGGAACTGGGCTCAACGATTTCGGACATACGACTTCGTGTTTTGCTGGCGGCCGCCATCGCTGTGTGTGTATCGATTCTTCTGGGCCCATCGTTCATCCGCGCGCTCAGCTCAAAATTTCGAGAACGCATCGCCAGCGACTCGGCACAATTGAATCAATTTCATTCCGGAAAACAGCACACGCCGACGATGGGTGGCCTGCTGATCATGCTGGCCTTTCTGACAGGTGCGGTTCTTTCACTTCAATCAGGCAGCGCTTTCGTTTGGCTGGTAGTGACTTCCACTTTGGCATTTTGCTTGATTGGAGCCTGTGACGACTGGATTAAGCTTCGCACGTCGAAAAAAGGTTTGTCCGTCAGGCAGAAGTTTGTCGCTCAGTTGGTGATTTCTTTTGTCACGTCGCTCGGACTGTTCTTTGTTTGCAGGGACGTTGTCGCCGGCTCATGGTCTCTTCAGGGCTGGCTGCCAAGTTCGCTGAGTTGGTTGTTCATTCCATGGGCCACGTTCGTGATCGTCGCTTGTTCAAATTCCGTCAATCTGACGGATGGCCTGGATGGCCTGGCCGCCGGTTGCACCACAATCACCGCAAGCTCTCTGACGTTAATCACGATTCATGCGATCTCAACCTCCAGCGCCGCGGCGCCGACGCTGATTGAGTCGGCTGTGTTCTCATCCGCATTGGCCGGGGCTGCATTGGGGTTCTTATGGTTCAATCGCCATCCGGCGCGAGTCTTCATGGGAGACACGGGTTCGCTTCCGATGGGAAGCCTGCTGGCAGTACTGGCTCTGGCGTGTCGCCTGGAGTTCACGCTGCTGCTGATCGGAGCGGTGTTTGTCGTTGAAACTCTGAGTGTCATCCTGCAGGTAACGTGGTACCGACGAACCGGGAAACGCATATTGCTTTGCAGCCCATTGCACAATCACTTTGTCTTCAGGAAAGTTGCCGAACCCCGCATCGTGAAATCATTCTGGGCTGCGGCCATCATTACATCTGCTGCAGCGATTCTTTTGTTTTGACTGATTTCCTCACGACGCCTTTGCGATCGCAATCAGGCTGGAATCCAGAGACTTGGGCTCCAGTCCATGTTGTCGTGATGGAACTCTGGTTTTTTTCTCACGCGAAGACGTGAAGACGTGAACAATGTTTTGAGCCGTGGTGTGCTGGATAGATTTTGCATAACATGGCCGTTCGGAGTAATGAATCGCACGCGAGTTGAGGCTGAGTTTGGCCGAACCACCAAATGAGTCTCTGCGTTCTTATAGGCCGAGGAAATCGCATCCTTTCTGCGAGACCTCAAGATTCGAATCCAAGGCTTTTTGTTTCAGGTGCGTGACCAGCACGGAAAATTTCAGTTGCTCGGTCAAAGTGCCGAAGGCGGGGTTGAGAATCTTCCGTTCGCCCGATACTTTGCAGTCTGCACGTTATTTTTGTGAACGCTGATTCAATCGCAATTGCGCGTGATCCGTGCTCGCGCGTGATCCGTGCTCGCGAGCGAGGCAGTGTTAACCAAAGCAGGCACTAGAGTTGCGGCCTGTGCCGAGTTTGACATGGGCACATCACTGCCCGCAATCCGGTGATTTTGGTCGTTAACTTGCAATCGCAATGAGCCTTCCCGAATGGACGAAGTTGACTCAACAAAACCTTACATCTTGACCATTCGCGACGTACTTTCGCCAACCGAATGCGAGTTGTTCATTCAGCGAATCGAGTGCCTGCAACCCGAAGTCGCAACGATCAACACTTTGTCTGGCACCCGCGTCAATCGTGACGTCCGGAACAACGACAGGGTAATCTTCGAGGATCAGTCACTCGCAGCTACACTTTTTGATCGCATTCGTCCAAAGGCTCCGCCCGAGATTCATGGAATGAGACTGGTTGGTGCAAATGAGATGTTTCGTTGCTACCGCTACAAACCAGGTATGCGTTTTGCTCCTCACGCCGATGGTGCGTTTGTTCGAAACGACGATGAGCAAAGCTTCTATTCCTTCCTCGTCTATCTCAACGATGGGTTCACTGGCGGGGCCACCACGTTCATCACCAAACCGGAAGTCGCAATACAGCCAGAGACCGGCATGGGATTGTTGTTTCAGCATCCGATTATCCATGAAGGCAGTGTTGTAACCTCCTGGGTAAAGTACGTCGCAAGAAGTGACTTGATGTATCGCCGCATACCTGTATAGGGCAAGTTAACAAAAGATGCAGCCGAGTTGCCGAACCGCTGCGCACACATGGAGAATCATCCGCGGCAACCGGCTGATTTTGGTCGTTATGCCCTCAAGTCGAACTCTCATGAAGCGAACCACGATCAAAAAGACACTGGGCGTCACGGTTCTCGCGGCGGCAGTGGTTACGCTTGTTTTGTGGAGCAAGATTTCCGAGGCGTTCGGTCCCATGCAACAAGATGAAAGTTACTGCCTGATCTGCTACCGCGATCGCGTTGAAAAATGGGTGTGCGGATCGAAAGTCCGCGACGACACTGCCACCAACAAGTATTCTGAATGGATCGACTCGTTCACTCCCTCAGATCATGACCATGTGTGGACACATTCTACGACCTACTATCGCGGTCACTGGTTCGGCAACACATCAATAGCGTGTGGAGGGGTCGCGACAGTCCCAAGGATATTTGAACAACGCAGTCGCTTGGGGGAAGCAGAGTCGCGGCAACTTGCGTCCAGATACCATGAACTCGTAAGGGGACAATCCCCAGAAATGGACTTCGCCGAACTGGTTCGTTTCGTGGATATTGTGGTTAAGAATCCAAACTCACTGTTGAGGTCTGGCAAATCGAACTAAACAACAGGGCATAACAGGGAAAACAAACCGTATCCTAAACACAAGAGAATAGCCCTACTCACCACGGAGCCGCGGGCCGCGCGGTTTTGAAATGGAAACTCTTTGATCTGTCATCGATCTGTCATCGTTAGGCCGCAGCGCCTGGACTGGATCACACTTATCAGCAATCCCAACCCCAATCCGTATGAAGCTCCGTCAGACTTGAGCATTCTCGCCACAACGAGGCCCGCGTACTCGCGGTCGGCGATTGTTTTCCTGCTCTTTTCGTTGCCGGTGCATCTCTATTTTCTAGCCATGTGTACCGCGTGGACATGGTACTGGATCGACGGAAGTTCTGTTCCAAAGATGGAAAAAGAGTTGGTCGCGTACGCCTGTGCATTTTTCTGTCTTTTTACCTCGGGCCTCGCTATGGTTGGTGTGGTGCTTCGACGACGGAAAGTACAGTTTATTTCAGCATTGTTGTGCGTCGTATCGTTTCTTGTAATTTGCGTGGTCCTGTAGCAGTCAGAGCTCTTCATGCCAGTCGGCTGGACGCGGCGTGCAGATTCTCTACAGTCACTCCACGCAGTGGCAAGGGACACCGAACAAATCGCTGAACCCCGATGCCGATGAAACCTTTTTTTGAATGGCAGCTCGCTGCGGCACCCCGGTAGCGTCGTCATTGTTTGGCAATTCGTTCCATGGAGATCACCAAAATGAAAAGCCGTCCGGTCACAGTTGCCTTCGTCGTCACTGCCATCGGACTCGCGGGTGCCATTGCATTCGCTCGGCATACGACAATCTCGCCCGAAGGTCAGGTGCTGGCTCCGTTCGAGTTTAGGCCTGAAGGTGCCACCAATCCTGAAGCTGCTGCTCAAGCACTGATCCTCGGCGTCGCCACGGCGTCGCCGAGAGACTTCGGGAAGCATCTGCTCCTGGGTGTTTGCAATAACGAGGTAGACGTGTTGAACAGGTATGCTGAATCGCTTCAATTAACTCGGTTCAGTAACGATGGAGAAACATTTACATACTACGAACTTCGTGATCAACCGCGTGATCCTGGGACGGAGAAATCACGAATGATCAACCGGAAGAAGCCCCTTCGCGTGATTGCCAGTGCCGCATTTGTTGATGCGGACCCGCAGGTTAAGGCTCTTCATTTCGAAATGGCGAGCACCTATTACGGTAAGCGTTTTGTATGTGTCGAGGTCGCAGGAGAGGGATTGGATGGTCGCGAGTATCAGTCTCGAGTTGTGGTGGCGGAGGTCGGTGACGGCTGGTACGCCATGCCCCGCTGCCGGAGTTCAAAGAGCTTCTACCAGATCGCTGATGCTATGAGTCTTGCACGTGCTGAGGCAGCGGAAGCCAGGTAACAAAACGTTGCGCATGGAGCCGCAGATCGGGCGGCTTTGAAATGGATTACTTGCCGCGGCCTGGTTTCGGCGAGAGTGTGGTCGCGGATGATTGTTAAAGCAGATCTTTTCTGCGGGAAAGGACTTTCGCCGCAGGTGAGTCTTGCGTGCAAGTGGTTGAGGAATTCAGGCTGCGTTGTGTCATCACGTGCACAGAGGTCGCGGCAAGCCGCGAAGTCCTGCCCGGCAGGCAGGATCTAATGAAATCCGCGACTGCGCCCACGGAATACGCTGAACGCTCAATGCCCTTGCCATGGGGAGACTTCTGTCGTAACCTGACAGCTCTGCAAATGCGGATCACCAAGATTCTGCCGAGTTGGCGGCGGCGGTTTCTCACGTCGCAAGACGGGCCGCGGCAACTGGTTGATCTTGATCGTTCATCGCAATACCGTTCGACGAACGGTTTGTTAAATAGCCATATCGGCGCAAACCGTTCGGTGTCAGCCAGCATTTTTGCAGGCACACACCGGGCAGCTTGCGCTGCTCCGCTACTGTTTGAACGGCATTGTCGTTGATCGACGCACGAAGCTAGCTTACTTTCCGCAAACCATTGTCCGCGCTGACGCAGTTTCTGACTGCAATGGAACCTTTACCATGAGCACAACAGCGAAGCACATGCTTCTTTCCGCAATATCGCAACATGCCGATTATAAAGAGAAGCAGTTGGCCAAGTCCGGTGAGCTCGGAGCCTGCGCTGCAAGTATCATAAGGCGTCTTCGCAAAACGGTGCGTCTCTATCACTTCCTCATCGTCGCGTTCCCCGTGGGACTTGTTATTCGGCAGGTTGTTGCCTGGATCTTTTCGCCCGATCAGCCGACGTCGTGGTCTTTCCTGGCCTGGAATGGCCTGATCCCGCTGACGTTGATTCCAAGCCTCATCGTACAGCACGTCGCACTTTCCAAGTTCGAGACCATCGTTGCCATGTGGCTGTATACCAACACCGATGAAACCGATCAGCCTGCCAGTCCTGCGAATACAGAGTTGGCAAAGCTAGTTGCGTCAACGTTCTGATCACTCCGTTGATGTTGCCCAGGCGGGTTTTGGTAACGCAATATTGCACCTGAGTTGCGGTGGTGCTTTTTTTAAACGTCGCCTGGTCACTCGCCGCAGTCGGGTGATTTTGACATTCGCTGTGATAGATTTCGAAGCGTTGATGAATCGCAGAATGCAGACATCTATCGGGCGGGGCTTGATCGTGCAAATTGCCGACAGAATTCAGCGATGAACGTTGATGCTGGTTGAACGATGCTGGTGACTTCTGGGTCAGGGCTGACTGGTCGCCGAGGCCAGGCGATGAATACAACGTCGCGGAGCCGGGCTCTTTCCGCATTTTTTCAGATTCCTCGTGATTCTTTGTGAGTTCCTGCCACCATGCCGGACTCCCTACAATAGCAGAGGTCGTTTGCGGGCTTCTGTCTGCCTATTGTGAAGAGCTCAATGCGTCCGCCGGAAACCCGTCATAGCCTGATCGTCAGACTGAAAGATCCGCGAAACGATCTCGCGTGGACCGAGTTTGTCTGCGTCTATGAGCCGTTTCTGTTGCGTCTGGTTCGGAAGCAGGGAACGCCCGATCGGCATGTGGCAGATGTGACTCAGCAGTTGCTGATTGCGATTGCAAAATCTGTGGATGGCTGGAAGGCGGATGGGAAGTCAGCATCGTTTCGACGATGGCTGGGCTGCGTCGCTCGAAATGTTGTGATCAAGTTCATGGTGCGGGAACGAAAACAAATCAGCGGCCAGGGAGGTTCCGATTTCCTGGCAGCGCTGGAAGAAACGGTCGACTCATCGATCGATGCAGAGTTGCAGCGTCAGTACGAGCAGGAGCTGATCCTCTGGGCTGCTGAACGAGTACGATCCGAGTTCCGCGAATCGTCGTGGCGAGCGTTCTGGGAAACTGAAGTCGCCGGCCGATCGATCGCCGAGGTTTCTGAGGATCTCGGCGTCAGCGTTGGAAGCGTGTACATGTCTCGCAGTCGGATCTTTGCTCGGATCAGAGTGATCATCGAAGAGGTGCTGAATGAAGAATGAAAACAAACAGCTCGGCGAGCGGCAGGGCGTCAGCCCTCCGTGTATCGCGCGCACGACACGGAGCGCTGACGCCCAACCGCTCGCCAATCGAACAAAGCCATCGAATGTATAACACATGAACTGTAATCCAAACCTTCTTCAACAATCGCTCGAAGACCGACTCACGGAGGCGGAAGAGGAATCGCTGTCCGCGCATTTGTCGCAGTGCGAAACGTGTCAGCGGGAACTGGAGAA
>JBGSVD010000031.1:0-21302 GCA_041753135.1 Planctomycetaceae bacterium
CGCTCCTGGAGCGCGGGCGTCTCGCCCGCTGAACATCCCTCAATTCACAAATGACACTGCACCATCGCTGCGCCAAACTTTACTTTTGGGGTAGTGCAACATTGTTAATGGTCCTGCTGTGCGCGGATCTTCAGCAAGATCCACTACATGCAACCACCATTCTTTAGAGTGCGTGTTCTATTGAAGCAGGCTCTTGTCAAGAACCGCTCGAGCTTGTTGGAAGTAGTCCTTCCATTCAATTTCTGGCCCGCCGTCTCGCAGGCAGTCTCGAACTTTCTGAAGCGTATTACGAGACATGTGCGGGCAGCGATTGCAGGCACATGTTTCACCAGTGGACGCCATGATTCCGGGCACCGGAATATACGTGTGCTGCGGAGCTGCTTTCTGCAGAGGATGGATCATGGCCGCTTCGGTAGCGATCAGGAACGTTGTTGGCGTTTCAATGGACATCACATGACGACGCATCTTTTCCGTGCCGCCGATGACGTCGGTCAGTTCCAGAATATTCTGTGGGCACTCCGGATGAGCCATCACAACGCTGCCAGGATTGCGCTTCTTGATTCGGATAAGATCCTGAATACTGAAGACTTCGTGAACCATGCAGGAGCCTGGCCAGAGAATCATCTTTCGTCCGGTGACTTCCATGAGATACCGTCCCAGATGCTGGTCCGGAACAAAAAGTATCTCTTTATCTTTGGGCACTCGATCAATGATTTCACGAGCGTTCCCGCTGGTCACAATCCAGTCCACCAGACTCTTCACCGCTGCCGATGTGTTGATGTACGCAACCGTCTGAAAATCTCGTCCCTGCGCGCGGAGTTGTTCCTGAAAGGCAGCCAGTTGGTCCGGCGGACAACTATCGGCCAGCGAACAACCGGCCAGCATGTCCGGGATCAGAACTCGCTTCTCCGGATTCATGATCTTTGCCGATTCACCCATAAAATGGACGCCGGCAAAGACGATGGTCGAAGTCGTTACCTTTGTTGCATCACGAGCCAGCTTCAAGCTGTCGCCAGTGAAGTCTGCGATGTCCTGAATTTCACCGTCCACGTAAAAGTGTGCCAGAATCGAGGCGTCCTTTTCCTTCTTCAGGGCGTCGATCTCATCCATCAAATCCAGAGGATCTTCTTCGATGACTGGTCGTTCAGACAATACTGGCAGAGACATGGAATTCACCTTTGGTCGCCCGCTACAGCGAGCACTCTTCGCAACAGGATGTTCACACCTGGCCCAAACCGCCGATCCGGCATCGGCAAAATTCGGTGGAGCTACATTCCGTCATTATTGCAGGATCCCGGGCGGCGGGTGTGAAATTAGTAGGCTTCATTTTACGAAAATGAAGGCTTTTCGAACACCGAGTCCAGCCAGAGTAAATTGTTGAAGACAGAATAACCGACACAATCCATCAGATCGGCAGATTTTAGTCGTTGATGAGAGTGCGCGCTGTCGTCCATCCGGCATATTCCGAATTGGGCCTCCGGAATATGAAATCGGCGAAGAGATTCTCTTCTCATGATCGCAGGCATAATCAATGTTCTGCCATGAGCGGCCAGATCAGAGTTGGATGGGCCAGACTTTTGGAATATGGACGAAAACACCCACTCCATTCGGCATTGTGACGATCAGACGCCATTCGGCTTCAATCGCTTCGTCGGGAACTTATCGTTTTTCGTGTTCGTTAGTTGAAGGAAAATCAGATGCGTTTGTTGATCACGGGCGGTGCAGGTTTCATCGGAAGTCATATTGCCGAGCGATCTCTGGCCCTCGGCTGGCAGGTGGCCATCATTGACGACCTGAGCAGTGGCCGTCGTGAAAACGTTCCTGACGGAGCGGAGTTTTTTCAGGTCGACATTCAGGATCGAGAGGCCGTTGGGAAAGCATTTGCTGCGTTTCATCCGGATGCAGTCAGTCATCAGGCGGCTCAGGCGAGCGTGGCCATCAGCGTTCGTGAACCGCAGAAAGATGCCTCAATCAATATTCTCGGTTCACTCAATATTCTTCAGGCCTGTGTAGAAGAGAAGGTGAAACACATCGTCTTCGCCAGCACTGGGGGAGCCATCTACGGTGAAGTTCCCGAGGGCACGCGCGCGTCGGTAACGACGATACCGGTCCCATTAAGTCCTTATGCCTGCAGTAAGTTTGCCGTCGAAAAGTACCTGGAGTGTTTTCGCAAAGAACACGGATTGAACTACACCGTTCTGCGATACGCCAATGTCTATGGACCTCGCCAGGATCCGCACGGCGAAGCGGGCGTTGTCGCGATCTTCTGCAACCGAATGCTGCTTGACGAATCCGTGCGAGTGTTCGCTCGGACGACTGTTGGTGACCCAGGCTGCGTTCGAGACTATGTCTACATCGATGATGTCGCCAAAGCGAATCTCGCAGCACTCGAAGGCAAAATTCCCGACCGGGTTCTGAACGTCGGCACCGGCCACGAGTCAACCACGTTGCAATTGGCCGAGCAAATCAAGAAGTCGCTCAACAGCAAAAGCGAAATTCTGTATGGCGATATCCGGCCTGGCGATGTGGAACGATCACTTCTGGATGCCGATCGACTCGCTGAACTTCTCGGCCAGCCTGTGACCATTGAAGTCGGCTTAACTCAGACGGCCGAGTGGTTCAAAGCTCGCGCACAGAAAGCCAGCGCTGCGCATTGATGGCCGATGGTCAACGATCATTGCGTTGTCATCTATGAACTGATGGACAATGAGTCGCGGGCCGCACCGAACAATATGTGTCCCGGTGTCTTTCGAGATTGCCGGAACTCACTTTGCACGGTCCGGCCGGATTCAAAATTTGTCGGGATCTCAACGCCACTTCGCGTGTGATTCTGGCCCGGAGGGCCGACAAAACGATGACTGCGGACGGCTTCAAATGTGCTGGCCCTTCAGGCCTTTTGTAGTAAGGGATCAGGATCCGGGACCTTCGACCCCGGCAGAGGATGTATCGGGCCTGAATCGCAACCTGGTGTCCAACCAACAGTTCTGATCACTGAGACCGCATCGATACGGATCCCAACGATTCCAACTGGACGAGACAACTCGTTACAGCCAGCCTTTTCGGCGGAAGAACAGAAAGAAGCCCGACGCCACAGTAATCATGGTTACGATTATCACCGGGTAACCGAGACGCCATGACAGCTCGGGCATGTGCTGAAAGTTCATTCCGTAGAAGCCAGCAATGAAGCTTAACGGCATGAAGATTGTTGCAATCATGGTCAACGTCTTCATCACTTCATTACTGCGATAGCTGATATCGGCCAGGTGATAATCCCGCAGGTCCGCGCAGAGCTCGCGATAGGTTTCCGTTACGTCCATCAGCTGAATGGTGTGGTCGTAGCAATCTCGAAGATACGTACGCGTCGACGGCTCAATCAAAGTGCATTCGTCGCGCAATAACGCGGCGATCGCTTCTCGTTGCGGCCAGATTGTTTTTCTGAGAAGAAGCAGATCCGATCGAACATTACGAATCTCCAGACGATGGCTTTTGTCGAAGCCGCCTTCCAGAAGTTCATCAATGGCATTCAGACGATTTCCGATCTCTTCGATCACGGGAAAGTAGTTGTCGATGACCGTATCAAGCAGAGTGTACGCGAGGTAGTCTGCCTTCAGTTCGCGGATGCGGCCCTTTGCCCACAGGATTCGATCACGAACAGTTTCCAGACCGTTGCCGCCTTCATGGATTGAGACAACGAAATCTTCGCCAACAAACATGCTGACCTGCTCTGTGATCAGAGTGCCGTCCTTCTCATATGCTGGCAATCGTATCACGATGAACAGATGATCGCCGTAGTCTTCGACCTTGCATCGCTGATGCGAATTGATCACATCCTCCAGTGCCAGTGGATGCAATCCAAAAGCTTCACCGAGTTCCTGCAGAGTTTCGGCGTCGGCCATTCCTTCCAGTCGAAACCAGTAGATGCGATCAGCGGGGACTTCTTCATTCAACTCGCCAACAGTATCGATGACTTCCTCGTCGGCGTTCTCCACGTTGAACGAAATTCGGGTGATCACACACTTCGACGAGATCGGATTCGGTCCGCGGTCCAGCGTTCCGGGGGCTGCACCAACACCTGTTGACCGGCGAAACCCGCGCAGGACTCCCTTTTTTTGAATCGTCGACATTCGGGACTACCTGCGGGTCAACCAGGAAAGAAAGGGATTTCACCGAGCCATACCAATAGCGATTGGCTGCAATGTTATCGGACCGACTTGCTGTACTGACTGGACAGAAACGGCAGAGATCGTGTCAGCGTCGCTCGACTGAACGGTGACGAACCGCCAGTACCGCTGTAGGAATTCTGAATGACCGGAACCATTGCGGTTGGTGAAGTTGAATACTCATGATCGCCCATCACATCACTGGCAATGTTTTGGTTTGAGTACATCATCTGCATTGGCATCATTGTTGACTGCATCTGCGGGTACGACTGTGGAAGCATTGCTTGTGGCGTTGTTGGCTGCTGCGGTTCTGATTGCTGAAACGGCTGAGCCTGTTGCATCATTGGCGCGGAAGGATATTCATATTGCTGCATTTGTGGGTAACCCATCTCACCTGAATACGCAGGCTGATACATTGGCTGCTGATACATCGACTGTTGGTACATGGCTTGCGGATACGAGTACGGTGCAGGAACCATCAGCGGGCCTCGCTTCTGTCCTGGATACGACGGTGCTTGTGATCGCATCCGGCGGTATTGATGAATGACCTGACGTGTTTCTCGGCGAGCAATTCCTGGACGCACAAACAAGCCGTAGCCGGTTGGTGGCAGTGACGAATGTCGAGCCAGAGACGGAAATCCACCACCTGGATATGATCCCTGCGGTGACCATCCCATGACCGGCGACGAGGGCGACCATCCCTGCATTCCCGGATCATAAGACTCCATACCCTGCGCCATCATGTCGTCAGAGCAACAGCCCGATTCCATGGCTGGTGCATAGGCTTGTTGTGGAGCAAACTGCGTCGGCTGATACTGGACCATCGGGGCCGGTATCATTTGCGTGGGCATCATTTGGGCCGGCATCATTTGGGCTGAACACTGATAACCACACGGGTCGAGCGCTTGCCGAAAGATCGCCGGCATGGGAAGCGGTCGAACGCAGATCGGCGTCGGAAGACATGCGGGTGCACAAGGAGCACATGGGCTCGTCAATCCCTGATACGCCGGCTGATACCCACAGCCACCAGGATTTCCGTAGGCCTGTGGCTGGCTGTAACCGCCACCATATCCGCCCTGGTAACAGCCGCAGCCGAAGAGCCAGTGAAACGGATCAAGAATCGGAATAAAGCAACAAGCGTCGGCCGGAACAGCAAGGCCAACAAGCAGTGCTATTGTCAGAAGCAGGGTTCTGATGCGAAGTCTCATACAGCATCCCTCAGAATTTCAAAGGCGGGAGAACATACGGCCGGCAACCAGGCGAACGCTGGTAAGAATGACGACCGTGAAGACGTGAGCGCATAACTTAGGCGCAGAGCCGCTGCAGGAAAATTCGAACTTCACTGAAGTTTTGCCGCGTAGCATGTTTTGGAAACATCGTTCTGCGGGCATCGGCTGCTTTCGCCGTTTACCGCAATAAACCGGCAAGCAAAGCCAGGATGATCACAACCGCAAGCCCCACGAGGATCGGCAATAATTGCATTCGAGTCGCAGAAGTTGCCGGTTGATTTGCAGTCCCCGAAACTGGGTTCTCGGTCTCGGTCGAATCAAACAGTTCCACGACGATGGAACGCTTCGAACCGCCTGTGAATTCTCGATGATCGACCAGCGGCATCTTATCGTCATCGCTACCAATCAGAATTTCGCCCAGTCGCCCCTGAAACTCACGGGCACTCACGGGCTTCATGGCCGGGTTTCCCGACGTGATTCGTGCCAGCAGGCGTTCAAGAGGGCCGTACGTCGAGACTTTTTCAGAATCCGCACCTTCATGCGTATCCACTGACGATTTCAGCAACGTCCCAAGTATCGACGCCAGCTCGGTGAGGTCGCTCTCCACCTGTTCTCGAGAAGCCAGAGCACTAATCGTGATGAGAGCAGGTCCAGAGTTCTCCACATCATTGTTCACGGCCGCAGCCTTCAGCCATCGAGCAACGCCAAAGTCGATCAACATCACCTGCAGGTTGTCGGACAACAGCACGGATTCCATGGACAGTCCTCCATGGGCCAGGCCAAGATTGTGGGCCTGTTGAAGGGCAGAGCAGACCTGCCAGCCAATTTCGATAACGTCTTCGGATGAGAAGACTCGATGTTTCTCAAGCTGCGTTGCCAGCGACTCAAATTCGCACGGCTCCGTCCAGAAAAAAAGCTGGCCGCCGGATTCACCGCTATCCCCAAATCGCACGATGGATTGATGCCGCAGCATCGAGAGCATGGCGCGGTCTGTTTTCAATGCTCGACGAAATTCAGGCCGCTGTGACAGCTCCGCGGAAAACACGGTCAGACGTACGTTGTTCGGCTCCCCAGGCTGCGTCGCCCGAAAAATCCGACGATGCTCCAGCGAGGGGAGTTCTTCAACAATCTGAAAATCGGCGGGTTCGAATTCAGACACAGTTTGGTCCCGTGGAACACTGAACAACAATAAGCAACCGGAAGAACGTCGGCAACGGAGTTCATCCGGCGTGATGCCAATGCCTCAGCCGCCGTTACAGAAAAGGAGCGGCCTTGTTTGGCCGCTCCTTCTGAAGATTCATTCGATGTATGCTCATCGCAGCGAGAAATGAGGCATCGACAAGCGGACGAGACGTCCGCGATCCGGGAGCGCGGGCGTCTCGTCCGCTTGTCCGTTCGCCAACACCTCATTTCTGACCGCACGAGCCATAACCTGCTGGTCCGGCCTAAATCTGGGCCTACGTAAAATCTGACGGATTGCCAAACATTCCGCGTCCACTGGAGCTTCCCGTGCCGCCACGAAGGTTTGTGTTTCGTGGTTTTCGTGGTTCCGGAGTTGGTTCCGGTTCTTCCTGACGCTCAGACTTCGGAGCCTCTGGCCGCTTTTCAAGTGCCTTCAAAGACAGTGACACTCGCTTGCGTTTCGTGTCGACTTCAACAACCTGAAATTCTTTGGTCTCGCCGACTTTCAAAATTTCACCAACATTGTTCACTCGACGCCACGCCAATTCGCTGATGTGAACCATGCCTTCAAGACCAGGCTCAAGTTCAACAAACGCGCCGAATTCCGTGATGCGAGTCACTTTGCCTTCGACGTTGCGTCCCTGAGCATAGGCTTCACCAGCGCTGGTCCACGGGTTTTGAGCCAGCTGCTTCATTCCGAGGCTGATGCGTTTTTTTTCTGCATCCAGCTTCAACACTTTCACGTCAACTTCCTGGCCCTCAGACAGCACGTCTTTCGGATGGTTGATCCGCGACCAGCTGATTTCTCCGATGTGTAGAAATCCATCGACCGCACCGATGTTGACGAAAGCGCCGTAGTCTTTCAGGGTTTTAACGACGCCTTTGTAGTCCTGGCCGACTTCTAACTGAGCCCAGAACTCACCTTCACCTTCAGCTCTCTCGGCCTGAATCAAGGCTCTGCGGCTGACCACAAGATTGCGTTTCTTCGGATTCACTTCCGTGATCTGAACAGTCATTTTCTGGTTCAGATAGCTTTCCAGGTTTCCTGCAAATCCAATTTCCACCTGACTGGCCGGCATGAACGCACGCAGACTGCTGACAGTCACCTGCAGGCCACCTTTGTTGACTGCCGTTACAAGGCAATCGACAACCTGACCCACGGCCAGACTGTCCCAGTTTCCACTTGCACGATGACGAGAACGTGGAATACGACCACGAATCAGTCCGTCAGCACCTTCCGCTTCAACGATGACATCCAGTTGATCACCAACAGCTGGCTGTTTGCCTTCAGGGAACTGAGTCACTGGCAACACAACGTTGTGACGAAGTCCAGCGTCCAGGAAGACTTCTCCACCATGGATTGCCTGAACGGTGCCACGAACTTTGGCACCGGGACCGATTTCCTTCGCGCCTTCAGCTGGAGTTTCGTCAGCGTCGGCCGTCAGTTCGACAGGAGTCGTCATATCGCCGCTGGACATTGCCGCGGAGATCTCTGCTTCCAGAGAAGAATCCAGATCATCCGCAGCCGGGATCTCAACGCCGGAGGTCCTTTGCGGTCCACGGGTAACATTCCCTTCTGTGGTCGCTGAACTGTCTGAAGTGCTGGCCATCTTTTCACGGACTCGGGAAGCCGCTGAACCACCATCCTGCATTGATGCGGCCTGAGCTTCCGCAATCACGTCCGGCGTGATCACCGGTGTGGGCGCGGCAACCACTGCCGTTTCGGCCGCAGCCATCTCCGAACCAGTTGCGCCGGAAGACACGACTTCCTCCACCGGTGCGGCTGGCGAGTCCTGCGGAATTGAAGCTGGAGCTGTTTCTGGAGTTTCGGGCGAAGCCTGTGACTCTGGTTGCGTTGGATCCGTTGTCATCTCATCTGGTCCTGTCAGAGCCGACGTTGTTGAAAGAAAAAATAGATCGCATAAACAAATTCCTCAATAGTCCGTCTGACTGCAAACCACCAGGAAAAATGCAAACACTGTTTTGGTGACGTTGAATCCCAACTTTGCTGCCGAATGTCCAGCACCTGGAGCAAAATTGCAGACACATCCGCCCGGAAATCCAGACAGATGCGTTCACGTTTTTACGAGATACAGCAACTCGGCCAGAAAACCGTCAGCAAGAGGATATCCAAACGAACATGGCTTCGCCAAGTGATCGAAGCAATTCGATGCACTTTTCATCAGCTCTTCACGATAATCGCGGTCTCAACATTCTAGCTTTTGACCTCAAAAACCGCCTCAACTTCCACCGCCGCGCCAGTTGGCAAGGCGGCAAAGCCAAGTGCGCTTCGGGCATGATAACCATCGCCGGTCTTGCCGAAGATCTCATGCAACAGATCCGAACAGCCGTTGATCACAAGATGCTGGTCGGTAAATTCGCCCGCCGAGTAAACGCAGCCGAGCACTTTCAGCACTCGTAATCCGTTCAAAGTGCCGTGTGTGTTGTACACAGATCGGAGAACTTTCTTCGCACAATCTTTGGCCGCTTCATATCCCTGCTCAACGGTCAGACCTTTGCCCAGGATCCCTTTGAGATCACTGACATGCCCCGATGTGATCAACTGATTGCCGGAGCGAACACACAGATTAAGATATCCTGGAGTCAATGGTTCAAAACTTACGCCCAGTTCTCGGGCTTTGTCGTCAGGCTGCATGATTTTCTGTATTCCTGTTGGTCTGGACATTTGCTTCGAGGGCGATCATCAGAAACGTTCTCTCTGTGGCTGAAAAAAACCAGGCACATTTGTTGATCACTTTTCTGGACTCGCCCATTTCATCGAGTACGACTCAATCCAGTCGATGCGCTAAAGTCGCTTGTCCCGCTGTTGTCGAATGATCACGCACAGGGTTTTGTTCCGTTTAACTCGTGGCCGAGAGAGGGGAACAAACCAAGTCTGGCTTTTCGGCCATGAGTGAAACAAAAGAACTTCAAAGACACGACAATAGTACATCGCTGGTGACAGCGAGTTGTAAATCGCTCGAATGGACAGAGCAAGCCGCTCGAACCATCAAATGCCTGCTCAGGGTGCAGGCGGCAATTTCTGTCTTCTTTATAACAAACGCGGTCGCGATTGATATGTTTAACCGTCAGCCGAATGTGGATGCGAAGGCGGATGCGGCGACGTACGTACGCCTCCGGCTAACGGTTAAACGAAAAAAAATCTCCGTCGGAAACGTTTCAAAGTATCGTAAGGAGTCAGCATCAAGAACCGTCAGCACCGTCAGCGAACGCTCAACTGCTGGCGCCGGCACTCGTAGAGCACAATTCCAGCAGCCACGGCAGCATTGAGCGACTCCACGCCGCCCATCATCGGAATGGAAACCTGCTCATCACATTCGGCCTGCAACTCTCGTGAAATGCCGAAGGCCTCGGATCCAATGATGACGGCCGTCGCACACCGGGCATTCGTTTGCCAAAGCGATGTCGTTGCTTTTTCGGACGCGGCAAGGATTCGTACTGAGTTGGACTTCAGTTCACGAACGGCATCCGGCAAATGACCCACTTTGTAAATCGTCAAATGATTGACGGCTCCAACAGAGGCCCTGGCGACATGAGGCGTCACAGAAACCTGTGAACGTTCGCCAATAATGACCCCGTTGACCTTCATCGAATCGCAGCAGCGCAGAATCGCTCCAAAGTTGTGAGCGTCCTGAATACTGTCCAGAATGACGAACAAAGGGAACAGGCCGTTTGCAGGTTCAGCGTCCACGGCCGCATTTGTCGCTGTCGCTGTGGCTGTCACTGTGGCCAATTCACTCAGCGTTACGCTGAGTTCCTGAAGTGTCCTGCAGGGAAATTCGCTCATTCGAGCGATATAGCCCTGGTGATCTTCTGCTCGACAAAGTTCCGTCAGCCGCTCTGCTGAAACTCGCTCCGGCTGAAGGTTCTTTGTCGCCACGAGCTCGTAAATTTCCTCGGTCACCGCAGCTGAAAGATCTTCGTCAATCAGCAATTCGACAATCGACCAAAGCCCAGCTTTCAACGTTTCTGTGACGGCGTGACGTCCCCAAAGCCAGCTTCGCTGATGGCTGGCGGCGAGTGAACGGTTCAATTTCCCTTTCGATTTGCGGCTCATACGGCGAAGTTTAGTGGCTAAAGCTCCGAATGTTCCACTCACGCGGCCAAAACCCGAAGGTTGGCCAGGAATCCCGCCATCATGCCATTCCGCAAACTGGCAAACTCTGCCAAAATTCTCCGCGCGACGTTTTTCCAGTTGCTCTGCTTGCGTATCCGACTGTCTTCTTCGCGAAAGCGAGCAATCTTTTCCGGCGAAACAACCAGCCAGCCTTTAAGGGTTTTGCGAAACTGAAGGGCCTCCCGAGATCAATCAGGAGCCCGGCATTTTCCTGAGTCCGAAAGGTTTATCAGCATCTCACAGTTTCGTCGATCAATTTGCTGTTCATTTATTGCGTCTGCTGAACTCATGAAACGAATTCTTCTTAAGTCGAAAATCCATCGAGCCACTGTGACAGACGCCAGTCTTCACTACGAAGGCAGCGTCACGATTGATCCGCTGCTGATGGAGGCGACGGATATCGTGGAATGGGAACAAGTTGATGTTTATGACATCAATAATGGCAACCGGCTTACGACTTATGCGATCAGCGGCGAGCCTGGTTCAGGAGTCATCTGCCTGAATGGCGCGGCAGCGAGGCTTGTTCAGGTTGGTGACCTGGTCATCATCTGCAGCTACGCTCAATACACCGAAGACGAGCGTCGAAAGCATGACCCAAAGATTGTGCTGGTCGACAAGCGCAACAAGATTACCCGAAAATGTGACGTATAGTCCCCGTTGCTCGATCATGCGTTTTTGGGCCGGACGTTCGGCCTGAAGTCAGAGACGCAGGACTAGTGCTCCGTCAAGGCTTGATTTTAGAGTCGGATGGGCATTCTTGCCCGTCGCTGGATTGTCGGACAAGAATGTCCAACCTACGTTTTCAGGGCTGACGAAGCACTAGCCTTTTTTCGCCGTCACCACGACGCGTATCGGTGATGGGTGGCCCTCGATCGTTTGTGTTGAGTCCGCTGGATCAAGAAAGTCGCCCAGCGATTCGAACGTCATCCAGTCTGTTCTGCGCTGTTCCTGAACCGTTGTGCGAGAAACATCGATAACCTTCATCTCGCGAAATCCGCATCGTCGCAGCCAAAGCAGAAGCATCGGAACCGACGGGATGAACCAGACATTCCGCATTTTCGCGTATCGATCTTCAGGAACCAGAACTGACAATTGTTCTCCCTCAACAACCAGCGTTTCGAGAACCAATACGCCCCCCGGCGCCAATGATTCTCGTAACGCCTGCAAATGGTCGATGGGGCTTGTTCGATGGTAAAGAACGCCCATGGAAAATGTGACGTCGAATAGTCCCAGCTTGTCCGGCAACTCTGCATCCGTCAACGGCAGGACATAGTGCGAACAGTCGGGCCCGGCGTATTTGCGAACAGCTTCAAATTGCATCAAAAACAGCAGGAAGGGATCCAGCCCCAGGACCATCCTCGCGCCAGCATTCAGCATTTTCCATCCGTAATATCCGTTGCCGCAACCGACGTCGAGAACCATTCGGTTTAGCAGATTTACGTGGCTTGCAAGACGATTCCATTTCAGACACGAACGCCATTCCGTATCGATCGGGACACCAAAGAGTTCAAACGGTCCCTTCCGCCACGGATGGAATTCACGAAGCGACTCCGCAAGTCTGGATGTTTCGTCATCCGACACCGTGCCGGTCAGCGTGACGGCGTCACCTGACGCATCCAGCACTGAGTCAGGAACGTCCGGCAATAGTTCCCACGCTTTGATCCAGTCCAGGAGTTTGCCGTGGCGCTCCGAGGTCAAAGCATTCTCTGTTTTTTCTCGCAACTGCTGAGCCCATTGAGCATGGCCCAGTGCGGACAGTTCTGAATAAAGCGAATCTCGATCAAACAGTTTCACTGACGTTTCCAACGTTCGCCGTCGCTTGCCTGAAGTTCGCCATAAGGCTTTGTCTGAATGGATGGATTCCAGGAGACAGCTGCCTTCAGAATTCACCGATCCGCGAACCGGACAGCATGGGGCGACTCAGGTGAGTCAGCACTCTAAGTGAAGTAAGTCCAAACACAAAGCCAGCAACATTGCAAAGAGCATCCATGGAATTGCAGTCACGTCCTGGAACAAATGCCTGAAAAACTTCCATCAGGACACAGTAGCCCAGCATTGTAAAGACCGGCAATGCCGTCAGTTCTCGGCGAAGCAAAGGGAAAAGCCCGAGCCATGCGATGGACAATGCTGAAAAGACCACGGTGTGCACGAGCAGATCACTGACGCTTTCAACCCAACTCAGCGACGATGTTCTGACGACCGCAAACGGATCCGGTGCCAGCAAGGCCCAGGACACGAAACATAACATGGCGACGCAACCTGCCAGATAGCCTCTGACAACCATGTGGGCGCAGAACAGATTTTTGAATGGCGAATGCACGTTTGTTTGTCGACGGCAAAGGCGATAGCCCATTCACATCCGGCGATGGACATCGACAATACGAGGGTTCCGCGTCCGCGAAACGGAAAGTTAAAGACACGTCTTCCTGAACTAATAGCTCCGTGCGTCCGTTCGCTGGTTACGAACCAGACTCTGGCTGACGGAATCCCAACGTGAGAAGATCGCTAACCGTTATGATCGTTAAAGTGTGCTCAAATTACCATCTGATCGGATGCGGGATTCTATGGTGGACGGGGCACGATTTCTTGAGTCAATCTCTTTCCCGCGTGCGGAATTCACGTAAACGAAATGCTTATAGGCGGAACAATTTCATGCAGCTTTCGCAGATCGCCATTTCACGCCAGAGATGTGGGGCTCAAAAATGCCGTTTTCCGGTCAGATAGGGCTTGACGAACATAACGATCGTGCCCCGGCAGCCTGGTCTGCTGGAAGCATCGAACGATCCTGTCGATACAGAGGGCATGAGCACGACCGAAGCACAACCTTCAATATTCGATCAGAACTGTCTCACAGTTCTTGAGTGCTACGCGATCCGCGACGCTGCCGCGAAATCAGCGAATTCAGAATACGCTGGCTGGTTGGACAGGTTGCTCGAAGTTCCCGGCCTGGAATCAACGTCGCTCACTTCGATTCACGGATTTCTGATTGCTCAGGGCTTGATCAAATTCGAATTCACCGGACGCAGCGTAGGGCTTCAATATCAGCTCAGCAGTCTGGGCCGAGAATCAGTGGCTCGAAAGTCCCTGTTCCTTCCCGACGACGTTCGACTTGTTGATGGCACTGTGGAACTAAGCTCCGAATCCACTGCCCAGGCCGCGTGAAAATCGCGCTTTGCGTTGTTCAAAGGGTGTAGTCGCGGATGATTATGAAGTTGGGAGAGCGAGGCTCCTGCCGAGCCACTGAACTGCCAATCGTATTCTATTTGCGGTCGCGATTGAGCTGTTGAACCTCAATACCGTTCAAGCATCGAACGGCCTGTAAAGTAGCGGAATCGGCGCAAGCCTTCCGCTGAGCCAGCATTTTGCAGGCACTCATCGGGCAACTCGCGCTGCACCGCTACTTTTTGAGCGGTCTTGCCGTAAAACAAAGACAGCTCCGTCGAGACCGCTGAAAGTATCGAACGGGCTTGTTAAGAGCCGTGCCCCACGGAAGTCGATGCGGGGCAAATCCTTATCGGCGGCGGATTCCAAACTGCTGTCCAAAAGCAAGACAATCGCAGAGATCACAGGCGACGTCAGTGATCTGAATCATGGAAGCATCTTTCGCCAATCGTTGAGAAATCCGTCGTGCCAATGGTCCGTAATCAAGGATATTCTCAAAGGCTTTTTGGGTTTCCGATTCCATCCCTGGATTTGTCGCCTGGTACAAATGCATCCATAACTCCTGCAAGGTGCATGAGCCGGATCGTGTAAATCCAAAGAGACGCAACAGGGCCGGATCGCTGATCGTGGCTGTCTCGCCACGTTCAATTGTATCCAGCAGAACAGCGTAAAGAGGCTCAATTTCGACGGCCTTCTGCTCATCGAAGGAGCACCACTTCTCTTCGGTCAATGCTTTCAGCACTGCGGCGGTCACCTGAAGAACCGAAAGATCTGCGGCCGGACACTCCTGAATATCGATGACTCGAATCTCAATCGATCCTCGGCCAAAACGCGCAATCGCGCCGCGAGCATTTAGGAATTCATCCTGCAGCACACCATCCGGATCGTACGGAGCGATCTCGCGAAAGAGCGGTTCGAAAATCATGCTGTTGTATTCCGACTGGCTGAAGGCTCGTTCAGGAATCACCCGTCCCGCAACCAACGGAATTTTGCGTGAGTTTGTTCGATAAACATTCAGACGATTGTCCATTCGACCATTCAAGCGTCCGTCCATAATTGGCGAAGCCGCTGCGATCGCCGGAAGCAAAGGCAGAATGAGTCGAACGGCAGCATGCAGCCGCCCAAATTCTTCATCGTTTGCAAACGGCAGATTCAGATGCACGCTCTGAAGATTGGCCCAACCATGACCGCGACAGTCAAAGATTCGATTGAACGCTTCGTACACCGCGCTGTAATCATGAGGCCAAAGACGCATTTCTCGAAAGGGGTCCATCCATGGATGCATGGCGGACGGCATCAACATGCCGCCAAGATCCTGAAGACGCTTGTTGACCTGGCGAATCTGAGTCTGAAACTCACTGGCAAGACCATTCAAACTCGATTCCGGAGCTGATGTCTTCAATTCGACCACGTGAAGCACGAGTTCATTCGACCAGGCGATTCTGCCACGTTCGATTTCCGACTCAATCTTTCCACATTCGGCTTCGATCAACCGATCACAGATCGGCATCACGTCGAGGCTGTCTTTGGACACGATCATGTATTCGAGTTCAACGCCGTACACGTCGAACAGACCATACTTCTTTTGTTGCACAGTTTCTGACACGTGAAATATTTTCCTCTGGTTATTGTGCCACTGGATTAACGAGGCTGCAGTACGATGCTTTGTCTCAAAGCCGACTTCCGCGTTGAATGAAAATCACTCACAACAGGCGAACCGAATTGCACTGTGACACGTGTTGAGTGCCGCTCAGGATCAGTCGTCCAGTCGAGCTCGCTTCTGCTCCATTCGCCGCACAAACACTTCCATAATGCGGTTGTAGAGATCTTCTTTCAGGATCGCATCTTCACTGTCGGCGTCGAGATTGGGATTGTCGTTGACTTCGATGATGTAAAAGTTTCCGTTGGATTCTTTTACATCCACACCATAGAGCCCGTCGCCAATCAGGTTTGCGGCTTTCAGAGCCAGCTTCACCGCTTTACGGGGTGCGAGTTCAACCGGAAGAGTTTCCGTCTTGCCGTAACGACCTCGTCCGTCCCGTTCCTGCTTAATGATCTGCCAGTGCCCGGGGGCCATGAAGTAGCGGCATGCGAAAAGTGGCTTTTGATCGATGATGCCGATTCGCCAGTCGAATGTTGTCGGCAGAAATTCCTGAGCGATCAACAATTCTGAATCACCCGAGAAGTCCGCAATCTTTTCTTTCAATTCTTCTTCCGAAGCGATCTTCACAACACCAATCGAAAATGCACTGTCAGGTTTCTTCAGAACACACGGGAAGCCAAGCTCTTCGGTAATCCGATGCATGTTCTCGCGATGAACAACAATAGATCGCGGAATATCGATCTTGTGTCTCGCCAGCATCTCAGCCAGATACACTTTGTTCGTGCAGCGAAGAATCGAAACTGGATCGTCGATGACCACCATCCCTTCTTTCGCAGCTCGTCGAGCAAATCGATAAGTGTGATGATTGACGAACGTTGTTTCTCGGATGAACAGCGAATCGAATTCCAGCAGCCGTCCATAATCATCTTTAGTGATCAGCTCCGCGTAGACATCCTGCTCCTTTGCCGCTTTGATAAAACGCTTCAGCGCAACCTCATTGGAGGGAGCGTTTTGTTTTTCATCAGGATCATGCAAAATCGCAAGGTCGAAGCGAGTTCGCTTCTTTGATCTTGGAGAGGACGCTCGTCCCGACAAATATCTCTGCGCGGATTCTTCAACGAACGCAAGGTGGCTGTCTGGTAACTGGTGCGCAGCTACAGTCTGAACTTTTCTTATCTGCCACTGACCTTCCTCGTTGCGAGCAAACTCAAATCTCAGCAACGGCGCGGCGAAGAGATTGAACAGATGCAAAGCCAGCCGATCATATCGA
Source organism: Planctomycetaceae bacterium (assembly GCA_041753135.1). Classification (GTDB taxonomy): domain Bacteria; phylum Planctomycetota; class Planctomycetia; order Planctomycetales; family Planctomycetaceae; genus SXXK01. Next base: position 16,745 of record JBGSVD010000031.1, read on the forward strand.
CGAGCCATATTGCGTCCGAAATAGACGCTGAGGGTAAACTCACTGGACTGCAGCGGATGAAGGTTCTGCTGAATCAGTTCGTCAAGTTCGTCAGACAGCACTTTCACGCTGGCTCGCGTCTTTAGATCCTGCAGCGTGATGACACCAGGCAGCGGCTTGTGCCCACGGGCCTCAGCCAGCAATGAGACATAATATCCTGTGCTCTGATATCGGTAAGATCGACAAAGGTTGACGACACGAGAATTGCGAGCACCGGACGCGAACTCCGGGGACGTCAGGTAAGTCCAGGCGTCGACTACCTCGACCCCGGGAATCTCAAACGGCCAGTCCTTTACGTCCGAAGCAACAATCAAAATTGACATCAAGATCTCACCAAAACCGGATTCGCCCGCCGGTATCCTTCACCGGCAGTCATCGGGCAATTCCTGTGTCAAAACAGGAGTGTACTCTTAGGGCGAAAGTCCGGACAGGGAGATCCAACCGAATCGCGCAGCGTAGAAAACGACACGTACGAGCCAATCCTGTGCGATTATGAACCGCGTTGCATGATCCTCTCAGCATGATTCGCTCAGTACGGCAACAACTTGATGGCTTCGCAGGTCCGTTCGCCATCACGCGGACGCAAGCATCTCGCGAGCCTCTCGCAGCAAAACCGCGGTCTCGTCAACGCTGATACAGCCGTCTGTGATGCTGATGCCGTACTGCAGTTTCGAAAGATCTTCCGGCAGCGATTGTGCGCCGGAGTTCAGATTGCTTTCCAGCATGAGGCCGACGATTTCTTCATTACCCGCCGCTCGCTGCTGAATGACGTCTCTCCAGACAAGGGGCTGGCGATTGAAATCCTTGCTCGAGTTTGCGTGACTGCAGTCGACGACAAGTCTGGGAGGCAGCTTTGCGTCGCTCAACATGCGACTGGCTTCCGCGACATGTTCCGCCTGGTAATTGGGACCATTGCGTCCACCTCGCAGAATCAAGTGGCCCAGTTCATTTCCACGAGTGCTCATCACGCAGGTCTTGCCGTCGTGATCAATCCCCAGGAAATTGTGCTGAGCACGGGCTGCCTTCATCGCGTTGATCGCGACCTCCAGGCTTCCTTCGGTACTGTTCTTGAATCCAACCGGCATGGAAAGTCCGCTGGCCATTTGCCGATGAGTCGGGGACTCCGTGGTCCTTGCACCAATTGATGCCAGCGTGATCAGGTCGGCGATATATTGAGGTGTAATTGGCTCCAGCATCTCGGTGGCGGCCGGCAGCCCAACGGTATTGATATCGAGCAAAATCTGACGCGCCTTCCTCAGGCCGGTCGCAATATCAAAGGTGTCATTCAAATGAGGATCGTTGATCAGACCCTTCCAGCCGACGGTCGTGCGCGGCTTTTCAAAGTAGACTCGCATGACCACGAACAGACGATCGCTGACTTCATCAGCAACGAGCTTCAACTTTCGGGCATACTCCAGGGCCATTTCGGTATCATGGATCGAGCACGGGCCGACGATCGCGATGACTCGCTTGTCTTTACCTCGCAGAATGTCCTCGACAACACCGCGGGAATGACAGACATGTTCGGCAATGGCTGCGGACACTGGGAATTCTTGCTTCAGCTCCGCTGGAGAAATCAGCGGTGATGTCCCAATAATGTTGACGTCCTGAAGCGGGCGAGCAGTCGCGGTAGGATTAGCGGCGTTCATTCGTTGTTCGGTCTTGAGGACCATTTCCAGAAAAGTCTGCAGTCGAATCGCCGCAAGCGGAGAAATGCCAGGGCGGGCTGTGCAGCATGGGAAGAAATTCGAAGCGTGGCATTATCAATCATTAAGCTCCATCAATCAACGGCTCCGCAATATTTGGAGGAAACCCTGAAGAAAAATCGCCTTTTGACGCCCATAATCGCGTTGCATGTCACAATTCCGCCTCGTCCAATACATTGCACGCGATTTTTCTGTACGGCAAAAAGAACGACAATCGGGATTCCATGGAGCCCTACTGGCATTCACGGGTGAGTTTCCAGTTTGGACGAAGGCGACATTGGCTACGGATTCTCCGAAGTTGGAGCCGAGACCGGAGATCCAGTGGCAGTGGGGCAATGGTTTCGGAAGAAAGAACGAGTGATATGTCCTCCAGCACACCAGACACTGCGCCTTCCCGGCTTCGAATCGCGCTGATCGAACAGATTGTCATCGTCGCGGCGACCGCCACCATCATTGCCGCCGTGTTGCAGGCCGCCCCGCTGCAGAGCGCGAACGATCGGTCGCGCTGGGCAACCGTCTGGTCCCTGGTAGAACGAAAGACATTTCAGATCGATGAGATCGATTCGATAGGCCGCTGGTCCACGATCGACAAAGTTCGATATCGAACGAGCGATGATCAGCCGTGGCATTTCTATTCGTCCAAACCACCGCTTTTGTCGACCATTGTCGCCGGACTTTACGCCGTCGAACGAGCCACACTGGGACGCGGACTCTTTAATGACACCGCTTTCGTAACTCGTTTGTTATTGATGTTCGTGAACGTCGTTCCGTTCTATTTTACGCTGCGATCACTCAGTCACTGTTTGCAGATTCTCGGCAGTTCTCTGACAGTGCGAATCTTCATTCTGGCAGTTGCCGGTTTCGGTTCCATTCTGAATCCTTATCTGACAACATTGAACAATCACACTCCTGCCGTTGCCTGCGCGATGTTCGCGATTACCGCCGCCGCAAGAATTTTCTCCAGCCGCATCTCGGCCACTGCAAGCTCAGAACAAGCAGACGAAAAAGAAAACAGCACCAGCGCCGAAGAACGCTGTTCGGCGAATTTTTCGCTGACCGTTCGTCGTCGCGATTTTGCGGCGCTTGGTTTTTTCTCTGCGTTGACCTGTTGCTTCGAACTGCCGGCGGCTCAAATGGGACTGCTGGCGTTCGTGGCTGCTTTGATCGCCAGCCGACGCTGGGCGTTGGCCTGGTTCATTCCAGCCGCACTTGTCCCGCTCGTTGCATTCTTTGTGACAAACTGGCTGGCAACGGGAGGCGTCAAACCGTTTTACGCAACCTACGGCACCGACACCTACGTGTATGTTCACAATGGCATTCCAAGTTACTGGTCAAATCCTCGCGACCTGGACGCCAGCACGGAATCGACTCCCGTGTATTTGTTTCATTGCGTGCTTGGGCATCATGGACTGTTATCGTTGACGCCGGTCCTTTGCGTTTCGCTGATCGGCTGGTGGTTCTCTTTGTCGCGAACGCAGAACACGGTCCGCCGCATGCTGATTCTTGTCGGAGCGATGATGAGCCTCATCACGCTGGGCTTCTATTTGTCGCGGACGCAGAACTACAACTACGGAGGCAACTCTGTCGGACTTCGATGGATGATGTGGCTGACACCGTTCTGGTGGCTCGCGATGCTTCCGGCGATGGAAAAAATTACACGGCCCAGATTCCAGACTGTTGTCGCATTGCTTCTGCTGGTCTCCATCGCTTCTGTCAGTTGGTCATTGAATCGCCCCTGGAGACCGTCGTGGCTGTATGAACAGATGGAAGCGGCCGGCTGGATCGAATATCGAACAGCGCCGAAGCCGTTTGAACCTCGACGTTTCAGTGTGCTGGGAACTCTTCCAACCGTCCCGAATACCGAAGGCATCTGGGTCAATGGCGAAGGGCGCCGCTTGATACTGACAACGGACGTGACTCAGAATGGATTTACTGGAATCAAGTTGCAGATGATTCCCGGGGATGTGTACGAGACGGTCCGGCATGGTCAACAGGATCGTAGCGGGCTGGCGACGCTGGACATGATCGCTTCTCGCCGTCGCTTTGAAACGGGCATGCCATGGCTGACTCTCCGCGATGCTGTCAAAACGCCGGTGCAGTCTGCGATTGATGAACGTCAGGTGACACAGATGTTGCAGGGACTGCCGCAGATTCGTGCGTTCAATTCCGCCGGGAGCACATGGGTGCCGTCGAAGTCAGATCCAAGCAAAGCGTGGCAGGTCGAGCGTGCAGCGGCTCGGATTTCCGCGGACGATCCGTTCTTTGGAAAATGCTGGTACCGCTGCGATGTCAAGTTTTGCGACGCACTCCCGTTTGGCGTACTTCAGTGGACGATCACAATTACGTCCGACCAAACAGGTGAAGTTCTCAGCACTCAGACATGGATCGCAGAAAATTACTAATGCACAGTCAACCGTAGTTTGAGGAGTTGCAGAAAGGCGGGCGAGACGCCCTCGCTCCCGGGAGCGCGGGCGTCTCGCCCGCTGAACATCCCTCAATTCACAAATGACACTGCACGAGTGTTTTGCCAAACTTTAATTTTGGAGTAGTGGACCTTGCTATTCTTTAAACGGTGCGGCCGGAGATGTTTTCGTTTAACCGTTAGCCGGAGGCGTACGTTGATCGCCGCATCCGCGTACGCCTCCGGCTGACGGTTAAACAAATCAAGCGCGACCGCGATGAGTATAAAGGTCGTGCTGTGATGGGATCTTTGGCAAGATCCACTACATGCCCCCATTCATTCTATTGACAGAGCACTTGTGCACAGTCCGCCGTGAATTGAGGAGTTGCAGAAAGGCGGGCGAGACGCCCCC
>JBGSVD010000032.1:0-17943 GCA_041753135.1 Planctomycetaceae bacterium
TGGTGTTTGCGGAGCATCCAGAACTGGCGGCGGTCGTCGAGCAAGCATCGGGATTGAAATTCGGCCATCACCCGCAGGGTCGACCGGTGCCAAAGTCTGCGTTGGTCACGGCTGCCGGTACCGAGGTCATCATCGATCTGAGGAAACTGCCTGCAGATCTGCAGAAGGCGCTTACGCTGCCTCGGTTTCTCCGCGCCGATGTGAGCCTGGACGAAGCCAGTCCGGAAACGGCCTCCGTTCAGGCGTTCCTGATCGGTGCCACGGGCGGCGGCGGGAGATTGGCTGAGCCGGTCGCCAAAGCGACCCTGGGCGACCCGCTGGCCGCACAGATCGTGCATCCGCGCATCGCCTCCGAACGAGCCCGGCCCAATGCGGAGTTTCGCGCGTTGTTTCCACCGGCGGTCCTCTTTGAACCGATTATCCCGCGAGACGCCCAGGGAAGCGTCTTCTTGTACCGCCGCGAAGACGAGCCGTTGCGTCGGCTGCTGCTCGACGAGGCGGGCCGGGCTGAACTCGACCGGCTGTGGGGCGAACTGGAGTTTGTGAGCGAGCAAGCGCTCGCCACCCCGATCGCGTATGAGGGACTCGTGCAGTACTACCGCAAGCCGAACGACGGCGCGCGGATCATGTTCTTCTACATCCAGCTGTTCGAGGAACAGATCAAACGCGAGGAGAAAGCCTTTCTCGCGGCTCAGGTCGACGCTGAATCCAGACACCTTGAGGCGTTACTCGCCTTCGCCGCGCGCGCCTGGCGACGGTCGCTCGCCGACGACGAACGCGAGGCGATCCTGACGTCCTATCGCGCCGACCGCGCCGACGGCGTCCAGCACGATCCAGCGTTCCGTGCCGCTCTGGCCCGGGTCCTCTCGTCGCCGTGGTTCCTCTACCGGGTCGAGCAGCCGGCAACCGGGCCGCACTGGCAGGCGGTATCGGGCGACGAATTGGCGACGCGGCTGAGCTTCCTGCTGTGGGACTCGATCCCCGACGACGAGCTGCGCGCGAAGGCCGCCAAGCTCCATGAGCCTGCGGTCATGGAGGAACAACTGCGACGCATGCTGAAGGACGCCCGGATGCGAGGCATGGGCGAGGAGTTCGGTGCCCGTTGGCTGGGCGTGCGGGACTTCGTCACCAACCACGGCCGAAACCTGAAGCACTTCCCCGAGTTCACGCCGGCCGTGCGCGACGCGCTGGCCGAGGAGCCGGTGCGGTTCTTCGCGGATATGCTCGTGAACGACCGTCCGGTCGCCGACGTGATTGCCGCCGATGCAGTGGTCGCCAATGATGTCCTCGCCCAGTACTACGGGATCCCCGGCGTGACCGGTCCGGAGTGGCGTCGCGTCGAGAAGGTTTCAGCCTACGGTCGCGGCGGGTTACTCGGCTTTGGCGCGGTGCTCGCCAAGCAGTCAGCGGCCTCCAGGACGAGCCCCGTCAAGCGTGGCGCATGGGTTGTTCAGTTGGTCGGCGAGAAGCTGCCGAAGGTCCCGCCTGGTGTGCCACCGCTGCCGGAGACTCCGCCCGACGGACTCAGCGTGCGCGAGATCACCGAGCGGCATCGTCAGGATGCCGCCTGTGCCGGCTGCCACGTCCGCATCGATCCCTACGGCATGACGCTTGAACAATTCGACGCCCTCGGTCGACTGCGGCCCGCCAAAGATTTGAAGCCTAGCGATGCCAGGGCAACCACGCGTGACGGCGTCGAGATCGATGGCTTCGCCGGCCTGCGAGACTACATCGCTGGCCCGCGGCGCGAGGACTTGCTGCGGGAGCTCGCTCACAAACTGACGGGCTACGCGCTGAGCCGCACTGTGCAGCTTTCCGATCGGAAGCTGGTCGACGAACTGACGAAGACCATGGTCGACGGCGGCCGCTGGTCGGATGTCTTGCTCATCATTGTCCGCAGCGAGCAGTTTCGCTGTATTCGCCCTGCGGCAACCGTGGCTGCCACATCCCCTGACCCAAACTAAAGGACGTTCTCATGCCCACCACACTTTCTCCCAACTTTTCGCGACGTACCCTGCTGCGTGGGCTCGGCGTTTCGATGGCTCTGCCCTGGCTGGAATCGCTGTCCTTCGCTGCGGGCGTGGGAATCAACGCCGCCGCTCAGCCGCCGATCCGCACGCTCGTCACATTCACCGGCATGGGATTCCACTCAAATCACTGGTGGGCCAAAGGAGAGGGCGCCGGTATGGAACTCGGGCCGTGCCTGAAGCCGCTCGAGCCCTGGAAAGAACGCCTGGTCTTCCTTCGTGGTCTGTGGAACGAGCAGGCCAACAACGGGGTCATCCACTGCATGCAGACGGGGAACATGCTCAGCGGCGCACCGATGTCGAAGACTGAGGTCCACACGGGCGTCAGTTTCGACCAGTTGATGGCGCAGCGGATCGGCGACCGCACTCGGCTACCATCGCTGGTACTGGGCTGCGAAGGGCCGATTCCGGGGCTCCAGGACGGGCATCCATTACTCTATAGCTCGCACGTTTCGTGGAGCACGGCGGTGTCGCCGACCTGGACGGAAACGCGTCCGGCGCTCGCCTTCGACCAGCTGTTCCGCACCGAGCCCAACCGCGGCGATCGTCGTGTCGTCGATGCCGTGCTCGAAGACGCCCGGTCGCTGCGGCAGCGACTCTCCGTCTCGGACCGGCAGCGGTTCGAGGAGTATCTCGGCAGCGTGCACGAGATCGAGGGACGAATCAAGCGGGCCGGCCAAGAACGCGAGGCTGGCGGTTGGACGCCGAGCCTGACCGCCCCCGATCGCCCGCGGCCCGCCGATGGCATTCCCGCTGAGATCCCGGACTACTGGAAGCTGATGAACGATATCGTGCTGCTGGCCTTCCGCACCGACTCCACGCGGATCGCGACCCTCAAGTATTGCAACGATGGCTCCGCCGAAACCCACACTCACGTTGGTGCCAAAGATCAGCATCACCAGATGGCCCACACCCAGCCGCAGGAACTCGTCGCAGTCAACCAGTTCTTCACGTCCCAGCTCGCCTACCTCTGCCAGCGGATGGCGGAAGTCAAGGAAGGCGATCGCACGCTGCTCGACAACACGGCCATCATGCACTGCTCCAGCATGCTGCACGGCAACCACGACTCCAGGCAATTGCCGATCGTCCTGCTTGGTGGGGCGGGCGGCAAACTCCGCGGCGGCCGCGTGCTCGACTACCTCGATGCTCCCAACCGGCGCATGTGCAGCCTGTTCCTCAGCCTGATGGAGTGGGGCGGCCTGGAACTCGACCGCTTCGGCGATTCGACAGAGCGGTTGACGGGCATTTGAACCGGCTCTCTATGGCTTGTGAACGAGATTTTGTCATGAAAACGTTTTCTGCTGTGTGTGTGATTGCGGTGCTGGCGGCGTCCTCTTCGAACGGCTTCGCTGCGGATTCTTTCGACCAGTCGATTCGGCCGCTGTTGCGCGACTATTGCGTGACTTGCCATTCCACCGAGAAGGTCGTCATTCGCGACGCAGGTTCAAAACACAATCGGAATCGCTTTTCTCACGCCCGTTTTTTTACCTCTCGATTCCCGAACTAAGTTATCCGGTTCAAATCCATTCGCCCGTCTCGTGAATTTTTCAGCGAAAACATTATCTTTCGTCTTTCCAGAATATTTTGGAACCCACACGTTTCTTTTAGATTCAATGAGGAGCAATGTTCATGGCTGGTACGAACTCGATTCTCGCAGATAAACTGCACGAGTACCCCAAACAAAATTTGATCGATGGGGCCAGCGACGGCATCGCTACGGTTCTTGAGAACTGTCTCGACAAGAATGACGGAGTCTTCCAGCTTCTCCACCGCTACGCCGGCCGGACATTCTGTACCCCAGGCAAACGCCTGCGTCTGGATGCGAAGTCCTACTATCCGGACTACATGGGCGGTACCGGTCTCGATGAACTCTGGATGTGTTGCACCGTTCCCATCGTCACGGGCGTCATCGACACCAGAACGAAGAAGGCCCCGTTTCGCGAAGGGGAAGCCCATGTTCTCACTGCGGACGGACAGGTGATCTCGCTCCAGAGTTTGATCTCCGCCAATCCGAAGACGGTCATCGGCGACAAGGTGACAGCCCTGTCGAAACAACTCTTTGGCAATGTCACGTGGCCGATTGTGTCGAAGAAGTTCGACAACCTGAATCCGATTCCGCATCACCTTCACTGGTCTAAGTGGGAAGTGTATGACATCAACTCCTATGACAATCCTGGAGTCAGTCCGTCGCATTATCACACTACGGCGATGGGGCTTTACCCGTTTGTGACGAAGGATCAGTTTCTTGCCTGCATGAAGAGTTTTGGACAGGGCGAGTACAATGGTGTTCGGCATTTGTCGCCGCATGTGATGATGAAGCTTGATGATGGCTTCGTGATGCCCAATGGCGTACTGCATTCACCAACAAACCTCTGCACCCACGAGCTGCATGTCACAATGGATGAGCACTTCCTGGCCGAGGATCTAACGCTTGACGGACGTATCGGTGCGAAGGACGCGTTCTACGCTTGCCGAGAAGTGGACTATCCGAAGGCTCACCATGAGGACTGGGAATACCTGGTGGAGAAGTTCGACTTCGCGGCAAACCAGGATCCGGATTTCGTCTTGAAAAATTCGCGTCCGGCGATCCCAGCGGAAGAATTCAAGGGCAGCGGGGTCGACGCCAAGTGGATCGTCTACGGGAATTTCCTCGGCGACCAGAAGTGCTCGATTCTTCGGCTCATCGTGGAACCCGGTGCTAAGACAACTTTCCGTCCTGAGTGCCCGACGATGTTCCACACGAACGGCGGCAGCGGTCGCGTCGGAAAGCTCGGCGTGCGCTATCACCAGAATATGGTTCTCGGCGAGATTTATCCCGAGATCGGGTTCATCACACAAGCGGCGCTGGCGAACGGCGGTGTGGAGATCGAGAACACGGGAACTGAACCGCTCGTGTTGACGTTTGACTTCCCGCAGAACGCGCATAGCAGGACGCCTGGTGTTGCTTCTGCCTGATCGTACGCGAGCAGCTTTTTTTCGTCTGGCCATTGAAAAAAACTGTGCGGCAAAATTTAAACGTCGAATGAGCAAAATCATTCGGGAGCCAGCCTGTGGCGACCGCCTCGTCCGTCCGGGGCGATGCGGTCGCACACCCACATCCTCTCACTCTGATTTTCGCTTTACCCGCACTGCCCCGATGAGTGACTGTTGAGGGGATTTGATTTTCTCTACCAGTCCGTTGCCGCGATGACCATTTTGTCCGCACAGGGTTGGACCTCAGTTTTCACCGTTCTGGCGTTTCGCGTCGTTCTGAAGTGACTCGACTCCGGTACCATCCACTGCGGACAGGAACTGATTGATCAGTCCTTCCGGGGCGTTGACGATGTGTTGTGGGCCTGGGAACGTGCCGCTTTTGACATCGTCGATATAGTCCCGAAAACCTTGTACTCGTTCTACCTGAATCGCCTGCTCCATCTGGTAGAGGTTTCGATACTGTTTTGTGTGTCGAGGATAGGGAGGAGCATGACAGCCGAGGATGTCTTCGGCGAACATGAACTGAATGTCGCCGCCGCTGCCTGCACCAATCGATGAGGTGACCAGTCGAGTACGTTTGGAGATCTCCGCAAGCAACTGAGCTGGTACAACTTCAACTTCAACGGCCCATGCTCCTGCTTCTTCGAATAACTTAATCTGCTCGAAGATCCACATCGCCTCTTCAATCGTTTTGCCGACCGCCCTGAGGCCTCCCGTCCAGGTACTCAGGCGAGGTACCAGACCGGCGTGAGCTTCCACGGGAATGCCAGCGTCAGAAACAGCCCGAATCAGTTTCGGTCCCCATTGGCACATGATTCCATCGGCGCCAGCCTCCATCGCTATGTAGCCAGCTCGGACCGCTTCGTCCGCAGTCGCAATCTTTGTCAGCCCGATGCAGAACGTCATGAACGTATGGGGTGCTGCTTTTCGCATCGCGATTGCGTCAGCCGGATTTGCTGGATCAAACTTGACCTTCAGCGTATCAATGCCCGCCTCTTCGGCTGCCACTGCCTCCCTGGTTGTGAAGGGCATTGTCTCTGTGAGAGTCGTTTTGCCCTTCAAATCCTGAAGGTGTTTAACCGTGTAGTTGCGGGTTGCGTATTCTCCGCCCAGAGTCATCGTTCGGTGGAGTCCTCGCTTGTGCGCGTCTCTGGGCGCCAAGGCGCCAAATGGGTGTTCGTCAGATTTCATGGGTTTCACAGACATAGAAACAGTGTGGAATGACTTGAGTCGGTAATTAGATTCTCGATTCGTCTGCACAATTTCAACCAAGACAGCCCACCAACTCCTCCAAAACAAGAGCCTGTTTGTTCGCTACATATCCAGTACAGATGACTCATGCGATTGCTTTAACCCACACTGGTCATATCGACCTCGGCCGCGTCAGCGTGTCGAACCGGAGTTGCAAGGAAGCTACTGTTTCATAAGCGGTGCAACAGCGTCGGAATCGCCGTCGATATCCGCGACTGCACACTCAGGCCGATTAGACATTGGCGTGGAGCGATTTGTCCGGCTCGATCAAGAACATTGGACCAATGCTGCATGCCTGGAATACAACGAGCATGGTTTTCGCTGGCGGTTTACGGCTATCCGGTGACAGGACGCATGACTTGGCCCGCGTGTTCGATGACGAAGCCTGGATCGAGTGAAAACAGACTGTCCAGAAGTTCTGCTTTCTCCGAGATCGGCTGTTTATTTTGATTGTTCACCGGGACCGTCGCCGATGAGTTTTGGCCCACAGCCTCATGAGTCAGACGACGTTTTTCTGACGCCGCGACCGGATCACTGGAGTTGGCTGGAATCAGCTGGCTTGCATCATTGATCTTGCGATTTGTCGTCAGCAAAGCCAGAAGCGGCGTTGAGATTGGGTGAAGCGATGAGGGGTCTATGAATGGCATAGAAGCGTTTGCCGCCACGGTGAAATCGAACGAGCGGCTCCACAGGCTCACTTCGCCGCTGGTGCTGACTGCACGGACCCATACACGATAGGTTCCGGCCTGGCAAAGTTGTGGGCGATGTGTAGGACGTTGCAGTCAGTGCGGGCTGCCGAATGACATTCACCGAATCCACGCTTCGCCGGACAATCAGCGAGTAACTCGCGGCCCCGGATACGGCAATCCATCGGACCGACGGCTGAGCTTCCATGATATGCCAGTGATGGCTGTCAAATTCCTTGTTTCTCCAGTGTTCACGTTCCGCAGATACAGTTTATGGCTGACGGCTCCCGCGACGACGCTCCATGAGAATGTCGGAGTTCGTGAAAACGTTGACTGCACAGATTTCGTGGCAACCGGAGCCGCTGCGACTTCAAAGATGGCGGCGGTTTTGAGTGTGCCATCGGGATCGAGCGTGAACGCCCCGTTGTCCGTTGACCCGGTGCCGCTGATTAGTGTGAAGGAAAAGACGTTGCCCAGGTCATTCGGATGGGCCGTATTGAGCGTTCCAAAAAACAACAGCCAGAAGATTCTCGGCTTGCGAAAACGCATCGTCTCCGACTCGCAAATTACTCAATGCGGCCGTTGCCGTTTTTCATCGGACGTTCATTCATGCGAAATCCGCGCGCATAGTTCGGCAAAGTATTTTGCGATTTCTTCGACAGGGTCAAAAACACGGCGAAAACGGGTTCGAACAGGACGCCACCCCGGCGAGCGGCAGGACGTAAGTCCTCCGATTTTGGAGTGAACGTGGTGTGCAGACAAATCGACCGTGGTTCGTTCACGCGGCGTTGAACGGGGTGTTTGACCGGGGTGTTTGACCGGGCGACGGGTGGTTGAATCTCGCATGGGCCGTTGGGGGACAGATCGGGCGACTTACGTCGCTCCGCTCGCCGGGGTTATACGATTCTTCCGCCGGGGAGATTCAGTTCCGGAATCGGTGCGGTCCAGATCACGAGTGGGAATTCCTGATCGATCGTATAACTGACGCTGGCAAGTATCGCTGTGTCATCCGCAAGTTTGCGTTTTGATCCGCCACGAGTCCACCATCGACCGCTCTTCGGAGTTTCCCACGACTTATTCAGACACTGACTTCCGTAACGCTTGAAGTCGTTCAATACGTCATCTGGATCCGGATCGCCAGGGACTCCGACGACAAGATGAATGTGCTGGGCCATGATCGAGACCGCCATCAAGAACCAATTGCGGATTTCTGAGGTCTCCTGAAACTGATCCAGCAACGCTTCCGCTTGCGCGAGTTCAATCCGAACCGGAGGTCCCTTCATGTGTTCTCGAACGTGTTTTTCAAGGCGAGGGATGTTCCGATCGAACGGCGTACCCGGGATGTTGTGTCGCACTTCCGGCCCTGGTCCGACGCGAACATTGCTGACGAATCCACGCGCATCGCCAGCCAGTCGGTTTCCGTACATTGTCCATGTGAGAAGCCAGTATCTGTCGCAGGAAGGTTTGCCCATGGCGATCTCCAGAAGAGTTCGCGGACGTTACCCACGTGTGGTACATTTTTCCACCGACAACGGCGAGCGGAAGGACGTAAGTCCTCCGATCAATGAGCGGACGTGGTTGCAGGGCAAATCGACCGTGGTTCGTTTTCACGGCGTTGAACGGGGGTGTTTCGCGGGGCGATGGGCGGTTTGAATCTCGCACGGGCCGTTGGCTGGACGGATCGGGCGACTTACGTCGCTCCGCTCGCCAGGGGCGATACTGCGGCGAGCGGCAGGACGTAAGTCCTCCGATTTTGGAGCGGATGTTGTTACGGGGAAATTGAACGTGGTTCGTTCACGCGTTGAACGGCGGTGTTTTGACAGGGCGACGGGCGGTTGAATCTCGCACAGGCCGTTGTTGGACGGATCGGGCGACTTACGTCGCTCCGCTCGCCTAAGATGTCTATTGGTCAACACGGAAAATCGCAATGGTGCCGTCGTTATAGCCAACCGCCACATGACGGCCTTCCGAGGAGAAGGCTACGGACATCTCTTCTCCAAGCCCAGCAACATCGATCACCTGAACGCCCGTGGTTCCAGGGGCAAGGTTCCAGATCCTTGTGGTCCCGTCGCGAGAAACAGTAGCCACCTGACTCTCTGCGGAATTGAACGCCAAGTCGACAATGTCCTTCGTGTGCCCCGTCAGAACTCGGTCGACCGATGTCTCTAATCGCCAGACGCATAACGCAGGTGCCGGAGCGTTGTTGACAGCCGCCAGGAGTTTGCCTCTGGAACTGATTCGCAGCTTTGTAAACGGCTGCTTCCCAGTAAAGACTTGCTGAGCAACACCGGTTTCTGAATCCTGCAGTTGAACCGTTCCGTCATCTTTTGCAAAAGCTTGCCAACGGTCATCCGGGCTGAAGGCACTTTCAGATGTTTCAACGCTGTGTTCGTTTGGCAACTCCTGAGCGGTGCCCAATTCGAGATTCCAGCAGCTCACGTTTCGGACGCCGTCTGAGCTTCTCGCACAAATCGCTGCCGGGCGGATTCCATCGCAGCCAGTGCCGGAGCCAGCACTTTAATCGCGACCGTCCGATTCAACTTCGCATCGACGGCTCGAAACACCGTGCCCATGCCGCCCCGGCCAATGATTTGCAGGATTTCATATTGCCCAAGGATGCCAAGCGAATCGGGTCGCTGCGAAGGTGCCAGGAAACTCAGTGATCGCAGCTTTTCTGAGGTCTCGACAGCGTCGTTTCCCGAAAAAACCTGCGGTCGATCGGCGAATGGATTTTCCTGAGTAGCAAACTGTTGCGCAACGGGCGTATTCAGAAACTGCCCCGCGTTTGCATGGGATCGAAGCAGCGCCTCAATACGCTGTCGCAACGCCTCATTCCCGGCGCATGCGTCATCCAGAAACGCTTCCCGATCTGAGGGGTCGTCTTTGTCCAGCGTTTGAAAGAATATTGACCGTTCATCCATCGCATCAGGCCAAATCTGGGCACACTTCACTTAACGGCGAGCAGAGGGACGTGAGTCCCCTGATCCTTGACGACGCATTCCATCAAGGGATCGACCCCCTGCTCGCCGAAAACACACATCTTGGCGATCACTCGCAGAAGAACGATGTGTATTTGAAGTTTTTGCGGGACCGGCATTGTCCGGAACCACGCTGACAGACAATGCGAAATCGAACAGAAAACGACGCCAAACATTTTTGAAGATTATGGCGAGTTCCTATCGCCGCCCTCCAAAGCCTGATGCAACCAGGCCCTTGCATAGGCCCACAATCGATCGGCGGTTCGAGGGGAAACGTTGAGGATTCCTGCGGATTCCTCGAGCGACAGGCCGACGAAATAGCGGAGCTTCACCAACTGAGCCGCCTCGGGATCGGCGGTTGCCAGTTGATTCAGCACGTCGTCCAGAGCCAGCAAATCTTCGAACGGTTCCGGGGCTGCAATCAGGGACTCAACGTCGATGTCGGCCTGTAATCGGTCGCCTCCGCGTTTGAGGCTTCCTTTGCGACGAGCGTTGTCGACCAGAATTCGCCGCATCGCCTCAGCCGCCGCCGCAAAGAAGTGGCCGCGACTGTCCCACTGAGATTCGTCGTCACCCACCAAACGCAGCCAGGCTTCATTCACAAGAGCCGTCGGCTGCAATGTCTGGCCTGGCGTTCCGACGCCAGTTTCCACGCGGCCAGTTTCCGCAGCTCATCATACACAAGCGGCAAAAGCTGGCTGGACGCTGCCGCATCTCCAGCAGTGACAGCGTTCAAGATTTGCGTCACGTCGCTCATGGACGTGATCATACAAAGAACAACCACTAACGGAAATGCTGACGAAACAAGCGATGTTCACCGCGACAAGCTCAGTATGTGCCGCGTTCGCAAACCGAGTTTGTACTGCGATCAATTGCCGAGTAGGCGATGTGTCCTCGCCAACACTCAGCCCCGGCAAACGGCAAATCCAGGAGCCAAAGGACAATTATCGCACTTCGCCCACCCCATTTAGCTGGAAGAAACGCCACCGGGTCGATCCGACCAACCACCACCCCCGCCAATGCTTGTCCATGAATGCCGGAACTCCTTCAATTAGCCGGCCAACTCACCAGCCGACACTCCGCACACACATTGCTCAACGCGACCTGCCCGAATGAGACCGACCGAAGCAACTTTGTGCTGGGTCGCAACCTGCTCCGGTCACATCGACCGAGCGATGTTCCTGCGGCTAAGTTCACTTGGTCGATGTCGTCAATCGGAGCGCGCGGCGGGACGAAATCCAAGCGATGCCGTAAATCAGATTGATGCGACAGAAGCGTGTCGGACCGGAGCAGTTTGGGGCCGCTTAGGACCGGCCTATTAATAATTATCTGATGTTTGAGGTATGGCGGAATAGTTCCATTTTGGAAGTATTCTTCCGAATTTGATGGCCATCGTGTCTTTGAAGTCAGCGGCCAGTTTGCGACCAGTCTCATAGGCGTTGCGAATAACGTGGACAGTCGTGCGGAGGCCGGTGGTGGTCGAGGCGCGGCGAAACAGACGCACGACTGTGTCCAGTGAGTCAAACAACATTCCCTGACAGGCGCGGCTGACGTGAGGGAAGAAGCGGCGATCAGCTGGGTTGTACTTCGAACAGTAGCTGGGATAGTGAGCCACTCGGATCGGAAGGCCCAGATCGTTCGCCAGCAATTGAAGGTCATGTTTGAAAAGGTACTGATTCGCGGAATTGCTACCGCCCGCATCGCATAAAATCAGGATCTCTGTCGCCTCGGGATGACGCTGTTGGCCGATGCATTTCCAGAACCAGCGGAAGCTGTCACAGGCGAACTCGCTGGTGTCATGGCTCAATCCGATGTTGATGTGTCCCAGATTCAATGCCAGGTCGTAGATGCCGTGCGGGATCACCACTCCGGTGGCCCAACTGGGAAAGTCATGGTCAAAGCACTGAAATGCTTCCTCTGTCCAGACTCGGCCTTTGCGAAACAGTTGCCCCAGGTGCTCTTTGGCCTTGGTATCAATGGAAAACACAGGATTACCGGCATCCAGATATCTTTGCTTCAGTCTCGCGATGTGGCAAAACTGAGCATCTCGGTCTGGAGATTCGCCACCCGCCAGATTCTTTTCCATCTTGTGCAGTGCGAGCCCTTCATCTTCCAGCCAGTTGCGAACGATGCCGGGACTGACGGGTGTCCCCATGGCCGTCACGGCGGCAGAAATCTGTGGCGGTGTCATTTCTGTAAACTTGACACGATCGTCATCCGGGTCGCCCGCAGTGCGTTCTTCCAGCACCGATTTCAGATTTTCCTGAAGCTGCGGATCACTGTCGACTTTTTTTTCGACCTCCGCCGGGACGACGGACGCGCCCATCCGCCGGATCATTGGGCAACTCATTCAGTTCTTTCATTCCGCGCTCAATCGTCTTCACGGAACAGCCGAAGACGCTTGCCAAAGACTTCCGCAGTCATCTGGAGCTGGATGAGCTTACCAAACGGAATGCTCTCCGCATTCATTGTCTAGGGCATTCTAAATGGCAAGACCGGCAACCGCCGCGAGTGAAGACAGGACCACAACGATCGCTCTTGAGGCAGTGTTTTTAGGCGTGAGCTGATACAAGACGATGGCAGAAGCGAGAATGACTCCAGCAACAATTAACTCGATGCTCAGGACTCGATTTGTGGCACCTTGCAGAAATCTGATCGCGATGAAAACAGCAACGACGATCAGACCTCTCACGTAACCTCGCCACATCTCCTCGCTCGATGCAAAGAGCACTGCACAGGCTGCCAAATGCATCGTGTAGGGAAAGAACAGTTGACGGACGAGAATCCAGCGAAAGATCGCCAGCCAAAGCAAACTGCCTGCCATGAGTAACAAACGTTCGTCTCGAAACTCTGGTCGGCTTCGCAAGACAATCGCCGTTAAAAAGACCTGAGCCCACGCAATGCCACCAAAAAAGAGCGCTGTCGCGAGAATACAGACAACGAAAACAGATTGGGTTGCAGTCGAGAAAGGTGGAGCTTGGATCATTTCAGGCCAACCAAAGTCTTGTCTTTTTAAAGACGTCGAACTGTTCAGATACAGGCCGGTTTAGAAATCAGCGGAAGTTCAGCGAACTCCAGTCCGTTTGTCCATGGCGATCGTCAACGCGATATCCATAAAAGGCAGAGAGTTTATCACCTGAGGTGTTACCTGTCGTGATCCAACGCGGTACAGACTTCACAAGCGCCGAATCGGCGACAAGCACTTACGTTTGTTCAGGCTGCGAGCCCGGCAGCACGTTTCGCCTTGGACCGAGTGTTTAAACGTATCGTGACCGACCATCAAGCCGAGGAAATGAGATGAATCCTGGAAAGGCACGCCTGTGGACAGGGATTTGCTGTGTGGGAACACTTGTAACAATCGCCGCCGCCATGCTTTTCTCTGATTCTCCTGGCGCGCTGTTTGCGGAAACGCTCAGCGGTGGACCCGCTGACTTTATAGCGTTCTTGACGTTTTTCGCCTTCGCTGCACTTTTGCTTTTGCCATTCGATCTCATCGGAGGCATTTGGATTCCTGTTTCGTTGGAAAATCAAACTCCGAAGTTGAGCGTGTGGCTGAGACGCTGGGTTCGGTCCGTTGGAATCCAGATCATTTTTTACTCCGTCACGTTCTTTATTTACCTGCAGATTGGGCGAGGAGTCGGAGCTCCATGGCTGATCGTCATCTTCGCGATGATACAGATTGCTCTGCTTGCTGGTCAGAAGTTGATCTGGTGCACGATGGCGGGTCAAACTGCGGGGGCAGCAGGCCACGGTGCAATTCAGTTCGTGCCGCATTTCGATCCAAGGTTCGCTGGAGGGATCACTGGAATGCCGGGGTTCGAGAGTATCGTGATTCCCGCAGATTGGCGGACGCGTTTGAACCCGTCGAATCTGGATTTGTTGATAGAGCGTCGAATTGCTGCTCGAGATTCTGGTGGGCGGGTTCGCGGTATTTTTGGGGCCATGCTATGGAACATCATCAGCTTCACGGTGGCGATTCTGCTGTCTGGAGGCGCGATTGTTTCGGTCGCCAATCTCGTCACCGCATTTCTATGGTTCCTGCTGCTTTCGTTCCTGGGCTTGCTGCTACTTCCGGCGCTCAACCGGCAGAGCGTTTTCGCATTGGATCACTACGTTGCGGCTCACGTCAGCACGGTCGAACTCCAGGAGGCCATTCGTGAGATCGACGAGCTTACAGAACAGGACCCGACGCGTTCTGCATCGGCCGAATCCATCTTCCAGCCAATCCCCTGTCCCGAACGCAGGCTGTTGTCGCTTGCGAAGGAAGGTTCGCAACATGTGATTGCGTGGAATGTCGCGAGGACTGCGCTCTACCTGAGCTGGGCATTCGGTGGTCCGCTTGCAAGGGCCGTTCACTGCAACGTAGGTCGTCCGGAATTGTGGGCCATGTTGCCGTCGGATTGATGTTTTGAAGAACGGAATCCGGTGATCAGGAAGTTTCCACGCGACGAGGAAGAATGACAGGACTACTATCTCCCCGGAGACGCATTTCCCCGATCCGGAGTCCGCAGGCTACGCGAGCAAAAGCCCATGTTGCAGCAGTTCCTGTTTTTTGCCATCACTGCGTTCCTGATTCCGTTGAGCCTGGTTCAGGGCCTTGCGTCAGATTCGGCCGCTCCGGCCAATACAGCGGCTGAACGTGGGTACCGGTTTTTGACTGACACGGCGCTGATTCCTGCGGACTTCCATGAATCAACCTTTGACGAGGTTTGGAAAGCCTGGCCGCAGCCTCTGAAGTCGAAGGCAGCCATCGTTTCCCCCGCCGAGCGAAGGGCCATGGCTTTCGATCGCTATGGGCTCACGACCCGACCGGGTGATGATTCCGGAAAACCGCTGCAGTACGTGGTGACCGCCGACCGTGGCTGGTCGATGAATTGCTTCGCGTGTCACGGGGGCACCGTTTATGGAACGCCGATGGCCGGCGCGCCGAATAACCGCTTCGCCCTGCAGTCTCTCACGGAAGAGACTTTTCAGACCAAATTGCGACAGGGGAAGCGGCCCAGTCGCATGGATCTGGGCGCGATCGCGATCCCGCTGGGCACAACCAACGGGACCACCAACGCGGTTGTGTTTGGCATGGGGCTGATGAACGCGCGGGACTCCCAGTTGAACCTGCTGTTCACTCCGCCCAAGTTCTTTGTGAATCATGACATGGACGCGCCACCGTGGTGGTACTTCTTCAAACGGCCGGCCATGTACATCGACGGGTTCGCAGAGAAGGGGCATCGTGGGCTGATGCAATTCACACTGGTCCCGGAAAATGGCCCGGATTTCTACAGGAAACACGAAGACAATTTTCGTGACGTTCTGGCCTATATCACTTCGCTTCGGCCTCCAAGGTATATACGCCCCATTGATCAGACACTCGCCAGTCGCGGAAAACCGCTGTTCGTCCAAAACTGTTCGAAGTGTCATGGAACATACGGCGACGATTGGAGCTATCCAAACGTGCGAGTTCCGCTGGACGAAATTGGCACCGATCCCGTGCGACTGACAGCTCTCACAGAGGAAGGCCGAAAGAAATACGCCGACAGTTGGTTTGCGCACGCGGGTGAAGCAGACGCTCAACAGACGCTCACTGATCCCGATGGCTACGTTGCTCCTCCGCTCGACGGGATCTGGGCCAGCGCACCTTATCTGCACAACGGCAGTGTCCCCACGCTTTGGCACCTGATGCATCCTGACGATCGACCAGCAGTCTGGCGGCCTGTTTCTGCCCAGATGGACGAAGAAAAAGTGGGACTCACAATTGAGCAAGTGTCGGAGATGCCTCACAGTAGTGACGACCTGGTGTTCCGCCGCAGCTATTTTGACACACGTCAGTTCGGCAAGAGCGGCGACGGTCACACGTTCCCGAATGTGCTGTCCGAACCAGAAAAGCAGGCAGTGCTGGAATACCTGAAGACACTGTGACAAGACACTGTGACAAGACACTGTGACGAAACGCACCTTTAATCTGACCTATGTCCAGCGCGTTAACCCAACCTCCCCAACTGGAAAGAAAACTCGTGGCGGCGAGATTTTTTTCCCAGTCTTTTTGACGGGGCATTTTCGTAAGTCGTTTGGCGGCGGTTTGAAACAGGATGTAGTGACGACCAGACCTCTTGGCGGTCTCAAATTGGTCGATAGCATTCCTCGTCATGTTTATTCGACAGACATTTCGAACGAAGAATGGCCAGCGGCATGCGTACTGGGCGCTTGTCGAATCTTATCGCACCGCGAGTGGGCCGCGGCAACGAGTCGTGGCATGGCTCGGCAAGCTGGATGATGCCGGGCGGCTCGGAGTACTTCGCGCGGCCGAAGAAGCAAAGCAGTCTGCCGGGCACGACCAGCAGAGCCGCCAGCAGCCGCTCAATCATCAACTGCAATTTGAATTCGACGATGAGTCGACGTCGCAACCGCGCTGGGTGGAAGTCAATGCTGCCGGAGTTCGTGTTGAAAATCTGCGTCAGTTTGGTGGCCCATGGATGGCCCTGCATCTGATAAGAACACTGCAACTCGACACGCTTCTGCAGAACGTGATGGAAGACGGAAGAGAATCTGTCCCGTGGGATGTGACATCACTCATCCTCATCATCGCAAGACTGCTTGAGCCGTCCAGTGAGCTCTATATTTCAGAGCAATGGTATCCAAAAACATCGGTGTCAGATCTGCTTGGTGTGAGCGAAGACCAGGTTGATGACAATCGTCTGTATCGATGTCTCGACAAGCTGCTCCCGCACAAAGAGGCACTCGAAGTCCATCTGAAGAATCGCATGGGCGAACTGTTTGATCTTGAATACGACCTGCTGATGTACGACGTCACCAGCACATTTTTTGAAGGTCGAGCGGACTTCCCTTTGGCGCAGCGAGGCTACTCGCGAGACCAGCGAAGTGACTGCAAACAAGTCTGCATTGCACTCGTTGTTTCGAAGTGCGGCATGCCTTTGGGGTATGAGGTATTCGCGGGAAATACGGCTGATGTTTCAACGGTGGAACACATCGTGGAGATGATGGAGAAACGCTATGGCAAGAGCGATCGCATCTGGGTGATGGACCGTGGCATGGTCAGCGAAGATAACATCGAATTCCTTCGCGATGGCGGTCGGCGATATATCATCGGCACGCCGAAATCGATGCTGAAGAAATTTGAACAGGACATTCTGAAAGACGACTGGCACAGTATCCGCGACGGTCTGGAAGTGAAGTTTGTCACGATGCCTGCCAGCGACTCTGCGTGTTTACAACGTAATGCACCGGAGTACTCTGCGGGGTCACCAGAACGCTTTATTTTGTGTCGCAGTCGGGAACGATCAAAGAAGGAGGAAGGCATGACGCAGCGATTCGAAAAGAAGATCGTCGATGGCCTGACTCGCATGAAGGCTCGTTGCGAGAAGCAGAAGCGGGATCCGATGACCGTCGAGCGTGAGATTGGACGACTCCTTGGCCAGAACACCCGCGCGGCGAAACTCTTTGACGTGAAGGTGACAAAGACGGATACCGCAGCAGCTCGGATCGAGTGGTCAAAGATCGAAGCGTCCCGCGACTGGGCGACACTGAGCGCAGGCTGCTATCTGCTTCGCACAAACGTGGTCGATTGGTCTGACGAAGATCTTTGGAAGGCCTACATCCAGTTGACGGAAGCAGAGGCCGCCTTTCGCATTCACAAGAGTGATCTGTCGCTGCGTCCAATCTGGCATCAGAAAGAGGACCGCGTGCTGGCTCACATCTTCGTGTGCTTCATCGCGTATGTGCTGTGGAAAACTTTAGGCCAGCTTTGCCTCAAGGCTGGCCTCGGTAACGAACCCCGTCGAGTCCTTGCGGAACTTTCGGATATCCGCTCGATGGACGTGGTCCTGCCAACCCGCTCCGGGCCAGAGATCAGGACTCGTTGCATCTCAAAACCCACCGATCACCAGCAAATCCTCCTCGAAAAACTCCGTCTGAAACTCCCGGCCAAAATAATCCAACGCAAGATGTAGTGTAAACTTTTGACCTGAAACCGCAGGAAACTCAGTGTTTCCACAATGAGCTGGGGAAGTTGGGTTA